>SLTJ01000028.1 GCA_004347685.1 Clostridia bacterium
CAAGGCTTTCGGGCTACTGTTTACCTATGGACTGTCGAACTCGGGTTGAAGGTGCAGCGAAAAATGCTAAAAAATGGAGCGTGAGCCAGTAAGAACGAGAAATTGCCCGATGGGCTACCAATTGGTTTGTCAAATTCATACAAGAGGCCAGTAATAAAACTTGACAATGTTATTGGCATGTTTTATGCTGCGTATAGAGGAAAGCAGGGGGAGAATAAAGAGCAATGCGAGTAGCCGATGATAAGCCTGTTTACAATATTAGTGTGGCTGCTGATTTAGTGGGCGTGCACCCACGTACTTTGCGCATTTACGAAGAGGCGGGATTAGTGCATCCGACCCGCACGCCAGGCAATACCCGGCGCTATTCCCAGGCCGATATCGAGCGGCTGCTGCACGTCCGCCGTTTGATTGAAGAAATTGGCGTCAACATTGCCGGCGTCAGGGTCATTCTAAGAATTGAGGAGCGTATCGGTGTTTCAGTGGAGGAGTGGTTAGAGGATTAAACACAATTTGTCCAGGGGGTGAGGTAAATGTTCGTGCCTTTCGTCCGGGATGACAAATTGTAGCAATCCGTGCTCCTGATGCCGTGAAGGCCACTTACAAAGATGGAGTGTTGCAGGTAGTGTTGCCCAAGGCAGAAGAAGTGAAGCCGAAGACCGTGCAAGTAAAAGTAATTTAAGGAGGTGAGGGTGAATGAGTCTAGTACCATGGGAGCCGGTGCGCGAATTGGCGTCAGTGCGGGACGCCATGAACCGGATATTCGACGATGCCTTTAGTCGCTTTCCTTCGCTCGTTCCCCGGCGGGAGGACGGGTGGTGGCAGCCCTCGGTGGATGTCATAGATCGGGACAAGGAGATTGTGGTGAAAGCCAACGTGCCCGGTATTGACCCCAAGGACGTAGAAGTTACAGTAGCGGAGAATGCGATCAATATTAAGGGTCAGGTGGCTCAGGAAAAGGAGGACCAGGGGAACAATTACTACCGCCGGGAGCGCTACTACGGTGCGTTCCAGCGGTCCATCCCGCTGGATAGCAAGGTAGTGGCCGAACAGGCCAAGGCTACCTTTAAGAATGGCGTGTTGGAGGTCACCGTGCCTAAGGTGGAGGGCGCGGGAGGCAAGCAGGTGCAGGTAAAGGTAGAATAAGCTGTTAGCGAGCGGGAGGTTATCCTCCCGCTATGTTTAGGGGGGAAGGCCCATGGAATTTAAGGACTATTACCAGATGCTCCGTGTGGACCGCAACGCCAGCCAGGAGGAAATTAGGAGGCGTTATTCCTGACTTGTGACCCCCATTTTTAGGAAGGTGAGCGAGATGCGTCTGGATCGCCTGACAATTAAAGTCCAGGAAGCCCTGCAAGAGGCCGAACAAAAAGTAAGAGAACTGCGCCAGCAGCAGATCGAGCCGGAACACCTGCTGCTGACCATGATTGACCAACCGGAAGGCATGGCCCGCACGCTGCTGGCCAAGGTAGGGGCCAACGTGCCAGCCATCAGCCGCCAACTGGAAGAAGAGGTGCGTAAGCTGCCGGAGGTTTACGCCACGGCCGGGCAGATCTACCTCGACTCGCGGCTTAACGAGTGCCTGAATGCAGCCTGGCAAGAGGCTGGAAGGCTAAAAGACGAGTACTTGAGCGTCGAACACCTGCTCTTGGCCATGAGCGAAGCTAAGCAGGGAGCCGCGGGGCGGATCCTGCGGCAGGCTGGCGCCACCCGTCAGGCCTTGCTCGCGGCTTTAAAAGAAATCCGCGGCACCCAGCGGGTTACCGATCCTAACCCAGAGGAAAAGTACCAGGCCCTGGAACGTTACGGCCGGGACCTCACCGAATTGGCCCGCAGGGGCAAGCTGGACCCGGTGATCGGCCGGGATAACGAGATCCGGCGGGTGATCCAGGTCTTGAGCCGGCGGACTAAGAATAACCCGGTGCTCATCGGCGAGCCGGGGGTGGGTAAGACAGCCATTGTCGAAGGCCTGGCTCAGCGGATCGTGGCCGGCGACGTGCCCGAAGGCCTGAAGAATAAGAGGTTGATCGCCCTAGACTTGGGGAGCCTGGTAGCCGGCACCAAGTTCCGCGGGGAGTTTGAGGAGCGCTTGAAGGCCGTTTTAAAGGAAATCGAGGCGGCCCAGGGCGAGATCATCCTCTTCATTGATGAGTTGCACACCTTGGTGGGCACCGGTGCCGCGGAAGGGGCCATGGATGCCGGCAATATGCTGAAACCCGCCCTGGCGAGGGGCGAGTTGCGCTGCATCGGGGCCACCACCTTGAAGGAGTACCGGGAGCATGTAGAAAAGGATCCGGCCCTGGAGCGCCGTTTCCAGCCGGTTTACGTGGGCGAACCACCGGTAGAAGACAGTATTGCCATCCTGCGCGGCTTGAAAGAGAAATACGAGGTACACCACGGGGTGCGCATTCGGGATACCGCCCTGGTAGCCGCGGCTGTACTTTCGCACCGCTACATCAGCGGTCGTTTTCTGCCTGACAAGGCGGTGGACCTCATTGATGAGGCAGCTTCCCGGCTGCGGATGGAAATAGACAGCGTGCCCACGGAAATTGACACGGTGGAAAGGGAAATCCGGCAGCGGCAGATCGAACGCCAGGTATTGTCCAAAGAGACCGACCCGGCTTCGCGAGAGCGCCTGGCCAAGCTAGATGCCGAGTTGGCCAGACTCCAGGCCCAAGCCGGGGAATTGCGCGAGCGCTGGCAGCACGAGAAGGCCTTGATTGATAACCTCCGGGCCACCAAGGAGAGGATTGAAGGATTAAGACATGAGGAGCAGGTGGCCGAGCGTCGTGGAGACCTTACCCGGGCCGCAGAAATCCGCTACGGCAGCCTGCCGGACGCGGAAAAGTACCTGCAGCAACTGAACCAGGAACTGGCGGCGGTGCAACAGGGGCAGCAGATGCTCAACGAGGAAGTGACTGAAGACGACGTTGCCGAAGTGGTGGCGAGCTGGACCGGCATCCCGGTATCCCGGCTGCTGGAAGGCGAGATGCAGAAGCTGGTGCACATGGAGGAGCGCCTGCAGCGGCGGGTGGTGGGCCAGGACCAAGCTGTGCGCGCCGTAGCCGACGCGGTGCGGCGGGCCCGGGCCGGGCTTTCCGACCCCAACCGGCCTATCGGCTCTTTTATCTTCCTTGGCCCTACTGGCGTCGGTAAAACAGAGCTGGCTCGCGGGCTGGCCGAGTTTCTCTTCGACGACGAACGGGCCCTGGTGCGGCTGGACATGAGCGAGTACATGGAGAAGCATACGGTATCCCGGCTGATCGGCGCGCCACCGGGTTATGTAGGCTATGAGGAAGGCGGGCAACTCACCGAGGCCGTGCGGCGGCGGCCCTACGCGGTAATCCTGCTGGACGAAATCGAGAATGCCCACCCGGATGTGTTCAATATCTTGCTGCAACTGTTAGACGACGGCCGCCTTACCGACGGCCACGGGCGCACGGTGGACTTCCGCAACACCGTGATCATTATGACCTCCAACATCGGCAGCCATCTCATCCAGGAATTAGGTATGCGTGACCCGCAAGCAGCCCGGCAGCAGGTGATGGAAGCCCTGCGCCAGTCCTTACGGCCCGAGTTCCTCAACCGGGTAGACGAAATCCTCGTCTTCCATAACCTCACGCCGGAGCATATGCGGCGGATTACAGATATCCAGTTGGCTCGGATGACCGGCCGGCTGGCCGAAAAGCAGTTGGAACTGGTGGTAAGTGACGCGGCCAAGGACTTCCTGGCCCGCCAGGGATACGACCCGGCCTACGGTGCACGGCCCCTGAAGCGCACCATCCAGAAGTACCTGGAGAACCCGCTAGCCATGCGCTTGCTGCAAGGAGAATTTGTTCCTGGTGACCGGGTGTTGGTAGATGTGGCGCTAGGTGGGGAAGAGCTGACCTTCCGTCCCGCGCGGGAGGCCGCCTAAGCCCCTGCCGGCCGGCCGGAGCTTTCCCTTAGGGGCTGAGATGTCCCCTGTGGCCGCCCTCCCAAGGGGCAACCACGGGGGGTGGCCCTTACGGCAACCTGGGCGGGAATTCAGGGGCTAGCAGACGGCCTGGTCCATTTCGGTGGCCAGGGCCCGCACCCTGGCCGCGATCTCATCCCGGACCTGGCGGAACTTAGCCATGATCTCTTCCGCGCTGCCGGTGGCCCGGGCCGGGTCCTCCAGGGGCCAGTGCCGTCGCTGGACCGTGGGCGGGGTCATGGGGCAGCGGTCCTCGGCGTCCCCGCACAGGGTGATTACCAGGTCGCACGCGGCCAGCAAGGCCGGGGCGATGGGGTCGGAGGTGTGGTGGCTGATATCAATCCCCACCTCGCGCATTACTTTTACCGCCCGCGGATTGAGGCCGGCCGGCTCGATCCCGGCGCTCGATACTTCCCATTCGCTCCCGAGCATTTGCCGGGCAAAGCCTTCGGCCATCTGGCTGCGGCAGGAGTTGCCCGTGCAGAGAAACAACAAGCGTTTTTCACCTATCACGTTTACCCCTCTCTTTTGTCCCTTCCGACCTGTGACGGCACTTACAGAGGGCGAAGGCGTGCTGCCCCGTCGCGTTTACCTCTCTCTTTTGTTCCTTCCGACTCATGGCGCCGGTCCCCCACGTACTTGCTGCCGGGTTGCTGCTTGGCATATTTCTTCAGTTCGGCACATCTGCTGAAAGCTGGAAGCCGGTTTCAGCGGTGCCGGCGCGACTCCGGGTCGGATCTCGGTAACAGGAGTATAGCATATTTGGGCCGTTCTTTTGGTTAAGCTTAGGTAAAATTTTTGCCGGGGAATACCGGGGGGTGTCCAGCGGGAAATTTAACACTAAATTAACCTAGAGATCATTTTATCTTAACATAGATGCGTTATAATAACCAAGGTACCGCCTGACGGAAGGGAGGGAATCATTCAGCTTTCCCGGCCTGCGGAGCCAAGATACGGATCGGCAGGCTGGCCGGGGTTACCGGATCGGGATCTATGGAGGCTGTAAGCGATCGGGCCGGCAGGCCCACACTAAGATTTTTGGGAGGTCAGGCAAAATGCTTAAAGGCAAGACAGGGCGGATATTGCTCGTACTAGCGATGGCACTGGTTATGATGGTGGCCGCAGCCGCTTGTAGCAGCGGAGAGCAGGCCCCCCAGGGCGGGACAACGACAGAAGGCGCCGGTGGTGGCACGGGTCCGGCAGCCGGCACGCAGCCGGTATCGGTTCATGGCGCCGGGGCTACTTTTCCGTACCCGCTTTATTCCAAGTGGATGGACGAGTATCATAAGCTTAACCCCAATATCACCGTGAACTACGATTCCATTGGCAGCGGCGGTGGCATCAAGGGCATCACCGAGAAGACCGTGGACTTTGCCGGCAGCGACGCTCCCATGAGTGACAAGGAACTGGCTGCTGCCCCGGGTGAGATCATCCACATCCCCACGGTCATGGGCGCGGTTGTGGTTACCTACAACCTGCCGGGCATCAGCTCCGGGATGAAGCTGGACGGCCAGGCGGTAAGCGACATTTTCATGGGCAAGATCAAGAAGTGGAACGATCCTAAGCTGAAGGAACTGAACCCGGACCTCAACCTGCCGGATAAGGACATTGCCGTAGTCCACCGCTCTGACGGCAGCGGTACTACCTACACCTTCACCGACTACCTCACCAGCGTGAGCCAGGACTGGGCCAAAGGTCCCGGCAAGGGTAAGGAGGTACAGTGGCCGGTGGGTATCGGCGCCAAGGGCAACGAGGGCGTGTCCGGTCAGGTATCCCAGGTGGAAGGCGCCATCGGCTATGTGGAACTGGCTTATGCCATCCAGAACAACCTGCCCTATGCTTACCTCAAGAACCAGGCGGGCAAGTTTGTTGAGCCCAGCATCGCAACGACTACCGCGGCCGCGGCCGGGGCGGCGGCCAACATGCCCGAGGACATGCGGGTTTCCATTGTCAATGCCCCGGGCGATGGCGCCTATCCCATTGCCACCTACACCTACCTGTTAATCTATCAAGAGCAGGACGATCAGGTTAAGGGCAAGGCGGTGGTGGACTTTGCCTGGTGGGCGGTCCACGATGGCGAAAAATTTGCGGCTGACCTGCTGTATGCCCCCTTACCGGATAACGTGGTGAAGATGGTGGAGACAAAGCTCCAGAGCGTCACTTACCAGGGGAAGCCGTTGCTGTAACAGTTCCAGGAAACTGCGAAGGGGGCCCACTTGCGGGGCTCCCTTGTTTTTGGCTCCGGCCGGTTTTGCCTTTGCCGGCGAGCCGCGTTGCGGTTTTGCGCCGCTAGGAGGAATCCCGTAACCGGTGCAGAATTACTCTAACTGTGCCGATAGCTAGCGAGAAGAAGGGCTGGTCTTTTTGACTTTTGAGGACAGAAAGGGCAGGGGAAGGTACAGCAGCCGCAGCGATCGCCTGTTCACCGGTTTGACCCTGGTGATGGTGGTGGCCATCCTTTTCCTGGCGGGCTTAATGGTGCTGCAATTGCTGGTGGCCTCCATACCCGCCATGCAGGCCCTTGGCTGGCACTTTTTGGTAGGCATGGACTGGGATCCGGTACACGAGCATTTCGGTGCCCTGCCTTTCATCTACGGCACCCTGGCTTCTTCCTTACTGGCCTTGATCCTGGCCGCGCCCCTGGGTATCGGCGTGGCTATTTTTCTGGCCGAGCTGGCTCCGCCCTGGTTTCGGGCCCCGGTTTCTTTTATGGTGGAATTGCTGGCCGCCATTCCCAGCGTGGTCTACGGCGTGTGGGGCCTGTTTGTTATGGCCCCCTGGCTGCGGAACATGGTGCAACCATGGCTTTCGGAACATCTCGGGTTCTTGCCTTTCTTTCAGGGGCCGGGCTTCGGCGTGGGCATCCTGGCTGCCGGCCTGATCCTGGCCATCATGGTAGTGCCCACCATTACCGCGGTTTCCCGGGATGTGCTTATGGCCGTGCCCAACCACCAGCGGGAGGCCATGCTGGCCCTGGGGGCCACCAAATGGGAAACTACATGGAAGGCGGTTATTCCCTACGGCCGCTCGGGAATTGTCGGGGCCATCATTTTGGCCCTAGGCCGGGCCCTGGGGGAAACCATGGCGGCCACCATGGTTATCGGCAATTCCCTGGATATCTCTATCTCCCTTTTTGCGCCGGCCAATACCATGGCCAGCATCATCGCCAATTCTTACGCTGAGGCCACCTACGGGCTGCATGCCGCGGCCCTGATTGAAATTGCCCTCATCCTCTTTGTGATTACCCTGATCCTGAACATAGTGGCCCGCCTGCTGGTACGGCGGGTAGCCATCGGTCCGGTAAGGATGGAGGCCTGAGAATGAGCCGGTTCCGGCGCCGCAAGCTGGTAAACTACGTGATGCTCGGCCTGGCCGGCGTCTGCACCGCCATTGTCCTGGTACCCCTGGTCAGCCTGCTGGCCCTAGTCATTTCTCGCGGGCTGGCCGGCCTGAATCTGGAGTTCTTCACCCAGTTGCCAAAACCGGTGGGCGAGCCGGGCGGGGGGATGGCCAACGCCATTGTCGGCACTCTCACCATGGTTACCATGGCTTGTATCCTCGGCCTGCCGGTGGGTATTCTGGCCGGCACATATCTCTCCGAGTTTGGCCGCGGGCCCTTGGCCGGCACGGTCAGGTTCATGAGTGACGTGCTCACCGGCGTGCCTTCCATCGTGGTGGGTATCTTTGTGAACGTGGTGGTGGTGATCCGGACGGGGCATTTTTCCGCCTACGCCGGGGCCCTGGCCCTGGCCATTATCATGATTCCCCTTGTTACCCGGACCACCGAGGAGATGCTGCGTATGGTCCCCAATTCCCTGCGGGAGGCTTCTCTAGCCTTAGGGGCCACCCGGGCCCGTACCGTGGGGAGTATCGTGTATCGCAGCGCCTCTGCCGGTCTGATCACCGGGTCGTTGCTGGCGGTGGCCCGCGTGGCCGGGGAGACGGCGCCGCTCTTGTTCACGGCCCTGAACAACCGCTTCTGGCATCATACCCTGAGTGAGCCCATTGCTTCGCTGCCGGTATATATCTACCGGTATGCCATCTCTCCTTACAAGGATTGGCAGCAGCAGGCCTGGACGGCGGCCCTGGTGCTGGTGTTGATGGTGCTGACCACCAGCGTGGCCGCCCGGATCGCCGTCAGCCTGCGCAAATAGGGGGGCGGAATGAGTTGGCCCTGGGCATGGAAATTCAAAACCTGCGCGCCTGGTACGGCAAGGTTAAGGCCCTGCAGGACATAAACCTGACCGTGGTCCCGGGAGCGGTTACAGCCATCATCGGTCCCTCCGGCTGCGGTAAGTCCACCTTCATCCGCTGCCTCAACCGCCTGCACGAGGTGGTGCGGGGGGCGCGGGCCAGCGGCCAGGTATGGCTCGGCGACCTGAATATCTACGGCCGGGGCGTGGACCCGGTGTTGGTGCGGCGGCGGATAGGGATGGTCTTTCAGAAGCCGAATCCCTTCCCGGCGATGAGCATCTTTGACAACGTGGCTGCCGGCCTGCACCTGGACGGCGTTCCCCGGCAGGAGATATACGGCCGGGTGGAAATGGCCCTGCGACTGGCCGGCCTCTGGGATGAGGTGCGTGATCGCCTGCAAGTTTCCGGGGCCAACCTTTCTGGGGGCCAGCAGCAGCGGCTATGCCTGGCCCGGGCCCTGGCCCTGGAGCCGGAGGTTCTGCTCCTGGACGAGCCGTGCTCGGCCCTGGACCCGGCTTCCACCATGCATATTGAGGCCGTGCTGCGGGATCTGAAGGGGCGGTATACGGTGGTCATCGTTACCCACAATATGCAGCAGGCGAGTCGGGTGGCTGACTACACCGCCTTTTTCCTCACCGGTGAGGTGGTGGAATACGGGTCGACTGAAGATATTTTCACCCGGCCCCGGGATGAGCGGACGGAAAACTATATCACCGGCCGGTTCGGCTAAACGGAGGCCAGCATGGATCAGGAGATCAAGATCGAGGTAGACAACCTGAACCTGTATTACGGGAGCCTGCAGGCGCTCAAGGACGTGCGGATCCAGGTCAGCCGGAAGGCCATTACGGCTTTGATTGGTCCCTCCGGTTGCGGGAAGACGACCTTTCTGCGCACCCTTAACCGCCTCAACGACCTCATTGACGGGGTGCAGATTTCGGGCCAGGTGCTGCTGGACGGCGAGGATATTTACGGGAACGGCATGGATGTGGTACGGCTGCGTAAGCGGGTGGGGATGGTTTTCCAGAAGCCTAATCCCTTCCCTATGAGCGTTTACGATAACGTGGCCTACGGCCCCCGCATCCACGGCACCCGCAAGCGCTCACGTCTGGACGAAATCGTGGAAAAGAGCCTGCGGGACGCGGCTCTCTGGGACGAGGTGAAGGACCGTCTCAAGGGCTCGGCCATGGGGCTCTCCGGCGGCCAGCAGCAGCGCTTATGTATCGCTCGGCTGCTGGCGGTGGAGCCGGAGGTAATCTTAATGGACGAGCCGTCCAGCGCCTTGGACCCCATCTCCACCCTCCATATCGAGGAACTCATCCGCGAGCTCAAGGAGCGTTACACCATCGTCATCGTCACCCACAACATGCAGCAGGCGGCCCGGGTTTCCGACAGCACGGCCTTTTTCCTCAACGGTCAGATCATCGAGTACGATGCCACGGAAGTGATTTTCACCCGGCCCCGGGACCAGCGCACCGAGGATTATATCACCGGGCGCTTCGGCTAGGAGCTGGTGGCGCAATTCCTGGAGCCGCCCGGCCGTTCTTCTGGCGGCAGCAGGATTCTGGCAGCGGAGGTAGAATTTCTTCTTACTTGGCTACCCGAGTAGTTATAATATTTGCAAGGGAGGTCGGAAGCTCAGTGGAACAGCAAGCCAAGAGGCATATCGTGACAGTGGTTAACCCCCGGCTGCACTGCACCCTGGAGAGCGGCGGCTGCGGCGCCTGCCAGGTGTCCTGCCAGTCGGCGTGTAAGACTTCCTTGACTGTCGGCAACCAAACCTGCGTTTCGGGACGGGCTGCCGGGCAGGTTTTGTTTTCCGGGCGTGCCCGGTAAAGCGGTCCGGGGAGGCCGCCCGGGAAAGGTGTACCGGCCGCTGGTCGGCGGTGGCGGGCCGGACAGACATGCATGCGTTCTGGCCGCCAACTTTGGCTACCTTTTCGATGTGGAGGTACCCTGGGATACCGGGCCGGCCTGGCACCGGAATCTCCACGTGTTTAACTACCGCGGCCGGTATATCTTGGTGGATGTGAATAGCGGCGCTGTCCACCTTCTGGACGAGGTAGCGGCGGCAGTGGTGGCCGCCCTGCGGCAGGCCGAGGGCGACGTGCGCCGGGCCTTTGCCCTTTGCGGCCAGGCAATGGGGACCGAGGCCTTCGCCGGCGTAGTGAAGGAACTGGCCGACCTGTACCGGGCCGGCTCCCTTCTCGCCCCTGACCCGGAGGCCCGCGCGGGACAGGCTCCTGCCCCCCTGCTCAAGGCCCTCTGCCTGCACGTGGCTCACGACTGTAATCTGCGCTGCCGCTACTGTTTTGCCGGCACCGGCCGCTTTGGCGGCCAGCGGCAGTTGATGGCGGCCGCTACCGGCAGGCTGGCCATAGACTTCCTGGTGCGGGCCAGCGGGGGGCAGCGCTTCCTGGAGATAGATTTTTTTGGCGGCGAGCCGCTCTTGAATTTCACCGTCGTCAAGGAACTCACTGCCTATGCCCGGACGCGGGCCGCGGAGGCCGGCAAAGAGATAAGCTTCACCCTGACCACCAACGGTCTGCTGCTGGAGCCGGAGGCTGAAGACTTCTTGAACCGGGAAGGGTTCCAGGTGGTGCTGAGCTTGGATGGCCGCGCGGAAGTACACGACCACATGCGGCCGCTGGCCGGCGGGGGAGGGAGCTATGCGGCGGTGCTGCCGCGGATGCAACGGCTGGTGCGTTCCCGCCGGGGCGAGAACTATTACATCCGGGGTACCTATACGGGCTGGAACCAGGATTTCACCCGGGATGTCAGGGCTATCCTGGAGGCCGGCTTTCGCCGTCTTTCCCTGGAGCCGGTGGTGGCTCCAGCGGGGGTGCCGTATGCTCTCAAACCGGAGCTGGTCCAGACCCTCTGCCAGGAGTACGACCGCCTGGTGGACCTGTACCTGGAATACCGGCAGGGAGGTAACCCTTTCCTGTTCTTTCATTTTCAGGTGGATCTGACCCAGGGGCCATGCCTCGCCAAGCGCCTGGCCGGCTGCGGGGCCGGCCACCAGTATCTGGCGGTTACCCCGGCAGGCGATCTCTACCCCTGCCACCAGCTTGTGCACGAACCGGAGTTTTACCTAGGCAGCGTTTCCCGGGGCATTTTGTTCCCCGAGCGGCAGGAGGCTTTCCGCCGGGTCAACGTGCTGGAGCAGGAGCCCTGCCGGGAATGTTGGGCGCGCTTTTACTGCGGCGGCGGTTGCCGGGCCAATGCCTGGCATGTGACCGGCGAGATCGGCTGGCCGGACCCCCTGGGGTGCGAGCTGGAGAAGAAGCGGCTGGAATGCGCCATTTACCTGCAGGTTTGCGACCTTTTATGACTCTGTGGCCTGTGGAGGGCAGGTAGCAAGTAGATGGAGAGCAAAACAGCACCGGCGGTGATTCCGCGCGTAGGCTTTAATTACGGGCAATAGGGGTAGAAGTGATAAGGGTTTAAGTGGATCAAGGAATAAGACGGAGCTTGTATTCGCTTGCGAATACGGGTCATTCATGGTAAAATAATGGCGGTTTTTTGGCAAACCTGGACAGGCCTTCCGCATATATTCTTACCAGGAGAGAGGGGGAGGGGGATTGGCGGACGGCAGCCACCACGAGCGGCCAAAGCAAGTGGCGGACCGGCTGATGCGGGCTGCGGCCGGGGAAGACCCTCAGGGCAAGGCCCCGGGGGGCGGCAAAAAGGGCAGGTGGCCAGCGCCCGGGTGGGTGGTCAAGCTCCCGGCAGGCAGGGATGTGGCCGGGTGGGTGCGGCTGCGGGCCATCAGGTGGCACCTGGTGGCCGGAAGGACGGCCAAAAGGAAGATCATTTTCCCCGCGGTGCTGGCCGCGGGGCTGGCGATAACCGTGGGGGGAGCATATGTATACTTGTTGCCCCCACCGGCCTACGTGGTGATGGTAGACGGCCAACGGCTGGGAATAGTGGCCGATCCTGAAACGGTAAACCAATTGCTGGCTCAGGCTTCCCAGAAGATAGGAGACGCCGGGTGGGAAAAGGCGAAAGCCGCAAAGGAAGTGAAATTCGTCCCCACCCGGGCCCGGGCCGGTGAACTGACGCCGGCGGAGCGGCTCCAGCAGGCCTTGGGCGAAAAACTCGACTGGCAGGTGCAGAGCTATTCTCTGGTGGTGAACGGCAAGACGGTGGGCATCTTTCAGGATGAGGCCACGGCCACGGGCCTCCTGGCGGTGGTCAAGGATCATTACCTCCAAGGGAAACAGGGCCAGGTGCAGGCGGTGGCCTTTGTCGAAAAGGCGAAGGTGGTTCCACAATTGGTTTCGCCCTGGCAGGCTAGTGACCCGGAGGAGACCAAGGCCCTTCTTCTCTATGGCCGTAGCCGCAAGGAGACTTATGTGGTCGCCGAGGGCGATTCCTTGTGGAGCATCGCCCGGGCCAACGGCCTCACGGTGGAGGAACTGCAGACAGCCAATCCCCAACTCGAGGCAGCGGACCGCCTGGTCATCGGGCAGGAGATAAGCCTGGTCAAGCTGGACCCCCTGCTGCATGTGAAGATAACCAGGGAAGTGGAGAAGGCCGAGGCTATCCCCTATCCCACCCAGGTGAAGGACGACAGCAGCCTGTACCGGGGGCAGGAAAAGGTAAGACAGCAGGGAGTTGACGGTGAGAAGATCCTGCGCTACCGGCTGGTGGAGAATAATGGCGTGCCGGTGGAGAAACAATTGCTAGAAGAAAAGGTAGTCCGGGAGCCGGTCCCAAAGATTGTGGCCCGAGGTACGCGGGCCACCGTGACCCTCGCCTCCCGTGGCAGCGGCTCCGGGGTACTGGCCTGGCCGCTATCGGGCAGGATAAACTCCGGCTACGGGTACCGGGGCCGGGAGTTCCATACCGGCATTGACATTGATGGGGCCCCGGGCGATCCGGTGCGGGCCGCCGGGGCCGGGACGGTCATCGTGGTCGCCTGGAACGGCGGCTATGGCCGGGAAATTATTGTTGATCACGGTAACGGGCTGGCCACCAGGTACGCCCACCTCTCAGCAGCCAAGGTAAGGGTAGGGGACAGCGTGGCTCGGGGGGAAGTCATCGGGGCGGTGGGTTCCACCGGGCGGACCACGGGACCACACCTGCATTTTGAGGTGCTGGTCAACGGCGGCCCGACCAATCCTTTTAACTACCTCCGCTAGGAGAGCGTTGCCGGATTCCTGGAGACGGTTCGCGTTTTGCCGGCCGGAAAGGCGGCCAAAAGGAGAAAGGTCCGACCTTAGTACTGCTTTTCGTAAATACGGTGCCTGCTGAGCCCTCCAATGAGCGAGTAGGCATCGCTCATAATGTACCTGAGCGCCGTTAGAACACGTCACCGTAATTATGTTTTTGGGTACTTAGCGTGTAACTGAGGGGGTTTGTCTAGTGTATCGCATTGCTGTCATCCCCGGGGATGGTACCGGGCCGGAACAGGTGGGGGAAGCCCTCAAGGTGGTCCGGGCTGCGGCCGGGGTTTATGGGTTCAAGCTAGAAACGGTCACCTTTCCCTTCGGCGGCCAGCATTACCTCAATACCGGCGAAGTTTTGCCGGCAGGAGCCGTGGACGAGCTGCGCCAGTTTGATGCTATTCTCCTGGGGGCCATCGGCCACCCCGAGGTAAAGCCAGGCATCCTGGAACAGGGGATTCTGTTGCGCCTGCGCTTTGAGCTCGACCTGTACGTCAACCTGCGGCCGGTGAAGCTATATCCGGGGGTGGAAACCCCCTTGAAGGACAAGGGGCCGGAGGACATTGACCTGGTGGTGGTGCGGGAGAATACCGAGGGGCTGTACGCCGGGACCGGTGGCTTCTTACGTAAAGGCACCCCGGACGAGGTGGCCGTCCAGGAGTCTATTAACACCCGCCAAGGGGTTGAGCGCTGTATCCGGTATGCCTTTGAGTACTGTCGCCGGCGTGACCGGAGGAAAAAGCTCACCCTGTGCGGTAAGACCAATGTCCTCACCTATGCCTTCGACCTGTGGGAGCGGGTATTCCACGAGGTGGGGCGGGAATACCCCGACATTACCCGGGACTACGCTCACGTGGACGCCACCTGCATGTGGATGGTGAAAAACCCGGAGTGGTTTGACGTAATCGTCACCGATAACATGTTCGGGGACATCATTACCGACCTGGGGGCCATGATCCAGGGCGGGATGGGCATCGCGGCCGGCGGGAATATCAACCCGGCAGGAGTATCCATGTTCGAGCCCATCGGCGGCTCGGCACCGAAATATGCCGGTCAGAACGTGATCAACCCCCTGGCGGCCATTCTGGCTGCGGGGATGATGCTGGACCACCTGGGCGAGGCCCAGGCTGCCGCTGGCATTGAGCAGGCCGTGATGCGCGCCTGCCGGGAGAACTTAAAGAGCATGGCCGCCGGGCGGATGGGGTATTCCACCAGCCAGGTGGGTGACCTGGTGGCTGGGTACGTGGCCTCCGGGGCCGGTCCGGACGCCGGGTAGAAAGCTTCAGGCGACAGTTTCCTGTCCCGGGAATGGCCCCGGGGCCGGGAGGACCAGCCGGGTAAGTGGTGGCCCTACGTCTTGCCCCGAGCCGGAAAGCAGTCGGGTATGCCGGTACCTAGGCTGCTTCCCGGCTTTTTTGCATTTTCCGACGCGGCTATCCCGGCCGCGCCGGTGACCTCTTTCCACGGCGATAAAAATCACACCGAATCTATGCTTTACATCACAGCTTTGGTCCCCGAGGTGAGCTATATTTGCAGTAACAAACTGCGTGGAAAGAGGGTACGAAACATGAAACGTCTGGTTATCAACATTGACGAGGACAAGTGCACTGGCTGCGGCATTTGCGTCCCGGGGTGTGCGGAATCTGCCCTGCAGATAGTGGACGGCAAGGCGCGCCTGGTGAGCGCGGCCTTGTGTGATGGCATGGGAGCCTGTATCGAGCAGTGCCCGGAGGGGGCGCTGACGGTAGAGGAAAGGGAAGCCGAGGAGTTTGACCCGGAAGCGGTGGAAGCCTGGCAACGCGCGCAGGAGGGACCGGCTGGCGTTGGGCTGGCGAGCGGGCTGGCCGGTCCTGAGGTCGCCGGGGATGCACGCCTTTATCCTCCGGGAACAGCCGGGGTCGCTGGCGAAGCCAGCGGAAGCGGACCGGCAGGCGCGCACGCGGAAGCCCGGGAGATTCCCCGCGGGCCTGAAGGGGGTGGGGTAGATGCGACCGGGGCCGAGGTATTGCCCTGCGGTTGCCCGTCTGCCGCGGCCCGGGTCATCGAGCGGGAGCCGTTGCCGACCACCAGAGGACTTGATCCTGGCCACGGGCCGGCGGTTTCCCATCTCGCCCACTGGCCGGTGC
Organism: Clostridia bacterium; assembly: GCA_004347685.1. Taxonomy (GTDB): domain Bacteria; phylum Bacillota; class DSM-521; order Neomoorellales; family SLTJ01; genus SLTJ01. Next base: position 15,441 of record SLTJ01000028.1, read on the forward strand.
AACTGGCCCTGGTTTCCCCCAAAGCCCCCTTTTTCCGGGGGGCGGAACTGCTGGTAGCCGCCGACTGCGTGCCCTTCGCCTGTGCTGACTTCCACCAGGCTTTGCTTCGGGGCCGGGCTCTGGTGGTGGGATGCCCCAAGCTGGACGACGCCGAGGCCTACGTGGAAAAACTGGCCGGCATCATTGCCCTGAACGACCTGGCAGGGATCACCATCGCCCATATGGAAGTCGGCTGCTGCTACGGGCTGGAGCGGATTGTCCGGGCGGCAGTAGCCCGGGCCGGGGCAAAGCTGCCGGTGCGCTCCCTGGTGGTAACAGTAGATGGAATGGTGGAGGGAGAGGAAGCGGCCGGGTAATAGCTATGATCCGGCCCGCAAACTTCGTCTGGCTTTGGCCCGCTAGCCGTCCGGTGTGCATCCACCTATGCGGCCCGTGCCGGTTGTTAAATAGCCTCCGGATAGACAGCATCATACGCCAAAGTATGGCCGGGAGGGCTTTTTCGGCCCAATCCCGGCCAGGGGGGAATCCGTGAGCTGCGCGAGCTGGGCCGCGGGTCTTGACCGCCGCCCGTCTACTCCAGCTTCCGGGTTAGACCCTCGAGCACATCCATGGTAAGGAGCCCGGGATAGTAACCGGCGAGGTTCCCCCGGCTGTCAACCAAAAAGGTACTGGGGACCCCATTTACCCGGTAGGCCCGGGCCACTTCTCCCCCCGTATCGAGCAGCACCGGCAGAGAATAGCCGCCTTCGGCCATGAAGGCCTTGACTTTTTCGGCGGAATCCCCGATGTTAATTGTCAAGAGGGCGGTCTGTCCCCGGTATTTCTCATAAAATGCCTGCACCGCAGGCATCTCCTCCCGGCAGGTGGGTCACCCCGTATACCAGAAGTTCAGCACTACCGGCCGGCCGCGGAAATCGGCCAGGGAGACGGTCTTTCCCTCCAGGTCGGTAAGGGTAAAATCCGCAGCCGCAGTTGGCCCCGAGCTATCCCCGGCCGGGCCCGGCCCCTCCGGTATCCCGTGCAGGTAGCGGCTGCTGGCCAGAAACACCACCAGCAAAACGCCCGCTACTATGGCAATAGTAATAATAAGTTTCCTGCCCATGATTTCCCCCCGTAAGCTCAAGTTTTAACGGTATCATACCACGGCCAGCATCCGAAGACAATAAATTCCCGGCCCGATCGCTGATTATACCATTCGTATCAGCGGACAGTGCCTCCCGGTATGGGAGACGCACCCCGCCAGTCGCGCCCGGTCCCCCGGGGACAAGAAAGGATTTCCGACCAGTTAAGCATAGAGGAATTAATAACGAAGGGGGTAGTCTACTTCCATGCACCCGGTACAGTCGGCCCTTGTTTTCGCCGGCTTGGGAGCAGCCGTTGTCTTCCTGGTGTGCTGTTATCTGTATCTTTCCGGCGGCCGCGAGCGCCTGGCCCAGGTAATGCTGGACGCTATTCCTAACCAGGCCTGCTATGTCGCCGGCGTCGTGTAGGGCTACATTCGACCTCCGGCCGGGTTATGCCGGGCGGGGCGGCAGCAGCACGCCTTCATGGAGCCAGGTGTAGGCCGCGAAGGCCACGGCGGCCACGGTCAGGCTGGCCAGGGTAAAGAGGGGCAGGCGGCCGATGCTGGTGACCAGGCCGAAGGCCGGCGGCCCCAAGGCCACGCCGAAGAAGCGCATGGCACCGTACAGGCAGGTGATGAGGCCGCGCTCTCTGGTCGCAGCGGCTCCGGTGATGAGGGTGTTGACAGCCGGCAGGATGGTGCCGGTGCCGGTTCCCATGACGCTGAGGGCCATAAGTAATAGGTAGATATTGGTTACCAGTCCGATAGCCATCAGGGACGCAGCCATGAGGATCAGCCCGATGAGGATGGCTTCTTTGAGGTGGTTTTCGTTTTCCTTCAGGTGATCGGCCGCCAGGTACGAAGTCAGGGCCATGAGCCCTACCGGGATGGCGATTAACAGGCCGCTGGCGAATCCCGTTATGCCGTAGCGCAGCCGCAGGATGTCGGAAAGGTAGCTCAGGACGCCAAAAAGGATGAGCAGGGCGAACATTCCGGCCAGGAAGCAGGCGGCCAGGGCGCCGCCCCGGGCACTGAATATGTCTCCCACCGAGTGAAAATAGGCCCCTAGGTCCAGCCGGGCCTTTTCCTTTTCCTCCAGGTGCTCCGGTACCAGCCTGGCTACGGCCAGGGCGACAGGGATGGCCAGCAGGCCGTAGGCGAAGAAGGGGGCAAACCAGATAACGAGGGCCAGGGCCGAGCCGGCGATGGGACTTATCACCTTGCCCAGGCCGTTGGCGGTCTCCAGGAGGCCTAGGGCGCGGGTACGTTCTTGGGTGGTGAAAATATCCCCGGTAAGGGCCATGGCGAGCTGGTACGTGCCGCCGGCCCCCAGGCCCTGGATGACGCGGCCGGCCAGCATCCAGGAGTAGGGCTGGGCGAGGAGCCCGGCGGCAGAACCGCTGACCAGGCCACCCAGGCCGTAGATTACCAAGGCCGGAACCATGATGGTCTTGCGGCCGTAATGGTCGGAGAGGACCCCGGCCACGGGGATAGTCGCCCCGGCTGGGACCGAGAAGGCGGTTATCAAAAGGCCTACCTGGGTGAGGGTCAGCCCGAGGTTAGCCTTGATCTCCGGCAGGATGGGGATGAGCATGGAGTTGCCCAGAACCATGATAAAGGGCACGGTACAGAGAACGGTGAAGGCCAGGCGCATCGAGCGCTGCAATGGGCATACCTGCTTTCCTGATAGGGATTACCTTGACTATTATGCCGCCGGCTTTGCTTTCTATGCTTCGCTCCCGGTCCCGCTCCCGGTGGCCACGCTGGCCGGCATTTATGATGGTAGAATCTTCCGGCAGAAGGGCTGTGGCTGACCACCCCGCCCGCGCATAGATTAGACCAGTTAGTCGGCGGGCGGTGCTGGTACCGCCTGGATGATCATCGTGGGGAGGGGCAGTTGATGGGCGAAACTACCGCGGGAAACGGGTGGGGAGAGGTACTGGACTTTCCCCTGACCGGGAGAAAGGAGAAGCCGCGTACTGAAGGGTTGACCATGGTCATTGATAAAGGCCTGGGCCTTAGCCAGACGGCGGAACTGCTGGAAGTGGCCGGTAGGTTCATAGACTTCATCAAGCTCGGCTTCGGCACATCGGCCCTATACAGCCACGACCTTCTGGCCAGGAAAATTGAGCTGGTGACTTGCAGCGGCGCCGATATTCTCCCTGGGGGCACGTTCCTGGAGATTGCCTGGCTGCAGGGCAAGCTCAAGGAGTTCTTGCAGCAGGCCCGGGAAATGGGCTATACTGTCATTGAGGTATCAGACGGGACGGTAACCATGCCCCCGCAAGAAAGATCCCGGGCCATCCAGATGGCGCTGGATGGTGGATTTAAGGTGCTGACGGAAATTGGGAAGAAGCATCCGCAGGACCGGGTGGCCACCCTGAAGCTCCAGGAGCAGGTATGGCGCGACCTGGAAGACGGGGCCTTAAAGGTCATTGTCGAGGGACGGGAATCCGGGCAGGGAGTGGTCATCTACGACGACGCCGGGGCCATCAAGGTGGATGAACTGGAAGCCCTGGTGAGAAGTTTGTCCGACCCTAGAGTTTTGATCTGGGAGGCGCCTCGAAAAAGCCAGCAACTCGAACTCATCGTGCGGTTCGGGGCCAATGTCAACCTGGGTAATATCCAGCCGCCGGACGTGCTGGCCCTTGAGGCCCTGCGGCGGGGGCTGCGGAGTGACACCTTGCGGGAATGCCTCCCGCGGCGAGCAGCCGGGGTCGCTGCGGGCTCATAATCCCGGACCGGCTGCGGGGCTCTTGACTAGACCGCGGGGCCGTTACTGGTCGCAAGACCCCGCCGGCTTACCGGCCGAGGCAGGTGGGCAGGGTGGCCGCGGAGGGATGAATGTGGCCGGCTTTGTTCTGGCCGGAGGGAGTAGCGGCAGATGCGGTTAGAAGTCCTGCCCCTGGCAGGAAAAACCAGTACGGAAATCGCCGTGGTGATTGATGTGCTCCGGGCCACCAGCACCATGGTCACGGCCCTGGCCAACGGCTGCCCGGCGATAATCCCGGCCGCGGATCCCGACGAGGCGCGGGCTTTAGCTGTCGCGGGCGGTTATCTCCTGGGCGGGGAACGCGGGGGCCTGCCTCTGCCCGGCTTCGACCTGGGCAATTCCCCGAGGGAGTATACCCCGAAGACGGTGGCCGGGCGCAAGGTGGTGCTGACCACCACCAACGGCACCCGGGCTCTGCTCCTGGCGGCCAGTCCGGTGGTACTGGTAGCCAGTTTCCTGAACCTGCCGGCAGCGGCGGGGTGGCTGGCGCGGCGGAAAGGTGATGTTCTTATCTCCTGTGCCGGTACGGACGGCGGTTTTTCTTTGGAGGACTTTGCCTGCGCCGGCATGCTGCTGGACATGATAGCCAAAGCCGGCAATAGCCTGGAACTCGGAGATGGGGCCGTGGCGGCCCGGGCCGTATACCGCCAGTGGGAGGGGCGGATCCCCGACCTCCTGAAGTCCACCGGTCACGGCCGCCGCCTAGACCGGCTCGGCCTGGGAGCCGACCTGGAGTTTTGCGCCCGGGTGGGCCGGTACGCGGTGGTGCCCCAATTCAGCCACGGTGAAGTGGTGGCCGGCGACCCGGACGCCGGCGCGGGAAGGTAGGGAGAGAGGGTGGCCGGAGACTACATACCGGCGGGTATTTTACAGCACCGGCAGTTCTGGGATCACTATGGGGGGCCGGGAACTGAAACGGGAGCGGGACCCGGAGATGCGGGTCTATACAGACCTGGTGCGGCGGGAAATAGAGAGGGTACTGCCGGCCATACCCGCCGGAGCGCCGGTCCTGGACGCCGGGGCCGGCCCGGGCCGGTATTCCTTGCCCCTGGCGGCCAGGGGGTACCGGGTGGTGCACCTGGACCTCTCCGAGACCATGCTCCAGGTGGGGCGCCGGCAGGCGGCCCGGGCCGGGATTGACGGGGTAGAGTTTGTCGCCGGCAGTGTGGACAACCTTTCCTTTGCTGACCGTTCCTTTGCCCTGGTCCTTTGTCTTGACGCCCCTATTTCCTACGTTCCGGATCCGCGGCGGGCCGTGGCCGAACTGGCCCGGGTGGCCAGGGGGAGAATCATCCTGTCGGTGGTAAGCCGGAGTGGGCAGTTACCGGTGGGGGTTCGGGCCGAAGCCTGGCTCGGCTCGCACTTGCGTTACAGCCGGCGTTTCTGGCAGACAGGCTGCTGGGAGGTTCCGCCGGCCCTGGCCCGGGCGGCCCGGTGGGTTCCCGGTCTGACGGGGCGCCTCTTCCCGCCCGTGGTGGCCTTCACCCCGGGGGAAATTTCCGGCCTCCTGTCGGATACCGGCTGCCGGGTGGAGAAGACAATGGCCCCGGGCAGCCTGGCCCGGCTGGTGGGCCGGCGGGCCCTCAGGCGTATCCTGCGGCATCCGATCCTCCGGGAGGAATTCCTGGCCCTGGCGGCGGAATTTGACTGCCGCCCGGAAATTCTGGGCCTGGGGGCCCTGCGGGCCTCGGGCCTGCTGGTGGTGGCAATACCAGAAAGGGAGGTCATAGGCTAGCCGCGGTGATCACGTGGCGCGCCACCAGACCGCCGAGACACACCCTGACCGGGCCTTGCGGTCTTGCTCTCCGACTTCTGACCCCCGAAATGTTCTACCTGTCCCCTTTACGGCATATATTGGTAAAGCTGTGGGGGTGAACATATGCAGGCCGCTGACCTGCTCATGGCGTTAATTCTGGTCCTGGGCGTGCTGGCCAGGTCCATGGTCATAGTCGCGGCCGCGGCTTTCCTGCTACTGCTGGAGTTCCTTGACCTGCACGGGGTGGTGTTTCCCTGGCTGGAGAAGTGGGCCCTCCAGATCGGCCTTACTTTTTTGATGTTGGCTGTGCTGGTGCCCCTGGCCGAAGCCAAATCTTCCTGGCCGGACCTGGGCCGTTCTGTCTTCAGTCTGCCTGGAGCTATGGCCCTCATTGGCGGGCTGCTGGCCACCCGCCTCAACCTGGAGGGCCTGCAGATGCTTCAGGAGCAGCCGGGTCTGATGGTGGCCCTGGTCGGCGGCTGCCTGCTCGGCATTGTTTTGCTGGGAGGTATCCCGGTCGGCCCCCTGATGGCCGCCGGGGTGGCGGCCTTCCTCCTGTGGGTGCTTTCCCTGTTCGGCTTATAATCGGGCCGGGCCGGGGGCAAACTGAAAGAAGTTAGAGGTTAGGCAGGTGTCGTGAGCGTCTGCCAGTCCACCAGGAGAAAGGAGCATGGCCGTGGTAGCCGAAATCCGCCCGGGTTATCCCGACGAGACCCCGCTGCCCAACGAGACCCCGCATCCGGAAATAGCCCCGCATGAAATCCCCGTCCGCGACCCCGAGCCCCGGGACCGACCCCGGGGATTTTTCTTGTCCGGGTTATCAGCAGGTAACCTGGCTCTATTTACCAAAAGGGTTTCTCTTTCCGGCGGCGAATTCTTGTAATAAAGTCAAGAAATGGAGGGACATGCCTGTGGTGAGGATACGCTGGATTGCCGCCGTAGTACTGGTAGCCCTGTTGGTCACCGGCCTGGCCCTGCCGGCCCGGGCGCAGACCCTGACCTTTCACTACCGCATTTACTGGCAGGACGGCGTGATGAAGGTTGAACTCCTGGAAGGCCCGTCGGGGACGGTGGAGCCCCAGGAGCAGCCCGTAACTGACACCGGGGTTTTGCGCTACGGCAGTTACGGGCAGCAGGTGGCGGTACTGGAGCAGAAGCTTAAGGACCTGGGTTACAATCCGGGTGTGGTGGACAAGATCTTTACCTATCAAACCCAGGCAGCGGTAATGGCCTTTCAGAAGGATAACCACCTTAAGACGACTGGAGTCGCCGACGCGGCTACCCTGAAGGCGTTGGATCAGGCCTACGCCGGGAGGCCGCAGGTAACGCAGGAAAGCCGGCCGGAGGGCGCGGCCCTGACGGCTGACGAGGCACAAATGCTGGCGTTGATCAACCAGGAGCGGGCGAAAAACGGGCTGCCGGCCCTGCAGGTTGATCCCAGGTTGGTGGAAACCGCCCGTCTCAAGAGCCGGGACATGATTGCGGCCGGTTATTTTGGGCACAATTCGCCTACATACGGTTCGCCCTTTGACATGATGCGGGTCGCTGGGGTAAAGTACCGCTACGCCGGGGAAAACCTGGCCGGGGCCAGCACGGTGGAGCGGGCGCACCAGGCCCTGATGGCCAGCCCTGGCCACCGGGCCAACATCCTCAGCCCCAGGTTTACCCGGGTGGGGATAGGCATCGTGGACGGTGGCCCCTACGGGAAGATGTTCACCCAGCACTTTATCGGCGACTGAGTACGGGTGCCATTGCCGGGCAGAGATTGAGAAAAAGAGGTTGGCTGTGGGCCGTGAAGAAAAAGCGGCCCACCTCGGGTACGTGAGTGACCTGCCGGCTGTCCCAACAAAGCCGGGCGAAGTTTGCCGGCAGCCTCCCAGGAACGGATACTTCCTTCCCGGCATATCATAGGCCGGGGGGGATAAGGATGGAGGGAATGCTTTATTTCATTCTTGGGGTTTTGGCCCTGTGGGCCGGCGTGCTGACGTACGGCGTATACCGCCGGGTGGGGTTCACCGAGGAAGGCTGGCGCCAGATCCGGGCCATTGTGTTCCGGGCCGTAGACCGGGGGGTAGAACTATACCGGAGCAGCCAGATGGGGCTGGATGAAGTGGTGGATGTGGTGGTGGGGATCATCTATGAGGAAATCCAGGCCAGTCCTATTCCGGTGGAGGATAAGCGTTTCTGGAGCAAGGAGCGCATCCGGGCCATGGTGAGGCCGGTTTTGGAAGGACTGCTGGCAAAAATTGGTACGGAGCGGCAGCCGCAAACCAAGGTGAGCGAGTAAGAGTTGCATAATCCGAGCCCTTTATTTTTTGCTGCACGAGGTGCCAGGGCACAACGGCCAGCCCGAACCCGGTCGTGATGAGGCCGATGGTGATAAAAGCGATATCGGGAGCAGGTTGTCCTTTACAGCAAGACGGACGGGCGCCGGGTGGTGATCCCCCAGATGCGGGCCGGTGTTTGTCGGCAGGACCCGCTGAAGCAGCGTGCCGAGGATTGCCACGTCTGCCATGACGCTTCTCCCAACCGCCAGGCACCGGCCCGGCCTACACCGTAAAACGCCGGTACGTGTCAAGTCATTTAGGGGCTTCTCTTATTTTATCCAAATATTGAAAAATGGTTTTGGCCATTTCCACCACCACACGAATATCTTCTGTGGGGCGGTCATTGGTCAGGGAAAGGAGCTCTTTTTGCCAGAAGTTGGCGGACGGGGCGGTGGCATAGCGAGCTTCTTCTTCAAAGAAGTAATGGAGATCAACGTTCAGTGCGGCGGCCAGCTTTTTCAGGGAGCGCAGGGACGGCATCTTATCGCCACGTTCTACTTGGCCGATGTAGCTGTAATGCAGTTCGGCCCTCTCTCCCAACTGCTCCTGGGTGAGCCCCAACTGCTGGCGCAAACTACGGATGCGGGTCCCGACTGATCCTGAAGGATCTTGTCTTGTTTTATATACTGGCATAGTATCCCTCCCCCAATATAGTGATGGCCCGGCGTAAGCCTGTAAAGAAACTATCGGCCTTATGCCGATAATGCTCCGGGTATCCTCCATAATTTACCTGAGGGTGGGCGTCAACAACTGACCTGCTCCCTCATAAGATTGTTGTATAGAGGGGGGGATTTCTTTGGCAGGCCAGATCGAAGTTACCAGAAGGCGTTTGAAAGCCGAGCATGTTGTGGGGGAGGACACTGTTCAGGCCACCGTGGTCAGCGATATAACTTTTCCAGTCCGGGCCCGCAAGGTGGCGGACGCTGATGCCTCCGTGCGCGTGACCGATACGCGCATCATTGATGACAAGATTATCGTCGAGGGCACGCTGCATAAACAGGTGTACTGGGTAGCCGCCGAGACGGACACGGTGGGCGGGATCCTGTATCAGGAAGATGCCGTCTACGAGATGGGGGTTGACGAACCCTTTTCCCAGTTCGTAGACATACCCGGAGCTAGACCCGGGATGAACGTAGACGTGCAGGTGCGGGTAGAGTACCTGGCCCATGACCCGCTGGCGGACAACAACTGGCGGCAAACGGTGGTGCTGGAGGTCTTCGTCAAGGTCACAGAGACGGTGCAGTTGGAGGTAGTCACTGACGTTAAGGCCCCTGGGATGGAGCTAAAGGTAGTGAAGGAGAAGCTGCGGGTACAGACGGTGGTGGGGGAGGATAGCGAACAGGTTTCCCTGGTCGGCGACATAACCTTCCCGCGCCAGGTGAGGAAGATCAAGGACGCTACCGCCCGGGTGATGGATGTTGCCAGCGAGATTATCCCCGGCAAGGTGATGATTGAAGGCAGCCTGCACAAACAAATATTTTATGTGGAGGAACCCACTGGAGCGGTTTACGAGCTCAGCCACGACGAGCCCTTCCGCGTCTTCGTGGAGATCCCCGGCGCGGAACCGAACATGCACGTGCAGGTGCGGGTGCAGGTGGAGACGGTGGAACACGATCTCCTGGGGGATACGTCGGCCCGGCAAACGGCGGTGCTGCAGGTCACGGCCAAGGTCACCCAGGAAACCGAGCTGGAAATCGTGACCGAGGTGCAGGGCCCCGGCATTGAGGTAGACAAGGAACTAATCAAGGTCGCCAACGTGGTGGGAGAGGCCACCAGGCAGGTTAACCTGAAACAGTCCGTGACCTTTGATCGGCCGGTAAAGAAGATTGCCGACGTTGATACCCGGGTGGAGATTAACCGCAGCAAGACGGAAATCCTCACCGACAAGATCATGGTAGAGGGCACGGTGGTCAAGCAGGTTTATTATGTCGGTCTTTGCGACGACGCTGTTTACGAGGAGAGCCTCACCGAGCCCTTCACCGTATTCGTGGAAGTAGCCGGGGCGCGCAAGCGGATGAGCCTCGATATTACCGGGAGAGTAGAAAACGTAGATTTCCGGGGCCCGACCTATCCAGAGAATATCTGCGCCATCTTTGCCGGTGAGGTACCGGGCGAGGAATTCAATCCCGAGCTTTTCCCCTGGCAGCAGGTAGCGATTCTGGCCGTGCGGGTGGTGGTAACCGAGAGCCGGCAACTGCGGGTGGTTACTGACGTGCGGGTAGCCGGGGCTGCGCCGACCCCACCGGCTCCTGAGCCGAGCCTGCGCTATTACGTAATCCAGCGCGGCGATACCCTGTGGAAGATAGCCCAGCGTTACTGCACCACGGTAGAGAGGCTGCAGCAGTTGAACCCGGGCCTTGATCCAGAGAACCTGCAGGTGGGGCAGAAGATCAAAATCCCGGTGGGCGATCCGCGCGGGGCAAAATAACCTGTTTCGAGGCGTGTCTCCCCGGGGACGCGCTTTTTTGTTGCTTCCAGGACCATGTGTTTCATTCCAGAAAGGCCGATTTTCGCGCCCGACATACAGCAGCCTAGGAAAAAGCCGAATTTTAGCAGGAAAACGTCTCCAAATGGCGAATCATAAACCCTCTGGGAGGCAAAAAGCACCAAGCTGGGATTTGGGGGGTGGAGGTGGGCTTGCATGCCGGCCTTGCGCCGCAGCCGCCATTTCCCGTCTTTGCTGGTGTCGCCGCCGGCAAGGTGGCGTTTGTGGCCACATGGAAGTCCTAATTCTCTCAGGCGGGTGGTTGCTGTTTGGGTTACGACGGGGAAGAGCGGGATCAAGAGAGGGAAGCCTCGTGGAAGCGTTGCGTTGCGGCCGGGGTGGATCCCGAGGCGGGCCGGCGCTGTTGTTTGGGTGCCGAGGCCCTGGCCGGGCGCCGGGCGCGGGCTGGCGGCCTTCTGGAGGAAGTCCATGCGGTATGGGAGATGCTGGCCGGCAATAGCGGCCCGTCCAGGCCGGCTGCCTGGCTGGTGGCGGATGCCGAGGGTTATCTCTTGGACGGCTGGACGACCGGAGACTTCAGCCGGAGTGATTCCCTGCCGTTATCGCCCGGCAACTGCTGGCGCGAAGAATACCTGGGTACCAACGGCCTGGGCACCAGCCTGGTTCTCGGGCGCCCTTTCACCGTCCGTGGTGACGGGCACTATTGCCGGTTCCTGCAGCCGTGGTGCAGCGTTGGCGTGCCGGTGCGGGTAGGGCCGGACGGCCGGGAAGTAGCCGGCGTGGTGGGGTTACTCCTACCCCTCCAGCCTTGGGAGGACCTGATTCTATCCCAGTGGCTGGCCTTGGTCTGGGCCCGGGCCGTGGCCGGCGGCCTCAACCGGCGCTCCCAGGAGGAACTGGTGCGTACCAATGAGCTCATCCTGGAAACTACGGCCAACGGCGTGATAACCGTGGACCGCGATGGCAGGATCGTATCTGTCAACCGGGCCGCCTGCGAGCTTTTTAACTTGCGACCGGAAGATGTCCTGGGCAAGAGCCACGTGGACATTTTCCACCAGGGCCATGTCTACACCTCCGGCGGAGACTATTGGTGCAAGCTGGAGGAGGTTCTGCGGACCGGCAAGGCCTTTACGCGCCTGGAGAGGACCTACCCGCACCTGACCGGGGACCGGGTCTTTTCCTGTGACTTCCTCCCCTTTTTTGATGACAAGGGGCAGGTGGTAGGGGCCATGAGCCTGTACCGGGAGGTCACTGAAGAGGTGCGCCTCCGGCAGCAGCTGGCTCGTGCCAAGGAACAACTGGAGGCTATGGTTATCACCGACCAGGTAACCGGGCTGTACAACCACCGTTTTTTTCAGCAGCGCCTGCAGGAGGAACTGGAGCGGGCCGGCCACTACCATACCTCGGCTTCGCTGCTGAGAATTGATATCGATTCCTTCCAGAATTTCAACGAACTGTTCGGGTCCCAGGCCGGGGATGCCCTGCTGGAACATGTGGGGAGAACCGTGCGCTCCCTGGTACGGCCCATGGACGTGGTCGCCAGGCTCAATGCCGACGAATTTGCCGTACTGCTGCTGGATATGCAGGCCTCCGACGCCATGGAAGTGGCCGACAATGTCCGCCAGGCGGTTAAGTCCATCCGCGTGCCCAGGGGTGAAAGTAATGGCCGGGGGTGGAATGTTACTGTATCCGCGGGGGTGGCCACCTATCCGGTAAACAGCACGGACGCGGCCAGCCTTTTCCGGCAGGCCGGGGCGGCCATGGACCAAGCCAAGGATACCGGCGGGGACAATGTGGAGCTGTATTTTAAGCTGCTGGATGATGTTTCCTTGGTGGGTAAGGGAGCACAGCCCGAGACTTTCAACACCATTAAGACCCTCATTACCGTAATCAATGCCAAGGACCGCTACACCTACGGCCATACCGAGCGGGTCGTACGGTATGCCGACCTGTTGGGCCGCCATCTGGGCCTTTCCGCCGAAGACATGAGCTGGCTGCGCTACGGCGCCTTCCTGCACGATATCGGCAAGATTGAAGTCAGCCGGGAACTGCTGAACAAAAAGGGGGCACTGGCCGCCCCGGAATGGGACATTCTCAAGAAGCACCCGGTTTGGGGAGCCGAAATTGTCCGTTCGGTAAACTTATTAGTCCCGGCGGCCCCGATAGTGCTCTACCATCACGAGCGTTACGACGGCCGGGGGTACCCAGCCGGCCTGTCCGTAGACGACATTCCCTGGCTGGCCAGGATCCTGGCCGTCGTGGACAGTTTCGATGCCATGACCACTACCCGCCCGTATAAAAAAGCTAGAACCCTGGTTGAAGCCATAGCTGAAATACGGGCCTGTGCCGGCAGCCAGTTTGACCCGGCGGTGGCCGAGCCTTTTTGCCAGCTTTTGGAGGAAATGCAGGACCAGGGGTTGCTGTATCTCGGGAGCGGATTCTAGGAAGTGGGCCTTGTTTTTTGCGCCAGCAGGATGCCTTTTCCCGCCCGTTGTGATATAATGCTCCTAGAAACGAGGTGAACGGTATGAGCGGTAATCCAAGGCAAACCTTTGAGAATGCCCTGACCGAACTGCAGCAGGACATTCTCCGGATGGGGAGTCTGGTGGAGCAGGCCATCGCCACCAGCCTGACGGCCCTGGTGCGCCAGGACGAGGAGCTGGCGCAGAAGGTTGTAGATAATGACCAGGTTATTGACAAGTTGGAGCTGCAGATTGAGGATCGCTGCATTAAGCTCCTGGCTACCCAGCAGCCCATGGCCAAGGACCTGCGCAAGATAAGCGCCGGGTTCAAGATAATCAGCGACCTGGAGCGCATGGGCGACCATGCCTGCGACATCGCTAAGACAGTGCACCGGATCGGGAAGAAGCCTTTTATCAAGCCGCTGATTGATCTCCCCCGCATGGGCGAACTGGCCCAGAGGATGGTCAAGGAAAGCCTGGACGCCTATGTGGAAGAAAGCGTGGACCTGGCTTACAGCATGAGCCGGGACGATGACCTGGTAGATCACTTGCACGCGCAAATCTTTCGGGAACTCCTCACCTACATGATGGAAGACCCGCGCACCATCGAGCAAGCTACCCATCTCCTCTTTGTCAGTCGCTACCTGGAGCGAATTGCTGATCATGCCACCAATATCGGTGAACGGGTTATTTACCTGGTCACCGGCGAGCTGCATGAGCTGAACGATTGACGGTATAGGCTGACAAGAGAGGGGAAGTAATATCCCATCAGGTGAGAGGCGGCCGGCAAAACTTTACCGGGCGGGGAAGTGGCAGATTGCGGCTTGAGCTGCCTGCTTACGGGAAAATAAACTTCACCCTGGAGGTCTACGGCCGGCGCGCTGACGGCTTTCACGAGATCAGTACCGTGCTGCAGGGCATCAGCCTGGCCGACCGGGTAGAGGTCGAGCTGGGAGGGGATGGCACCCGACTGGCGGTATCCGGGAGCGGCGTCCCATCCGGCCCGGGAAACCTGGCCTGGCGCGCCGTAGAAGCTTTGCGGGAGCGCACCGGTTTCCGGGGCGGGGTGCAGGTGCACCTGGTGAAGAACATCCCCGTGGCCAGCGGCTTGGGGGGCGGTTCCAGCGACGCCGCGGCGGTGCTGGTAGGGCTCAATGCCCTCGCCGGCGTGGGCCTGACGCCGGGTGGGCTTTTGGAGATAGCCGCCGGGCTGGGCAGTGATGTTCCCTTTGCGGTGATGGCGGCTACCGCTCTGGCCGGAGGCCGGGGCGAGGAGCTTGTCTGGCTCCCGCCCCCGCCGCCAATGTGGCTGGTGCTGGCCATGCCAGCCCTGCAGATACCGGCCGCGACCGCCTACCGGCTCTGGGATGAGACCGGGAAGGTCACCTGCGGGGCCAGCGCCAGGGTGGCCAGGGGCCTGCGCAACGGGCGGAAGGAGGGCGTGCTGGCCAATCTCCGCAACTCCCTGGAAGGGCCGGTAATGCAGGCGTATCCCCAGGTGGGGGAGTTAAAGAGCCGGATGGAGGGACTCGGCCTGGTGGCGCTGATGTCCGGCAGCGGGCCGTGTGTTTATGGGGTGGCTCCCGGCCGGGAGGAAGCCCGCCGGGCCGCGGAGGCCTTGCGGCCCTGGTATCCCTGGGTGGACATGGCCTGCACCCTGGGGGGGCAGGCGGCCGTGCCGCTTCCGGCGCCGGCGGCTTCGGGACGAAAACCTTGCCAATGACTGGAGGGGCGTATGGAAAGGCGCTTTTCGCCTATTGAAATTGAAAACTACCGGCCCCTGCGGGAGATCGTCTTTGAGACCCTGCGGGAGGCCATCATCGCCGGCCGCCTGAAGCCGGGGGAGAGGCTGATGGAGGTGCAATTGGCTGAGGAACTGGGAGTCAGCCGCACCCCGGTACGGGAGGCGATCCGCAAGCTGGAGTTGGAGGGTTTTGTGGTCATGGTGCCCCGCAAGGGGGCGTATGTGGCCGACATTTCCACCAAGGACATTGCTGACGTCTTTGAGATCCGCGAGGCGCTGGAGTCCCTGGCCGCGGGGCTGGCAGCGGAAAGGATCACCGACGAGGAATTGGAGCAACTGGAGCGCCGGCTGCACCGGGTGGCGGCAGCGGTGCAGCAGCAGGACCTGGAGGGCCTGGTTCAGGCCGACACCGAGTTCCACGACATCGTTTATAAGGCGAGCCGTAATCAGAGGCTGGTGCAGATAATCTCCAACCTCCGGGAACAGATCCAGCGTTTTCGCTATCAGTCTCTGGCTCACCCCGGCCGCATGGAGCGTACCCTCCAGGAACATACCCAGATCGTGGAGGCCATTGCCGAGCGAAACGTAGCCGTGGCCCAGCAACTGGCGGCGGAGCACATCGAGAACGCCGAGCACCAGATCCTCAGCCTGCTGCAAGGGGACCTCACGGGTGCTTAGGAGCAGAGACAGGCAGGGGCAGACAGGAGCGAATTGGCGTGAAGGTTGAGGCCTTAATTCTGGCCGGCGGGCAGGCGAAGATCCCGGGGTACGAGATGGAGGAAGCCCTCATTCCCCTGGCCGGACAGCCCATGATAGAGTATGTGCTGCAGGCAGTGCAGGGCGCCGCCGGCGTGGGGCGGGTATGCCTGGTGGGCCCGGAGAGCCTCCGCTCTCTCTACCGGGACCGGGAGGGCCTTATCCTGGCTCCGGCTGGCAACGACGTGCTGGAAAGCCTGGCCAACGGCCTGCAGGCCCTCGCCCCCCGGGAGTGGATGCTGGTGGTCACCGGCGATATCCCCATGGTGACGTCGGTCATGATCGAAGACTTTCTGGCCCGCTGCCAGGAAAAGCCGGCCGACTTTTATTACGCCATCCTGCGGCGGGAAACTAACGAGGCCAGGTTTCCGGGCACCAGGCGCACCTACATCCGCCTGAAGGAAGGGGTGGTCTGCGGCGGGAATCTCTTTCTCGTGCGGCCGGAGGTGGTGGCTGAAGCTTGCCGGCGGGGGGCCGCTATCATTGCCCTGCGGAAGAACCCCCTGGGGCTGGCCCGGCTTATCGGCTTGGGCTTCATCCTCAGGCTGCTTTTTCACCGGTTATCCCTGGTCGAAGCCGAGGCGAGATTCTCGCACGTGCTGGGTCTGAGAGGGGTGACGGTCATTTCCCCCTATGCCGAGGTGGGGGTGGACGTAGACAAGCCGGAGGATCTGGCCCTGGCGGAGGCGGCTTTGAAAAGACAGAGGTCGGAAGTTGGAGGTTAGAGGTTGGTGGGGGGTCGTATGGCGCGCCTGCAGGCAGTAGTGCTGGCGGCGGGCAGGGGTACCCGGATGCATTCCAGCCAGCCCAAAGTGCTGCATCAGGTGGCCGGCAAGCCCATGCTGGCATATATTCTCGCGGCCGTCGAGAAAGCTGGGCTTTCCGATATCGCGGTGGTAGTCGGACACCGGGCGGACCTGGTGGCCAGAAGCCTAGGGGAGAGGTATACTTACATCCACCAGGAGCCCCAGCGGGGTACGGGGGACGCGGTGCGGCTGGCCCTGGAAGCTATGCCGGCAGAGGTAGACGATATCCTGGTACTGCCCGGGGATACCCCGCTGGTAACCGCAGCTACCCTCCAGGGGCTGGTGGCCAGGCACCATGAGGCGGGCGGCGCGGCCACCCTGGTCCTGGCCCGGCCGGAAAGCCCGGGTGGCTACGGCCGCGTCCGTCGCGGCGCGGATGGCCGCATCCTGGGCATTGTGGAAGAAAAGGACGCCGGGCCGGACGAACTGGCCATCAGGGAGGTGAATGCCGGCATGTATTGCTTCCGGCGCGCGCCCCTGGCCGAAGCCCTGGCTCACCTTTCCCCGGCCAATGCCCAGGGGGAATATTACTTGACCGACGTCATCGCCTTGCTGGCGGCCCGGGGCCTGCCCGTGGTAGCGGTGGAGGCCGGGGCCGAGGAAGTGCTGGGCGTCAACAGTCGCAGTGACCTGGCCCGGGCGGAAAAGATCGTCCGGCGGCAGATCAACCAGGCCCTGATGGCGGCCGGGGTGACCATGGTGGACCCTGAGAATACCTATGTTGACGCCGGCGTAAGCGTGGGCGCGGATACTATTATCTATCCCCTCTGTTTCTTGGAAGGGGCCACCCGGGTGGGGCGGGAGAGCCGGATCGGGCCGGGCGTGACCCTGCGCGACAGCGTGGTAGGAGACAACGTCACTATCATGCATGCCGTTGTCCTCTCCAGTCGGGTAGGGGATGGAAGTCAGGTGGGTCCTTTTGCCTACCTGCGGCCGGGAACAGTGCTGGCTGCCGGGGCCAAGGTGGGGGATTTCGTTGAGCTGAAGAGTACCTTTGTCGGCCCGGGCAGCAAAGTCCCCCATCTGTCTTACTTGGGTGACGCTCAAATCGGAGCCGGGGTCAACGTCGGAGCCGGCACGATCACCTGCAACTACGATGGGCAGGACAAGTGGCCGACCATTATCGAGGATGAGGCCTTCATCGGCAGCAACGCCAACCTGGTGGCCCCGGTGCGCGTGGGACGGGGCGCGGTGGTCGGGGCCGGCTCTACCATTACCAGGGATGTTCCGGCCGAGGCCTTGGGGCTGGGTCGGGAGCGCCAGGTCAATATCGGCGGATGGAAGGAGCGGCAAGAGAAAAAGAAACAACAGCAGAAAAACTCTGGCGGCGGCTGAAGGCCCGGCAAGGGTATGGCCCGGTTTTTGGTGCAGGGGTTGCCCGGCCGTTCCGTGGGGTCCGTTCCTGCCATTCAGTGTGAAGGAGCGCTTCTGACTTCCAACATCCAAGCTGGGGGTGCATTTGGTGGATGAGAAATTGAAGATTTTTACCGGCAACGCCAACCCGGATTTAGCCGGGGAGATTTGTGGGTATATCGGCATGCCCCTGGGCCAGGCCGAGGTGAGACGGTTTAGTGACGGGGAAATAAATGTGATGATCGAGGAGAACGTCCGGGGAGCTGATGTCTTTGTCATCCAGCCTACCTGCTATCCGGTGAATGACAACCTGATGGAGCTCCTGATAATGATTGACGGTCTGCGTCGGGCTTCGGCCAGGCGGATTACGGCCGTGACGCCGTACTACGGTTACGCCCGCCAGGAACGCAAGACCAGGGGGCGGGAACCCATTTCCGCCAAGCTGGTGGCTAACCTTATCACTGTGGCCGGGGCCCACCGGGTGGTGACCATGGACCTCCATGCCGGCGCCATTCAGGGATTCTTTGATCTGCCAGTGGATCACCTCCCGGGGGTACCGATCCTGGCGCAGTACTTTCTAGGCAAGCAGTTGCAGAACACGGTTGTGGTTTCACCAGACGTGGGTGGGGTGCCCCGGGCCAGGAACCTGGCCGAGCGCATTGGCGCCGGCATTGCCATCATTGACAAGCGGCGTCCGGCTCCCAATGTCGCCGAGATTATGAATATAGTCGGCGAGGTTCAGGGTAAAGTAGCCATATTGATTGACGATATAATTGACACCGCTGGGACCATCACCCAGGCAGTCGGCACATTGCTGGAGCGGGGGGTGACGAAGATTTACGCCTGCTGTACCCACCCGGTGCTTTCCGGGCCCGCGGTAGAAAGGCTGAGGTCGGCGCCCATCGAAGAGGTGGTGGTTACCAATACTATTCCCGTTCCGGAGGGCAGGCTTTACCCTGGACTAAAGGTACTTTCCGTAGCCCCCTTGCTGGGGGAAGCCATAATTCGCATTCACCAGGATTTGTCGGTAAGCAAGCTGTTTGACTAGCGAGGAAGGTGATGGAGTGGCTGAATTAGTGCTAGCGGCCAAGGAGCGCGGAGAGACAGGCAAGGGGGCCGCCTCCCGGCTGCGGCGGGCTGGTTTCCTACCAGCGGTTGTTTACGGCAAAGCGCTGGGCAACCTACCCGTGCAAGTGGAGACCAAAGAGGTGGAGAAAATACTGGCCCGGGCGGGGGAGAAGTCCCTTATCCGTCTGCGGATCCAGGACGGACAGGCTCGCGAGTACTCCACGCTGATACGGGAGATTCAGCGGCATCCCGTCAAGCGGGATTTGGTCCATATTGACTTCTACCAGATCTCCCTTGAGGAAGATTTGGTCACCGAGGTCCCGGTACTGCTGGAAGGGGAACCGCCGGGAGTTAAGGCCGGCGGCGTACTCCAGCATAGCGCCCGCACGGTGGAGGTGGAATGCCGGCCGGCCGATTTACCGGCGGAGTTGATTCTGGATATAAGCTCCCTGGGGCTGGGGGAAGTGGCCAGGGTGGCCGACCTGCCGGTGCCACCGGGGGTCAGGGTGCGAACCGATCCGGATATGGTGCTGGCTTCCATTGTCGTGCCGCGGGGCGTGACCGGGGAGGAAGCGCCTCCAGCGGAGGGAGGGCCGGCGGAAGAAAAGTAGCCGCCTTACCAAGTCCAACCTCCAACTTCTAACCTCTATTTTCAGGCAGCCTTCTGGGTTTGCATAAGCTGCTTCCGGGGGAGACATAACTAGTGGGGGAGCGACGCGGTCGCGTCCGGCACCGAACGGTGCCCCGGGGCTATAGGTCGCTTTATAGCGAGGTCATACTTTCCCGGGCCAAAACCTCCTGGCCCGGGCCCTGCGGAGGCCGCTGATGAGTTCACGTCGTGTGCCAAAAAAACCCCTGCCGCTGCGCCCGGCCGACCCCGGTGGGCAAACAAAAAAGGAAGAACCGCCGCCTGTCCTGACCCGGGATCTGGCGCGCAACCTGGAGATTCTAAAACAAGCCCTGGCCGAATCCAGCGACGTGGTTTTTCGTGAGTTTGCTGTGGGCAGCCGTTACCTGCCGGCTGCCGTGGTCTTTGTTGACGGCCTGGTAGACAAGCAGATGCTTGACCGGGACCTCTTGGAGGCCCTGATGCTGGAACTGGCCCTGGTGGAGAGGGCCGGGGCCGGCTGCCTGGAACCCGAAGCGGCGATGGCCTGCCTGAAGCAAAGGGCGGTTACGGCCGGCGAGGTGCGGGAGAGCCGGGACCTGGAGGACCTCATCACTTTCATCCTTTCGGGGGATACGGCCTTCCTGGTGCAGGGCGCAGGCTATGCCCTGGTCGTCAATACCCGGGGCTGGAAAATGCGCGGCCTGGAGGAGCCGGTCAACGAGCCCACCATCCGCGGCCCCAAGGAAGGGTTCAGCGAGACGGTGCGGGTGAACACCGCCCTGGTGCGCCGGCTTGTCCGGGATCCCCGCCTTAAGATAGAAGGCATGCGCCTGGGCCGGCGCTCCCGGACAGACTGTGCCGTGGCTTTCATCGAGGGCGTGGTTAATCCTGACCTGGTGGCCGAGGTCCGCCGCCGGCTCGCGACCATTGATATTGACTTCATCATGGAAACCGGTGACATCGAACAGATGCTCGAGGACAGCGTCCTTTCCCCCTTCCCCCAGATGCAGCATACCGAGCGGCCGGACAAGGCGGCCGCGGCCCTCATGGAGGGCCGGGTAGCCATCCTGGTGGACGGCACGCCCTTTGCCCTCCTGGCTCCGGCCACCTTCAGCCAGTTCTTCCAGAGCCCGGAAGACTACTACCAGCGGTGGGAACTGGCGTCCTTCCTGCGCCTGTTGCGGGTCTTCGCCTCTTACGTGGCCACCTTTACCCCGGCCATATACGTGGCCCTGGTTTCCTACCATCCGGGACTGCTGCCCACGCCCCTGGCCCTGTCCATCGCCGCTTCCCGCGAAGGCATGCCTCTGCCCATCATGCTGGAAGCCCTGGCCATGGAATTCTTCTTCGAGGTCTTCCGCGAGGCCGGCACCCGCCTGCCTCGGGCTGTGGGCCAGACGGTGGGGATTGTCGGTGGCCTGATCATCGGCCAGGCGGCGGTGATGGCCCGCTTGGTCAGCCCGGCCACGGTGATCGTGGTCGCCCTTACGGCCATGGCCTCCTTCGTCATCCCGGCCTACGACATGGCCATCGCCTTCCGCCTGCTGCGCTTCCCGCTCCTGTTCGCGGCCGGTATTTTAGGGTTGTTCGGGGTAATGCTGGGCTTCATTATCATCAACATTCACATGGTGGCCTTGAACACGTTCGGCACCGTATACCTTTCCACCTTTGTCCCCTACCAGCCTCGCGCCTGGAAGGATCTCCTTATCCGTGGCCCGGCGCGCACCCTCCGGCACCGCCCGGAGATGCTCCATCCTCAGGATGAAGTCCGCCAGGCCAGCCGCAAGGAAAGCGGGTGGTAGCAGTGGTGCAGGACCGGATCGCCTCGATCCAGCTTACCCTCCTGGTGGCCATGACCGCCATCGGCACCCATTACCTAGCCATGCCCGGGTTTGTGGCCCGCGCTGCCGGCCGCGACGGCTGGCTTTCCCTGCTGGCCGGGGCCGCGGTGGCAGGCCTGGGGGTCTGGGCAGTCGCGAGCATCAGCCGGCGCTTCCCGGATAAGACGGTGGTGCAGTACAACCCCGCTCTTTTCGGCCGGATACCCGGCGTTTTCCTCAATATCTGGCTGCTGGCCCACTTCACCCTGGCCGCGGCCTTCGGCCTGCGCTTTTTCGGCGACGTCCTCAAGCTCTTTCTCTTTGACCGTACGCCCCTGGAGGTCATCATGATCGCCATGCTCCTTACGGCGGCCTACGCCGTCCGCCACGGGGTGAACGTGCTGGCCCGCCTGGCCGAGGTTTTCTTCCCCGTCGTCATCCCGTTCTGGGGGATAACCATGTTTTTTCTCCAGATGCAGGTAGATTACGCCAACCTGCTGCCGGTCATGGACCAGGGGCTGAAACCGGTGGCAAGAGGCATTTTCCCCGGGTATATGGTTTTCCAGGGATACGGCCTGATGCTCTTTATCACGCCGTTGCTGCAGGATTCCAGCCAGGCCATGCGCGCGGCCCTGGGGGGGATCGCCATCACCCTGTTCATTTACCTAGTGACCTTTACCGGGGCGGTAGGCATCTTCGGCGCGCAACACCTGACCCTGCTGATTTACCCGGTGGTGGACCTGGTCCGCGCCCTGACGCTGCCGGAAATGATTATTGAACGTCAGGAAATCCTCCTCCTCAGCGTCTGGATCCTGGTGAGTTTCCTGGCCCTGGCGGTGGCCTTTTACCTGGTCAGTTTCGGCGCCAGCCAGGTGTTGGGTCTGAAAGAGTTTTCCCCCATGGTTTACCTGGTTTTGCCCCTAGTCTACCTGGCAGCCATTCTCCCGCCCAACGCGGCCCAGGTGATTGCCCTCAGCCGGATGCTGGGCGGGAGTTTCGTCTTGCTTTCCGCCATATATATCCTGCGAGCCGGCCTCCTCGGGCTCTGGCCGGCACGGCGGGCCTGAACTGGAGGTTGGAAGTTGGAGGTCAGCGGCCGGGGGAACCGGCTGAAAACGCCGGGACGAAAAAGCGGTAGCTCAGGTTTTTACCTTTTGGCGGGCGCGGGCAAGCCGTCCCTGGTGGCCTGCCTGGCGGCCCTCCTCCTTTTTCTGGCTTCCGGGTGCTGGGACCGGGTAGAGATAGAGGACCGGGCCTTTGTCCTGGCCAGCGGTCTGGATTGGGCCGCGCCCAGCCCGGCCCGGGAAAGCCTGGAGCCGGCCGGCTACGTGGGCGACCGGCAGTACCGCCTTACTATCCAGGTGGTGGAGCCGGCCAAGATGATCGGCGGCCAGGCGGGTGGCGGAGGGGGCGGGGGCACCACCCAGGAGGCCCCCTTCTGGAATGTGAGCACCATTTCCGGCAGCATCTTTGCGGCCATCAGGAATCTGGCTACGCGGGTCGAGCGCGTTCCGGATTTTTCCCACATGGCGGTGATTGTCGTCGGGGAGGAGCTGGCCCGGCGGGGCATGGGCGACGCCCTGGATGTCTTCACCCGCGACAATGAGGTCCGCCGCCATGCCAGTATCTACGTGGCCAAAGGGGAGACCACGGATGTACTCAAGGTGAAGCCGAAGCTGGCCAGTGTGAACGCCAGCTACCTGCACGAGCTTTTCACCAACAGCTTCAAGACTTCCCGCTTCCCGCCCCGGGCCGACATGGACTATGTTGAGAGCTCCATGGTAACCGGCCGTTCCTTTGTGCTGCCGCGGGTGGTGGCTGGGAAGCAGGATGTCAAGCTGGCCGGCGGGGCGGTCTTTAAAGGGGGCCGGATGGTGGGCTGGCTCGGGGAAACCGAGGTGGCCGGCTATAACTGGCTGGCCAACTTGGTGAAGGGCGGCGAGCTGGTCGTCCCCTGCCCCTGGGGGTCGGCGGTGGAAGTATACGAGATAAACACGGCCAAAACCCGCCTCCTGCCCCTGGTGGAAGACGGCCAGGTCACCTTCATCCTGGTGGTCAAGACCGAGGGTACCTTTGCCGAACACCAGGACGCCCACGATGCCCTCAGCCCACAGTATCTGAGGGATTTTGAGGCCGCGACCGGGGCGGCCGTCAACGAGCACGTACAGGCGGCCTTGAGGAGGTTGCAGGGCTTGCGGGCTGACGCCACCGGCCTGGGCCAGGCCCTGGAGCGGCGGTACCCCGGGTACTGGAGCCAGGTCAAGGAACGCTGGGAGGATGAGATTTTTCCCACGGTGGAGTTGAGGGTGGAGCCGCACATCTACGTGCGGCGCGTGGGGACGCAGAGGTAGAGTCGCGCAGACGCTCCTGGGAGGGCAGTCACTGCGCTTTTCGCCCTCTGCTGGTTCCACCTAGGGGGCAAGAATGCCTGGGTGGAGGGGCCGGGCGTTGGGATGTCGGGGGTCCCGGTTGAAAAAAGGGGGTGGTCGTGGCTATGTGGTGGAACATCCTGGTTTGGGCCGGGGATGTTTTTGACGCCCCGCTGCTGATCGTGATGCTGCTCTGCGGGCTGTGGTCCTTCTGGATGGTGCGTCCGGCCATGGCCGAGAAGGACCTGCAGCGGGAAAGCCGGGTGGCGGCCGCCGGCGGATTTTTTTACCTGACGGTGGCGGTGGTGATGTTTGTCGCTCTGCGGGTAGCCAGGATTTTCCTTCCCCTGTAATCCGGGCCGTGGTAGGAACGGTAAAGAAATAGATGTTGACGGTAACCCCAACTGGTATTACTATATAGGGGGGGTGAAGTATATGCCGTTCAATATTGGTCTTCCTGAACTGCTTATTATCCTGGTGATCGCGCTGGTCATTTTCGGTGCCGGCAAGCTCCCGGGAGTGGGCCGGGCCCTGGGCCAGAGCATCCGCGA
This sequence comes from Clostridia bacterium, assembly GCA_004347685.1. GTDB lineage: Bacteria > Bacillota > DSM-521 > Neomoorellales > SLTJ01 > SLTJ01. Next base: position 39,345 of record SLTJ01000028.1, read on the forward strand.
GTTCAAGGAGGCTTCCGAGGGCAAGAGCCAGGCTGTTCAGACCAGCGAGCACAAGGAGGAGCCCAAGGCTCAGGCCTGAGGAAGATCCAGCCGCAACTGGCCGACGGGATAAGGAGACAGATTGTTATTGCGGGGTAACTACTCAGCCTCCATGCCGGTCGGAGGTCGGGCGGCGAACGACTGAAGACGCTAGCCGGGTTATCAGGCTTCGCGAAAGTGACGGCGAGGCCGCTGACAGCGGCTGTGATAGCGGTGGCCTGAGCAGTTACATTGCGGGTTTGATGCCGGGTGGCTGGGGGTGCATGCCAGGGTGAATATCAATGGCTCCGAACTGCTGATCATCCTTATTGTGGCTATGATTGTGCTCGGCCCCAGGGAACTGCCGAAGATGGGGCGGACGCTGGGGAACGCCGTGCGGGAATTTCGCAAAGCCTCCAGCGGGATCACTGCGGAACTCGGCCTGGACAAACTGCTGGAAGAGGAGAAGCCCAAGGAACAGGGCTAATGATTAGACAGCCTCCAGGCCGGTCGGAGGTCGGGCGGCGAACGACTGAAGACGCTAGCCGGGATATCAGGCTTCGCGGAAGTGACGGTGAGGCCGCCGACATGGCTGGGATAGGCGGTGGCCTTTAGTAGACGCCCATGCCACTGGACAGTGGCACCAACGAAGGATGAAAATGGCAGCGAGCGCCTGGTTTTTGTAGTTACAGGCTAATAACGGCTTGCACCATTGGATCGGCGAACGGCCGTCTGCCTCCGTCGGCTCTTGGCCTTGATGTGGGGGTGAGGGTTTGGCTACGGCGGAGAAAGAAATGACCTTGATGGAGCACTTGGAGGATCTGCGCCGGGTGCTGGTTATTTGTGCCGTAACCCTGGCCATAACCACGGGTATCGTTTATGGTTTCTTCCGCCGGGAACTCTACGACTGGGTGACTTCGCCGCTACAGCAGTACCATGTACCCCTGGTGTTTATCGGCCTCGGTGAGGCCTTCATGACCCAGATCAAGCTGGCTTTTTTTGCGGGCTTTATTCTGGCCTTGCCGGTGATTTTGTGGCAAGTGTGGGGGTTTATCGTCCCGGCCCTCCAGCCGGAGGAACGGCGCAAGGTCAGGCTGATTGTGCCCCTCTCAGTAGTGCTGTTTCTGGCCGGAGCGGCCTTTGCCTACTTTGCCGTCTTTCGCTTCGCGGCCCGCTTTCTCATCCTTGTTGCCGGACCGGACCTGCAGCCCATGATCAGCATCGGGCAATACGTTTCCTTCCTGATTTCCTTTCTGCTCCCCTTCGGGCTGGCTTTTGAATTGCCCCTGATCATATATTTTCTCGCCCACTGGGGCGTGGTGTCAGGGGATTGGCTGGCCAAGAACCGCAAGTTCGCCATCTTAATTATCTTTGTCGCGGCCGCGGCCCTCACCCCGGGGCCGGATGTGATCTCGCAACTCCTGATGGCCGGGCCGCTCCTGCTCCTCTATGAGGTGAGTATTTGGGCCGCCAGGGCGGCGGGGAAGGGGCGAGAGGCGGCCCAGGCCGGCCCGGGAAAGGCGGAGGTTAGAAGTTAGAGGTTGGAGTGAGTAATTACAACCACATAACGTTCTCCGAGCTTGGAGGCCTGCGGGAGAAATCCTATGGCCTTCAGGCCTGAACCCGGGTCGGGTTCACAGGGCAAGGCTGGAAACGGCGTTGCCTCCCTTGTCAGGAAAGGAGAAATCTTGAGCAATGAGGCTCTGTGCTCCTTTCGCGCAGAGCCTTTATTTGTGGTGGCGGCCCGCCTCGCCACCGCTTCCACCTCGCTGCCGGAGACGCCACCGGCGGCGGTCCTGCCGCTATTTTGCGCTGTTTGAGGGAGTATGCGGCGTCATGTGGCCCTGGAGGAGGATCCATTGAAGAAGCAACTTCGGAACCTCGTTTTTCTGCCAGTTATCCTGTTGCTCGCCCTATTTCTCCCCGGCGGCTGCGGCCAGAGAGACGCCGGGGCGGAAAACAGGGTGGTGGTTTTTGCCGCCTCCTCCCTGACCGACGTTTTTCAGGAGCTGGGCCAGGCCTTTTCTCGGAAACACCCGGAGATTGAGGTGCAATTTAACCTGGCCGGAACCCAGACCCTGGTGAACCAGTTACGGCAGGGGGCAGAGGCCGATCTGCTGGCTTCGGCCGACACCGCCTACGTGGACGAGATCGCCGCCGCGGGGATGGTAGCGGCCTCCAGGGCCATGGCCTATAACCGGCTGGTACTGGCTGTCTACCCGGACGCGGCCGGCCGCATCCGGGGTGGAGAAGATCTTTCCGGGCCGGTGCGCCTGGTGCTGGCCGCAGAGCAGGTGCCGGCGGGGCGGTACACCCGCCAGGCCCTAGAACAGATAGAGGCGGTGGAGGGGCCGGGGTTTGCCGCCCGGGTGCTGGCCAAGGCGGTGTCGCAGGAGCTTAACGTGCGCCAGGTTCTCAGCAAGGTAACCCTGGGGGAAGCCGACGCGGGCTTTGTATACTATACCGACGCCGTGGCGGCGGGGGATAAGGTGGTCATCAGGGAACTGCCGCCGGCAGGGCAGGTGCGGGCCACCTACGTCCTGGCCCGACTGCGGCCGGCCCCTAACCCCGGCGGCGGCCAGGCCTTTTACGACTTCGTCCTGTCGCCGGCGGGGCAGGAGATTCTTGCCCGGCGGGGGTTCATGCCCAATAACTACTCAGCCTCCAGGCCGGTCGGAGGTCGGACGGCGAACGACTGAAGACGCCGGCCGGGTTATCAAGCTTCGCGAAAGTAACGGCGAGGCCGCTGACAACGCTACTGATAGGCGGTGGCCTGAGCAGTTACGTTTTCCAGGCATTAGGGGAGGGTCTTGCGCGTTGCCGGAGCTAAACAGGTGGGTTTTCTGGCCGGCCCTGGTGGGGGCCATATTTATTATCCTTCCCGTAGCCTCGCTTTTTACCGGCCTGTCCCTGGAGGCGGTGGTGGGCAGCCTTAAGGCTCCTCTAGTCCTCCAGGCTCTGCGCCTAAGCGGCCTCACCTCCCTGGTCAGTACCGGGCTGATTATCCTGTTCGGGTTGCCCCTGGCCTATTTGCTGGCCAGAGGCGAATTCAAGGGCCGGCAGTGGTTTGATACCCTGGTGGACCTGCCTATGGTCCTGCCCCCGGCCGTTGCCGGGGTGGCCTTGCTGATGGCCTTCGGCCGGCGGGGCTGGCTGGGGGTGATTTTCGGGCTGAGTTTTTCCTTCAGCGCGACGGCTGTCATTCTGGCCCAGTGCTTTGTGGCCGGGCCATTTTTCGTGCGGGCCGCCAGGAGCGGCTTCCAGGCCGTTGACCCCGTACTGGAAAAGGCCTCCCTCACCTTGGGCCGGTCGCCGGCCGCCACCTTCCTTAAGATAACTCTCCCCCTGGCCCGCCCGGCCCTGGTCAGCGGCGCGGTGATGGCCTGGGCCCGGGCCCTGGGTGAATTCGGCGCTACCCTCATGTTTGCCGGCAACATGCCCGGCCGCACGCAGACCATGCCGCTGGCCATCTACACAGCCATGGAGACCAACCTGGATGCCGCCCTGGTGCTGGCGGCCTTGCTGGTGGTGGTGTCTCTGGCCGTACTCCTGGCCGTGCGCTATCTGGGGCCGGGATGGGAGGGTAGGTAGAAAGAAAAACTCTTGGAGGGTTCTCAGCACCTCCTCAGGGGAGTTAGGTGGCTTGTCATTACAGGTCAGGGTACAAAAACGCCGGGATGGCCTCGTCCTGGACGTTGACCTGGGAATTGGTTCCGGTATCACCGCCTTGCTGGGCCCCAGCGGGGCCGGCAAGAGCACGCTGCTGAACCTAGTGGCCGGGCTGGAAAAGCCGGATTCCGGGCGGATCGTGGCTGGTGGGCAGGTGTTCTTTGATTCCCATGCCCGGCCCCCGGTGGACCTCCCGCCCCACCGCCGCCGGGTAGGGTACGTCTTCCAGCAGCCGGCTCTCTTCCCGCACCTGGACGTATGGGCCAATATTACCTACGGTGCCAACGGTCGGGCCTACATGGCCACTCGGGTGCCCGAACTGCTGCGACTGCTGCGCCTGGAGGGGCTGGAGCACCGCCGGGTAAGGGAACTCTCGGGCGGCCAGCAGCAGCGGGTAGCCCTGGCCCGCACCCTGATGGCCAATCCGCGGCTTCTTCTTATGGACGAGCCTTTCAGCGCCCTGGATAACCTGATCCGGCAGCGATTGCGGCGGGATCTTTTGGCGGTGAGAGAGGTTTTTTCCGCCCCCACGCTATTCGTCACCCATGACCTGGAGGAAGCCTTCAGCCTGGGGGAGAGGGTGGCGGTCATGGACCAGGGCCGCATCCTGCAGTACGGGCCCCGGGAAGAGGTTTACTATCGCCCGGCCTGCCGGCGGGTGGCCCGGTTTGTGGGCATGCGCAATATTTTTGACGCCAGGGTGGTGGCTGCCGACAGCCACGGCCTGCGCCTGCAGGGGCCGAAAATAGACGTGCTGGTGACCCCGGGGGAAGGGGTTGTACCCGCAGCAGGCCTGGCGGAGGGTGCCGGGCGCGGAGAGACAGTTACCGAGGAATCCGGTCCCGGGCCTGGAGGTGCCGCAAATCCCGTTTCTCGTGCCAGCCAGGTAGGGCCGCAGGGGGGCCGGCGGGCGGGGGAAGGACCCGGTGCTTGGCCGCGAAGCCCGCAAAGGATCTTCCCGGTGGGAACAAACGTGGCCGTGGCCGTCCGGCCGGAGGAAATCACGCTCGCCGGTGGCCGCCAGGGGCCGAATATGATCGCGGGGGTAATCGTGCAGGTCATCCTCGAGGGCGCCATGCACCGCCTGCTGGTACGCTTTACCCATGATGCCTACGACCTGGAAGTGCTCCTGCCCTTCCGCACCTGCCTGGAAAATGGCCTGGCCGTCGGCTCCCGGGCCGCCTTTTACCTGGACCCCAGAGCCCTGCATATACTGTCTGAATAGGTGCCCGCGCTACCCCTCATGATTCGGGCTGAGATCAATATCTGCGCTTGGGAGTTGGTGGCCAGGAGCAAAATGGATAGTACGGAGATGATGCCCGGAGAGGTTACCGGGGGGGGCTCGCGGACCTGGAGACGTCCTCTTGTATGTGCTGCCTGGTGATGGTAGAATGGTGGTGACAAGATAGGATGGACGGAGTGGGCGCCGGGTGCCGCTAGAGGAAATCGTCGCCTGGCATGGCTTCTGATGGCGATTTCGGGCCTCTTCCCGGAAAACGTATTAAGGCGGAGCCTGATGGGCCCCGCCTTGGTTTTCTACGTGGCTTTTACGTGGCGAAATTGTGGTTGCCGATGGTGCGAATGACCGAGCGACTGTGGATCCAGTTGCTCCGGGAGACACTCCGGGGATTATAGAAATACAAGGAGCCACCGGTGGGATCGTAGCCGCTCATGGCTATTCTGGCTGCCGTATAAGCGCTTGTCGGGGGATTCCGGTAGACGGCCCCGTTTCTGACGCTCTCAAATTGGTTGGGTTGAAAGATCACCTCGTATACCGTATTGGGGAAGCGATCGCTTTCCACCCGGTTCAGAACCACGGCGCCCACGGCTACCTGGCCTAGCAGGGTTTCCCCCCTGGCTTCGGCGGCGATAATCCTGGCCAGCCATTCTAGGGCTTTGTCCTGTGCTGGAACAAGCTCCGCCACCTTTGGTAGGTAGAGGATTTGCCCGGGGTAGATAGTGTTGGCCTCCAGACCATTACGTTCTCTGAGGGCCTGGACCGACACCCCATGCCGCTGGGCAATGCTCCACAGCGAGTCGCCGGTGGTGACCCGGTAAGTTTCAGGTTCCTCGGCGGCGGAATTAATAACCAGCCGCTGGCCCGGGAAGATTAGATCTGATTCCAGGCCGTTGGCAGATTTTAACTCCCCTACCGTGGTGGAGAACGTCTGGGCAATTTGCCACAATGACTCCCCTTTCTGGACGGTGTAGGTCTGGACCAGCGGTGCGGCTAGCGCGACCGAGCTGAACCAGATAACTGCCAGGGCCGCCACGGCCAGAGAAACCCTCAGGTTTTTTAACATACGGGAGAGAACCAATCACCTTCCTCAAATATGGGTATACAATTATGCTTTCCAGTATTTCCTAAATCTATACATGCGGGAAGAATAACGGGAAAGAATGTTGACTGGAAGGTGATCAGCCGTTACAATGGAGATGTAATCGGTACCCGGGTAGGGTATAGAAGGGAGGTGCACTAGCGTTGGCTCAAGCTACGCTCCACATCGAAGGCATGTCTTGCCACCACTGTCAGATGGCGGTGGAAAAAGCCCTGCGTTCCCTGCCGGGAGTGAGTCAGGCCGAGGTAAACCTGGAGGCGGAGGCCGCCACGGTGGTCTACGACCCCGGGGTGGCGACCATCGAGGCCATGCGGGAGGCGGTTGATAAGGCCGGGTATAAGGTGGTCTAGTCCGCCACTAAGGCCTCAGGTACCAGCCCGGTGGCGGGTTTGGAAGCGAGGGGCGATGTGGGTATGGGAACAGGTTTGCCGCCGGTCTCTCTTCCTCCTTCTCCTTCGCTTCTTTCGCCTATTTTTTCCGTAGCCTTTTTCATCGCCCCAGCAGGAATCCTGTGCAGTAAAGAGAAACATGTAAGGGATTTTTACAACCGATTGGAGGTTGACAATGAAAAAGCTGCGGGTTATGGTGGGCATCATCCTGGTGCTGGCCGGATTGCTGGCCGGCGTGCCGGAGGTCGCGGGGGCGCAGGCGCCTTTGCTGCCCATGAAACAGTTAGATGTATCCATATGGCCGGAATACGATAAGCCGCAAGTACTGGTAGTTTATAATGGGCTTTTGGAGAATAATACCGGCCAGCCCTTTACGGGGGAGGTTCGCTATCGCCTGCCCCAGGGAGCGCAGGTGAACATGGTTTGTGAGCTGGAAAAAGGTATGCTTTGCCAGCCATATGATACGGTCAAGCGGGATGACGGGACGCTGGAAGTGGTGTGGAAACCCTCCCGCACCCTTCAGCCCGGAGAAACCTTTCCGGTGATGTTTGAGTACTACTTTCAGCCGGTGAGCGGTGCCGGTGCGCGCGATTTGCAGGTGGCCTACCATGAGGCCTTTGATGTCCAGTCCCTGCAGGTGAGCGTGCAACAGCCCTTACGGGCGGAGAATTTTAAGGTAGAACCCGGGGCTGATTTTGTCTCCCAGGAGGAAGTTAACGGTACCCAGTTTACCAACCATAATTACCGGCTAGGCCAGGTCCCGGCTGGGAAAGAACTGAACTTCGCCATTAGCTACAGCAAACCGGACGACAAGCCGTCGGTAACCGCTGCGGCCGGCAACGGTGGCTCGGCAGCTCCGGCCGGCGGCGCGGCTGAAGCTGCCGCTTCGCCTTCGTCGTTCAACACCACCGTAATCATTGTTTTGGTGGCCTTTGTGGTTGTACTTGCGTTTTTTATCCTTTACGGTCGCCAGCAAACCTGGCAAAATCAGGACCGCCGGGGCCAGAAACAGAGTCCGGCCTATGCTGCCGGTGGTTCCCCCAAGGGGAGCAAGAAAGCCAGCGGAACTTCTGGTCCCGGACCAAAGGCGGCCAAAGGCGGTGGGGCGGTGAGCGGTACCATCCAGGAAGAGAAAAAGAAGATTCGCCGGATGCTGCTGGATGGCAAGATAAGCGAGGATACCTACAAGAAGCTTCTCCAGCAGTTGGAAGAGGAAGGGCGCTGAAGCTAGGGGGTTCGAAGGGGGTACCGGAATGAAATCAAGACAGAAAGTGACCATCGGCGTACTGGTGGTGGCGGCTGCGGTCGCCTATCTGATGATTACCGGGTTCAGCACGGCCAGCCAGCAGGTGAGCATCAAGGACATGCTGGCGCGCGGTCAGGAACTGGGAGGGCAATACCTGCTCACGGAAGGGACGTTGCTCCAGGATACGGTGCAGTGGGACAGCCAGAAGATCGAGTTGCGTTTTTCCCTGGCTGATTTTGAGGAACCGGACAAGCTGCTGCCGGTGGTATATGAGGGGATAAAACCGGACAACTTTTCTCAAGGAACCCAGGCCGTGGTCGAGGGGTATTATGACCCACAGGCCGGCGTTTTCAAGGCGGAGAAGCTGACCACCAAATGTCCCAGCAAGTACGAAGCCGCGACCGGGGGAGGGACCCCGGCAAAATAGGTGAAGGTGACGGCGGGGTGGCGGGACGGTGGTTTTCTTGAAACCGCGTGATCTAACCCCCAACCCCCAACCCCCAACTTCTAATTTCTAACTTCCAATCGCAGGAGGTAGGGTATGGTAGACGTAGGTTATCTGGCGATACTGCTCGGGCTATGCGTCAGCGTTTATGCGGCGGTGGCCACCGTTACGGGTGCCCGCCAGGGTAACGAACGTATACTCAGGAGCGCCCGGGGAGGAGCGGCATCGGCAGCTATCCTGGCCAGCGTCGCCGGGGTAATTCTGGTATACTTTTTGGTCACCAGCAACTTCCGCATTCTTTACGTATGGCAATACACTTCCTCCGATCTACCGGCTTTTTACAAGTTTTCCGCGCTGTGGGCCGGCAATGCCGGGTCTTTACTCTTGTGGGTGTGGGTGTTGAGCATTTACTGGGCCATCGTGGCCAACTCCAGGCGTTTCCAGGAGCGCTTGGCCATTCCCTATGTTTCGGCCATCCTGGCGATTAACAGCGTCTTCTTCTTTTTCCTGCTGGCCTTTGTCGAGAACCCCTTTGCCCTGGTGCCCGGCGGGGTAACGCCGGCCGAAGGCAACGGCCTGAACCCGCTTCTGCAGAACCCGGGGATGGTTTTCCATCCGGTCACGCTCTACCTGGGCTATGTGGGCTTTGCCATCCCTTATGCCTATGCCATGGGCGCCCTTATCACTCGCCAGGTAGACGACCTGTGGATCAAGGTCACCCGGCGCTGGACGATAATCGCCTGGCTCTTTTTGACCTTGGGGAACCTGTACGGCGCCCAGTGGGCTTACGTGGAGCTTGGCTGGGGAGGATACTGGGGCTGGGATCCGGTAGAAAATGCCTCTTTTATCCCCTGGCTGACGGGCACAGCCTTTCTCCACTCCGTAATGGTGCAGGAGCGTAAGGATATGCTGAAGACCTGGAACATGCTGCTGATCATCATTACCTACGCCCTGACCATTTTTGGCACCTTCCTGGTACGCAGCGGGGTGGTGACCTCGGTACATGCCTTCGCCGGTTCGGCGTTAGGGCCCTATCTCCTCGGGTTCATGGGCCTGATGCTGATCTTCTCCCTGTATCTCTTGGTGGACAGGTTGAAGCTTTTGCAGGAAGGGCGCGAATTCGAGTCCTATCTGTCCAAGGAAGCGAGCTTCCTGGTAAACAATCTGCTCTTGGTGGGGGCGGCCTTTGCCACCTTTTGGGGCACCATCTTCCCCCTGATCTCAGAGGCTGTCCGCGGGGTCAAGGTTACGGTGGGACCGCCCTACTTCGAGCAGGTGGACGGGCCCATCCTCCTGGCCATGCTGTTTGTGCTGGGGGTATGTCCGCTTATCGCTTGGCAGAAGGCCAACTGGAAGAACCTGCGGGAGAGCTTTTCCCTCCCCCTGGCTTCAGCCGTGGTCTTTGCCATCATCCTGGTTTTTGCTGTGCCGGGGGCGGACTGGCGGGCCGTCAGCGGCTTTGCGGTGGCCTTCTTCGTGCTGGCCACTATTTTTCTCGAGTTTTTCCGTGGGGTGCGGGTCCGCGCCCGCATGACCGGGGAGCGGGCACTGACGGCCCTTGGCCGCCTGGTCTGGCGGAACCGGCGTCGCTACGGCGGGTATATGGTGCACCTCGGGGTGGTAATGATTGCCTTTGCCGTAGTGGGGTCCACCTTTTTTATGCACGAAGTGACGCGGACAGTTAATGCCGGGGAAGTCATTACAGTCGGCGACTATGCCCTGACCTACCAGGGGATGGATTACCGCCAGGAAGGGCGAAACACCGTCTATTTCGCTAATCTCGCGGTAAAGAAGGGGACCCGGGACTTGGGCGTGGTGCGGCCGGAAAAGGTGGAGTACGCCAACTGGCCGGAAATGTCATCCGAGGTGGCCATTATGGGCAGCCTCAAGGAAGACCTCTACGTTATCCTTTCCGGTTGGGGAAATTACGGGCGGGAGGCCACCATCGAAGTCCACGTCAACCCGCTGGTGAGCTGGCTTTGGATCGGTGGTTACGTCCTGGTTCTGGGCACCATCCTGGCTGTCTGGCCGGGTCGCGATCGCACCCTGGGTGTGCGCTATGCCAGTGCCAGTACCCCCAGAGGGTGGATAAGTGAGGAAAATGATAGAGGCGTCTAGGAGGTGGAGAACAGGTGCGTAACCGAGGGTGGCAGCGGGCGGCAATCGCGGCGTTGGCGGGAGTGGTGTTGGCGGTTATCCTGGCCGGGTCCGGCGCAGGGCGCAGCTACGCCGCCCAGGGGGTTGATGAGACCCTTTTTAAGAAAATAGAGGCCAACCTGATGTGTACCGATGGGTGTGGCATGCCGTTAGCCACTTGTGACAACGCCACCGCCCAGAACATGCGCCAGCAGATTCGCGAGCAGTTGGCGGCGGGGCTTACGGAACAGGAGATCTATTCCTATATGGTCGGGATTTACGGGGAAGAGGTCATGGCCGCTCCGCCCCCTCACGTGCCTTTTAACCTTGTCGCCTGGGTAATGCCCTTTCTGGCCATCCTGGCCGGGGCCTTGATTATTTATCTGGCTCTGGATCGCTGGGTTTTTGACCGCCGCCAGGCTGCTCACCGGGAGCCTGACGCGGCCGAAGAAGCCGATCTTGAGGCCTATGAAGGCGTGTTGCAGCGGGAGATGAAGAAGTACTTGTAGTTAGAAGGAGGGTTGGCATGGACCCCTTGACGCTGGTGGTAGGCCTGGCGCTGGTCGTGGTGGTTGCTTATCTGGTGGGGGCTCCGCTGCTGCGGGCCGAGCCGGAGTCTCCCGACCTGGAGCCGGAGTGGCGAGAAGAGGAAGAACTGGAAACGCGGCGTGAGGCTGTTTTTACCACCCTGGGAGAGATAGAGTTTGACTACCAGATGGGCAAGCTTTCGCAGGGTGACTACGAATCCCTTAGCCGGGAATATAAGCGCCAGGCCGTGCAAGTCCTGCAGGAAGAAGAAAAAGAAATGGAGGGCCCGGTGGCCCCTGGTGGCTCCATAGAAGCTGAAATAGAAAAGGAAATTGAGGCGGAGATAGCCCGGGAACTGGCCCAGATCCGGCAGCAAAAGGGATGAGGGGGAAGAATATGCGGTGGTGGGTATGGAGGTGGACGGCGGCCGCCCGGCTGCTGATAGCCCTGGTCGTCCTGCTGCAGGTGCCGGCAGTGGCCAGGGCGGAAACACAGGTATCCCCCGGGGTGCAGGTGGGGATGTATCACCTGATCCTGGGCGAGACCCAGGATCACAAACTGACGGTGCAAGAAAACGTCATTCTGGACAATGCGAGGACGGAAGCCATCTCCCTGAAGGAGCCCTTGCGTCTGTACTTGCCAGCCGGTGCCGCCGGCCCGCAGGTCAAGAGCAGTCTCCAGACGGCCATTAATAACGGGGTTGTGGAGATCAGCGGGGAACTGCCTCCCGGAAATAGCGCCGTGGCTTACAGTTACGAACTCACGTCGGATACCCCCCATTTTGACCTCTCCCGGCAGGTGGGTCTGGATGTGGGGCAGATTTATCTGTTCACGCCCGGTAACGGCGGCTTCAGCATTTTCGGGGACCAGGTCGCTGATCTGGGCCTGGCTCAGGTTAACGGCCAGGAGTACCATGTTTTTGCCACCGGGAAGGTAACTGCCGGGAGCCAGGTACAGATGCTGGCCACTGCCGGAGCCGGTGGCGGGAGTTCTAGCGCACCGGGCGGGCCGGTACCGGAGAGTTCCCCCAAGTTTCACAACCAGTCCCATATCCGCTTCTGGAACCAGTCACCTTTTGCCGGAATCAACGCGCACCTTTTCCTGGCAATAGTGATAGCCGTCCCGGTGGCCATTCTCGTTTATTACCTGCGCAGCCGCCGCCGGCAGGCTCCAGGGGGGGCTGCCGGGACGGCGGACGACGAGCAGGTATTTCAGCGCCTCCGGGCTCGGGAAAAGGTTCTTTTGGAGCACCTGGCCGAGCTAGAGGACAAGCTCAGCCGGCAGGAACTTGACCAGGTTGAATACGAACGGCTGCGGGAAATATATAGGAAGAAACTGGTGGAGGTAAAGCTGCACCTGCGTCAATTCGCCGGGTAGGGGGCCAGTTGCAATAATTGAAGCCATTGGCGTGACCAAGAAAATCGGGGATAAGGCCATCTTACAGGACGTAACCCTACAGGTTCCTACCGGGGGATTTGTGGCTGTACTGGGTCCTAACGGGGCCGGAAAAACAACCCTGTTAAAGATTCTTTCCCTTTTGCTGCCGCCCAGCGCCGGCCAGGTTAAGATCGCCGGCCGCCCCGCCGAGGCTGCGGATCCCTCTCTGCGGCGGCAGATCGGCGTCATCTCTCACAGTACCCTCCTGTACAGCCACCTGAGCGCGGCCGAAAACCTTTATTTCTACGGCCGGCTCTACGACGTCGGCAATTTGCCCCTGCGGATCGAGTCCGTGCTGGAGGAAGTCGGTTTGCGGTACTACTTCCATGACCCGGTACGGACCTTTTCGCGCGGGATGCAGCAGCGCCTGGCCATTGCCAGGGCCATTCTCCACGAGCCGGCCTTGCTTTTCTTCGACGAGCCATATACCGGCCTGGACCAGCACGCCATTGAAATTCTCAACGGGGTCCTGCGCCGGCTGCGGGACGAGCGGCGCACCATCTTCCTGATCACCCACAATTTTGAGCAGGGGCTGGATCTGGCCGATAGGGTAGTGATTTTGCGCCGGGGGCGGGTGGTCTTCAATGAGGAAACAGCCTCCCTCCGGGGCGCGGACTTCAAGAAACTGTACCTGCAAAAGGTGGAAGGCTAAACATCATGTTCTGGCGCAAAGTAGGGGTACTGGTCTGGAAAGACCTGCTCCTTGAATTTCGCAGCAAACAAATGATAAGTTCGATGTTGATTTTTTCCTTCCTGGTGATTGTCATTTTTGCCTTCGCCTTTAACCCGGTACAGCGCACTACCCAGGAGGTGTTGCCGGGCATTATCTGGGTGGCCTTCACCTTCGCCGGAGTACTGGGGTTGAACCGGGCCTTTGCCGTGGAGAGGGATAATGACTGCCTGCTGGGGCTGATGCTGGCCCCGGTAGACCGCACGGCCATCTACGTGGCCAAGGTAACCAGCAATTTCATCTTTACCGGGCTGACGGAGATAGTTTCCTTTCCCTTGTTTCTGGTGTTTTTCAATTATCACCTGCAGGCCTCCCTGGGTTGGCTGGTACTGACTATTTTTCTCGGCACTTTGGGGTTTGTGGCCGTAGGCACCTTCCTAGCCGCCTTGGCTAGCAATACACGCATGAGTGAGATCCTGCTCCCCCTGATGGTTTTCCCGGTTATGGTACCGGTTTTGATCGCCGCGGTAGAAGCCACTTCTACCCTTATGAGCGGCGGCCAGTGGCAGGCCGTAGCTTCCTGGTTGCGGTTGCTGGGGGTTTACGATATAATCTTTTTAGCCGTGGCCTATGTCTTGTTCGATTACTGCCTGGAGGTGTAGAAGTGAACGATAAATGGGATCGGCCCCTGGCGGGGATAACTCTGATCCTGATGCTGGTGGCCATCTATGCCATTTTCATTTATGCCCCGGTGGAAAAGACCCTCCTGGAGGTCCAGAAGATTTTTTACGTCCACGTGGGGACGGCCTGGAACGCCTTTCTCGCCTTCTTTGTCGTTTTCGTGGCCAGCGTGGCCTATCTCCGCACCCGGGAGGCGCGCTGGGACCGCCTGGGCAGCGCCTCTGCGGAGATAGGGGTGATGTTTACCACCCTGGTGCTGATCACCGGTCCTATCTGGGCCCGCTCTTCCTGGAACATGTGGTGGACGTGGGAGCCCCGCCTCACCACTACCTTGATTCTCTGGTTTATCTACGTGGCCTATCTCCTGATCCGGGCCACGGCGGGGGACGAGCGCCGCGGTATACTCGCCGCCGTTTTTGGCATTATCGGTTTCGTGGATGTACCCATTGTGTACTTGTCGGTACAATGGTGGGGCAGCCACCCGATAGTACTTGGGTCAAGCGGTGGGGGGCTTCCGGCCTCAATGCTCACCGCCCTTATTTTAAGTGTGCTGGCCTTTACCGCCCTGTATTTGTACTTGTTGCGTAAGAACCTGGGCATACAGGCCGTGGAGGAGGAGCTAAAGCAGCTAAAAGAAGAACTGCGGCAGGAATACGATTAGGTGGGCCGTTGAGTAACAAAGGGGGAATCAGAAATGGAATATGTTTGGGCTGCCTACAGTGTCACCTGGATATTTATTTTTGCTTACACGCTGGTTCTTGGCCGGCGGCAAGCGAGGCTGCTACGGGAGCTGGCAGCTTTGCGGGAAGCTATCGGGAAAGAGAGTGCTGGTTGACTTGGCTAAGGAAATACGCTAGAATAGAGCCGGTTCTATTGGGAAAACCTGGCTTGAAGGAGGATTACGTCCATGGGCAAGCAAAGATTCGAGCGGACGAAGCCGCACGTAAACGTAGGGACCATCGGGCACGTAGACCATGGGAAGACCACCTTAACCGCGGCGATCACCTATATTCTAGCCAAGCAAGGGAAAGCGAAAGCCACGGCGTTTGAGGAAATAGACAAGGCGCCGGAGGAGCGGGAGCGGGGCATCACCATCGCCACGGCGCACGTGGAGTACGAGACCGACAAGCGGCACTATGCGCATGTAGACTGTCCGGGGCACGCCGACTACGTGAAGAACATGATTACCGGGGCGGCACAGATGGACGGGGCGATCCTGGTGGTATCGGCGGCGGACGGGCCGATGCCGCAGACGCGGGAGCATATCGTACTGGCGCGGCAGGTAGGGGTGCCGTATATCGTGGTTTTCTTGAACAAGGCGGACATGGTAGACGACGAAGAACTGATGGAACTGGTAGAGATGGAAGTCAGGGAACTGTTGAGCCAGTATGAGTTTCCTGGGGATGACCTGCCGATAATCGCGGGGTCGGCGCTGAAGGCGCTGGAGTGCGCGTGTGGGCAAAGGGAATGTCAGTGGTGTGGGAAAGTGCTGGAGCTTTTGGACGCGGTAGACGAGTATATTCCGACGCCACAGCGGGATAAAGACAAACCGTTCCTGATGCCGATAGAAGACGTATTCACGATCACGGGGCGGGGGACAGTAGCGACCGGGAGAGTAGAGAGAGGGACGATAAAAGTAGGGGAAGAAGTGCAGATAGTAGGGTTAAGTGACGAGCCGCGCAAGACGGTAGCGACGGGAGTAGAGATGTTCCGGAAGACGCTGGATGTAGCCGAAGCGGGTGACAATATCGGGGTACTGCTACGGGGAGTAGACCGGAAAGAAATAGAGAGAGGGCAGGTACTGGCGAAGCCGGGGTCAATCAAGCCGCACACCGGTTTTGACGCGGAAGTATACGTATTGACGAAGGAAGAAGGCGGGAGGCACACGCCGTTTTTCAACGGCTACCGGCCGCAGTTCTACTTTCGGACGACAGACGTGACCGGGACGATCACGCTGCCGGAAGGGGTAGAGATGGTGATGCCGGGAGATAACGTGCGGATGGGGATCAAGCTGATAACGCCGATAGCGATAGAAGAAGGGCTGCGGTTCGCCATTCGCGAGGGAGGCCGCACGGTTGGGGCCGGCGTTGTCACCGCCATTAAGGAGTAATTGACAAATCCATTGTGGCGTGGTAAAGTAAGGGGCGCAAATCTGGCGGCCCGGGGATGGGTCGGACCTGGGGGGAGTGAAAGATGCGGATCAATATTACCCTGGCCTGCAGCGAGTGCAAAGAACGCAACTATATTACCAGCAAGAACAAGAAGAATGATCCTGACCGGATAGAGCTGAAAAAGTACTGCCCCCGTTGCGGTGCCCATACTGTACACCGGGAGACCAAGTAATATAATGGCTACAACTACCAGTAAAGCGCTGGCTAAGCAAGAGAATATCGTCACCCGCGCGCGGCGCTTCCTGCGCGGTTCATGGGTTGAGCTGAAGAAGGTGCACTGGCCCACGCGGGAAGAACTTTTCACTTATACGGTAGTGGTTATTATTATGGTGCTTGTTTTTATGGGGGCCATTTGGTTACTCGATTCTCTTTTCAGTTACCTTGTGGGGTTGGTGCTGTAAGGCCGTATGGAAAAGAACTGGTATGTCATTCATACCTACGCTGGATACGAGAACAAGGTCAAAGCCAACCTGGAGAAGCGCCTGGCTACCATGAATATGGGGGAAAAGATTTTCCAGGTTGTCGTGCCCATGGAAGACGAGTGGGAGATCAAGGACGGGAAGAAAAGGCTGGCCAAGCGCAAGATCTATCCCGGCTACGTCTTGGTGCAGATGATCCTGACCGACGATTCGTGGTACGTGGTGCGCAACACCCCAGGCGTAACCGGCTTTGTGGGGGCCGGCTCCAAACCAGTCCCTTTGCACCCCGCGGAAGTGGAGCAGATAAGGCGCCAGATGGGCGCTGAGCAGCCGCGCGTGCGCGTAAATTTTGCGGTGGGAGAAAATGTACGCGTCATCACCGGTCCCTTTGAAAATTTTATCGGTACCGTAGAGGAAGTTCAACCCGAGCGCGGCAAGCTGAAGGTACTGGTTTCCATGTTTGGGCGGGAAACCCCGGTGGAACTGGATTTTACCCAGGTGGATAAGGTTTAGCAGGCTGGAGGTGAAAATATGGCCAAGAAAAAGGTGGTTGGGATGGTCAAACTCCAAGTAACCGCCGGCAAAGCGACTCCAGCTCCGCCGGTGGGGCCGGCCCTGGGGCAGCACGGAGTTAATATTATGGCCTTTTGCAAGGAATTCAACGAGCGGACGGCCGACCAGGAGGGCTTGATCATCCCAGTGGAGATAACCGTCTACGATGATCGTTCCTTTACCTTTGTTACCAAGACGCCGCCCGCGGCCGTGCTCCTCAAGCGGGCCGCCGGTTTGGAGAAGGCTTCCGGGGAGCCGAACCGGCGCAAGGTGGCGCGGTTACCCAGGTCCACGGTGGTTGAGATCGCCCAGTTGAAGATGCCAGATCTAAATGCCTGTGACCTGGAAGCGGCGGTGCGCATGGTGGAAGGGACAGCCCGGAGCATGGGCATAGAAATAGCCGAGGCGTAGAAAAAAGTGTGGGAGGAAAAGCAATTTCCGTTAGGACCACAGGAGGTATTATGATGGCCAGGCATGGCAAGAAATATCAAGAAGCGGCCAAACTGCTAGATCGCCAGAAGGCCTACGATCCCCTTGAGGCGCTGGACTTGGTGAAGAAAACCGCTACCGCCAGATTCGACGAAACGGTCGAGGTGGCGGTAAAGCTCGGGGTGGATCCCCGGCATGCGGACCAGCAGGTGCGTGGGGCGGTGGTGCTGCCCCATGGTACCGGTAAGGAGCGCAAAGTGCTGGTCTTTGCCAAGGGCGATGCGGCCAAGGACGCGGAGGAGGCCGGGGCCGATTACGTGGGAGCCGAAGATCTGGTGGAAAAGATTCAGGGTGGCTGGCTGGACTTTGACGTGGCCATTGCCAGCCCGGAGGTTATGGGGATGGTGGGTCGGCTGGGCCGTATCCTCGGGCCCCGGGGATTGATGCCCAACCCGAAGAGCGGTACGGTCACCCCAGAAGTTGGCAGGGCGGTAAGGGAAGCCAAGGCCGGCAAGATTGAGTACCGGGTAGACCGGGCCGGGATAGTGCACTCCCCCATCGGGAGAGTGAGTTTTGAGCCGGCCAGGCTGTTGGAAAACCTGCAGGTTCTGATTGACGCCCTGGTCAAGGCCAAGCCGGCCGCGGCCAAGGGGCAGTACATGCGTGGCGTCGCCCTGGCCACCACCATGGGCCCCGGGATCAAGGTTAACGTGCAGAAGCTGCTCCGATAGAATAATATACAGCCGCAGACAGCAGGTGCGCAGAGCTTAAATTTTGCCTGCCGAGGCTAGGGATGGTCCGGTGTGGTTTTCGGGTACGGCCTGACGGCAATGCTGGCCGCAGGTCGGGGAGGCCGCTGGATCTTAATCCGCTCCCGATATGGGAAGCCCTCGCCTGGCTTGCGCGCTTGCGAGGGCTTTTTGCGTATACGCAGAGAGGAGGTGAGCGGATGAGTAAGAGCCGGGCTCGGAAAGAGCAAGAGGTGGCCAAACTGCAAGACCGGATGGAACGGTCACAGGCGATAATCCTCGCGGACTACCGCGGGCTGAAGGTAGCCGAAATAACCCGACTGCGCCGCCAGCTCCAGAATGCCGGCGCTGATCTCCAGGTGGTAAAGAACACCCTGGCCTGGCGCGCGGCTCAGGATATGGGATGGGAGGATCTCGCGCCATACCTGGAGGGGCCGACAGCCATGGCCTTTGCTCCCCGGGATGAAACGCAGATCGCTAAGATTCTGGTGGAGTTTGCCAGGGAGCACAAGGTAATGGGACTTAAAGGCGCGGTTCTGGCCGGGAGAGTTTTTTCTGGGGAAGGGGTCAAGGCCCTGGCCGAGCTCCCGTCCCGGGAGGAGCTGCTGGCCAGGGTGGCCGGCGGGATGGCGGCTCCCTTAAGTGGCCTGGCCGGGTGCCTGCAGGGCTTGTTACGGAACCTGGTATATGTGTTAGAGGCAGTGCGCGAGCAGCAAGAGGCGCAAAGCGCGTAATGATAAGAGCGGAGCTGGGCCATCGCTCAATCGCTAATTATAACCTTTAGAGGAGGTAAGACGTAATGCCAACCAAGGTAGAGGAGATTATTGAGGCCGTCAAAGGGCTTACGGTGCTGGAACTGTCACAACTGATCAAGGCCTTTGAAGAGGAGTTTGGCGTCAGTGCTGCGGCTCCCAAGGCGGTAATGGCCGCCCCGGCAGCCGGAGGTGCGGCTGCGCCAGCCGAAGCTGAAGAGGAGCAGACCGAGTTTGATGTTATCCTCACTGGCGCCGGCGACAAGAAAATCAACGTTATTAAGGTGGTCCGTGAGTTGACCAACCTGGGTCTGAAAGAAGCCAAAGCCCTGGTGGATGAAGCGCCCAAGCCGGTAAGGGAGAAGGTCAGCCGGGAAGAGGCAGAGCAGGTAAAGGACAAACTGGTTGAGGCCGGGGCCTCGGTAGAGATAAAGTAGTTACTCGGATTGGAGCCGAAACCGCAAGTATACCTGCGCCCGGAGGTGTTGCCTGCACCGAAGGGCGCATTTTCATCATTACCACTGCAGCTTGCGACAATATCAGTATCCAGTTTTGCTCTGCTTCTTAGCCACCCTCAGCAAGCGCCAGCACCCTTAGGATTTCTTTGGGCACCCTTTCGGCATAGCCTAGGGCCCGGCGGGCTATCACCGGGGCCGCCGCCTGGTGGGTGACAAGCCGTACAGTGAAAAAATTTCGCAGGCTTGATTCTTCGAAGCGCAGTCCTGAACCACCAGAACGGCGGCCCCAAAACCAAGTTGGCCGTCCCCTAATGCTGCTGAACGGGCGGGCCTGAATGACTGTCTGTCCCTCCCCACCTGGCAGGACTTCCCTTCATTGATGGCGAATTCCTCGATATTATTGCGGAAGGCCTTTGCCAATTGACGACACACGAGGGGGCGGTGAATGCTGGTGGCCATAGAAGCGGGCGCCGTAGTCAGCGGTTCGATTTTTCCCGAACCGGTCAAGGTGCTGGTGGTGAGGCCTGTTGGCTCCTCACGGATCAAGATTGAGGCGGTAGGGCTGAACTCCCGGCGGTACTATGACCCGGTCCTCAGCTATGATGAGCTGGCCGGCCTGGTAAGGTCCCGCGAACATGCCCTGGAGTTTACGGGTAACCCCGAGCACGTTTTTCTTTTTTTAGAGGGCATGCGCATCCGCAATGCCTTCCAGTTTGACCCCCTTTACGGTATAAGCGTTTCCCGGGTGGACCCCCTGCCGCACCAGATCGAGGCGGTGTACCACCATATCCTCAAAAACCCCACCATCCGTTTTCTGCTGGCCGACGACCCTGGCGCCGGCAAGACCATCATGGCCGGCCTGCTGCTAAAAGAGCTGAAGTACCGGGGGCTGGTAGGCCGGGTCCTCATCATCACCCCCGGCCACCTGAAGGACCAGTGGCTGCGGGAAATGAAGGAGCGCTTCCAGGAAAACTTCCTGGTGGTGGACCGGGGCGTGATGAACGCCAGTTGGGGGCAGAACGTCTGGACCGAGCACCACCAGGTCATCACCTCCCTGGATTTCGCCAAGCAGGACGACGTGATGTTCGCCCTGAAGGATTCCTCCTGGGACCTGGTGATCGTGGACGAGGCCCACAAGATGGCCGCCTACCGCTACGGGGAGAAGGTCACCAAGACCGCCCGTTACCAGTTCGGCGAGCTTATCTCCCGGATCACCAAGTATTTGCTTTTTCTCACCGCCACGCCCCACCGCGGGGACCGGAGACCCTGGAGGAGCTGGGGGAGGAGATCGAGAAGCTGGCGGAACTGGTGCTCCTGGCGCGCGAGGTGGAAAGAAAAGAGATTGAAACCAAGCTCAACCGCCTGCGGGAGGTTATCGAGGACGAAAACCTGCGCCAGACCGGCACCAAGCTGCTCATCTTCACCGAATCCCGGGACACCTTGGAGTACGAGGCCATCCGCCGGGTGAGGGAGGCCACCCTGGAGGCCCTGGCCACCCGGCACATTGATTTGTCCCGGGTCCTGGGTGAGCAGAGGCAGGCCCGGGAAAACCGGCTGGTGCCTGAGTACGTGGAAAAATTCTTCTTGCGGGCTGCGGCCAGGCTGGGGCTGAAGGTGGAAAGGCGCCGGGACGGCTTCTGGCGGGTGGAGGCGGTTCCCTTTGAGGTGCGCAACCAGCCGTACGCCTTAAAGGCCAGGTTAGGGGAAGTCCACCGAGAGTACCTGAAGGTGGCCTTCGACAAGGACGCGGCCTTCAGGGGGCAGGCCGAGCTGGTGACGATGGGGCACCCGCTGATGGAGGCGGTGCTGGAGACCGTGTTCCAGCGTTACCGCGAGGAGGCCTCCCACGGCGCCGTGTTTACCGACCCCGATGGCCGGAAGGACGGCTTCCTCTGGTTTTTGGCCGGGGAGGTCAAGGACGGCCGGGGCGAAGTGGCGGGGCGCCGACAAAGGAACTCATTAGAACAGCTTGTTAAAAATACGTCACCGTAATTATGTTTTTAACCACTTAGCGATGGCGGTGGATAGGTTGGTTGATCAATCAAGTGTTCTTGTCCCGTGGATTACTCAATTGGAGGCTGTTGCTCATACTTTTAACAGACAAGCGTTGGCAATGGTATGGGATTACGTGGAGGCTTCACCCTTCATTTACTACCCCAGTGCAGTTGATTGGGAAGAGAGAGTCTTGTCCCATCTCTCCCAAATACCGAACATCGAAACGCAAATCCCAACTGTCGCCCAGGCGAGCGGGGCGGCGTTGAAGGAGGCAAGAGGTATTTCGAGGAGAAAATCGCCCGGGCCTTCAGGGAAATCTACCCCAGGGGCCGGGCAGCGACGTGCCAGCCGAGGTACGGGAGCCAGCCTACCGGGAGAAGATCGAGCGGGCCTATCCATTTCACCCGGAGCTCATTGACGTCCTCCATGAGCGCTGGGGCTCCTTCCCCACCTTCCAGCGCACCCGAGGAGTCCTGCGGCTTTTGGCCCAGGCGGTGGCCGGGCTGTACAAAACCCGGCGCTTAAAGCTCGCGCTCCTGGACCCTGACTTGAAGTACGGCGACCAGGAAACCGACCGGCTGGCCAAAGAACTGGTGCAAAACGCGGGCTCCACCTTCCGCATTTACCGCAACACCGTCTTTATCCTGGCCCTGGACGCCGGCACCTTCCAGGGCCTGGAAAAGCAGTTCCGGCGCTTCCTGGCCCTGAAGGACATTGCGGGCGATGCCGGGATAGCGCTCACAGCAGCGGCCCGGGAGGAGGTACAGAAGAGGCTGGAGCAGGCCGAAAAAGACCTGCCCTTTGTTATCCCGGCCGCCTACCGGCACCTGGCCTGCGAGCAGGGTACGGCCGGCGGCGAACGTCCCGCCATGGGCGGCGGGTACACATACCCCGGGGAGACCCCGGGCGGAACCGGCGTCATGCAAGGTAGGGAGCAGCAGGTAGCTCCAGTTAGCGGCGGCCGCCCAGCCCAGCCTTCTGCGGCCGTGGTGAAGCGGGTGGCCATCAGGGCCGCGGTGCCCCGGGACAAGCTCTCCCAGATCGTGGGCGGTGTCATCCGGCCCCTGAAGGTCCTGGGCGCCGAACCCGAAATTACCATAGAGATCAAGGCCGAGGCCGAGGGCGGCTTTGACCGAACCACCCTGGACAGTAAGGTCAAGGAGACCCTGCTGCAACTCGGGGCAAACATAGCCGAGTGGAAAGAAGAATGATCGGGCTGCGGATTGAAGTGGCTTCTCCTCTCCGAAAAATATTTTTGAACAGGTAGTTGTATTTTAGGCTAACTTATAATATCTTATAAGAGGAGGAGAGGGGAGAATGACCCCCTGGATAGTCATCCTCCGGAAGGCGGCAAAAGACCGGTCTTATATTATTTCCAAACATGCCCACCAGAGGATGGGCGAACGGGACATTGCCGAACAAGACGTGGCCCGGTGCGCGGCCAGGGGTGAGGTGCTTGAGATTCAGGATCACGGCCGGGACGTGAAGGTACTGGTCCGGGGGGTGGATAGCGAGGGCCGGGAATTTTACGTGGTAGCAGCCCTAAGATTTCCAGACCCGCCTGTCATAGTTACCGTGGCCCGCTTCCGGGAGGAAGCGTGGAACGATTTGGGCCCCTTCAAGAAAAGGCGGAGGTGATCAGCCGTGCAGTGCTATATCTGTGACGGCGAGATGGAAAAGGTCAAGAAGGACGTGGAAACTACCTGGAAAGGGCGTACCATCGTCTTCCGGGGGATGGACGCCTGGGTATGCTCTTCCTGCGGAGAGGAAGCTTACGAGCCGGACGACGTTCGCCTGATGCAGGGTTTGATCCAGGGCACCCTGAACAAGCCTGAGTACCCGGAGGTCATGAATGTAGAAGAGGTGGCTGACCTCTTACGCGTCAGCAACCAGACGGTCTACAACCTGGTCAAAAGCGGCCGGCTGCCGGCCACCAAGATCGGCCGGGAGTGGCGGTTCTCCCGGGCTAGGATCCAGGAGATGATAGCCGGTAGAACATCCGGGGAAGAAGCCGCGGGCCTAGCCGCCCGGCTGGACGAGGGCGACGAGATCTCCGCCAGTGACCGCGAGATAATCGCCAGACACCTGGCCGAAATGGGCCAGGGTTAAGGGGGTAAGGAATGTTCCACGGGCAAAATCCTTTCCAGCAAATACTGTCTGACAAACTCATTATACCACGGGTTATACCACGGGCAGAAGGCAGGGGAAAGAAAAAAGTCCATGTTGACCAGTACTGACGCACGTTCAGAGCGGCCAAACCGTTTAGGCATCTGGGTTTTGCATGGCTCGCAGTGCGACAGAAATATTTTTCGCGGTCCTTAGAAGGCTTGAGATAGCTAGAGGATAAAAGTCATGCGTCAGCACTGAAATCCGCATATTATGCTTGACATGCCAGTATGGGTATGGTATCATAACGAATTGGCATCAGTGTGATGAATAAATGGTGGCCTATGCAGGTAATAATAGGTAGATAAGGGGCCAGGTTGTCATAGAGCAAAGCAAGGCACCGTAGCTTTGCTCTTGCCTTTCTCAAAAACTCTTATTCTCTTGGGGGGAATGGGTTAGTGAGCTATCCTTACCCGGTCAAGACCGGCAAGAGGGAACGCTACAGTTTCGCCCGCATTGAGGAAGTTCTTGAGATCCCTAACCTGATTGAGGTGCAGAAGAAGTCTTACCAGTGGTTTATTGAGACCGGATTGCGGGAAACCTTCCGGGATATCTCCCCTATTCAGGATTTCACCGGCAGCCTGCTTCTGGAGTTTGTTGACTACAATCTCGGCGAACCCAAGTATACCGTCGAAGCCTGCAAGGAAAGAGACATGACCTATGCCGCCCCCCTAAGAGTGAAAGTACGCCTGATAAACCGTGATACCGGCGAAGTCAAGGAACAAGAGGTCTTTATGGGAGATTTTCCCTTAATGACCGAAGAAGGTACTTTTGTCATTAATGGCGCCGAGCGGGTAGTGGTCAGCCAGTTGGTGCGCTCACCCGGCGTATACTTCAGTACCAGTGTTGACCCTTCTGGGGCCAAAATTTACGGCGCCACCATCATTCCCAACCGGGGCGCCTGGCTTGAGTTTGAGACCGATGCCAATGGCAGCATCTCCGTCCGGGTGGACCGCACCCGGAAGATCCCGATGCCGGTGCTCCTGCGCGCTACTGGCTACAGCTCCACCCTCACTATCACCGAACTCTTTAATGAAGATAGTCGCATCCAGTTGTCCCTGGAGAAAGACACCACCGATTCCACGGACGAGGCTCTGATTGAAATATATAAACGGCTGCGGCCCGGAGAACCTCCCACGGTGGAAAGCGCCCGTTCGTTACTGGATAGTTTATTCTTTGACCCCAAGCGCTATGACCTGGGGAACGTGGGGCGTTACAAGCTGCACAAGAAGTTGCAACACGGCGTCCTCTACGAGGAGGTCAACGGCCGGCAGCAGTTCATCCGCATCCTGGTGAAGGAAGATATTGTGGCCACCATTGCGCATATGCTCAAGCTCATGGATGGGGAGGTGGCTCCCGACGACATTGATCACCTGGGTAACCGGCGGCTGCGGTCGGTGGGGGAACTGCTGCAGAACCAGTTCCGCGTTGGTCTGGCCCGCATGGAGCGGGTGGTGCGGGAACGCATGAGCATCCAGGATGTGGATGTGGTCACCCCGCAGTTGCTCATTAACATCCGGCCAGTAGTGGCGGCGGTTAAAGAATTCTTCGGTTCCAGCCAGTTGTCCCAGTTTATGGATCAAACCAACCCCCTGGCCGAGCTGACGCATAAGCGCCGCCTCAGCGCCTTGGGTCCGGGGGGCTTGAGCCGTGAGCGGGCTGGCTTTGAAGTCCGGGACGTACATCATTCCCACTACGGTCGGATGTGCCCCATTGAGACGCCGGAAGGTCCCAATATCGGCTTGATCAGCAGCCTGAGCACCTATGCCCGGATCAATGAGTTCGGCTTTATTGAGACGCCCTATCGCAAGGTGGACAAGGAAAAGGGCTTGGTGACTGAGGAGATTGTTTATTTGACCGCGGACGAGGAAGAAAAGTACGTTATCGCCCAGGCCAATGCCGCCCTGGACGATGAAGGCCGGTTCAAGACCGAGCGGGTCAATGCCCGCCATGGAAGCGAGATTCTCATGGTGCCCGTGGACAGGGTTGATTTCATGGATGTGTCGCCTAAACAGGTATGGAGCATTGCCGCCTCCCTCATTCCGTTTTTGGAGCATGACGATGCCAACCGGGCCCTGATGGGGGCGAACATGCAGCGCCAGGCCGTGCCGTTGATCAAGACTGAAGCTCCTCTGGTGGGGACAGGGCTGGAGTGGAAGGCAGCCAGGGATTCCGGCGTAGTGGTGCTGGCCAGAAACAGCGGCATAGCAGAGAAGGTTACCGCGCGGGAGATAATCATCCGTACTGACGCCGGTACGGTAGACCGGTATAAGTTGATTAAGTTCATGCGTTCCAACCAGGGGACATGCATCAATCAGCGGCCGATCATCCGCAAGGGAGACCGGGTGGAAGCCGGCGAAGTCATTGCTGACGGTCCGGCCACCGACGGCGGTGAGCTGGCCATGGGCCGTAACGTGCTGGTGGCTTTCATGACCTGGGAGGGGTATAACTACGAGGATGCCATCCTCATCAGCGAAAAGCTGATTAAGGAAGACTACTATACGTCTATTCATATTGAGGAATATGAATGTGAAGCCCGGGACACCAAGCTGGGACCCGAGGAGATAACCAGGGACATCCCCAATGTCGGGGAGGATGCGCTTAAGGATCTGGATGACCGGGGAATCATCCGCGTGGGGGCGGAGGTACAGCCGGGGGACATCTTGGTGGGCAAGGTTACGCCTAAGGGGGAAACAGAGCTCACGGCCGAGGAAAGGCTGCTCCGAGCCATTTTCGGTGAAAAGGCCAGGGAAGTACGGGACACCTCCCTGCGGGTGCCGCACGGTGAGGCCGGGAAGATCGTGGACGTAAAAGTATTTTCCCGGGAAAACGGCGACGAACTGGCTCCAGGAATAAACCAGTTGGTCCGGGTCTATGTGGCCCAGAAGCGCAAGATATCCGAGGGTGACAAGGTGGCCGGCCGGCACGGAAATAAGGGCGTCATCTCCCGGATTGTGCCGGAAGAGGATATGCCTTTCCTGCCGGACGGGACCCCGGTGGAAATAGTTCTGAACCCCCTGGGAGTACCTTCGCGCATGAACGTGGGGCAGATTCTGGAGTGCCACCTGGGGTGGGCCGCCGAAGCATTGGGCTGGCACGTGGCCTCGCCTGTTTTTGACGGGGCCACGGAACATTCCATCACGGAAATGCTCCAGAAGGCTGGGTTACCCACCAGCGGCAAGGCCGTGCTGCGGGACGGCCGGAGCGGGGAGCCCTTTGATAACGAAATAACCGTGGGGTATATCTATATGATGAAACTGGCCCATCTGGTGGACGACAAGATCCACGCCCGTTCTACCGGCCCTTACTCCCTGGTGACGCAGCAGCCCCTGGGAGGCAAGGCTCAGTTTGGGGGGCAGCGTTTCGGGGAGATGGAGGTCTGGGCCCTGGAAGCCTACGGCGCCGCCTATACCCTGCAGGAAGTCTTGACGGTCAAATCTGATGACGTGGTAGGCCGGGTCAAGACCTATGAGGCCATCGTTAAGGGAGAGAACGTGCCCGAGCCCGGAGTGCCTGAATCCTTTAAGGTGCTTATCAAGGAACTACAGAGCCTGGGCTTGGATGTGAAAGTCCTCTCAGAGGACGCTGAGGAGATAGAGATTAAGGACGAAGACGACGACGTGACCCAGACGGCCAAAGAGCTGGGCCTGGATCTGCATGTTGATACCGGGGAAGACGTCGTAGACGACTATGTTGTTGACGAAGATGAGGAGGAAGAAGATCTGGGGGTCATGGAGGTGAGCCGTTCTACCCGTAGCCGCAGCCAGCCGGACGAGGCTGACCCAGAGGCGTACCTGCAACCGGTGTCGGCGACCAGGTGGGACGAGGATGAAGGCTTCCCCTACGAGGGGAAGGGTAAGGGCGAGTTCGGCGAGGAGGACCTGCTGGGAGATACTGATGAGGTTTAGCCGAGGTTAAGAAAGGAGCGGGTTGGCCGGAATGCTGGATGTAAGCAATTTCGAGCAAATGCGCATCGGCCTGGCTTCTCCGGAGCAGATTCGGGCCTGGTCCAGCGGTGAGGTGAAGAAACCGGAGACCATCAATTACCGCACCCTCAAGCCTGAGCGGGATGGCCTGTTCTGCGAGCGCATTTTTGGCCCCACGCGTGACTGGGAATGCCATTGCGGCAAATACAAGCGGGTCAGGTACAAGGGGATTGTCTGCGACCGCTGTGGGGTGGAGGTTACCCGGGCTAAGGTGCGGCGGGAACGGCTGGGGCATATTGAACTGGCTGCTCCGGTCTCCCATATCTGGTACTTCAAGGGTATCCCCAGCCGGATGGGCCTGCTGCTGGACCTTTCGCCGCGCTCCCTGGAAAAGGTGCTTTATTTTGCCGCTTACCTGGTGACCGACCCCGGGGACACGCCACTGTCCAAAAAGCAGTTACTCACTGAATCGGAGTACCGGGAGTACCGCGAGAAGTACGGTAGCCGCTTCCAGGCTTCCATGGGGGCCGAGGCCGTAAAGAAGCTCCTGGAGGAAATTGACCTGGACGAGATGGCTAAGGAATTGCGGCTGGAACTGAAGAACTCCAGCGGCCAGAGGAAAGTCAGGGCCATCCGCCGGCTGGAAGTGGTAGAAGCCTTCCGCAAATCGGGGAACCGGCCGGAATGGATGATCATGGAAGTAGTTCCGGTCATCCCCCCGGAGCTGCGGCCGATGGTGCAGTTGGACGGCGGGCGCTTCGCCACCTCCGACCTGAACGACCTCTATCGCCGGGTAATTAACCGGAACAACCGCCTCAAGCGCCTCCTCGACCTGGGGGCCCCGGACATTATCGTCCGCAACGAAAAGAGGATGCTGCAAGAAGCGGTAGATGCCTTGATAGATAACGGCCGCCGGGGCCGCCCGGTGACCGGACCGGGGAACCGGCCCCTTAAGTCCCTCAGCGACATGCTGAAAGGGAAGCAGGGAAGATTCCGGCAGAACCTGCTGGGCAAGCGCGTGGATTACTCCGGCCGGTCAGTTATCGTCGTCGGGCCGAACCTGAAGATGCACCAGTGCGGCCTGCCCAAGGAAATGGCCCTGGAGCTGTTCAAGCCCTTTGTCATGAAGCGGGTGGTGGACAAGGGTTTTGCCCATAATATCAAGAGTGCCAAGCGGATGGTAGAGCGGGTGAGGAACGAGGTCTGGGACGTGCTCGAGGAAGTAATTAAAGAGCACCCGGTGCTTCTCAACCGGGCCCCAACGCTTCATCGCCTGGGCATACAGGCCTTTGAACCAGTGCTGGTGGAGGGCCGGGCTCTGCAAATCCATCCCCTGGTGTGCAGCGCCTATAACGCCGACTTTGACGGTGACCAGATGGCGGTGCACGTGCCTCTCGGCCCCGAGGCCCAGGCCGAGGCCCGCTTGCTGATGCTGGCGGCAAATAATATCCTCAATCCCAAGGACGGGCGGCCGGTAGCTTCGCCCACCCAGGATATGGTGCTGGGATCCTACTACCTGACGGTGGAAAAGGCCGGCGCCACGGGCGAGGGCAAAGCCTTCACCAGCTACGAGGAAGTGCTCTACGCCTACCTTAACAAAGTGATAGATCTACACGCCCGGATAAAGGTGCGCCTTCACGGGCAGATTATGGAAACTACCGCCGGACGCCTGATCTTCAACCTGGAAATCCCGATCCCGGAGGAACTGGGCTTTTATAACCGCGAGGTCGGCAAGAAAGAACTGGGGGAGATTGCGGCTGTCTGTTACCAGAAGCTGGGTGCCTCCCGTACCGCTGAGCTGTTGGACGGGATCAAGCGGGTGGGTTTTCACTATTCCACGGTGGCCGGGATCACCATCGGTATTACTGACCTGGACGTGCCTATTGAGAAGGAGCAAATACTGAACCGGACGCAAGCAGCAGTTGACCAGGTGGAAAACCAGTACCGCCGTGGCTTGATCACCGAAGAAGAGCGGTACCAGAAGGTAATTGACCTGTGGAATGGGGCCACGAAGGAAGTAACCGACCGGCTGATGTCCGGCCTGGACAAATTCAATCCAGTGTTCATGATGGCCAATTCCGGGGCTCGCGGTAACGTGCAGCAGATTCGCCAGCTTGCTGGCATGCGCGGCTTGATGGCCGACCCCTCCGGCCGGATCATTGACCTGCCCATCAGGGGCAATTTCCGGGAGGGCCTGACTGTGCTGGAGTATTTCATCTCCACCCACGGGGCCAGGAAGGGTCTGGCCGATACTGCCCTGCGGACAGCCGACTCCGGCTACCTCACCCGGCGGCTGGTGGACGTGGCCCAGGACGTGATTGTGCGCGAGGACGATTGCGGAACCACTGAGGGCGTAGAAGTAAATGAAATCCGGGAAGGCAGCCAGGTAATTGAGAAGCTGGACGAAAGGATCATCGGCCGTTATGCCGTGGCGGACATTGTCCACCCGGAAACCGGGCAGGTCATAGTGCCCGCCGGGGATGAAATTACCGAGGGCCAGGCGGCAGAGATTCTTGCGGCCGGAATAACTTCGGTAAAAATCAGGTCCGTGCTTACCTGTAGGTCACGGTACGGCGTTTGTGCCCGGTGCTACGGCCGGAACCTGGCTACCGGCGCGCCGGTGGAGATCGGCGAAGCGGTGGGCATTATCGCGGCCCAGTCCATTGGTGAGCCAGGTACCCAGTTGACCATGCGTACTTTCCATACCGGCGGCGTGGCCGGGGAGGATATTACCCAGGGCTTACCCCGGGTGGAAGAATTGTTTGAGGCCCGCAGACCCAAAGGCCAGGCGGTGATTTCCGAAGTTGACGGCGGAGTGCGCCTCCTGGAGAACCGGGGCCGCCGGGAGGTACAGGTAGTAGCCGAAGACGGCCTGGTGTACAGCTATCACATCCCCTATGGCTCGCGCGTGAGGGTAGCCGAGGGAGACTGGGTAGGTGCCGGAGACGAGCTTACCGAGGGCTCGGTCAACCCCCACGACCTGCTGCGGATAAAGGGCGAGCGCGCCGCCGAACTTTACCTGCTGCGCGAGGTGCAGCGGGTCTACCGGTTGCAGGGGGTGGATATAAACGACAAGCATATTGAGATAGTTGTCCGGCAGATGTTGCGCAAGGTTAAGATTGACGATCCCGGCGACTCCACCTTCTTGCCCGGAAGCATCGTTGACATCTTTGAACTGGAGGACGAAAACACGAGAACCGTGGAGGCGGGAGGGCAGCCGGCGACGGCCAAGCCGATAATCCTGGGCATCACCAAGGCCTCCCTGGCTACCGATTCCTTCCTCTCGGCAGCCTCATTCCAGGAGACCACCCGGGTATTGACGGACGCGGCCATCAAAGGCCGGATTGACCCGTTGCTGGGCTTGAAGGAAAACGTGATCATTGGCAAGCTTATTCCTGCCGGCACCGGAATGTCGCGGTATCGCACCCTCAGGGTGGTACCTGCTGAACCCCAGGCCGCGGCAACCAGCCAAGAGGAAGATGGGTATTCTTACGTTGACACGGCGGCTGGAAAATGATAAGATACGGGAGTGTGTCGCCCATGGTCTACGAGCGCTTGCGTAACGCCAAAAAGAAGATTGTGGGGACGAAAAGAGCCCTGAAGGCAGTGCAGAAGGGCGAAGCCAAGGTAGTATTCGTGGCCCGTGACGCTGAGGCCAGGGTGACGGAGCCTCTGCTCCGCATCTGCCGCGAGAAGGGCGTGGAAGTCGTTATGGTTGATTCCATGACCGAACTGGGCCAGGCCTGCGCCATTGAAGTCGGCTCGGCCTCGGCGGCTGTTATCGAAGAGTAAGGGTAGTTACGAGTAAGGGACACATGAGGAGGTGGTCTGGTGCCGACTATGCATCAGTTGGTGCGCAAAGGCAGAGAAGAAGTAGAAAAGAAGGTGGCGGCCCCGGCCCTGCGCGAGTCACCCCAGAAGCGGGGGGTATGTACGCGGGTCTACACGACTACACCCAAGAAGCCAAATTCAGCCCTGCGCAAGGTGGCGCGGGTGCGCCTCACCAACGGCTATGAAGTGACCGCCTATATCCCGGGCATCGGTCATAACCTGCAGGAGCACTCGGTAGTCCTGGTCAGGGGTGGCCGGGTGAAAGATATCCCCGGGGTCCGGTATCATATCATCCGTGGCACCCTAGACGCCGCCGGAGTACAAAGCCGGAACCAGGGCCGGTCCAAGTACGGGGCCAAGAGGCCGAAGAAGTAGACAGGAAGGGGGGAGAAAAGTGCCACGTCGAGGTAGGATTCCGCGCCGGGATGTTGCCCTGGATCCACTGTATAACAGCAAGGTGGTTACCAAGCTCATCAACCAGATTATGTGGGATGGCAAGAAGAGCACGGCGCAGAAGGTCTTCTATCAGGCCCTTGATTTGATCCGGCAGCGTAGCGGCCGGGATCCCCAGGAGGTTCTGGAACAGGCTATGAAGAACGTCATGCCGATGCTCGAAGTGAAAGCCAGGCGGGTGGGCGGAGCCAACTATCAAGTTCCGATAGAGGTCCGGCCGGAGCGGCGCCAAACCCTGGCCGTCCGCTGGATAACTAATTATGCCCGGGCTAGGACCGGACGCAATATGGAGGAGAAACTGGCTGCCGAACTGTTGGATGCCGCCAATAACACCGGGGGAGCAGTGAAGAAAAAGGAAGACACTCACCGCATGGCCGAGGCCAACCGGGCCTTTGCCCACTACCGGTGGTAACCGTAAAGGCAAGTCAGATCTATGGTCGGGTCAGGATGACCGCCCCGGCCCCGGCCGAAAGCCGGACAACAATTTCGCAAAGGGGGGAAGAGGATGGAGAGGCAATTTCCCTTGGCCCGGACCCGCAACCTCGGGATTATGGCCCATATTGACGCCGGAAAGACGACAACCACCGAGCGTATCCTTTTTTATACCGGCCGGGTCCACCGGATGGGGGAAGTCCACGACGGAGCAGCCACCATGGATTGGATGCAGCAGGAGCAAGAGCGGGGGATCACTATTACTTCGGCGGCTACCACCTGCCACTGGCGGGACTATCGGATTAACATTATAGACACACCTGGCCACGTGGATTTCACCGTCGAGGTAGAACGCTCTCTGCGGGTTCTGGACGGGGCAATTGCGATCTTCTGCGCCGTGGGCGGAGTGGAACCACAATCCGAGACTGTATGGCGCCAGGCGGACAGATACGGCGTGCCGCGATTGGCTTTTGTCAATAAAATGGATCGGGTTGGGGCCGACTTTTTTGCCGTAGTGGAGCAGATCAAGCAGCGTCTCGGCGCTACTCCTCTGGTCATCCAGTTGCCTATCGGGTCTGACGAGAACTTTACCGGGGTCATTGACCTGGTTCAGCAGAAAGCGCTATACTGGGAGGATGATCTCGGCCTCACTATCAGAACCGAGGACATTCCGGCCGGCGGGCGCGATATGGCCCGGGAGTACAGGGAAAAGCTGATCGAAGGACTGGCCGATCTGGACGAGGAATTGATGTCCATGTACCTGGACGGCCAGGAAATCCCGGAGGAAACCCTTAAGCGAGTTTTGCGCCTGGCCACCTGCCAGACCAGAGTGGTACCGGTTCTATGTGGATCGGCCTTTAAGAATAAGGGGGTACAGCCGCTGCTGGACGCGTTGGTGGATTACCTGCCGTCGCCGCTGGATGTGCCGCCTATCCGGGGTATCCGGCCGGATACTGGAGAAGAAACCGTTCGTTCACCGGAGGACGGGGCTCCCTTCAGCGCTCTGGCCTTCAAGATTATGGCCGATCCCTACGTGGGCAAGTTGACCTTTTTCCGGGTCTATTCCGGGGAAGTGAAGACCGGCTCCTACGTTTACAACTCCACCAAAGGCAGGCGCGAGCGCATCGGCCGCCTGCTGCGTATGCACGCCAATCACCGGGAGGAGATCACCGCGGCCATGGCGGGCGACATCGTGGCGGCTGTGGGCCTTAAGGAAACCACCACCGGTGACACGCTGTGCGATGAGCAGGCTCCGGTGATACTAGAGGCCATGCAGTTCCCGGAGCCGGTGATTTCAGTGGCCATAGAGCCTAAGAGCAAGGCGGATCAGGAGAGAATGAGTCTGGCCCTGCAACGATTAACCGAGGAAGACCCTACGTTCAGGGTTAATACTGATGCCGAAACCGGCCAGACCCTCATTTCCGGTATGGGCGAGCTGCACCTGGAGATCATTGTTGACCGGCTGATGCGGGAGTTCAACGTGAACGCCAACGTTGGCCGTCCTCAGGTGGCCTACAAGGAGACGATCACCCAGCCGGCCCGGGCCGAAGGCAAGTTTATCCGCCAGACAGGCGGCCGGGGCCAGTACGGCCACGTATGGCTGGAAGTTCAACCCAGGGCCCGGGGCGAAGGCTTTGCCTTTGTCAATAGAATCGTTGGTGGCGTAATTCCCAAGGAATACATTCCCGCGGTGGAGGCCGGGGTGAAGGAAGCCATGGAGACGGGAGGGCTGGCTGGGTATCCGGTGATGGATATGCAGGTCAGCCTTTACGACGGATCTTACCACGAGGTGGATTCGTCAGAAATGGCTTTTAAGATTGCCGGGTCCATGGCCGTCAAGAACGCTATGAGCAGAGCCCGGCCAGTACTGCTGGAGCCGGTGATGCAGGTAGAGGTAACGGTACCGGAGGAGTACATGGGAGAGGTGCTCGGCGACTTAAGTTCCCGTCGTGGCCATATCGAGGGCCTGGAGGCCCGTTCCAGCCTCCAGGTGATCCGGGCCTTGGTACCCTTGGCCGAGATGTTCGGCTATGCCACTGACCTGCGCTCCCGCACCCAGGGTCGGGGCAGCTACGTGATGCAGTTCTCTCATTATGATGTCGTTCCGGGTCAGGTCCTGGAACAAATCTTAAGGTCGCGAGTAGGAGGAAGGTAGGCAATGGGCAAGCAAAGATTCGAGCGGACGAAGCCGCACGTAAATGTAGGGACCATCGGGCACGTAGACCATGGGAAGACCACCTTAACCGCGGCGATCACCTATATTCTAGCCAAGCAAGGGAAAGCGAAAGCCACGGCGTTTGAGGAAATAGACAAGGCGCCGGAGGAGCGGGAGCGGGGCATCACCATCGCCACGGCGCACGTGGAGTACGAGACCGACAAGCGGCACTATGCGCATGTAGACTGTCCGGGGCACGCCGACTACGTGAAGAACATGATTACCGGGGCGGCACAGATGGACGGGGCGATCCTGGTGGTATCGGCGGCGGACGGGCCGATGCCGCAGACGCGGGAGCATATCGTACTGGCGCGGCAGGTAGGGGTGCCGTATATCGTGGTTTTCTTGAACAAGGCGGACATGGTAGACGACGAAGAACTGATGGAACTGGTAGAGATGGAAGTCAGGGAACTGTTGAGCCAGTATGAGTTTCCTGGGGATGACCTGCCGATAATCGCGGGGTCGGCGCTGAAGGCGCTGGAGTGCGCGTGTGGGCAAAGGGAATGTCAGTGGTGTGGGAAAGTGCTGGAGCTTTTGGACGCGGTAGACGAGTATATTCCGACGCCACAGCGGGATAAAGACAAACCGTTCCTGATGCCGATAGAAGACGTATTCACGATCACGGGGCGGGGGACAGTAGCGACCGGGAGAGTAGAGAGAGGGACGATAAAAGTAGGGGAAGAAGTGCAGATAGTAGGGTTAAGTGACGAGCCGCGCAAGACGGTAGCGACGGGAGTAGAGATGTTCCGGAAGACGCTGGATGTAGCCGAAGCGGGTGACAATATCGGGGTACTGCTACGGGGAGTAGACCGGAAAGAAATAGAGAGAGGGCAGGTACTGGCGAAGCCGGGGTCAATCAAGCCGCACACCGGTTTTGACGCGGAAGTATACGTATTGACGAAGGAAGAAGGCGGGAGGCACACGCCGTTTTTCAACGGCTACCGGCCGCAGTTCTACTTTCGGACGACAGACGTGACCGGGACGATCACGCTGCCGGAAGGGGTAGAGATGGTGATGCCGGGAGATAACGTGCGGATGGGGATCAAGCTGATAACGCCGATAGCGATAGAAGAAGGGCTGCGGTTCGCCATTCGCGAGGGAGGCCGCACGGTTGGGGCCGGCGTTGTCACCGCCATTAAGGAGTAGATACCATGGCTGAGCAAAAGATACGGATCCGTCTCAAGGCTTTTGATCACCGGGTCCTGGACCAGTCGTCGCAGAAAATAGTGGAGACGGCCCGCCGTACCGGGGCCAACGTGGCCGGGCCAGTGCCCCTGCCCACGGAAAAGCGGGTTTTCACCATCCTGCGCTCGCCGCATGTGAACAAGGATTCGCGGGAGCAGTTTGAGATGCGTACCCACAAGCGCTTGATTGATATCATTGACCCCACGCCCAAGACAGTGGACGCCTTGATGCGGCTGGACCTGCCGGCGGGGGTAGATATTGAGATCAAGCTGTAAGGGAACTTCGCCTCACCAGCATCCGGTAAGGTTAAGGGTCGTCGGCCCTGCAGCCGGCAAACGGTTTGACGCTGTGTAGTCAAGTATGCTTCTTTAGGGGAGAGCAAAGGTGAAAGGTATCCTGGGAAAGAAACTAGGCATGATGGAGATCTTCGACGAGGCCGGGGAAGCCGTACCGGTTACCGTTATCGAGGCTGGACCGTGCCCGGTGGTACAGAAGAAAACGACGGAGGCAGACGGTTACAATGCCCTCCAGCTTGGTTTTGGCGACCAGAAGCCAGGCCGGCTGAACAAGCCCCAGGCCGGCCACCTGGCTAAGAACAAGGTCCGGCCGGTTCGTTACCTGCGGGAAATCCGGGTGGATGATCCCGATGCTTACCAGGTAGGGCAGGAAATCCGGGTGGACATCTTTCAGTCCGGAGAGCGGGTGGATGTGACCGGCACTTCTAAAGGCCGCGGTTTTACCGGTGGCATCCAGAGGCACGGTTTCCACCGCGGTCCCATGCACCATGGCTCCAAGTACCATCGCCGGCCGGGTTCCCTGGGCGCCAAGGGGCCGGCCCGGGTATTCAAGGGCCGGAAACTTCCGGGACGGGCCGGCGGCGAAAGGGTGACAGTGCAGAGCCTGAGGGTAGTCCGGGTGGACCCGGAGCGTAATTTGCTGTTGGTTGAGGGATCAGTCCCCGGGATAAGAAACAGCTTGTTGATCATCAAGCAGGCTGTCAAAGGATAGGGAAGTCGTAGAGAGGGGTTTCTCATGCCTACAGTTGCCGTATACAATATGCAAGGTGAACAGGTGGGATCCATTGAACTGAGCGAGACCGTCTTTGGCGGCGAAGTGAACGAGGCGGCCATGCACCAGGTCCTGGTGGTCCAGGCGGCCAACCGGCGCCAGGGTACGGCTTCCACCCGTACCCGGGGTGAGGTCCGTGGCGGCGGGCGCAAGCCCTGGCGGCAGAAGGGCACTGGCCGGGCCCGGGCCGGGAGCACTCGCTCGCCCCTGTGGCGGGGAGGCGGCACGGTCTTCGGTCCCAGACCACGGGACTACCGCCAGGTTGTGCCCAGAGCCCTGCGGCGTACGGCCCTGCGGTCGGCCCTGGCGGCCAAGCTAC
Organism: Clostridia bacterium; assembly: GCA_004347685.1. Lineage (GTDB taxonomy): Bacteria > Bacillota > DSM-521 > Neomoorellales > SLTJ01 > SLTJ01. Next base: position 76,023 of record SLTJ01000028.1, read on the forward strand.
GGGACGGCGAGTTGCTGGTGCTGGAGAAGCTGGCCTTGGCCGAGGTCAAGACCAGGAACATGGCCAGCATGTTAAAGGCCGTAGGGGCAGACCAGTCAGCCCTGATTGTCATGGCGGAGCCGGATAAGCGGTTAAGCTTGTCTACCAGAAACATCCCCGGAGTGGCGACTATCCCGGCCAGGGAACTAAACCTTTACGAAGTACTGGGCCACCGCCATTTGATCCTCACCAGGGAAGCTGTGGACCAGGTAGAGGAGGTGCTGGGCTGATGTACGCCCAGGATGTTATCCTGCGCCCGGTGATTACCGAGAAATCCACCCGGCTCATGGAAGATAACAAGTATACCTTTTACGTGCATCCTCAGGCTACCAAAATTGACATCCGTCGGGCCGCGGAAGAATTGTTTCAGGTGAGGGTGCTGGAGGTAAGAACTATGAGGGTGCCGGGGAAGACCCGGCGGGTGGGGAAATTCTCGGGGAGAACTCCGAACCGGAAAAAAGCCATCATCAAGCTGGCGCCGGGGGACCGGATCGAGATATTTGAGGGGTTATAGGCTCTTACGTGCGAACCTCTTCGCAAGGCGGAGAGAAAATCACCCGGCAGCGTTTGGTTCCGACTAGTCCGGGTTAGGGAAAGAGGTAGGGAAGGGGAATAGCCCATGGCAGTCAAGGCGTTTAAACCCACGACACCGGGCCGGCGGCAGATGACTGTCAGCACCTTTGCCGAGACCACGGCCGGTGGCCCTGAAAGGAGCCTGGTAGTCCGCCTGAAGAAACATGCGGGCCGTAATTTTCAGGGGCGGATATCGGTGCGGCACCGGGGCGGAGGGCACAGCCGCCTGTACCGGATAATTGATTTCAATCGGGACAAGGACAATATCCCGGCCAGGGTGGCCCGGATTGAATATGATCCCAACCGTTCGGCTAATATTGCCCTGCTGCAGTATGCCGACGGCGAGAAGCGTTACATCCTGGCCGCGGAGGGCCAACGGGTCGGCGATGTGGTGGTTTCCGGCCCGCAGGCCGATATCCGTACCGGCAATACCCTGCCGCTGCGTAACATCCCGGTAGGTAGTCTCATCCATAATATTGAGCTGCAGCCGGGTCGAGGCGGGCAGTTGGTCCGGTCGGCAGGGGCGGTGGCCCAGCTCATGGCCAAAGAAGGCGACTACGCCCACGTGCGCTTGCCGTCCGGGGAGGTGCGGCTTATCCGGCAGACCTGCCGGGCGACCATCGGCCAGGTGGGGAATCTGGAGCACGAAAACATTAACCTGGGTAAGGCCGGCCGTAAACGCTGGCTGGGGATAAGGCCGACGGTACGCGGGGTGGTAATGAACCCCGTTGATCACCCCCACGGCGGTGGCGAGGGCCGTTCCCCGGTGGGCCGTAACCCGGTTACGCCGTGGGGCAAGCCCGCCCTGGGCGCTAAAACGCGGAAGAAGAACAAGCCGGCGGATAAGTTCATCGTCAAGCCACGGAAGAAGTAGCGCCGGGCACTGGAGGTGGTAAGGCGACATGGGTAGATCGCTGAAGAAGGGCCCGTACTGTGAGCCCAGGCTGCTGAAGAAAATAGAGAAGATGAACGAGGACGGTAGTAAGAGGGTTATTAAGACCTGGTCCAGGCGTTCCACCATCTTCCCGCAAATGGTGGGGCATACTCTGGCTGTTCACGACGGGCGCAAACATGTCCCCATCTATATCACTGAGGATATGGTGGGCCACAAATTGGGTGAATTCGCCCCCACCCGTACTTTTCGCGGGCACGGAGCCCACACGGAACGCTCCACGGCGCCCAAGTAAGAGCCGGCAGCGGGCGAAGGCGGTTTGGCAAACGGAAAAGCGCGGGTAACTACTCAGCCGCGAGGCCGGTCGGAGGTCTGGCGGCGAACGGCTGAAGACGCAAGCCGGGTTATCAGTCTTCGCGGAAGTGGCGGCGAGGCCACTGGCAGTGGCGGTGATAGGCGGGGACCTGAGTAGTTGCAAGCGCAGTACGGAAGAGAGGGTTGTCAGGTGGAGGAAGCGAAGGCCGTAGCCAGATACGTGCGGTTGTCTCCTTGGAAGGCGAGGCAGGTGGCGGATCTGGTCCGTGGGAAACGGGTTGACGAGGCTATCGCCATGCTGGCCTTTACCCCCAAGCGGGCCAGCCGGGTGATAGAAAAGGTTATTCGCTCAGCCCGAGCCAATGCGGAACACAACTACGAAATGGACGGAGATTCCCTCTATGTGGCTGGGATCTTCGTAGACGAGGGACCGACCTGGAAACGATACCAGCCGCGGGCTATGGGCCGGGCTAATGTGCGGCGCAAGCGCACCAGCCACATTACCGTAGTCCTGCGAGAAGGAAAGGGGGGGTGAGGCGTGGGGCAGAAGGTTAATCCCAAGGGCTTACGTCTCGGCATTGTGCGGGACTGGGATGCCCGCTGGTACAGCGAAAAAGATTTTTCCCGGATCTTGCTGGAAGATGTGCGCATCCGGCGGTACTTGAAGGAGAAGCTCTTCAGTGCGGGCGTGTCCACCATAGAGATTGAGCGGGCTGCGAATCGGGTGCGCATTACTGTCCATACCGCCAGACCCGGAATCGTTATCGGCCGCGGGGGCACGGAAGTGGAGAATCTGCGCCAGCAGTTAGAGAATCTTACCGGCAAGCAGGTTCACCTCAACATCGTCGAGATCAAGAGGCCTGAACTGGACGCGCAACTGGTGGCGGAGAATATCGCCGCTCAGCTTCAGAGGCGGGTTTCCTTTCGCCGGGTTATGAAGCAGACGGTCTCCAGATCCATGCGGATGGGAGCCCAAGGAGTAAAGGTATGCTGTGCCGGTCGCCTGGGCGGGGCGGAAATGGCCAGAACCGAATGGCATGCTGAAGGCAAGGTGCCTTTGCACACCCTCCGGGCCGACATAGATTATGGTTTTGCTGAAGCCAAGACCACCTACGGGGTTGTTGGCGTGAAGGTGTGGATTTACAAGGGCGATATACTCCCTGAGAAAGGGGGTAGGACCAATGCTGATGCCAAGGAGGACAAAGCATCGCAAAGAGCAGCGCGGTAGGCTCACCGGGCAGGCCTCCCGGGGGAACGAGATTACCTTTGGGGATTACGGTCTCCAGGCCCTGGAGGCGGGGTGGATAACCAGCCGGCAAATTGAAGCGGCCCGCATCGCCATGACCAGGCACGCGAAGAGGGGCGGGAAGGTCTGGATAAAGATTTTCCCTTTTAAGCCGGTCACCGCTAAACCGGCAGAGACGCGCATGGGCAGTGGTAAGGGCAGTCCGGAGTACTGGGTGGCCGTAGTCAAACCGGGAAGGGTTCTCTTTGAGATGGCGGGAGTAAGTGAGGAGGTGGCTGCCGAGGCCATGCGCCTGGCGGGTCACAAACTCCCCATCAAGACCAGGTTTATCAAGCGAGAAGAAGTAGAACCAGGTGGTGAGGCCGGTGAAACCTGAGGAGATCAGGGAATTGACGGACGAAGAACTGCGCAAGAAAGTAGTGGACCTCAAGCAAGAGTTGTTTAACCTGCGCTTTCAACTGGCGACTGGCCAACTGGACAATGTTATGCGTATCCGCCAGGTGAAGCGGGACATGGGCCGAACGCAGACCATCCTGCGGGAAAGGGAACTGGCCGTGGAGCCAGCGAAAGGGGGCCGGGGCGTTGAGCGCGGAAAGAAACAGGCGTAAGGCACGGGTAGGTACTGTCCTCAGCAACAAGATGGATAAGACTGTGGTGGTGGGGGTGGAAAGGCTGGTGCGCCACCCTCTCTATGGGAAGACCCTGAGGCAAACCACCAGGTTTAAAGCCCATGATGCTGACAATTCGTGCCAGGTTGGCGACAAGGTACGGATAGTGGAAACCAGGCCCTTGAGCAAAGAGAAACGATGGCGGGTAGTTGAGATCGTAGAACGAGCCAAAGTCTAGGAAGGTGCATGGGACAATGATCCAGCAGGAGTCTGTTTTAAACGTCGGGGATAACACAGGAGCCAAGAAACTGCTCTGCATCCGCGTGCTTGGGGGATCGGGGCGGCGCTACGCCGCGGTGGGTGATGTAATTATCGGCACGATCAAAGAGGCCACACCCGGGGGCGTGGTAAAAAAGGGCGAAGTCGTGCGGGCCGTGGTGGTACGCACCACCCGGCCCATCCAGAGGCCGGACGGCTCCACCATTCGTTTTGATGAAAACGCTGCGGTCATCATCAACGAGCAGGGTAACCCCAGGGGCACGCGGATTTTTGGCCCGGTAGCCAGGGAGCTACGGGAAAAGGACTTTATGAAGATCATTTCCCTAGCCCCCGAGGTTTTATAGGGGGTGAGTGTATGCACGTGAAAAAGGGAGATACAGTGGTGGTAATCAGCGGCAAGGACCGGGGCAGGAAGGGCAAGGTCGTGGCGGTGCAGTTGGACCGCAACCGGGTTATCGTTGAGGGGATTAACATGGTCAAGCGCCATACAAAGCCCTCGCGCCGGAATACCCAAGGCGGGATAATCAGCCAGGAAGCGCCGGTTCATGCCTCCAACGTCTTACTTTTCTGCAGCAGATGCAACGCTCCCAGCCGGGCCGGCCGCAAAGTGCTGCCGGGCGGGGAAAAGGTTCGCTTCTGCCGGCGGTGCGGCGAGGAGTTCTAGGATTTGGGAGGAGCGGTTTACCGTTGTCCAGGCTGAAAGAGAAATACCTGCAGGAAGTACGGCCGCAGATGCAGGCCAAGTTCGGCTATAAGAACCTGATGGAAGTGCCGCGGCTGGAAAAGATAGTGGTCAGCATGGGCGTAGGCGAGGCTACCCAGAACCCGAAGGCCTTGGAGGCAGCGGCCGGAGACCTGGCCGTCATTACCGGACAGCGGCCGGTGATAACCAGGGCGAAGAAGTCCATTTCCGCCTTCAAGCTGCGCGAGGGCATGGCCATCGGTTGCAAGGTTACCCTGCGGGGAGAGCGGATGTACGAATTCATGGATCGCCTGGTGAGTGTGACTTTGCCACGGGTGCGGGATTTTCGGGGGGTATCTCCGGACGCCTTTGACGGGCGGGGCAACTACGCCCTGGGCTTGCGAGAACAATTGATCTTCCCGGAGATTGATTACGACAAGGTAGATAAATCCCGGGGGATGAATATCGTCTTTGTCACCACGGCCAGGACCGATGCGGAAACCAGGGAGTTGCTGCGGCTCATGGGAATGCCGTTCCGGGCCTAGGAGCAGGTTACAAGATTCCAGAAGGATGGGCGAGAACGAGCCTGGCGCCAACGCGAGGCCGGCAGCCTCCGGGGCCTTAAGTCGGAACACCTTCGCAAAGTGGAAAGGAAATCGCGCGGCAGCGTTTGGTTCCGGCCAGTCCGGGTTAGGAAGGGTAACTACTCAGCCTGCCAGACCGGTCGGAGGTCGGGCGGCGAACGGCTGAAGACGCAAGCCGGGTTATCAGGCTTCGCGAAAGTGACGGCAAGGCCGCTGGCCGCGGCGGTGACCCGAGTAGTTACTAGGAAGGGGGGAAATGTTTGGCAAAAAGATCACTAGTTGTCAAGAGCCAGCGATCACCCAAGTATCGCGTGCGGGCTTATAACCGGTGTAAAATATGTGGACGCCCACGGGGGTACCTGCGGAAGTTCGGTCTATGCCGTATTTGCTTCCGCGAACTGGCTTATCGGGGCGAGATACCAGGGGTTACGAAGGCCAGTTGGTAAAGAGGTGATAAAAATGAACGTGACTGATCCCATTGCCGACTTCCTGACCCGTATCCGCAATGCGAGCCTGCGGCACCAGGAAGTGGTGGAGATCCCATCTTCCAATATGAAGCGATCCATTGTAAGTATTTTAAAGGCTGAGGGGTTTATCAAGGATTACGAGCTGTTGTCTGACGGGCCGCCTCCGGGGAAGCTGCGGGTGTATCTCAAATATGGACCGGGCCGGGAAAAGGTAATCCGTGGCCTGCGGCGTATTTCCAAGCCGGGAAGGCGGGTCTACGCCGGCAAGAATGAACTCCCGCGGGTGCTGGGAGGCCTGGGGCTGGCTATTGTTTCCACCTCGCAGGGCGTAATGAGCGACAAACAGGCGCGGGCCAAAGGCCTGGGTGGCGAGGTAATCTGCTATGTCTGGTAGGCGAGGAGGTGGAGGAGTTGTCAAGGGTCGGGCGCATGCCCATAGCCGTGCCCTCCGGGGTAGAGGTTGAGGTAGAGGATCGCCGCGTGCGGGTCAAGGGACCGAGGGGTGAGCTGGCCCGGGAACTACCACGGGGGATAACGCTGGGGATAAATGAGAGCCAGGTAACGGTGGCCCCGGAAGATGAGTCCCGGGTCGGCCGGTCACTGTGGGGCCTATCCCGGACGCTGGTAAAGAACATGGTAGACGGGGTAAGCCAGGGGTTTGAGAAACACCTGGAATTGGTAGGTGTGGGCTACCGGGCCGCCAAGCAGGGGAACAAGCTCGTGCTCACGGTTGGCTACTCCCATCCGGTGGAGATCCTGCCGCCACCAGGCCTGGAAGTTGAGGTACCGGCTCCCAACCGGGTGGTGGTGCGGGGAGCGGACAAGGAAAAGGTGGGCGATCTGGCGGCGCGCATCAGGCGCGTGCGCGAACCTGAACCTTACAAAGGCAAGGGCATCAGGTATGCCGGGGAAAAGATCCGGACTAAGGCCGGGAAGGCAGGCAAGGCCGGTAAGGCCGCTGGCGGAAAAGGGAAGAAATAGGGTAACTACCGGGCCTGCCAGGCTGGTCGGATGTCTGGCGGCGAACGGCTGAACACCGCAAGCCGGGTTGTCGGGCCTCGCCAAAGTGAGGGCAAGACGACTGACAGCGGCTGTGAGAGGCGGTGACCTGGGTGGTTACGAATTAAGTTGTGGAGGAATGGCCATGCTGAAGAAGGTCTCCAGGAACGAGCAGCGCAAGATAAGGCACCGGCGGGTGCGGCGAAAAGTCTATGGCACGCCAGCCCGGCCGCGCCTATCCGTCTTCCGCAGTTCGGCCCAGATTTATTGCCAAATCATTGACGATACCCGCGGTCACACCCTGGTGGCGGCCTCCAGCCTGGATCCCGAGCTGCGCGATGGCGCGGGCGGCGTTGACCCTAAAGAAGTGGCGCATCGGGTAGGAGAGTTGGTGGCGCACCGAGCCGTGGAGAAGGGCATAAAGGAAGTTATCTTTGACCGGGGGGGCTACGTTTACCATGGCCGGGTGGCCGCGCTGGCTGATGGAGCCCGGTCCGGCGGACTAGTATTTTAAGGGGTGAGAAGTGATTGCCGCGAATTGATCCTAGTGGTCTAGAGCTAAAGGAAACAGTAGTAAGTATTAACCGGGTGGCCAAGGTCGTCAAAGGGGGCCGGCGCTTCAGCTTCAGTGCCATGGTAGTGGTAGGCGACGGTAACGGGCATGTCGGGGTAGGCCTGGGTAAGGCGACTGAGGTGCCGGAGGCTATCCGCAAAGGGGTAGAGATCGGCAAGAAGAATCTCATCCGGGTCCCTATGGTCAGGGCGACCATCCCCCACCAGGTAATAGGGCACTTTGGTGCCAGTCAGGTACTCATGAAGCCTGCGGTGCCAGGTACCGGGGTTATTGCCGGTGGGCCGGTGCGGGCCATCATGGAGGCAGCCGGTGTCAAGGATATTCTCACCAAGTCCCATGGGTCATCTAACGCTATTAACGTGGTTTACGCCACCATGGAGGGCCTGCGCGAGTTGCGGAGCGCTGACGAGGTCGCCCGGCTCCGCGGGCGGCCGGTAAGGCAGATAATGGGTTTGGGGGGATAGCGGTGGCCGGGAAAATCAAGATAACCCTGGTCCGAGGTCTGGCCGGGAAGCCGGAGGTGGTACGCCGTAATCTGCAGACTCTGGGCCTGTCCAGGCGGCAGAGTTCGGTGGTGCGCGACGATGATCCCGCTACCAGAGGGATACTGCGTCGGGTGGAGCACATGGTCAAGGTAGAAGAACTTGAAGGATAGGTTAGTTATGGGAGGTGCCCTGGTTGCGATTACACGATCTACGGCCCGCTCCCGGATCCCGGCCCGAGGCCAGGAGGGTGGGCCGTGGCATAGGCAGCGGTCAAGGCAAGACGGCGGGGCGCGGTCATAAGGGGCAGAAAGCCCGGTCCGGGGGAAGCATCCGCCGCGGCTTTGAAGGCGGGCAGATGCCCCTGGTACGCCGGATACCGAAAATAGGTTTTGTGTCCAAGTTCAAGCGTTGTCCGGAAATAGTTAACCTGGACCAGCTTAACCGGTTTCCCGCTGGAGCTGAGGTCACGCCGGAGGAGATGCTGCGGGTCGGGATGGTGCGGTCCTTGCGGGATGGGGTAAAGATCCTCGGCAATGGGAACCTGGATAAACCGCTGGTGGTTAAGGCCCAGGCTTTCAGCAAGAGCGCGGCGGAGAAGATTGCCGCCTGCGGCGGCCGGGCCGAGGTGATGGGCTAGTGCTGGAAACACTGCTCAACGCCTGGAGGGTACCTGATCTTCGCCGCCGCGTCCTTTTTACCTTCTATATGTTTGTTATTTTTCGCGTGGGGGCCCACGTGCCAGTTCCGGGCATAAACCCGGAGGCCCTGGCCCAAGTCATGCAAGGGGCCCTTTTTGGGTTTTTCGACATCGTCTCCGGCGGGGCCCTGAAGAGGTTTACCGTATTTGCCATGGGCATTATGCCCTATATCAACGCCTCCATCATCATGCAGTTGCTCACGGTGGTTGTACCCAGCCTGGAACGAATGGCCAAGGAAGGAGAGGATGGCCGCCGGAAGATTGTCCAGTACACGCGGTACGGGACGGTTCTTTTGGCCTTCATCCAAGGTATCGGCATGTCCCTTTACCTGGGACGCGCGTCCGGGGTGCTGCTCCATCCCGGGATCGGTACCTACCTCAGCATTGCGGTTATCCTGACTGCGGGCACCACCTTCCTCATGTGGCTGGGAGAGCAGATTACGGAAAAGGGCATCGGCAACGGTATTTCCTTGCTCATCTTCGCCGGGATTGTCGCCCGGCTGCCGGCGGAATTCTACAGTATCTACGAATTCGTCCGCACCGGTACGGTGGGTATCCTTACGGCTATCGGGTTTGCCATTTTCGCCGTAGCGGTAGTGGCAGCGGTAGTAGCCATGAACGAGGGGCAACGGCGGATTCCGGTACAGTACTCCAAGAGAGTAGTGGGGCGGCGGGTGTACGGTGGGCAGAGCACCCATATCCCGCTGAAGGTTAACCAGGCAGGGGTTATTCCGGTAATTTTCGCCATGTCCATCCTCCTTTTTCCCAGCACCATCGCCTCCTGGTTCCCAGGAAACGCTCTTGCCCAGGGCATTGTTCGGGTATTTAACGTTAGCTCGGTGCCGTATATGGTGATGTATGCCGCCTTGATAATCTTCTTCACTTACTTTTATACTGCGGTCACCTTTAACCCGCAGGATGTGGCCGACAACATGCGTAAGTACGGGGGATTTATTCCGGGCTTGCGGCCGGGACGCCCAACAGCCGAATACATTGACCACGTGCTGAGCCGGCTCACCCTGGCCGGAGCCATATTTCTGGCGGCCATCGCTGTCCTGCCCACCATTGTTACCGGGGTGACGGGGCTAAACGTATATTTTGGCGGCACCTCCTTGCTGATTGTGGTCGGGGTGGCCCTGGATACCGTGAGACAAATGGAATCGCAACTGTTGATGCGGCACTATCAGGGGTTCATGAAGTAACCGGGGCTTTGCAAAGCCCTGCGTATATGTTAACATGTTAGGGGAGGCAGGTAAAAATGCGTTTGGTATTGCTCGGGCCGCCTGGAGCGGGCAAGGGAACACAGGCGCAGGTACTGCGGGAGAAGCTCGGTATCCCCCATATCTCCACCGGCGACATGTTCCGGGAGGCAGTACTGCAGGGAACTCCCCTGGGCAAAGAAGCGCAGAAGTACATGGAGAGCGGCCAGCTCGTACCCGATGAAGTTACCATTGGCATTGTGCGGGAAAGGTTAAGCCAGCCGGATGCCGTCGGGTTCCTGCTGGACGGGTTTCCGCGGACAGTGCCCCAGGCTGAGAGCCTGGACGAATTCCTGGCGGCATCCGGCCGTCCGCTGGTGGCGGTCCTGAGTATCCAGGTGCCGGGCCAGGTCCTGGTGGGCAGGCTGACCGGGCGGCGGGTTTGTTCCCAATGCGGGGCCAACTACCATATCCTGAATAAGCCGCCGCACCAGGCCGGCAAGTGTGATCTCTGCGGCGGTGACCTGGTGCAGCGGGCTGACGATACCGAGGAGACAGTGCTGAAACGACTCGAGGTATATGAGCAGCAGACGGCAGCCCTGGTCGGCTACTACCAGCAGCGGGGGCTGGTGCGGGAGGTCAACGGCAACCAGGAGCCACAAAAGGTGCTGGCTGACATCGGTCTGGCCCTGGGGAGAGACTGGGGTTGATAGTGTTAAAGTCTGCCCGCGAGCTGGCGCTAATGCGGGAAGCAGGCAGGATTGCCGCCCTGGCCTTGCAGGAAGTAGGCCGGGCGGTAGAGCCAGGGGTTACTACTCAGGAATTGGAGGAAATAGCGGTAAGGTTCATGGCCGCGCACGGCGCTATCCCTTCCTTTAAAGGATACCAGGGGTTTCCGGGTGCCATCTGTACCTCGGTAAATGACGAGGTGGTACATGGCATTCCAGGATTAAGGAAGCTGCAAAGAGGGGATATTATTAGTATTGATTTGGGAACTATTGCCAATGAGTACCAGGGAGATGTGGCGGCCACTTTTCCGGCCGGTGAAATTTCCGCCGAGGTGAGGCGGCTGCTCGAAACAACCAAGGAAGCTCTTATGGTCGGCATTACCTTTGCCCAGTTCCAAAACCGGGTGTCCGATATTTCCCATGCCATCCAGGCTTATGTGGAGCGCCAGGGATATTCGGTAGTCAGGGATTATGTCGGCCACGGCATCGGGCGGCAGATGCACGAGGATCCTCAGGTGCCGAATTACGGCCAACCCGGAAGGGGCCCGCGCCTACGGCCGGGAATGACTCTGGCCATCGAGCCGATGGTGAACGTGGGCGCACCGGACGTAAGAACCCTCGCCGACAACTGGACGGTGGTTACCAAGGATGGCAAATATTCAGCCCACTTTGAGCATACGATAGCCATCACGGCGAACGGTCCGCAAATCCTGACGCTTCCTTGAACAGGCCGGGGGAGGTGCGGTGTTTGGAGCTGCGGGCAGGACAATTGGTATTTTCCCAAGCCGGGCGCGATCAAGGGCAGGCTTACCTTATCTGGCGCCTCATAGATAACCGGTTTGTCGAGGTAGTGGACGGGTACCGGCGACGGGTGGAGAGACCGAAACGGAAGAATGTCAGGCACGTCAGGCCTACAAGCCAGACAGCCTTGACGGTGGCCCAAAAGCTCGAGCGAGGGGAGCCGGTAAGCAATGCCGAAGTGCGCAAGGCCATCGACCAGTTAGGCGCTGGAAAAGGAGGCGGACCGCGCGATGGCTAAGAACGATGTTATCTCGGTGGAGGGGACGGTTATCGAACCCTTGCCTAATGCCATGTTTAGAGTGGAGCTGGATAACGGGCATAAGGTCCTGGCCCATGTATCTGGAAAGATCAGGATGAATTTCATTCGTATCCTCCCCGGCGACAGGGTGGCGGTAGAACTTTCCCCCTATGACCTGACCCGCGGGCGCATAGTGTACCGGTATAAATAGAGGTTGGAGGTTGGACGTCAGAGGTCGGAAACAAGGTCGGAAGCCGGAAACAGGGAAATATGGCCGGAGGTTAGGCGCCGCCGGGAGCCGGAAAAATGAATGAAGGCCGGCGAGCGTGTCCTAGCTTCTGCCTCGGAGGTGTGAGCGGTGAAGGTGAGGAGCTCAGTAAAACGCATGTGCGAGAAGTGCAAGGTGATCAAGCGGCACGGGAAAGTAATGGTTATCTGCGAGAATCCCAAGCATAAACAGAAGCAGGGCTAAGTGGAGGTGAATAAGGCCAGTGGCCAGAATAGGCGGCGTAGACCTGCCGCGTGACAAGCGGGTAGAAGTGGCATTGACTTATATCTATGGTATTGGGCGGTCCCGGGCGCGGAAGATCCTGGAGACGACTAGGATCAAACCCGATACCCGGGTAAAGAACCTCACGGAGGATGAAACCAATCGCCTCCGGGAAGCAATTGACCGCAACTTCACCATCGAAGGCGACCTCCGGCGCGAGGTAGCTCTGAACATCAAGCGCCTGATGGACATTGGTTGCTACCGGGGCATCAGGCACCGGCGGGGACTGCCGGTCCGCGGGCAGCGGACCCGGACCAATGCCCGGACGCGCAAGGGACCGCGCAAGACCGTGGGGGTACGCCGGTCAAAGTAATACCATACCATATTGAGGGGGGCAAGCAGTGGCAAGAAGGGTAACCAAGGCCAGGCGCAAGGAAAAGAGGCGCGTGGAAAGCGGCATCGCCCATATCAGGTCCACGTTTAACAATACCATCATTACTATCACCGATAAAACGGGCAACACCCTGTCCTGGGCCAGTGCCGGAACCGTGGGGTTCAAGGGTACCCGGAAAAGTACACCCTTTGCGGCCCAAATGGCAGCGGAGACGGCAGCCAAGGAAGCGATGGAGTACGGGCTGCGGGAAGTGGAGTGCTATGTCAAGGGACCTGGCTCGGGTCGGGAAGCCGCTATCCGTTCGTTGCAGGCAGCCGGGTTGGAGGTAAATGTCATCAAAGACGTTACTCCTATTCCCCATAACGGTTGCCGTCCGCCCAAGCGCCGGCGTGTATAGGAGGTAAGAGGCGATTGGCAAGATACACGGAATCCGTCTGCCGCCTATGCCGGCGGCAGGGAGAAAAGCTGTTTCTCAAGGGTGACCGCTGTTACTCCGGCAAGTGTGCTTTTGACCGGCGGCCCTTCGTTCCAGGAGAGCACGGCCGGGCACGGAAAAAAGTATCCGAATACGGACTGCAGTTGCACGAAAAGCAGAAGGCCCGCCGCATTTACGGGGTCCTGGAAAGCCAGTTCCGGCGTTACTTCGAGCGGGCTGAGAGGGAAAAGGGTATTACCGGCGAAAACCTGCTGCGTTATCTGGAGCGGCGCCTGGACAATGTGGTGTTCCGCCTGGGGCTGGCCACGTCACGCAACCAGGCCCGCCAGCTTATCCGTCATGGCCATGTCGCCGTCAATGGCCGGCGGGTAGACATCCCTTCTTATTTGGTGAGTTCCGGTGATGAAATCGCCATGCACGGAGCCAGCCGGGAAAGGCCTTTTGTCAAGGAGATAACCGCAGGTCTGGCCCACCGGACGCCGCCACCCTGGCTGGAGCTGGACGCTGAAAACCTGCGCGGGCGGGTGGTGACCCTGCCGAAGCGAGAAGACATTGATGTGCCCATTGCCGAACACCTGATTGTGGAGCTTTACTCAAAGTAGATCTGGCGGCAATAGGAGGGCATGTTTATGCTGGAAATTGAAAGACCCAGAATAACCCGCGTCGAAACCAACCCGGAGAAGAACAGCGGCATTTTCGTTGTCGAACCCCTGGAACGCGGCTATGGTACTACCCTGGGTAATTCTCTGCGGCGGGTTTTGCTTTCCTCTCTGCCCGGAGCAGCCGTGACCTCGGTCAAGATTGACGGGGTGCTGCATGAGTTCGCTACCATTGACGGCGTGGTGGAGGATGTCACCGAGATAATCTTGAATCTCAAGAGCCTGCGCTTGAAGCTGCACAGTGACGGACAAAAAATCCTGCGCGTGCAGGCGGCAGGAGAGGGCGAGGTCAAGGCGCGGGACATTATCGCGGACAGCGACGTGGAGATCCTCAACCCGGACCTGCACCTGGCTACCATTGACGCTTCTGGCCGTCTGGTAATGGAAATAACGGCCGAAAAGAGCCGGGGCTATGTGCCAGCCGAGAAAAATAAGAACGATGACGTCATCGGGGTCATCCCGGTAGACTCGTTGTTTTCGCCGGTGGTAAAGGTGAACTTTCAGGTGGAGAACACGCGCGTGGGGCAGGTTACTGATTATGACCGGCTGACCCTGGAAGTCGTCACCGACGGCAGCATTGCCCCTGACGAGGCGGTAAGCTCGGCCGCCAAGATCCTTACTGATCACCTCAGACTCTTCCAGGGGCTGACCGAGAGCATCCGGGATGAAATAGCCTTGGTGGAAAAAGAGGAAGATCACCGCGCCAGGCTGCTGGATATGAATATCGAGGAACTGGATCTTTCTGTCCGTTCCTATAACTGCCTTAAGCGAGCCGGGATAAACACGGTGGCGGAGCTGGTACAGCGGACAGAAGACGAAATGATCAAGGTGCGCAACTTGGGGCGAAAATCCCTGGAGGAAGTGCAGGAGAAGCTCGCAGAACTCGGGCTCTACCTGCGTAAGTCCGAAGAATAACTGTTGCTGGTTGGGGTGAAGTTTGTTTTTGGGGAGGATATTATGGGTTACACCAAGCTCGGGCGGACCAGCCCGCACCGCCGCATGATGCTGCGCAACATCGTCACCTCCTTGCTCCAGCAGGGCAGGATTGAGACTACTGAAGTGCGGGCCAAGCAACTCGCGCCCATTGCCAACAAAATGATCACCCTAGGTAAGGCCGGGACCCTGCATGCGCGACGGCAGGCCCTGGCCTACCTCCTGGACGAAAGCGTGGTCAAGAGGCTTTTTGACGAGATAGCTCCCCGCTACCAGGACCGGTCCGGCGGGTACACCCGGATCATTAAACGTGGCTACCGCCGTGGCGATGGCGCCCCCATGGTGGTAGTGGAATTGACCTGACAGGCAACTATGCTGCAGGCAGTTAATCTCTGGTTTACCTACCCGGGCGCGGAGCAGGTTTTGGCTGGGGTAAACCTTACCCTGCGGCCAGGAGAACTCTTGGCCTTGGTCGGCCCAAACGGGGCCGGGAAGTCCACCCTGGCCAGGTGCCTGGCCGGCCTGCTGCCCCCCACCTCTGGGAACGTGCTGCTTGACGATCTTCCGGTGACCAAGGATTCGCCGGTGGGCTTGCTCTTCAGCGACCCGGACAGCCAGATGGTGGCGCCTACGGTGGCGGAGGACGTGGCCTTCGGGCCGGAAAACCTCCAGCTCCCCCCGGAGGGGATACGTATGGCCGTAGCCAGGGCCCTGGCGGCGGTGGGCCTGGCCGGTTATGAGCCCCGGGTCGTGGCTGAACTGTCAGGAGGGGAAAAACAGCGGGTGGGGCTGGCCGGGCTGATGGTCTTGAAGCCCCGTTACCTGGTGTTGGACGAGCCGACCGGTATGCTTGACCCCGCCAATGCCGCCCAGGTGCAGGAAGCCATCCGCGGCCTGGCTGCCGGCGGGGTGGGGATACTGGTGATCACCCATGATCTGGGAATGGCGGTCCAGGCGGATACGGTGGCCGTGATTTACGACGGGCGGGTGGTCGCCAGCGGCCCGCCACGAAAGGTATTGGCCCGGCCGGAAATAGAGATCATCTGGGGGTTGGAGGGCCCCTTGCCGGTGCGCCTGGTCAGGCGGCTGTTTGAGTTGGGGGTGCGCTTGCCGCCCGGTATTTGGACCGAGGAAGAACTTGTTGAGGCCTTATGCGCATTACGTTGGCCGGCGTAAGCCTTACCTACCCGGCTCGCCCCGATCCCGTCAACGCGCTAGCGGGCATCACTCTGACCGCGAATTCAGGGGAATGCCTGGCGGTGGTGGGGGCCTCGGGGGCGGGAAAATCGTCCCTGCTGGCTTGCATGGCCGGGCTTCTGCCGCCGACCAGGGGCCAGGTGCAGGTGGACGGCTGCGATCTTTATCAGGGCCGACCCCCACGGTGGCGCCTGGGCCGTAGCCTTATCTCACTATTCAGGGTTTCTCCCGGCCGGCCGCAATCGGTAGCCTTGCTGCTGCAACATCCGGAACAGCAATTGTTCGCGGCGACGGTTTTTGATGATATCGCCTTTGGCCTGCGGGGCCAGAGGCTAGCCCGCGCGGAGATAGAGAAGCGAGTTGCCGCGGCCATGGCCGAGGCCGGCCTTCCTGCCAGTTATGCCTTCCGTTCCCCCTTCGCCTTAAGCACCGGCGAGCGCCGCCGCGTGGCCCTGGCTGGCGTTATGGTATTACAACCGGAGATTATTATCCTGGACGAGCCGACAGCCGGCCTGGATCCCCAGGCCAGGCGGGCGTTTTCCCAGAACCTTCTCCGCTGGCGCCGGCAGGGGCGGGGGGTGGTCTTGGCCTCCCATGACCTGGACCTGGTCTGGCGCGTGGCCGACCGGGTAACTGTCCTCCATCAAGGCCAGATGGTAGCAACCGGGCCGGCGCCGCAGGTGCTGGCCGACGGTAACGTCATGGCGGCCGCGCGCCTGCAGCAGCCCGCCATGGCCCGCCTCCTGTTTACCCTGCGGCGACGGGGGTGGGAAGTTGGGGACGAGTTGCGGGATGAAGAACGCCTGGCAGCCCGGCTGGCTGAGTTGCTGGCCTGCTCCCGCCAGCCCGGGCCGGGAGAATAGCCCCAGGGTGAGTGGGAGAGCTTTGGCCCGGGGCCGGTGGCCTTGAACATCTCAGGGGGTGGGAGAAATCGTGACTGGTCTTTCCTTGTCCAGGAGCGATCCCAGAGCCAGGCTGTTCCTGCTGGTTGCCTACAGCCTGGCCCTCTTCCTGGCGAACGCCTGGTGGGTATACCTGGGGCTGGCGGCAGTCGGGGTTTGGGCCGTATGGACCGGGCGGGAGAGTTGGTCTGGCCTGCGCAAAATCATCCTCCCGGTGGCGGTGCTGGCTGCGGGCCTCCTGGCCTTTCACCTGGTGCTTACCCCGGGAAGGCCTTTGTTTGTTTTCGCCGGCTGGCAATTCACGTACCCGGGGCTGGCCCTGGGCGGCCGGGTGGCCCTGCGGCTGATCCTGTTAGTGATGGTGGCCGCAGCCGTGAGCGGGACGACTTCGCCGGTAGCATTGAGCCAGGCCGTGGGCTGGTGGCTCAAGCCTCTGGGCCGGATCGGACTGCCGGTGGCTGACCTCTCCCTGATGCTGGGGCTGGCGTTAACCTTCATCCCGGTAATCAAGGCTGAAGCCGACCGCCTGGTCCTGGCCCAGCGGGCCCGGGGCATTGACCTCCAGGGCGGGTTATGGTGGCTGCAACCCAGAGGGTGGTCCGCGATGCTCATCCCCCTCCTGGTAGGCACGGTCCGGCGGGCCGAGAACCTGGCCTTGGCTATGGAAAACAGGAAGTTCAGGCCGGGCCAGACCCGCACCGAGAGATACCAGTCGCAGGCCGGGATTTCCGATTACCTTCTGGCGGGCGCTTTCCTTTTGCTGGTCGTCCTGGCGTGGGTGTACTAGGGAGCCATGAGTAGATGAACCAGGAATTTCTCAGTGGAAAGGGAGGAGAAAGGGAGAAAGGGAGGGCGATGCCCACGCGGCACCTCAAACTGACGGTGGCGTACGACGGTTCTGCCTTTCACGGGTGGCAGGAACAGCCGGCTCCGCTCCAGGTGCGTACCGTGCAGGGGGTGATGCGGGAACGGCTGCAGAAGCTTACCGGGGAAGATGTGTCTCCGCTAGCCGCCAGCCGCACTGATGCCGGCGTGCACGCCCGCGGTCAGGTGGTGAGGATTGTTACCGCAGCCACCATCCCCCTGGACCGCTGGCCCCAGGCGGCCAACAGCGTTCTCCCGCCGGATGTGGCGGTAAGGGAGGCGGTGGAAGTCCCGCCGGCCTTCCACCCCATCCTGGACGCCACCTGGAAAACCTATGCCTACACCTTGCTCAACAGTCCGGTACGCAGCCCTCGGTGGCGGCAGTACAGCCTGCACGTCCCATATGCATTGGAGGTAGGGGCCATGGACCAGGCGGCTGCCTTCCTGCTGGGCACCCATGATTTTAGCTCCTTTTGCGCTGCCGGCAGTGGCGCCCGCACCCGCACCCGCACGGTTTACGCTGCCCGCGTGACGGCGGCTGGCCCGGTTCTCCGTTTTACCATTACCGCTGACGGCTTTCTCTACCACATGGTACGGATCATCGTCGGCACCCTGCTCCTGGTGGGCCAGGGGAAACTCCGCCCGCCGGCCATGGCCGAAATCCTGGCTGCCAAGGACCGCAACGCGGCCGGGCCAACGGCGCCTCCCCACGGGCTGTGCCTGGAACAGGTCGGCTACGCAAAGTAAGGCTTCAGACCTGCAGCCATTGCCTCCGGCCAGATCATGGTCACCGGCTCGTCGTACAGGTACTGGAGGGTGTTCACGTCACTGGCGTGGAGAACAGGCTGGACGCTGAAGCGAGGCACGGTCCGGGCGTGCACCCAGAACCGGTCCGCTTCCCCCGGCCGTCCCGGGTAAAAGGCCAGGTTGAAACTGTACATGCCCTGGTCATGGAAATAGCGGAATACCCGGGTCAGCCCGTCGCTGAAAGCCTCGAGGTCACCGGGGGTTAGTTCGGCCAGGGTGCTGCGTTGAGGAAAAACCGCCACCACGTCCCCCAGGATGCCGATGGGTACGTAGCTCACCATCCAGGAAACTTCTCCGGTTTGCCCCAGATACCGTTTCCCCTCCGCCTTTTCCGCCACGACCAGTTCCTCCCAGAAATTCCGCCCCTCTTCCCGGTAGTATCTTTCGCTGGCCTGGATTTCGGCGAGCAGCAGGTTTCCGGGCGTATCAGTGGCAAATAACTGTAGGTGCGGGTGCAACTGGCTCCCCCCCGAGGGCGGGAAATAGTTCCAGTTGATCAGCGGGAAAGAAGGCGGCCCCTGGTATACCCGGTGAAAGTATTCCAGGGAGAGGCTGAAGGCATCCGTGAGCAGGGCTAAAGTGAAGTCTGGAAGCCGTACCAGGTGTTGCCGGGACATAACGGTCAAGGCGCTATGCTCGTCATAGGGGGAGAGATTGGGGATGACGGTAGCTTCTCCCCGGTGCAGGCGTCCCTCGGGGATGAGGTCGGATGGAAACATGGGGGTGACCTTTTCCAGCAGGTCGGGGCAGAAAGGGCAACCCCGCTCCAGGGAGAGGCGGGCCATTTCTTCCAGGTCCGGTGGCGTTAGCGGTGGCAGGGCGAAATGGGCAACGCGCCCTGTCCGGCCGGTCAGGGGGTCAAAACGGATCTCACTTGCAGTTTTTGTTTCCGCAAAATCCTGCCGGGGGTCGAGAAACCGGCTTACCTTTTGTACGTTCCTAAATTCTACCGCCATAGTCGCTTCTGGCCGTATGGGCCAGGCACCCCTTTCCTATAATATTTGTTAATACAATTCTCTACAAGTTAGGATTTCCCTGTTCCAGAAAAAAACTTTTCTTATCCTGCCGGCCCGTGCATAAACTCACCTGGGAGAGGGTTGAAGAAAGGTTTCTGCCGGGCGGGCGGGCTGGCGCCTTTTTGAGTGGCCAGCAATTATTTATGGGGAGGGGGGCGGAAATGAGGGTTTTTTACTGCCGCTACCGGCGTCTGGCGTTGTTTATCGGGCTGGCTGCCACGGCTTTGTCTTTGGCCGGGTGGTTTTCCGCCGGCGGTGTTTGGCCCGCTCTTTCCTGGGGATTAGCGGCCAGGGCCGTGGTCATTGATCCTGGCCATGGGGGAGTGGACCCGGGGGCGGTCGGCCCGGGGGGTACCCGGGAGAAGGATGTCACCCTGGCGGTAAGCCTGCGCCTGGCCCGCCTGCTGGAGGCGGCGGGGGCCAGGGTAATCCTTACCCGCGAGACCGATACCGACCTCAGCACCCCTGGCAAAAGCCTGGCCGCCCGCAAGCGGGAGGACCTGGACAACCGCCTGGAACTGGCCAAGGATAATCAGGCTCAGCTTTATCTAAGCATCCAGGCCAATGCCTTCGGCAGCGTCTGGACCGGAGCCCAGACCTTTTATCACCCGGAGTCGGCTGCGGGGGGGAGGCTGGCCAAGGGTATCCAGGCCGAACTGCGGCGGGTGATGGGCAACACCACCCGTCAGGCCAAGGCCCTGGATCCCTATATCCTTCGCCGCCTGCAGGAAATGGATGTCCCGGCGGCCATGGTGGAGGTCGGTTTTCTTTCCAACCCGGGCGAGGAAAGGCTGCTGGGCGATCCAGAATACCAGGAGCGCCTGGCCTATGCCATTTGCGCCGGGGTGGTCCGATATCTCGCCGAGGAAGAGGAAGCCGGAGGAAAATAGAGACTTTTTTCGCTAGCCGGCAGGTTTTTCCCTCGCAGGGGAGAATTACCCAGGGGAAGATCCTCTCTTTGGGAGGGCGGGGTATGTATTACGGCTTATGGCCGACGGCTTGGGGCTGGGTAGCGGCTGCAGCAAGCGGTGAGGGCTTAATTTGCCTTATTCTCCCTCAGGAAACCAGGGAGCAAGCCGCAGAGTTGGCAAAAACCAGGGGTTATGGCGGCCTGGAGGAAAATGCGGCTTATTTCACTTCTTTGTTTGTGCAGGTAGAAGCTTATTTTGCCGGTACGGCCCGGGCGGTCGAGTTTCCCCTGGATCTGTCCGCTCTGACTACTTTTCAACGCGAAGTACTAGCGGCGGTCCGGGCCATTCCTTACGGCGAGGTCCGCTCGTATAAATGGGTGGCGGAATGTATCCGGCGGCCCCGCGCCTGCCGGGCCGTAGGACAAGCCCTGCGAAACAACCCGGTGCCGGTAGTAGTGCCGTGCCACCGGGTAGTGGGAGAGGGCGGCGAGCTGGGCGGATTCGCCTGGGGAGAAGGATATAAACGGCGGTTGCTGGCGCTGGAGGGATACGGTCCGGCCTTTACTGCCGTACCGTGAGAGATTATGCCGCCCTGGGGGCCTGGTCCGAGGCGGTATAAATACGGATAACCGGAGATCAAGGCGGCCAAAATACAGGAGGTGATGGACATGGGTTCGGGAAGGCTGGTCTACGCTTGTCTGGTCCCCCACCCGCCTATTATCGTGCCTGAGGTGGGAGGGCAGGAGACGGCCAGGGTGGCCGCCACCCTCCAGGCCATGCATGAGCTGGCGGCAGAAGTGGCGGCCCACCGGCCGGAGGTTCTTTTGTTTATCAGCCCTCACAGCATCATCTACCGGGACGCGGTGGCGGTCCTGGCCGCGAACGAATTTCGCGGTGATCTGGGGCAGTTTGGCGCCCCGCAGGTATCGTTTCACGTACCGGCGGCCGCGGAGCTGGCCGAGGCCGTGGTGGAACATGGCCGCCAGGCAGGCGTTTCCATGGCCGAGGTGCGTAGCTCTAACCTGGATCATGGAGTAATGGTCCCCCTTTACTTCCTCCAGAGGGCCGGGCTGCAGGTACCGGTCGCGATCATGGGCTTTGGTCTGCTGCCGGTCGCGCAGCTTTATCGTCTGGGCCGGGCCATTAACGCTGCTATTCAGGAGACAGGCCGGGACGTAGCCCTGGTGGCCAGTGGCGATATGTCTCACCGGCTGTTGCCGTCGGCCCCGGCCGGGTTCAATCCCCAGGGGGAGGTGTTTGATCGCCGCATCCGTGAAGCCGTGGCCGCCCATCAGGTGGAAGAAATCCTGGGGTTGCCGGCGGAGCTGGTGGAGCTTGCCGGGGAGTGCGGCTATCGTTCCCTGGTGATGGCCCTGGGAGGCCTGGATGCCTACCAGGTGGAGCCGGAGGTGTTATCCTACGAAGGTCCCTTTGGGGTAGGCTACCTGGTGGCGCGATGGAAGATCACCGGCCCGGCGGAGGGCATGACCATGGGGCAACGGTGGGTCAGGTCCGCTAACGATCCGGGAGATGGGGCCGGCAGGGCCGGGGAGGAAACAGATCCGCCTATCGGGGGCCAGGAAGTCTCACCGGCAGTCCGGTTGGCCCGCCAGGCTCTCGAAACGTACGTCCGCAGCAAGCAGGTCATCTCCCCGCCGCGCGAACTGCCGCCGGAACTGGGCGCCCGGGCCGGGGTATTCGTTTCTTTGAAAAAGCAGGGGCAGTTGCGGGGGTGCATTGGCACCACCCTGCCCACCTGCGCTAATGTGGCTGAGGAGATAATCCGCAACGCCTTGAGTGCCGGCCTGGAGGATCCCCGCTTTCCGCCGGTCAGGGTCGAGGAACTGGCCGAGCTCACCTATTCTGTTGACGTTTTGCAGCCCGGGGAACCTGTCCACGATCTGAGCGAGCTTGATCCCCGGCGCTACGGGGTGATCGTCCGTAGCGGGCGCAGGGTCGGCCTGTTGCTCCCCGATCTGGAAGGTGTGGATACCGCGGCGGAGCAGATAGCGATCGCTAGGCAAAAAGCCGGCATCAGGCCGGATGAGCCCTACCAGATCGAGAAGTTTACCGTGGTGCGCTACCATTGAGCGGCGGGTGAGGTGAAACAGTTGCGTGAGGCTCTCTGGTACGACAGGGCGGCTGGGGACAGGGTCAGTTGCCGCCTCTGCCCGCACGAATGCCTGATTCCTGCGGGCAAAGTGGGCCTGTGCGCGGCCAGGCGCAATGAGGCGGGGCGTCTGATTTCTCTTAATTACGGTCGCTGTTCCTCCTTGGCCTGGGACCCGGTAGAGAAAAAGCCCTTGTATCACTTTTACCCCGGCCGCAGCCTCCTATCCATCGGCACGGTCGGTTGCAGCTTTCACTGCCAGTTTTGCCAGAACTGGGAGATAGCCCGCAGTCAGGCGGAAACCTTTGCCGTCACGCCGGAGCAAATTCTGGAGCTTCTGCATGCCCGGAGCCCGAAAAACAACATCGGCGTGGCCTACACCTACTCCGAGCCCCTGGTGTGGTACGAGTTTGTGCTGGAGACGGCCCGGGCAGTCAAGGCCGCAGGCTATAAGAACGTCCTGGTCACCAACGGTTTTATCCGCGAAGGACCTCTGGCCGACTTGCTTCCTTACATTGACGCCCTCAATATAGATGTGAAGGGCTTCAACCGTGAATTCTACCATCGCATCGTCCACGGGAACTACGAGCCGGTGCTGCGCACGGCCAGGATGAGCCATGAAGCCGGCTGCCTGGTGGAGGTCACCACCCTTCTGATTCCCACCTTGAATGACAACCCGGAGGAGATAACAGAATTGGTGTCCTGGGTGGCAGGAGACTTGGGGCCGGAAACGCCGCTACATTTTTCCCGCTATTTCCCCAACTACCGTCTGGACTTGCCACCCACGCCCCTGGAAACCTTGCGCCGGACGCGGGACATAGCCGGCCAGAGGCTGGCCCATGTCTACCTGGGCAATGTCCGGGATGAGGACGATGACACCTATTGCCCGGGCTGCCATGCCCGCGTGATCGCCCGTCGTGGCTACCAGGTGCAGATCCTGGCCCTGGACGGCAACTGGTGTGCGGCCTGCGGCCGGGAACTAAACCTGGTTAACGAGTGAGTGCGCCCAAGGTGCCTGCGCCGTCCACTTGGGTCTGGCCTGGGCCGGAGGTGGTTCCTAGGAGGCTGCCGGCAAATTTCGCCCGGCTTTGTCGCGCTAGCCGGCAGGTCGCTGCGTACCACAAAGCACGCTCCCGCTCCATATATGCGTCGCCCCTCGCGCCATGATGTTTTTAGACAGCTTTGGCATTCGGCAACGTTCACCTAGCCGGTCTTTTTTTTTCTTGTCCTGCATAGAGTAGACCAGGGAAAGGTAAGGGAGGGCCCCCTATGCAGGACTATATCCGCCAGCGCGTGCTGGAAATTGCCGCCTACGTGATAGATAATAGGGCTACGGTCCGGCAGGCGGCGGCAGTCTTTGGGGTCAGCAAAAGCACGGTACATAAGGACGTAACCGAACGTCTCCCCCTGGTCAGCAAGGAACAGACTCAGCAGGTGCGCCATATTCTTAATCTCAACAAAGCCGAACGTCATCTCCGGGGTGGGGAGGCCACCCGAAAAAAGTATAAGGAGGAGACGCATATTACCGTATAGCCAGAAAGGAGTTTCTCGCTTTTTGGCGAATTGTATTTCCCGTGGCAGCTAAAGGGTACGCTGAAGGGAGCTACCAGATGTTCAATTGGGGCGTGGATATCGGTATTGACCTGGGCACGGCCAGCGTCCTGGTTTGCGTTAAAGGCCGCGGCATTGTCCTCAATGAGCCCTCAGTGGTGGCTATTGATCGGGCTTCAGGGGAGATTATTGCCGTAGGCCAGGAGGCCAGGAGTATGCTGGGGCGGACGCCGGGCAGTATTGTGGCCGTACGGCCGCTGCGGGAAGGAGTCATTGCGGATTATGATACTACCGAGCGCATGTTGCGCTACTTCATTTCTAAGGCCTGCAATTCCGGCCTGTTTCTGCGGCCCCGGGCCATAATCTGTATCCCTTCGGGGGTGACCGGGGTGGAAGAACGGGCAGTACGGGAGGCCGCCCTGCAGGCCGGAGCTAGACAGGCCTACCTGATTGAAGAACCGTTGGCCGCGGCCCTGGGGGCCGGGCTGGACATATCCCAGGCCAGTGGCAATATGGTGGTGGACATCGGCGGGGGCACCACGGATATCGCGGTGCTCTCCCTAGGCGGGATTGTGATCAGCCGCAGCCTGCGGGTCGGCGGAGACAAGTTTGACGATGCCATCGTCCGTTACATCCGCCGGGAGTACAACCTGATGCTCGGTGAGCGCACGGCCGAAGGCTTGAAGATCGAGATTGGCACCGTTTTCCCTTACGGGGAAAGAGCTACGGCCACGGCCCAGATACGCGGGCGGGATCTGGTAAGTGGTTTGCCGAAAACCGTAACCATTTCGGCGGAAGAGACCCACCAGGCCATGCGGGAGCCGGTGGAGGCGGTGGTGGTAGCCGTAAAAGAGGTATTGGAGCGCACTCCCCCGGAGCTGTCTGCCGACATAGTGGACAAGGGTATCGTCATGACCGGCGGGGGTTCCCTTCTCCACGGGCTGGATGTTCTCCTGAGCCATGAAACCGGGCTGCCGGTGCATGTGGCTGAGAATCCCATTGCCTGCGTGGTGATGGGTACGGGCAAGGCCCTATCTATGCTGGGGGTACTTCATACCAGCGGAGCCCGGGTCAGCAGTTCTCGGCGGTAAGCGGGCGCTGCGCTTGCTGGTGGCGTAGGAGTGCATGTAGGCCACGAGGTTGCAGAATTCCAGGGGGGAGCCGGGTGGAAGAAGTATCTTTACGGGAATACATAGAAGTTATTCTGCGCTGGAAATGGTTTATCATCCTGCTGGTAATTGTGGCGGCCGGGGTTACCGGGGTCTTCAGCTTTTTTGTCTTGCCTGCGGAGTATGAGAGCGAAGCCGTGGTGCTGTTGACCGGGATAGGTCCGCCGCAGATTAGCCCGGACAGCAGCCTGAACGAATTGCTCCAATCCCTTACCAGTAATTTGCCCATGACCCTGGAAGGTTACCGCCAGCAGGTCACCAACCCGGCGATCTTGCAGCAGGTGTTGGACGAGTTGAAGTTGACCCCGACGATGACAGTGGCATCCCTGCGACAGAGCATTCGGGTGGAGAACCCTGGCAATACCCAGTTGTTGCGGATTATCGTCAGCCATTCTGACCCCCAAATAGCCGAAAAGCTGGCCAATGCCTTGGCGTCAGAGTTTATTTCTTTTGTTAATGGAGCCAACCGCCAGCGCTTGACCGCCTCCACCAAGGTGTTGGCCGAACAGGTCTCCCAGCAGGAGCAGGATATGGAGAAACTGCGGGCAGAATATGAAGGGTTCCTGCGGCAGAAACCTACGGTTACCGAGGTAGAGACAGAGTTGGAAGCCAAGACGAAGCTCCTGGGTGAGCAGGAAACCAGACTGGCCCAGGCGGAAGTTGATCTCGGTGCCGCCCGGGCGGCCGTGGCTGAGGCAGAGAGGCAGTTGGCCAGTACGCCCCAGGTCCTGGTCACCAGCCGCAAGGTAATGGAGGACCCGCTGCTTGCGGACTTGCTGCAGGAGGCCAGCGGGAAAGGGATGGCCGAAGTGGCGGGTATTGACGTCAAAAGCGAGGAAGTTAATCCAACCTACGTAGAATTGCGGACCCAGAAAGCTGGGACGGCAATCAAGATCGAGGAGCTTCAGGCGGAACAAGCCGGCCTGGTACGGTCCACCGGGCAACTCCGCCAGGATGTTCAGGAACTGGAGGTGGTCTTAAGTCGCAGGCAGCAGGAGAAGGAGAGGCTGGAAACGCTACTACAAAAGAGCAAGGAAAACTACGGCCTGCTCACAACCCAACTGGCCCAGGCGCGGGTGGCCGCAGCCGTTGATAGCGGCTCGGCAAATATTACCCTGATGGCTCCCGCCTTTACCCCGACCGAGCCGGTGCGACCGCAGAAAATGCTCAACATGGCCGTGGCCGTGGTCCTGGCCCTGATGGCCGGGGTACTGATAGCCTTTTTCGGCGAGTACTGGCGAAATTCCTCCGGGGGTCAGGGACAGCACCGGGAACAGCCGGCGGAAACCCAGGCCTGAGCGGGCCCCGCGGTGGTAGTAGGGGCGGCCCCCTGTGGCCGCCCGTGGCTATGATCTTTCGCCAGCGTATTAGCCGGCCTGCTCTTTCTTGGCCGGGGCCGCCTGCTTGAGGGT
This sequence comes from Clostridia bacterium, assembly GCA_004347685.1. Taxonomy (GTDB): domain Bacteria; phylum Bacillota; class DSM-521; order Neomoorellales; family SLTJ01; genus SLTJ01. The sequence continues at coordinate 102,280 of SLTJ01000028.1, forward strand.
GGTGATCTGCTCGTCAATATCCATGATCCGTACGAGAATCCCCGGCTTATCCTGATCCCTAGCTTCCATGTACTGATTGAGTAAGTGGCTGCGCTCTTTCTTCAGCATGGCCAGACGATCAATGGGCATTGTTGCACCTCCTTTGGTAATCTCTTTGTAACTACCCAGCCTGGTGACCATCTCGTTGCCGCCTGTCCGCTGGCGGGCCGCTCCGGCTGTATGGAGCGAGGCGCAAGGAGCATTCCGAGCGGGGCCTCTCGTTTTCGATAACCGGCGACAGGGTGGGTGAGCAATGGGAGGTGGGAGGTGGGACGCTTGTAGGAACCGGCTGCGCCGATTCCTGATCTTAACTCCCGTCTCTGCCACCGCCTCGTTTTCATCCACTTCGCTGGTGGCGCCTGGCTAGCCATATGGGCCTCTTTGGCTTTAGCTGCAACGCCGGCCGGTTAGGCAGGCTGAGCAGTTAATCTCTTTATCTCAGTATTTCCTTGCCGTAAGAGAGTATGCAGAATAGCAAGCCATGTGCTGCGGAAGTACCCCTAATCGCATTTTAGCAGATAACTGTGCCTAATGCAAGCCCCAACATAAGCTATTTGCTCTGATTTGTTCTGTTGCCACTCATGGATTTAAAATGGCTTCTAAAAACTAGAGAAGGGGGATCCTGTCTTGCTTTTTTACCGTTTCAGCCTCAACAGGATAATAATTATTATAATCGCGGCCTCCCTTTTGGTTTTGTCCTCCGGCAGCCATGAAGCCCGGGCTGCAGTGCCTGGGAGTGCAGATGACCCCCTGGTTACAAAGAGCTTTCTCGAATCATATATAAGCAATTATTATGCCAGCCAGGAGACAGAAATACAAAAACTAGCCGCCAGGATAGCCGAACTTGAGCAAAAGATTCAGGAATTGGAGGGAGACCTGGCCAGCAGGTCCAGGGTCATAATCTTGAGAGTGGGCAACCCCACGGCCTTTGTCGGGACCACTCCCTTCACCTTGCCTCAACCCCCGGTCCTGGAAGGAGGCAGGGTATGGCTTCCCTTCCGTTTCATCGGCGAGGCCTTGGGCGCGGAGGTGAGGTGGGAGGCAGCCAGCCAGAAGGTAGAATATGTTCTGGGGCCGCACCGCCTGCAATTGACCTTGGGATCGCGCCGGGCAACGACGGATGGCCGGGAGGTGGAACTGGAGGCGGCTCCGAGGGTGGTAAACGGCGTGACCATAGTACCGGTACGGGTGGTAAGCACTTACCTGGGGGCCAACGTGGCCTGGAATGAAACCACCCAGGAGGTTACTATTACGCCGGGCAAGTAATGATATCTGGCGGGGAGGAAAAACGGACCGGGTGTCGAAACAAAGAGAGGCGGAAACAAGCAGGTGGGTGATTGGTGGGTGAGAATGTGATGCATCCTGATCCTATGCAACCTACGGCAGTGCCCCGGCGAAAAAAGAAACGCCGTCTGCACGTCCTGCACCTGGTACTCTTGAGCCTGGTAGTTTTCCTCGGCTTTGGGTACCTGGGCTTTTATCTGGCCGGCAACTTTCATGGCCCCGGGGCCTTTATGGCCTTTAACCCCTTGCCGGCAATCCTAAAAAAGGAGCCGGTAAACATTCTTCTCCTCGGGGTGGACCAGCGGGGAAAAGAGCCCAGCCGGGCCGATACCATCCTGGTAGCCTTTGTAGATCCCAGCGTCCCCCAGGTCAACCTTCTTTCCATCCCGCGGGATACCTATGTCAATGTACCCGGTGTAGGTATGACCAAAGTAAATCACGCCCATGCCTACGGAGGCTCCGAGCTAACCATGGAGGCAGTGGAGGCCCTGCTGGGGGTGCCGGTGGACCGCTATGTTGAGGTTAACTTCGAGGGTTTTGCCAAGATAATTGATATCCTGGGCGGGATTGAAATTGATGTAGACCGGCGGATGCATTATCCACCTGAAGGCATCGATCTCCAGCCCGGGCGGCAGGTGCTTGACGGCAAGGACGCCCTGGCTTTTGTCCGTTTCCGGGGGTACCCGGAGGCGGATATCGAGCGGATAGAACACCAGCATCAGTTTCTCCTGGCGCTTGCTGATCAGACCCTTCGGGCCAGGAACATCATTAGACTCCCGGAACTGGTGGCCGAGCTTCGGAACAATGTGCGCACCAATATGGACCTGACCGAGGTGGTGAGCCTGGCCCAGTCCTTGAAGGATATGCCTCCGGGGAACATGGCGGCCCGTACTTTGCCCGGTGAACCACGCTACATCAGGGAAGTGAGCTACTGGGTGCCGGACACGGAAAAGTTGAAGCCGGTGGTACAGCAATTGGCCTCGCCGCCGGAGAGGCAGGCCCTGGGGCAGGAGGCAAGTAAATAGTGTGTCAGCCACAGGTACACTTGCTGGGCGTGAGGATAGACAACCTAGACCGACAGCAGGTGCTGGCGGCCATCAAGGAATTTGTTGTCAGCAACAGGCCGCACCAGATAATTACGGCCAACGCCGAGCTGGTTTACCGGGCCTGGCATGACCCCGAGGCGGCCCGGGTAATAGCCGAAGCGGCCCTGGTAACCCCTGACGGCGCCGGGGTAGTCTGGGCGGCCAGGCGCCTGGAGGGCGTGACTCTGCAGCGGGTGACCGGCATTGACTTGACGGCGGATATCTGTGAAGCCGCCGTCAGGGAGGGGTGGCGTCTTTTTTTGTTTGGCGGCCGGCCCGGCGTGGCAGAGGAGGCGGCTACGCGGCTGGAGGCCCGTTATCCAGGCCTGGCTGTATGCGGGACAGCCCACGGCTACCTGGAGCCGGCTGAGGGGAAAAAGTTGGTGACCAGGATCCGGACAGCATCCCCCCAGGTGCTTCTGGTCGGTCTAGGAGCGCCGAAACAGGAATTTTGGGTTAGCCAGTACCTTGAGGAACTCGGGGTGCCCGTTTGCCTGGGGGTGGGCGGTAGCCTGGATGTGTTGGCCGGCAGGGCCCAGCGAGCACCAGGGTGGATCCAGCGGGCTAACCTGGAATGGCTGTATCGGCTGCTGCGCCAGCCTTCACGTCTCAGACGGCAGATGGCGCTGCCGGCCTTTGCCTGGCGTGTCTGGTGGGCAGGACGGCGGCGGGTCTGAAAATAAGAGTTCGGAGTGCTGAGTTCTGAGTTGTGGGTTCAGAGTTTTAATTATGCTATAAAAATTGAGGTCGCAGGCAGGACGATTTGGACCGGGCGGGAAGGCTTGCATTTAGGCTTAGTTGGTTGTATAATAGGATTGCCGGGAGCCGTGGGAGGTACCGGCCGTATCGTGGGTGCGGAGAGATGGCTGAGTGGTTGAAGGCGCTCGCCTGGAGAGCGAGTGGGCGGTACACAATACTGCCTCGTGGGTTCGAATCCCACTCTCTCCGCCATATTATTTTCCCGGGATAAGAGCTCGAGGCTCGCGCTATGTGCGTACAGTCTCGGCTTTTATAAATCCTTGCCGTGCTAGATGGGGAGGTAGCGGTGCCCTGTTACCCGCAATCCGCTATAGCGGGGTCGAATTCCTGCCTGCGGGTTTTGCCTGTGGGGACTGCCCGGGGCAAGTGGCAAAGAAGATCGGGTCCTGCGCAACAGGAACTTATGAACCCCGTCAGGTCCGGGAGGAAGCAGCGGTAAGTAAGCCAGCCTGTGTGCCGCGGGGGTGCCTGGTCGGAGTTGGCTACCCCGGTTACGCCTGGAGGTAAGGTTCAAGGGCAGGTGCACGGCTATTTTACTTAAGAGCCGGCGTGTCTGGCTTTTTTGCTTATTTGGAGGCGGTTTTTATGTATACGGCCCTGTACCGTGAATACCGTCCCCAGCGCTGGCAAGAGGTAGTGGGCCAAAAGGCCGTGACCGTCACTTTGCACCATGCCGTGCTGGCCGGAAAGATATCCCATGCCTATCTCCTGGCTGGTCCCCGGGGTACGGGCAAGACCAGCACGGCCAAAATCCTGGCCAAGGCCCTCAACTGCGAGCAGGCTGACGCCGGCGAGCCGTGTAACCAGTGTTCGAACTGCCGGGAGATTACTGCCGGCAATTCCCTGGACGTCTTGGAAATGGATGCGGCCTCCCACCGAGGTATTGACGATATCCGTGACCTGCAGGAACGGGTTAAATATGCCCCGGCCAGGTGCCGCTACAAGGTATATATCATTGATGAAGTACATATGCTGACCGCCGAAGCCTTTAACGCCCTGCTCAAGACACTGGAAGAACCACCTGCCCACGTAATCTTTGTCCTGGCCACCACCGAGCCACAAAAGGTGCCGGCCACGGTGGCCTCCCGCTGCCAGCGCTTTAATTTCCGGCCCCTGACCGCAGCCGAGATTCATGAGCACCTGGTTCGGGTAATCGCTACCGTAGGGGCGGCCGCTTCGCCGGAGGCTCTGGCCGCCATTGCCAGCTTCGCCCAGGGCAGCCTGCGGGACGCCTTGAGCATGCTGGACCAGTGTCTGGCCTATGCCGGCGGGCGGCTAGAACGGGAAGATGTGGCAGCCGTCCTGGGTCTGGCTACCGAGGAATGGCTGCTGGGGCTGGCCCTAGCCCTGCAGCAAAGAGACACTGGTAAGGTGCTGGAGATGGTTGATGCGGCCCTGGCCGAGGGGAAGTCAGCCAGCCAGGTGGCCGGCGATGTCTTGGCTTTTCTCCGGGATTGGCTGATCTTACGTCTTTGCCCCGACCAGGCCAGCCTGGCCGCCGTTTCCCAGGCCGGGCGGGTAAAGCTGAAATCGTTGCCTGTGGCCCCGGACCTCCTTTTCCAGTTGGTCACAAACCTGGAGGAGGCTGGCGGTTATTTCCGTTCCACGCGGTATCCCCGGGTGGCCCTGGAACTGGCCTTGCTGAAAACCCTGGTGGGTAAGCCTCAGGGGCAGCAGGTGCCGGTCACGCCGGAACCGGCTGCTGAAAGCAGGTCGTACCGGCCTGGAGCCGCCGGAGAGAGGAGGTCCGGGGAGCCTGGCCGGGCCGCAGGCAGCCGGGTTACTTCCCCATCCTCGCCCCGAACGGCCATAGGCGCGGAAGAGGAAAAGCCGGGAGCCCGGGTCCAGGGCGGTGCGGGGGACGAGGTTTCGCCGCCAGCAGAAGACCTGGATCTGGCCGGGTTACGGCAGAGGTGGCCCCGGGTTCTCGAGACGGTAAGGAAGATTAAGATGACGGTCCATGCGCTGTTGGTGGAAGGGAAGCTGCTGGAGGTCAGCGGCCAGGAGGTTACCCTGGGGTTTTCCCCAGGTTGCCAGTTCCACCGGGAACGCTTGGACATGGCCGAGAACAGGCGGGTGGTTGAGGAAGCGTTGCGGCGGGTCACTGGCCGGGAAATGACGGTGCGTACCATGCTCGTACCCGAGGAGGCAGCCGGAGAAACGGCGGCGGCTGGGGAAATGAGCCTGGTCGAGGAGGCGGCCCGCATTTTTGAAGGAAAAATAATCGCGAGCAATCAGACGTGAAAGGAGGGCATTTATGGGCCTGGGCAAGATGATGAAGCAGATGCAAAAGGTGCAGGGCGAGCTGGCGCGGATGCAGGAGGAGCTGCAGGAGCGTACGGTCGCGGGAAGTTCAGGCGGCGGGGCCGTGCAGGTCACGGTGAATGGCAAACAGGAGGTTTGCCAGGTAAAGATCAGCCCCGAGGTTGTTGATCCCGATGACGTATCCATGCTAGAGGATCTGGTAATGGCTGCTGTGAACGAGGCCCTGCGTCAATGCCAGGAGATGGTTAACAGCGAGATGGGCAAAATTACCGGCGGGCTGAAAATCCCGGGGCTGTAATATGGGGGAGCAAAATTGTTAGATTACCCGGAACCCATTGCTCGGTTAGTTACAGCATTGAACCGGCTCCCCGGCATAGGTCCGAAGACGGCCCAACGGCTGGCTTTTTATCTCCTCCGGGCCCCGGAAGAGGAGGCCGGGGCCCTGGCTAGGGCCATTGTAGCGGCCAGGAAAGATATCAGGTATTGCTCTGTCTGCAGCAACCTGACCGATATTGACCCCTGCCGTATCTGCCAGGACGAGGAGCGGGACCGGTCGGTAATGTGCGTGGTGGAGGAGCCCCGGGACGTGCTGGCCTTGGAAAGGACCGGGCAGTACCGTGGCCTGTACCACGTGCTTATGGGGGCCATCTCTCCCATTGACGGGGTAGGGCCGGAAAAGCTGCGCATCAACGAACTGCTGCACCGGCTGCAGCAGGGGCAGGTAAAAGAACTGGTGCTGGCCACCAACGCCGACATTGAGGGTGAAGCTACGGCCCTGTATTTGAGCCGGCTGGTAAAGCCCCTCGGGGTAAGGGTGACCCGGCTGGCCCACGGTATTCCTGTGGGTGGGGATCTAGAGTATGCTGACGAAGTCACTCTGGCTCGAGCCCTGGCCGGCCGGCAGGAAATCCTTTGACGTTGCCTCATTATTTGCCCCCGGCGGCATATATTACTTCCGGGGGATTATTATGCGGCGGAGTGGTCGGCGCAGTCACGACCAGGTGGAGGCAAACCGGCAAATTATAGACATGCTGGAGGAGGCCCGTCGGGAGATAGAATGGGCCAGGAACTTCTTTGCTCAGGCAAGTGACCCAGAGCTGGTTGACCAGGCCATCTATCGCGTCGGGGCCGCCGAGAAGCAGTATGCGCGAGTCCTGAGATTGGCCCGCGAGGGCCGGGTACGCGGTATCGTCCGCCTGAAATAGACGGGAATCAGAGCTAGGCGCTAGCCCTGCTGCCCGCCAGAAAGCTTTCGGGTAACACCCTCCTGGCGGTGGCATAGTTAGGGGCGCATTTGCATATGTTTACCAGGGGTGGTAAGTAATGATACCTGCCTGGATTTTGCTGGGCGGCATCGGGGTAGTCTTTCTCCTGGTGGCTTTGTCCGGTTACACTCCGGTACGGGCCGGATTGCGCCTGGTGCTGCGGCTGGCTTACGCCATGCTGATCGGCGCCCTCATGGTGGCCGGGGTAAACCTCGTATCGCCGTATCTGGGGATCGCCGTGCCTTTGAATTGGGCCACCATGCTGATGGGCGGCCTGCTGGGGCTCCCGGGCCTGGCGGGTGTGATCTTCCTGGCGGTAGTAGTGTAGTTATGGCCTGCGATCCAGTTTCTTCTGGCGCCGCCGTTATTTTTTTCTTGCCATGACGCCTGTGGCGACATGAGCGTCGGCCTATCTCCCTCACTATTGCTTTTGCATCTCACCTGGGTGCCACCTGGGTGGCCTGGACATTTACCCGGAGTTGGGGTCCGGGTTTTTTTTGTCTCTCTTTCCGGGGCCCCGGGAGAATTGCCGCCGGCGGTTACATAGGCGCGCCCTAAGGCGGGGAAAATAAGGCCGGGAGGGGAATGGAGGCAGTATTATGGCCATAACCCAGCAGAGCCCCCGGCCGGAGCGCGTTTTCTGGACAGGCAACGAAGCCGTGGCTTGGGCCGCCGTGGCCGCCGGGGCGGAGATAATGTGTGGTTACCCCATTACCCCCCAGAATGAAATCATGCATACCTGGGTGCGCCTGGCCCACCAGTACGGTCTGGACTTCTTACAGACTGAGGACGAACTTTCGGCCGGCTTTGCCACCCTTGGCGGGGTGCTGGCTGGGAAGGTGGCCTTCACGGCCACCGCTGGCCCGGGTACGGTGCTGATGCAGGAGCCCCTTTCTATGGCCGAAATGATGCGCCTGCCGGTGGTGGTGGTTGTTTGCCAGCGAGGGGGTCCTTCTACCGGTACAGTCATCTATTCTCAGCAAGAAGTGATGCTGGCCTGTTTTGGGGGTAACGGTGAGGGTTTGCGCGTGGTCTACGCGCCGGCCACCCACCAGGAATTGTATGATTACACCATTAAGGCCTTTCGCGTGGCTTGGAAGTATCGTTTCCCCACCATCGTCTTGAGCGACGGTTACCAGGCCAAAATGCGGGAAGCCCTGACTGTTTATCGCGTTGAGGATCAGGTGCGGGGCGAGGCCTATGTCGGCCGGCCCGGTGTCCCTGGTGTGGCCCGGCCACCGGCCCACCTGCGCAATACCTATAACCTGGAGGAAGAACTTTATGACCTCCTGGCTAACTATACCACCGCTTTTCAGGAGATTCAGCCCCGGGTGGGAGAATGGCAGGAAGAGGACTGGCAGGGGGCGGAGCTGTTGGTGGTGGCGCACGGGGTGGTGACCCGGGCCGCGCGGGCCGCCGTGCGGGAGTTGCGGGGAGAGGGATATCCGGTGGGCTATTTTCGGCCGGTAACCTTGCGACCTTTTCCCGCTGAGGTCCTGCGCCGGTGGGCCAGCCTGGGGGGTACCATGCTGGTGGTGGAGTCGGCGGCCGGGCAACTGCGGCGGTTGGTGGCCGAAGCCCTGGCGGGTTACGGTTTTCGCCTGGAGGGTTTGCTGCGGCCAGGGGTGGGGATAACCCCTGAGGAGATAGTTGCGGTGGCCCGCGGCCTGCTGGCCGCTAATTAGAGGTGAGAGGTGAGAAATGAGAAGTGAGTTCCGGGTTGAACGTCGGTTCTTCACACAACTGTCATTTTCATTTGTGGACTGGTCTCGAGATTAGCTCCGGCAGCTCGGAGGCCGGTAAAGGAAGGCAGGGTGAAGGCTTTGGAATTGGTGGAAACCTCTATGCCCCGTTCCTGGGCAACAGAAAACAAACCCCACCGCTTCTGTCCCGGCTGTGGGCATCCCCTGGCCCTGAAGGCCCTGGGGGAAGCTGTTGATGACCTGGATATCCAGGGTCGGGTGATATTCGGGTGCGATATCGGCTGTTCTCTGCTAGCCTGGGATTTCTTTAACCTGGATTCGGTACAGACCCATCACGGCCGCACTATCCCGGTGATGGTGGGTATGAAGCGGGCCCGGCCAGGACTGATTTGTGTGGCCTATATGGGTGACGGCGGCGGCTATGCCATTGGCGCCCAGCATTTGGTAAGCGCTGCTTTGCGCCACGAGCAGATAACCGTCTTGCTGGCCAACAACAGCATCTATGCCATGACCGGGGGGCAGATGGCGCCCACCACCTTGCCCGGGCAAAAGACAGAGACGACTCCTTTTGGCCGTGACCCGGAAAAAACGGGCCGTCCTACCCGGGGTCCGGAAATGGCCCGCCTTTTGGGCGGGGAAGGTGTCTATGCGGCCCGGGGGACAGTGGCTAACGTTCGCCAGTTAAAGAACTACGTAAAAAAAGCCTTGCGCCACCAGATGGAGGGGCGGGGGTTTTCCTTTGTTGAGGCCCTTTCCACCTGCCCCACCAACTGGCGCACCGGTGCAGCCGAAACCTGGGAATGGGTGGAAAAGAAGATGCCGGCCGAGTTCCCTCTGGGGGAGTTTGGCGGCGACGCGCCAGATGGTCGGGCGTCTAGGCCGGAGTCGGTGCTCCGAGAAGGCGGGGGGGAAGGCTAAAAGTGAGTAACGTAAAGATGGTCCTGGCCGGGGAGGGCGGCCAGGGGGTACAAACTGTCGGCGAAGTACTGGCCGAAGCTGCCTATAACGCCGGCCTGGAAGCCATGTATCTCCCCAACTTTGGCGTGGAACAGCGGGGTGGTGTCTCCCTGGCTTACGTGCAGGTGGGTGAAGAGCCGATAACCGCCCCGAAATTCAGATTCGCCGACGTGGTGGTGGCCTTGAGCCATCGCTCCGTGGCCCGCTCGGCCAGATACGTAAATGACCATACCACCTTGGTCTATGATTCCAGCGGCGAGGAGATAGATGGCGGCGCCGTCGGCCAGGCCCGGCGGATCCTGGGCCTGCCGGCAGTGCAGGTGGCCCGCGAGGAACTAAGCCCCCGGGTCTTTAACATGGTTATCTTAGGTGCTGTTTGGGCTCTGGCCCCGGCCATGCCCCTGCAGGAAGTGAAGAGGGCGGTGGAGAGCCATCTGGGCTACAAATTCGCCGTCCAACCGGAACTGCGGGAGTTGAATTTCCGCGCCATAACCCGGGGGAGGGAATTGGTGGCGGCCCGATTTGGAGGTTAGAGGGGGACTAAAATGCCAGGGAAGGATTTCGCCGCTCACAAGTATGTAGACGGGCGGGGCGTCTTTTACCTCTTTCCGGCACTGTGCAAAGGCTGCGGCCTTTGCCTGGAAAAATGCCCGGTAGACACCATCGGCTGGACCGAGAGGACAGGCTTTCTGGGCACGTCCACCCCGGCCCCCGGTTTTGGGGACCCCTGTATTGCCTGTCGCCTTTGTGAATTTGTGTGTCCTGACTGCGCCATCCGCATTGACAAAATCGCTCCGGACAAAACCCGGGTACACTGAACTGCATTTCCCATCTCCCGTTTCCCCTTTTGTTTGCGCCAAGGGTGGACATGCCGGCCGGCAAGTGATAAAATGCCTCTGGAGCGTTGCCTTGGGCAGGTTATTATTGGGAGGTGGAGGAACTTGGCGATAGTAGAAATCCGTTGGCATGCTCGTGGGGGGCAGGGCGCGGTGACCGCAGCCAAATTGCTGGCTGAAATGGCCCTGCAGCAAGACCTTTATTTTCAGGCCTTCCCGGAATATGGCCCCGAGCGCATGGGGGCTCCCATCCAGTGCTTCAATCGTCTGAGCACAGAACCCATTAACATCTACTGCAGTGTAGATAACCCGCACCTGGTGGTGGTGGTTGACCCTTCATTGCTGGGCGCGGTAGATTTTGCCGCGGGCCTGGTCCCGGACGGTTCGGTTCTGGTCAATACCGGGGAAGACCTAGGGCATTTGCAGCAGCGGTTTGACCTGGCGGGGCGTAAGGTATACGCGGTAAACGCTTCGGGTATTTCGCTGGAAACCGTGGGCCGGGCCATGCCCAATACGCCGATACTGGGGGCGTTGGTTAAGATCTTGGGGCTGATCCCCTTGGAGAAGGCTGCAGCTTACCTGCATGACTATTTCAACGAGCATTTCAACGCCGACCTGGCGGCCAAGAACGTGCAGGCCTTTGAGCGGGCCTATGGGGAGGTACGCAGCGCATGAAGTGGGATATTGACGACGTCCAGAAGTGGCCTTGGCATAAGCACCCGCCTGGCCTGGTAAACCCGGACACCGGGAACTCGGTCCAATTCAACACCGGTAGCTGGCGCAGCCGGCGGCCGGCCTTGGACCTGGACAAATGCAGTCAGTGCCTGGTCTGTTATATTTATTGCCCGGAAACCTCCATTCAGGTGCAAGACCGGAAGGTTACGGGAATAGATTACGACCACTGCAAGGGCTGCGGTATTTGCGCCGAGGAATGTCCACGCCAGGCCATTGCCCTGGAGGACGAGGCAGTACAGGCAGGGTGAGAGGAGGTATATGGGTATGAGCAAAACTATGGCCATCGTTGGCACTGATGCCATTGCCGAGGCCATGCGGCAGATAGATCCAGAAGTGGTAGCTGCTTACCCTATCACCCCCCAGACGGCCATTGTGGAGAAGTTTTCCGAGTACGTGGCTGACGGGCTGGTAAATACCCAGATGGTCAAAGTGGAAAGCGAGCACAGCGCCATGAGTGCCTGCGTGGGTGCCGCCGCGGCCGGAGGGCGGGTAATGACGGCTACTTCTTCCCAGGGCCTGGCCCTGATGTGGGAGATCCTCTATGTCGCTTCCGGGCTGCGGCTTCCTATTGTCCTGGTCAATGTTAACCGCACCCTGTCGGCGCCCATCAACATCCACTGTGACCACAGCGACAGCATGGGAGCCAGGGATGCGAGCTGGATCCAGATATATTCCGAGAACGCCCAGGAGGCTTACCATAACGTCCTGCAGGCGGTGCGCATTGCCGAGCACCCGGAGGTGCGGCTGCCGGTCATGGTCAACCTGGATGGCTTTATCATTTCCCATGCCGTGGATCGGATAGATATTCTCGACGATGCCCCGGTGCGGGAGTTTATCGGCGAGTACAGCCCCGCTTACCCACTGTTGGATGTGGCCAACCCGGTAAGCGTAGGCATGTTTGACGGCCTTTATGGTTACTTCTTTGAGGCTAAGCGCGCCCAGGAGGCCTCTATGGAAAAGGCCATGTATGTAATCCAGCAGGTGGGAGAGGAATTTGGCCAGAGGTTTGGCCGTCCCTACGGCCTGTGGGAGGAATACGGCCTGGAGGATGCCCGGGCCTGCGTGGTGGCGCTGAATTCGGCCTGCGGGACTATCCGCACTGTCATCGAGGCCATGCGGCAGGAAGGGAAAAAGATAGGCCTGTTGAAGCTCAGGGTCTTCCGGCCCTGGCCGGGACAGGAGCTGGTCCGGGTACTGCAGCACTTCCCGGTAGTCGCGGTTTTCGATCGCGCTTTGGCCTTTAAAGGCGGCCACGGCGGACCCCTGTACACCGAGGTGGCGGCCAGCCTGTATGAGGCAGAGAAACGGCCCCTGCTTGCCAACTACGTCTACGGCCTGGGCGGCCGTGACCTGAGCGTCTCCATGGTACGCCAGGCTTTGGAGGAGATCTGGCAGGCGGCCGAAGCGGGCCGGGTGGCCAGCCGGGTGAATTACCTGGGCTTGAGAGAATAGGGGGGAGAAACGTGGTAGCTTTAGCCGAGCTCACCGGGAAAAAGGAATACTTCGCTCCCGGCCACCGGCTTTGTGCCGGTTGCGGGGCTCCCATAGCCGTGCGCCAGGTGATGCTGGGGCTGCCGGAGGGTGTGACGCCGGTAGTCTGCTGCCCCACCGGCTGTCTGGAGGTTTCCAGCACTATTTACCCGTACAGTGCCTGGCGGTGCAGCTACGTGCATAATGCCTTTGAAAACGGCGGCGCCACTCTGTCCGGGGTGGAGGCCATGTACCTGGCCAAGAAACGCGCTGGTCAGCTCCAGGACGATATCCGTTTTGTGGCCTTCGGCGGCGACGGAGCCACCTACGATATCGGCCTGCAGTCCCTTTCAGGGGCCCTGGAGCGGGGGCACCACCTGATCTACGTCTGCTATGACAACGAGGCCTATATGAATACCGGCATCCAGCGCTCGGGGGCCACGCCGTGGGGGGCCTGGACCACTACCAGCCCAGTGGGGAGCGAAGCCTTGGGCAAGGAGCAATGGCGCAAGGACCTCACCGCCATCTGTGCCGAGCACAACATCCCGTACGTGGCTCAGGCTTCCATCAGCCACTGGCGGGATACGGTGACCAAGGCCCAGAAGGCCTGGGAGTACTCCAAGGAAGGCCCGGTTTTCTTGAATATCCTGGCGCCGTGCCACCGGGGCTGGCGCTTCCCCATGGAGAAGACTATTGAAGTGGCCCGTCAGGCGGTGAAGACCCGTTTCTGGCCCCTTTATGAGGTGGAAAAGGGCGAGTGGCGGCTGACGGTAAAGGTAACCAAGCCAGAGCCGGTGCGTACCTGGTTGGAAACGCAGGGCCGCTTCAGTCACTTGCTCAAGCCGGGCAACGAGGCGGCCGTGGAACATTTCCAGGCAGAGGTAGACCGGCAATGGGCCAAGCTTATGCACCGCTGTGGTGAGTAAAGCAAATACCAGATTTTGTCGTAATAATGGCCAGGCCGGCCAGCATATCTATCCCCAGAAAACCATCAGCCGCAGCCGTTAGCGCGAACCGGACACACCAGGCAGCCTGCCCGCCGGCGGCTGCGGCTCCTCGGAGGTGAGGGATGGTGCTGGTCGTGAGTTTTGGTGGCCGCAGGTTTTGGCGGCGCCTGGCCCTGATCCTTTTCGTGCTGCTGGCGGCAGGCGTGCTCTGGGAGCCGGTACAGGCCATGTACGTGGCCGGAGGTCGAAAAGTTCACCCTATTTATCAAGTGGACACCAGCGAAAGGAAAGTGGCCTTTTCCTTTGACGCCTGTTGGGGAGCCGAGTACACCGACCTTATCTTGGATATCCTTGACCGGCACCAGGTCAAAACCACCTTCTTCCTGGTAAACATCTGGCTGGAAAAATACCCGGGCCAGGCCCGGGAAATAGCCCGGCGCGGTCACGAGATCGGCCTGCACTCCACTACCCATCCCCATTTTACCCGCCTGTCGCCGGAAAAAATGCAACAGGAGCTTGAGGAAAACGCCAAGCTGGTGAGAGAGATTACCGGTTATGCGCCCCGGCTTTTCCGCCCGCCCTTTGGCGACTATGACGATACGGTCATTCAGGTGGCGCAATCCCTCGGCTTTCAACCAGTGCAGTGGAGCGTGGATTCCCTGGATTGGCAGGATAAGAGTGCGGACGAAATTTTCCGGCGAGTTAGCAGCCGGCTGGAGCCCGGGGCTATCGTGCTCTTTCACAATAATGGCAAGTATACCGCCCAGGCCCTGGAAGGTCTTCTTAACTATGCCCGGTCTGAAGGCTACACCGTGGTACCGGTATCGGATTTGCTGCTAAAGGGTGATTACTATATTGACGTGAACGGTATCCAGCGGCCGGGACCAAGGTCATGATAGTTATCGCCTCAGCGCCAGGCAGTCAGCCGCGATTTGACCAGAAGCCGGCGGGTTTGGGTGTAGCCGGCTTTTTCTATTTGTGCTAAAATAGGGGGGACAAGGTTTGCGCGTCGGGCCGATAAGTGAGGCACCACTGGTAACAGCCGTATTCCGGCATGTCGGGCAGGGCTACCACCGCTGGCACGTGCCGGCGCACAAGGGGCGCCAGATCTGGCCCCCCGGGTACAGGTTTCTTGGCTCCAGGGTATGGGCCGCCGACCTGACGGAACTGCCGGGCCTGGACGATCTGCATACGCCCCACGGGGTCATAGCTCAGGCCCAGGACCTGGCGGCCCGGGCTCTGGGCGCGGGAAAGTCCTTTTTTCTGGTCAACGGGGCCAGCGTGGGTTTGCAGGCGGCGTTATTGGCCTGCTGCCAGCCGGGAGACAGGGTGATATTGCCGCGAACCGCGCACCAATCAGTGCTGGCCGGCGTGATCCTGGCCGGAGCGGAGCCGGTCTACCTGTCGGAAGCCTGGCAGGACGACCTGGGGATACCCCTGGGCCTGGCCCCGGATACTCTCAGACAGGTTCTCGCTTGCGAGCCGCCAGCCAGGGTGTTGCTGGTCCTACACCCTAGTTTTTATGGGGTAGTGTCTCCCTTGGCGCCGCTGGCCGCGATGGCCCACCGCCGGGGTCTGGTGGTGGTAGCTGATGAAGCCCACGGGACACATTTTGCCTTTCACCCGGAACTTCCGGCTTCGGCCCTGGCCAGTGGGGCCGACATCGCCATACACGGTTTTCACAAGAGCGGCGGGGCTCTGACCCAGGCCGCTGTTCTCAGCGTCCGCCAGGGGTTCGACCCTAGCCGGGTGGAGGCGGCCCTGGACTGCCTGCAGACCACCAGCCCCTCTTACTTGCTCCTAGCCTCTATTGATGCGGCGCGGTGCGCGCTGGCCAGCCAGGGCCGTGCGAGGTTGGAGCGGGCCCTGGAAGCCGCCGCCTGGGCACGGAAGCAGTTGCGGCAGTGGCCGGAATTTGTTATCCTGGACGAGGGCATGGTTGGCCGGGAGGCGGCCCTCGATCCTTTGAAGATGGTGCTGGCAGCTCCTGGTCTGGGCCTGAGCGGCCGGGCCCTGGCGGCTGCCTTACGGCGCCGCGGCCGGATACAGGTAGAAACCTACGGTTGGCGCCACGTGGTCCTGGTATGGAGCCTGGCCGACGACATGGCCCAGGCGCGCCACCTGGTACGGGTCTTGCACGACCTTGCTGGAGACTACCGGGCCGGGAGGCCACGGGCCCCGCGTGCTTTCCCTGGTCCGCCGCCCCGGCCGCAGGTGGTGATGTCTCCCCGGGAGGCCTTCTTCGCCAGCCGGCGGACCTTGCCCCTGGGTCAGGCCCGGGGCCAGGTGGCAGCAGGGTTTGTCGTCCCTTACCCGCCGGGTTTTCCGGTCCTGGCTCCCGGGGAGTTGATTACCGGTGAAATAATCGCTTACCTGGCGGAAACCCGGACCCTGGTCCCCGGGCTTCACGGCAATCTGGAAAAGCTGCCTGTGGTTAGTTAATTGGGGTTGAGCGTGGTCGGTCTTCAAGGTGGGTGTTGCAGGATTCCCTAACGAGCAAGGCGCCAACACGACGCATGTAGGGAGCGGAGCGTACTTGTAAGGTACGTGAGCACCGGACGGCTGGTCCGCCAAAGCCAGGTGAAGCTTTGCGGGCAGCTTACAAGGAAACTATTACTGGTGGCGATAAATTGGCAGGCTTTTTTCTTACCCTGGAGGGGCCGGAAGGGGCTGGGAAAACTACCCATACCCGGCTGCTGGCCCGGGTCCTGCAGCAAGAGGGCTATCAGGTGGTGGCCACCCGGGAGCCCGGGGGTACCCGGTTGGGGGAAGCCGTGCGTACTTTACTGCTGGCTCAGGATACCGGCGCCATCTCCCCCATGGCCGAGACGCTGCTCTACCTGGCGGCCAGGGCCGAGCACGTAGCCCGCGTCATCAGGCCGGCCTTGGAAACCGGAGCCGTAGTAATCTGCGACCGGTTCTTGCATTCCACCCTGGCCTATCAGGGTTATGGCCGGGGGCTGCCTCTCGGAGTATTGCTGGAGCTAAACCGGGCGGCCACCGCCGGCCTCGAGCCGGACCATACCTTCGTCTTGGACGTAGACGTGGCTGAGGGCTTGCAGCGCGTGGGCCGAACGCGTGACCGGCTTGAAGCCGAGGATATCTCCTTTCACCAGCGGGTCCGGCAGGGGTTCCTGGAATTGGCGGCCAGGGAGCAGCGGGTGACGGTGGTTCCCACTGGTGGCGGTATTGAAGCCACGGCCGGACTCTTGGCCGGAAAGGTTAAGGAGGTTTTGCGTGCACACGCTGGAAGGAAGTGAAATCCTGGGGCAGGAAACGGCTGTCCGGCAGTTGGAGCTGGCCCTGGAGAAAGGCCGCTTTCACCATGCGTACCTTTTCGTCGGGCCGGAAGGGGTGGGAAGAAGGACAGTGGCCCGGGCCCTGGCGGCCGCGTTGAACTGTCAGGAAGTAAACCCCGGGGACCGGCCGTGCGGCCGGTGCTCCTCGTGCCTCCGGGCCAGAGCCGGTAACCACCCGGGGATACGGGAAATAGAGCCGGAAAAGGATTCTTTGCGGTTACACCAGGTGCGTCAGGTACAGGAGGAACTCAGGTTCGCCCCCCTGGCCGGCGAGTACCGGGCGGTTATCATTGGCGCGGCGGACAAATTAACTCTGGAAGCGGCCAACGCCCTGCTGAAGATCCTGGAGGAACCGCCGGCAGCTACAGTTTTTATCCTGGTGGCTACTGACCTGGCCCTGGTCCCGGCCACAGTGGTTTCCCGTTGCTGCACAGTGAACTTTCGGCCTTTGCCGGAACAGGTGGTGGCCGGGCTGCTGGCCCCAGAGGTGGAGAATCCGCTCCTGGCGGCGGCTCTTTCCGGCGGAAGTGTCCGGCGCGCCCGCAGCCTCACGCAGGAGGCCGAAGGACTGCTGACGACCAGGGAGAAGGCTATCAACCTGTGGGAACAGGCCGGGTCCAGCCGGCAGGCTCATGCCCTGGAAGGGGAAGCGGGTTCACTGGCCCAAGTCCTGGACTGGCTTACCCTCTGGTTAAGGGATTTACTGGTATGGAGGTATGGTGAGGCGGCCAAACTAGTCGTAAATAGCGATCTCGAATCCCGGCTTAACCAGGATACGACCAGCCCGGACGGGTTGCTGATGGCTTTAGAAGAAACCATGCGGGCAGCCGGTGCCCTGGCGGATAACGCCAACGCCCAGTTGGTAGCCGGGGTCTTGGGGCCGAAGCTGGTCCGGGCGCGGCGGAACTGACCGATGGAGGTGAGGAGTTGCCGGAGGTAATAGGGGTCCGCTTTCGGCGGGCAGGGAAGGTCTACTACTTTGACCCTGGCGATCTAGAGCTGGTACCGGAGGAGCGGGTTATTGTCGAAACCTCCAGGGGACTGGAATGTGGCCAGGTGGTAACTGGCCGGCGGCAGGTCCCGGAGGCCGAGATCGTCAGCCCGCTCAAGCCGGTAATACGGCGGGTGAATCCCGAGGATGAGCTACAGTTAGAAGCCAATGCGGCCAGTGAGAAGGAAGCCTTTCGCATTTGTCAGGAAAGAATAGCCGCCCACGGCCTGCCGATGAAGCTGATAGAGGTGGAGTGTACCTTTGACCTCAACAAGATCATCTTTTACTTTTCCGCCGAGGGCCGAATTGACTTCCGCCAGTTGGTGCGGGAACTGGCGGCGATTTTTCATACCCGGATCGAGATGCGGCAGATAGGAGTCCGGGATGAGGCTAAAATGCTGGGGGGCGTGGGGTGCTGCGGTCGGGAGCTGTGCTGCACGACTTTCCTGGATGAATTTGACCCGGTATCCATCAAGATGGCCAAGGAGCAGAACCTCTCCTTGAATCCCACTAAGATTTCCGGGGTATGCGGCCGGCTGATGTGCTGCCTGCGGTTTGAAAATGAAACCTATGAAGACAGAAGCCAGTACCCGCGCTGTGGTATGGGGGTGAAGACACCCCGGGGGGTGGGGGTGGTAAGCGGCTGCGATGTGATGCGGGAGAGGGTGACAGTCACTCTGGAAGGCGGGGAGTCGGTGAGCGTGCCGTTGGCGGAAATACAGGGGCTAGAAGGAAAGGAGACTCGGGGATGAAGGCGGCCCAGGCCCTGGCGGCCCTGGAGGAAATGCTGGAAGCGGCCCGGCAGCAGGTTCACGCCCTGCGCGAGCGGGTAGCCAGGCTAGAAGCCGAAAATAAGGCGCTGCGGGCCCAATTAGGGCTGGGAGAAGATCTGGTCGCCAAGGAGAACCTGGCCCAGATCTACGCCGACGGCTTCCACATTTGCCCGGGCCAGTACGGCCGGCGGCGGAACATTCACGAGGACTGCCTTTTTTGTCAAGGCCTGCTGCGGAAGGCTGAGTAGGATGCCGGGTACGGTCTATCTCTGTGCCACGCCGATCGGCAACCTGCAGGATATCACCCTGAGGGCCCTGGAGGTGCTCCGGACAGCAGATCTTATTGCCGCCGAGGACACCCGCCGCACCGGGCAATTACTGGCCCGGTACGAAATCTCTACTCCCATGATAAGCTTTCACCAGCATAACCAGGGCCGGCGGGTGCCGTATTTGCGCCAGGTTTTGGAGGCAGGCAAGACAATTGCCCTGGTTACCGATGCCGGCATGCCCGGAATATCCGACCCCGGGGAAGTGCTGGTAGCCGAAGCCATCCGCCTGGAGGCCCGGGTGGTGGCTGTCCCCGGGGCCACCGCGGCCCTAGCCGCCCTGGTCGTTTCCGGCCTGCCCACCCGGCGTTTTGCCTTTGAAGGGTTCTTGCCCCGCGCCGGGAAGCAGAGGCGCCGGCGTCTGCAGGCCGTCAGCCGGGAGGAGAGGACCTTGGTCTTTTATGAATCCCCCTATCGTCTGGCCGAAACCCTGGCGGATATGTTTACCATCTTCGGGAACCGTCAGGCGGTGGTAGCCAGGGAATTGACCAAGGTACATGAGGAGGTCCGGCGGGGTTCCCTGGAAGAACTAGCCGCTTATTTTGGCGCCACGGAGGCGAAAGGAGAAGTAGTTATCGTGGTAGCAGGAGCCTCATAGGTGGGAAGTGGGAGGTGGGACACTTGTAGGAACTTGCTACGCAAGTTCCAAATCGCATCCACGCCTCCTGCCCCACCGCCGTTTTCATTCTCTATTGGTGCCACCAATGGTGGCATGGGGGCCCACTCAGGGCTTATCCTACACCGCTTCTGAGACGATTTCGGAGAGACATTCCTGGCAGACGTTCTTGCCCTTGAAATTGTGCACGTCTTCGGCGTTGCCGCAGAACACACAGGCCGGCTCGTACTTTTTCAGGATGATCTTCTCCTGGTCCACATAAATTTCCATGGCATCCTTCTCGCCGATGCTGAGGGTGCGGCGTAGTTCAATAGGAATTACCACCCTCCCTAGCTCGTCCACCCGACGGACAATACCGGTTGATTTGATCAAGACTTCTCCTCTCCTTTAACACAAAGTTCGACATCTAGCTAAATGATACCAGGCATGCCATATTAAGTCAAGACCTATTTCGCAAGAAGTTGACAAGAAAATCGTACATGCAACA
This sequence comes from Clostridia bacterium, assembly GCA_004347685.1. Classification (GTDB taxonomy): domain Bacteria; phylum Bacillota; class DSM-521; order Neomoorellales; family SLTJ01; genus SLTJ01. The sequence continues at coordinate 122,117 of SLTJ01000028.1, forward strand.
CAACCCGGCATTCAAACGACCTCGACAGCCTTTGAGACCCAAATCAGTACGAGAGGGATTTATCGAGTAATACCAGAATACTGGCGGCTTACCCAGCCCAGGACTATGCAGGAGGTGTGGCCTATGGCCAGGAGCTTTTACGTCACCACCCCTATTTATTATCCCAGCGACAAGCTGCACATCGGGCATGCCCTCACTACTACCATGGCCGATACCTTGGCCCGGTTCAAGCGCATGCAGGGCTACGAGGTGAGATTTCTTACCGGCTCTGACGAGCACGGGCAGAAGATCCAGCGCAAAGCCGCGGCGGCCAACGTCAGTCCCCAGGAATACGTGGACGAGATCGTGGCCTCCTTTCAGCAGTTGTGGCAGCGATTGCACATCAGCTATGACGATTTCATCCGCACCAGCGAGGGACGGCATATTGCGTGTGTGCAGGAGCTCTTTCGCCGGATCTATGCCCAGGGCGACATCTATAAATCCGAGTATGCCGGCTGGTACTGTACGCCGTGCGAGACCTTCTGGCCAGAAAGGCAGTTGGTGGAAGGCGCCTGTCCGGACTGCGGCCGGCCGGTGGAGTTATTGAAGGAGGAGAGCTATTTCTTCCGTCTGTCTAATTACGCTGATGCCCTGCTGGCGCACATCGAATCTCACCCTGATTTTGTCCAGCCGGTCTCCCGCCGCCACGAGATGATAAACTTCATCAAAGGCGGGCTGGAAGATCTCTGTATCTCCCGCACCAGCTTTGACTGGGGCATTCCGGTGCCCATGGACCCCAGGCATGTGGTCTATGTTTGGTTCGACGCCCTCACCAATTATATCTCTGCCCTGGGATGGGGCAGTTCAGACGAGAGCCTGTTTCACAAGTTCTGGCCGGAGGCCGTACACCTGGTGGGCAAGGATATCGTCCGCTTCCATACGGTCATCTGGCCCATCATGCTGATGGCCGCAGGGGTGCCCCTGCCGAAAAAAGTCTTTGGTCACGGCTGGCTTCTGGTGGATGGCGGGAAGATGTCCAAATCCAGGGGCAACGTGGTGGATCCCTTTGTCCTCATCGAGCGCTACGGTGCTGACAGCATCCGCTATTTCCTGCTGCGGGAACTGCCTTATGGCGGGGACGGTTATTACAGCGAGGAGGCGCTGCGCCAGCGCTACAATACTGACCTGGCCAATGACCTGGGCAATCTGGTCCACCGCTCTTTGACCATGATCGAGCGGTACCGCGAGGGGATGGTGCCGGCGGCTACGGCTCCTGCCGCCCTGGAAAATGATTTGCAGCGGGTCGCGGCTCAGGCCGTGGCCCAGGTGGAAGAAGAACTGGAGCGGTTTGATATGGGCGCGGCCCTGGCCGCAGCTTGGCGGCTGGTGGACCGGGCTAACAAATATATCGAAGAAACAGCTCCTTGGAACCTGGCCCGGCAAGGGCAGAATGAGCGCCTGGATACTGTCCTGTACCACCTGGCCGAAGGCCTACGGATACTGCGGGTGGTGCTGGCTCCCTTTATGCCGGGTCTGGTGACCCGGCTGGGCCACCAGCTCGGGTTGCCAAACCCTGGGGCTTTTCCGGCCTGGGAAGAGGCCCAGACCTGGGGGGTGCTGTCGCCGGGTACCCATGTGCGGCGCGGAGAACCGCTCTTCCCCCGCTTGACGGATGAAGAAATACCGCCGGAGGAGGGGAGCCTCATTGCGACCGGCACCCGGGTAGCCGGGGCTGACCTGGAGCCTTCCGGTGTTCCGGCGGACAGCACCGGCCCGGCGGAGGGGGCCGTGGGGAAGGCAGGCCGCTCCCAGGCCGAGCAGTCACCAGATACGCCGCCGGCCGAGATCAGCATTGATGAGTTTGCCCGGCTGGACCTGCGGGTGGCCCGGGTGGTGGCTGCGGAAAGGATTACCGGGGCTGACAAGCTCCTCAAGCTCACCGTGGAACTAGGCGGCCAAGAGCGGACAGTGGTGGCCGGTATTGCCCGGCATTATCAGCCGCAGGAGCTGGTGGGCAAGCAGGTGGTGGTGGTGGCCAATCTCAAGCCGGCCCGGTTGCGGGGGGTTACTTCCCAGGGGATGGTGCTGGCCGCCGTGGTCGGGGATGAACTAACCCTGGTGACCCCAGAAAAGGAAATCGCCAGCGGGGCGAAGGTGCGGTAAGATGGAACTGATTGACAGCCACGCGCATCTCGACGATAAGCAGTTTGCCGCGGATCTGGAAGCGGTGCTGGCCCGGGCTGAGGCCGGCGGGGTCAAGGCAATTGTTACCATGGGGGTAAATCTGGCCAGCTCCCGGCAGGCAGTGGCCCTGGCGTCTCGTTATCCCCAGGTCTATGCGGCCGTGGGGATTCACCCCCACGAAGCCGCGGGGACAGAGGCGGCGGTCTGGGGGGAGCTGCGCCAACTGGCCCGGTCACCAAAGGTGGTGGCCATCGGGGAAATAGGGCTTGACTACCACTACCACTACCCTGAACCCCAGGTACAGCAACATGTCCTGCGCCAACAACTTGATCTGGCCGTTGAAATGGGCTTACCAGTGGTAATTCACGACCGGGAGGCCCATGCGGATATCATGAATATGCTGGCCACCTCCGGGTACCGGGAACGCGCCGGAGTCGTCCATTGTTTCTCCGGGGATACGGCCATGGCTCGCGAACTGATCAACCTGGGTTTTTGCCTTTCCTTTCCTGGCACCATTACCTTTTCTCAGGCTGAGCTCACCCGCCGGGTGGCGGCCGGGGTGCCCCTGGAGGCGGTGCTGGTGGAGACGGACTGCCCCTACCTGAGCCCCGTGCCCTACCGCGGCCGGCGCAACGAACCGGCCCGGGTGCGAGAAGTGGCCGCCTGTCTGGCCGGGCTGCGGTCGCTACCGATGGAAGAAATCGCCGCCATCACCTCGGCCAATGCCAGGACGTTATTTGGCGTAAATTAACAATTGAGTGGCTGAAAAACTAGCAGGAGATACCAGGTTGGCGGCGAATATAATATTGAGCGAGAGAAAAGGCGGGTCCCTTAAGACCTGGCCGCATGGGGCCTGAACGCCTGGGAACTGGAGGGGTTTTTTTGTCGCTGAAGGGCAGGAGCCGCTTGCTCTTTATCGTTCTAGCGGTAGGGGCAGTGGCGGTGCTGGCCTCCTGGTGGCTGGTGGAACAGGCTGGAAAAGAAGTCACCCTCACTGTGGATGACACCCGGGTCGAGGTAAAGACCTACAGCCGCACGATAGAGGACCTGCTGGTGGAGCAAGGGGTGGAGGTAGGGGCTCTAGACCTGGTGGCTCCGGCAAGAACCACGCCCTTGGCTGACGGGATGGCAGTAAAGGTAGTGCATGCCTTTCCGGTCCGCCTCCTGGCCGACGGCCGGGAGTGGACGGTCAGGACCCTACCTGACAGCGTGGCCGGCCTCCTGGGCCGGGAGCAGGTGAAACTGGCCCCTCTGGACCGGGTGGACCCGGACCCAGGGGCCCAGGTGGAGCCGGGGATGGAGATTAAAGTAACCCGGGTAACCCAGGAGCGGCTGCAGGTGGAAGAGGAGATACCTTTAACGGTGCGGCGGGAGGAAGATCCCACCCTGGAACGAGGCCTGCAGGTGGTGCGGCAGTCCGGGAAGCCGGGGCTGCGGCAGAAAATAATCGAGGTCACATACGAGGATGGGAAAGAAGTTTCCCGGCAGGTGATTGCGGACGAAGTGGTCCGGCCGGCCCGGGAGAAGGTGGTTGCGGTAGGGACCATGCGGCTGGCGGCCCGTGGGGGAGAGAATCTCCGCTTCAGTCGCGCCCTGGTGGTGACGGCCACGGCCTACAGCGGCGGCGGGGTAACGGCCACTGGGGTGGTGCCGCAAAGGGGTACGGTGGCTGTTGATCCCAAGGTAGTCCCCATGGGACAACGGGTTTATGTGGAAGGCTACGGCTACGGGGTGGCGGCCGATGTCGGCTCTGCCATTCAAGGGCAGCGTATTGACGTGTATTTTCCCGATCCAAAACAAGCCACGCGCTGGGGCGTACGCCGGGTGAAAATGTATGTGCTGGAATAAGCAGGTTAAGAGTATCTAACCTGCTTTTTTGTTGGGCTGACGTCTTATGCCGCTCCTGGCAGGCACTTGGTAAATGATTTGCGGCCAGGAGTAAATTGTAGTATAATACCCGTGGGCGAAGCTATGAACTCAAGCGCGGAGATAAAACACCTTCTTGCCCGTCACGGCCTGGCCGCCAGGAAAAGCCTAGGCCAGAACTTCCTGACAGACAGCACCGTAGTAGCGAGGATAGTTGCGGCGGTGGACATCAAACCGCAGGACGTGGTGGTGGAGATCGGCCCCGGAATAGGGGTTCTTACCCGCGCCCTGGCTGCGGCTGGGGCCAGAGTGGTGGCCATAGAGGTTGACCGGGGTCTGGCTGGGCTGGTGGCCCAAGAGCTGGCCTATAGCAACGTCCAGGTGGAGATCGCCGATGCGCTGGAGACTGACCTGGATGCGCTGGTACGGGGTTTGCAGGAGCGGGAGCAGAAGTATAAGGTGGTAGGCAACCTCCCGTATTATGTCACATCCCCCTTGTTGCTGCACTTGTTGCAGCGGCAAAGGAATATGACCATGGCGGTGGTAATGGTCCAGCAAGAGGTGGCGGCGAGAATTCTGAGTGCTCCCGGCAGCCGGACATACGGGCCCCTATCGGTGGCGGTCCAGTTCCGTAGCTTACCAGAGCTGGTAACCACGGTGTCCCGGGAGGCTTTCTGGCCTCAACCCAAGGTGGACTCGGCAGTGGTGCGGCTCGTGGTCCGCGAGCAGCCAGCGGTAGAGGTGCCTGATGAGGAGCTGTTTTTCCAGGTAGTGCGGGGAGCATTTACCCAGCGGCGCAAGACTATGGCCAATTCGCTGGCGGCTGTTCCCCTGGGTTTAAGTAAGGACGAGGCAAGGCAAGCCCTGGCTCAAGGAGGAATACCATGGGAGTACCGAGCAGAAAATTTGAGTCTCGCGCAGTGGGCGGCGCTAACGTGGCAATTGCAAAGGATCTTGTCCCGGCCCAGGTAAGTGCTTTGCCTTACTTTATCAGCCCGACCAAAGGCCGGCTGACCCTGGATGAAGTGTACGCTGATATGGTCGCCTTCATTGACAGCAATCCGGAGGGCCGGTACAAGGTCATTATCGGCTCTGATTCACAGGTACGCAGCGAAACGTGCTTCGTGACCGCCATTATCGTCCACCAGGTAGGCAAGGGCGGTCGCTATTATTATCGCCGCCAGGTGCACCGCAAGATAGCCAGCCTCCGGCAAAGGATATTTTATGAAACCTCCCTCAGCCTGGACGCGGCCAGCCGTATCGCCCAGATGCTGGCCGAGAACGGCCACAGCGAGCTGGATGTGGAGATCCACCTGGATATCGGGTCCGGCGGGGCCACCAGGGACCTCATCCGCGAGATTGTAGGCATGGTAACCGGCAGCGGCTTTGACGCCAAGATAAAGCCGGAATCGTGCGGCGCCACCAAGGTAGCCGACAAGCATACGAAATAGTGGCTCGAACCTCTCACCTTGATTTGCGCCGGTAGAATCCCAGTGGGTCTGCCGGCGCCTTTTTCTTCCTACCTGTTTATTCCTTGCTACTTCTGGCCATACTCCAGTCAGGAGGTGGCTTTTTTGCGTAAGCGCATCAACCTGGACAATCCCTGGGCGCGCCGGTATATGCGCCGGCTGTTCTGGCAGGCGGCCCGTAAAATGCTGGTTGAACGTTCCTGAAGTTTCCGTTCTAGCCATTCGCTTCCCCTCATATAAGTTAACAGGGCCAGGCCACATGTAACTGATCTGGGCGGACGACCATGGCGCTCTTGGCGCCAACAGCACAGAGACGAAGAGGGTGGCGAAGCTGGAGGCCACCAAATGGTTGGTTTGGAACTGAAGCCCGGCATTCAACCCGGGGCCTGCAAGGTGCTTTTCTGGTAATACCGCCGCCCGGCAGGCAATGTGGGTATCCAGTTGAGCGCCGGGTTCCTAAAAGATCCAACCTCTATGCTGAGGGGGAGGGAGTGGTTTGGCTCGCTATCTGGCCCTGGCCGTACTGGTTATTTTTCTGCTGGTGGTGGTTATCCCTTTCCTCATCGTCACCCTCTTCCCCAGTCAGCGGCAGGTCCCGGGAGAGGGCAGCCTAAAGGTACTGGTATCGGGCACCGGGCAGGTGGAGGAGATACCCCTGGAGGAGTACGTGGTGGGAGTGGTGGCTGCTGAAATGCCAGCCGGCTTCCCCCTGGAGGCCCTGAAGGCCCAAGCTGTGGCCGCCCGTACCTATGCCCTGAAGCGGAGCGGGCAGGGAGGCAGCCACCACCCCGGCGCTGACCTCTGTACTGACCCCACCCACTGCCAGGCCTGGATTTCCGCGGCGGAAATGAAGGCCCGCTGGGGGTGGTGGGGGTACTGGCGCTACCGCCGCAAGATCGAGACGGCTGTAGCTTCCACCCGCGGCCTGGTCCTGACCTATGACCGCCAGCTCATTGACCCGGTTTATCATGCCGCCTGCGGCGGGCGCACGGCTGCGGCCTCGGAGGTATGGGGGTATGATCTTCCCTACCTGCAGAGCGCCTCCTGTCCGGAAGAATCCTCCCCCTATCAAGGGATCCGGCAAACCTTTTCCCCAGCCGAGCTGGTACGGAAACTGAACCTGGAAGCCGCCGATCTGGTCCCCGGGGGTGGCGCTTCCCCGGTGGAGGTGCTGGAGCTCACGCCCTCAGGCCGGGCCAGAACGGTGCGCATCGGCAGCAAGAACTTTTCCGCCCTGCAGTTGCGCCAGTTGTTGAAGTTAAATTCTACCCGCCTAGAGGTGGCGGGCGATGGAGACCGGATAGTTTTCACGACCTGGGGCTACGGGCACGGCGTCGGCCTGTGCCAGTATGGCGCCCGCGAGCAGGCCCTAAAGGGGCGAGATTTTTCCGCCATTCTGACTTATTATTACCATGGAGTGAAAATTGAGCCTTACCGTCAGTTATAGAATGGAATAATCTGGTTATAATATGGCCAGAGGTGATGACATGAAACCACTGGCCTTGCTGACGTATCCTAAGAAGTGGCTACCCCATTTTGGCCAGGTAGGGGCTCGGGTCAGGCATTGGTTTGGCCACCGGCATCTGCGCTACCGGCGGCTCGCCCTGGTGGGTCTGGCAGCGGCCGCGGTGGCCGCCGCCCTATGGTGGTATGGCGCGCAAATGCCGCGGGTAACCGTGGTTCCGCTGCCGGCCACGGAAACTAGTCCTCCTTCCCTGGCTCCTGGACAGGGGATTCCCGGAGCCGACTTTGGCGGGGCGGAAACAGCGCCAGCGCCGGCCGCCATTGAAAAAAAGGATGAAAAAGCACCGGCTGAGGCCGCGGCGCAGTGGCCGGTCAACGGCGAAGTCCTGGCTACCTATGCCTTCGCCTATGCCCCGGTCTTCCAGGACTACCGCCTTCACCCCGGCGTGGATATCGCCGGGAGCGTGGGTGACCCGGTGAAGGCCGTGTGGTCCGGAAAGGTAACCAGGATTGCCTACAGTTCCCTGGACGGGTACAGTCTGACCCTGGAACATGCCAACGGGCTGCAGACAGTCTACACTTACCTGGGGGAGATCCGGGTAGCCAACGGCCACCAAGTTGAGGCCGGCGAAATCCTGGGCCAGATGGGCCCTCCCGGCCCGGCCGAGGCGGATCGGGGCCCGCACCTGCACCTGGAAGTTCACCGGGACGGGACGGCGGTAAATCCAGCCGATTATCTCGGCCCGGTGCCGGTGACGGCCCCGGCGTCCTAAAATAGAGGCGGACGCGCGCCAGGTGGTATAGGTGCCCTCCCTGCTTTTCGCGAAGGTTTTAGCAGGGCGGGCATTTTTTTGCCGTCTTTTGCTCTGCCGCCAATTATGGCGGAAGGTGCGGCTGCAAGCTCTCCGTCTCTCCGCTTCCTGATTGACAATCACGCTCTTTTCCTTTAGACTAAAGTCAGAGTTGGCTTATTGCCAACAGAAAGGGGGAGGGGTATGGCCGTACCGGCAAGCGAAGCACTTAAATTACCTGCGGCTTTGGAAGTTATTCGTGGGAACATTAACAAGCACGGCAATCCCCTGGGCCTGAAGGGGCAGGAGGTGTCCGGGTGGGCCAAGGGATTGGATCTGCCCAGGCGTGGCGACGTTCTCTTTTACACTGCCGGCGAGTACCAGATGCTTCCCTACATAGACAGCCTGGTAGGGGCGCTGGAGCGGATGCAGGAAGGCAGTATCGGCTTTTCCCTGATGATGGGGGTGCGCAACCTCTTTGACCGGGCCGGCATCAGCGCTGAGAAACTTTATGCCAGCGTGCTGGCCAAGGACCGGGATCGCTTCAACGCCATCGTCCGCAAGGCCGCCGAAGTGTTGCAGAAGATGGGGCTGGAGATATGCTGGCTGGGTGAGCAGGAACTTTACAGCGGCGCCCTGCTTTATGAGTTCGGCTACGGGGACGACCTGCGGCAGCATGCCCGCAAGGTCATAGACGGTTTCCGGTCCACCGGAGCCAAGACCATCATCACCCTCTCGCCCCATACGGCTGAAGTCCTTACCCAGGTCTACCCCAAGCTGGACGATACCTTTGACTTTAAAGTTAAGACTTTCGTTGAGGCTGTCTGGGAGGTTATGCAGCAGTCGGACCAGCGGTGGCCGGCGGCCCGGATCAGCGGTTTGGTAACCATCCATGATGCCTGCCGGATGGCCCGCGAGCTGGGTATTACCGAGGAGATAAGAGGTATACTCGGGCGACTGGACGGCATCAGTATTGTCGAGGCCGAACAAAACCGGCGGTGGACCTCTTGCTGCGGCGGGCCGGGGAAGATGGTTTTTCCTGAGATTTCCAAGAAAGTGGCGGCCCGCCGGGTGGCCGAACTGGCGGCTACCGGGGCGGCTACGGCTGTTTCTTTCTGTCCTTACTGTCTGGCCCAGCTTGATGCCGGACGTGGCGATACCAAACTGGAAGTGGTGGATTTTATTGAGCTGCTGGCAGGAGGGATGCTGGGATGAGCGCGGCGTCGGAGAAGATCTTCCGGGATTATGCCAAACAGTTGCACGAAGCGGCCAATGATCCGAGCATTTCCCTGGCCCTTTCCCGGGCCATCAAGTCTTACCGGGAAAACGTCAACAAAGCCTTGACCAAGTTTCCCCATACGGTAGAGCTGGCCGAAGAGGTCAGGGGCATCAAGGACCGGGCCATGGACCGGCTGGACGAGATGGTGGAGACGGCCATCGCTTCCCTGGCGGACAACCACGCCCAGGGGTATTTTGCCAGTACCGCCGCGGACGCCCTGGAGATTGTTGATAAGCTGGTGGGGAGCGGCAAGACCATCGTCAAGTCCAAGAGTATGGTAGGTGAGGAAATAGGGCTGCGGGAGCACCTGGAGGAGAAGGGCAACCAGATCTGGGAGACCGACCTGGGGGAATTTATCCAGCAACTGCGCCACGACCGGCCCATGCACATCCTTTCCCCGGCCATTCACGTGCCCCGGGAAGACGTGGCCAAACTGTTCACCAGCTTCTTCGGCAAGGAAGTGCCGCCGGACATTGCCGCCGAAGTGGGGACAGTACGGGAGTTCCTGCGGGAGAAGTATTTCCAGGCCGACATCGGCATGAGCGGGGCCAATGTGGTGGCCGCTGACACCGGCTCGATTATCGTTATTGAAAACGAAGGCAACGCCCGCCTTTCCACCGGCGCGCCGCCGGTCCACATCGTCATTGTGGGCGTTGAAAAGCTCGTGCCCACTTTGCAGGAAGCCTTCAAGGTGGCCGAAGTCAACTGGCGGTATGCCCAGTATACCGTGCCGTCCTATGTGAACATTATCAGCGGCCCGAGCAAGACCGGTGACATCGAGAAGGTCACCACCTATGGCGCCCACGGGCCTAGGGAACTGCACGTCATTTTCCTGGATGCCGGCCGTAAGGCCATGGCTGCGGAGCCACTTTTCCGTCAGGCTTTATTCTGTATGCGCTGTGGCGGGTGTATGTACGAGTGTCCGGTATTCGCCCTGACGGCCGGCCGGTTTGGCTACCGCTACCTGGCGGGCATCGGCGCAGCTTGGACGGCCTTTGGTAGCGGGATGGAGTACGCCCTGCCCCTGACCTATACTTGCCTGCGCTGTGGCCGGTGCATGGAACGCTGTCCCATGAAAATAGATGTTCCCAGCATGATCGCCGAGCTGCGACGGCGCATGGCGGCCAGCGCCGGGTAAGGGCCGGGATCAGCCCTGCAGTTCCGCGCGGCAGGTTGTGGCCATGCGATCAGGTGGCTGCATTCCTGCCGCGTCATTATGTAAGGGGCGCGCCGCGCCGAAAAGTTCTTGTTGCTTGAACGGGCGAGAGGCGTTATAATATACCCACCAGGGGTATTAGACCAAGTCTTCCGGGAGGGGTCTTTTTGCGGCGGAGCGTACTGACCTGGCTTGTCCTGGGCCTGCTGGTGCTGGTGAGCATATGGGCCAGCACGGCCTACCTGGGCAAGCCGCATTTGCAGGCGGGCAACTTTCCCCACGAGGTGGCGGGGTTGTTTTTACAAGGCAATCCTGTCAGCGGCGAAGCAGCCAGACAGCAGGTTAATCAGTTGCACGGCACGGATATTTCGGTGCTGGAGGCATATATTGCCACCTATGCCGGCCAGGGAGAAGAGGCGACCCTGTGGCTTTCGGAATCGGCCTCTGAGACCGAGGCCGAAGCTCTCCTGGCTGCCATGGACGCCGGTGTGCCTTCGGCCCCGGCCTTTTCCGGCTATGAGAAGATCCAGGACGGCACCGACGTCTATTACTATGTTCGGGGTATGGGGCAAGATCACTATTATTTTCAGGACGACCACCGGGTATACTGGCTGAGCGTCAAGGCCGGCGATCCCTGGCAGGTAGCCCGGGAGTTTCGCCGGACTTTCAGGTATTAGATGTAAAGCTATACGGCCACCCTGGCCTGCTGCCAGGCCTCCATGGCCAGCCGGCTCAGCAGGTAGGCCAGGAGGGACTCCGCGCCCTGGTTGGGGTTGACTCCGTTGGCCTGCAGCCCGTCACAGCAGCCACCGGTGGTTTCGTCATACAAGGGTAAGCCCTGGATGTTCTGGCCGAGGAACCAGTTAAAGGCGGTTTCGGCCAGGTGCCGGTATTGCCTTTGCCCGGTGACGTGGTGGGCGACGGTATAGGCCTGCACCAGGCAGCCGGCATCCACCGGCTGCTGGTCAAACAAGGCCATTTTCCTTCCCTTGGGATACCACCCGTTATTGCCGACCAGGTTAAAATAGCCGTCGGCCCATTGTACCCGGGTAAGAAACTCCAGCGTGCTCTTACCGGCCTGCAAGTACGCGCTAGCTTCGGTCACTTCATAGGCCAGGAGCAGGGACGTGGGCAGGATGGCGTTGGCATATACAAGGATATCCTCAAACCACTCCCAGTCCCGGTCGCGGGTGGCCTGGTAGGCGGCCACCAGGTCATCGGCCAGGCTTCGTATCAGCCGCGACGTGGCCGCGTTTTCACCCAATCCTTGGTAGTAATAGCTCAACCCCAGCAAGGTATAGGCCATGCCGCGCAGCGACCGCAATCTGGGGACGGCGGGCAGGGCCTTTTCGATCATGGCCTGGCTGGCCTGGCCCAGAAAGTGGTCGGGCATGGCCACGGTGGCGTAACCGCAGGCCCACAGGGAGCGGCCAAAGGAATCATCAGACCCGTCATCATCTAGATAGCGACGCTGGTAGTCAAAGAAATTATGGAACCAGCCGGAAGGTTTCTGCGCCACGTGCAGGAAGGCCATGTAGGTTTCGGCCAGTTTTAAGAACTCGGGCTCGGGCCGGTAACGGTAAGCCTGCAGGCTTACCAGCAGGGCCCGGGCATTGTCGTCAGTAGTATAGCCAGTCTGCCGGTTGGGTAAAGCGTAGGTAGCGTGTTGAATAATCCCGGTATCGTCGGTCAGGCGGAGAAGGTGGTTAAGCTTAAACTCTGGAAGACCAGTCATAACCATATCTCCTCTTTCACGTGGCCAGGGGCTGGGGGAAGGCTTCCAGTGCTTCTCGGAACAACCCGGTATAGCCGCGGCCTACCTCCGGCCATAGCATCTGGCGGCCGAATTCCCAGGCGCTGGCCTGCATTCTCTCCCGGTCCTGCGGATGCTCCAGGAGAAAGTTAATGGTGTCTGCCAGTTGCTGGCTGTCCTTGAACGGTACCAGGCATCCACGGCCGTCGGCGAGGATTTCGCGGGCGTAGAAATAAGGGGTGGAGATGACCGCTTTCCCCATGCTGACGGCGTAAGCCAGGGTGCCGCTGCAGATCTGCTCCTCACTCAGATATGGAGTGACATAAAGATCGGCCAAGGTGAGATACTCCAGCAGTTCTTCTTTGGGTAAATAACGGTTCACGAAAAGGACATGGTTGGCGAGATCAAGCTCGTTTACCAAACCCTCCAGGTATTCCCGGTAAGCTTCGCCGCTATGTCTTTTCACCTCCGGGTGGGTTTCGCCTAGGATCAGGTAGAGAACCTCTGGGTGCCTGGCCACGACCTGCGGCAAAGCGCTGATGGCATACTCCAGGCCCTTCCCGGGATGGATAAGGCCAAAGGTGCATAATATGGTACGGTCATGGAGGTTATACTTGTCTTCCAGACTTCTCCGGGTGCAGTTGAGCGCTGGCGGGACGCCATGGTGGATAACCCTGATCTTGCTGGGGCTGATCTTATACTGGCGCACCAGTATCTCCCGGCCCTTTTCGGCCGGAACCACCACCGCCGAGCAAGTGCTGGCGATTTCCTGAAGCAGGCTACGTTGGTGGGTGTGCGGCTGCACCAACACCGTATGAAAGGTAGCCACCGCAGGCTTTTGTAGCGAGGCCAGCAGGGTAAGGAGATAGCTGCCGTTACTGCCTCCGTAGATGCCGTATTCGTGCTGGATCAGCACCAGATCTATGGGTGCCCGGTTTATTGCCTGAGCTGCGGCCAGATACGACTGGCGGTCTTCCTGGACTATCTCCCGCCATACGCGCGTTGGATATGCGTACGAAACTCCTCTCCTGCTTACCGCCACTACTTTGACCGGAGGAAATTTCCCCAGGCCGTCAATCGCCTCAACCAGATCCTCAGCAAAGGTTGCCAACCCACACTGCCGAGGGGGGAAGGTACTCACACAGGCTACCTGCATTTCCTTTCCTCCTTAGTCTTTATTGTATGGAGCGCAACGGGTTTTTAAAACTAAAGGTAACTACTCAGCCTGGCGCCTATCTCGTTGACGCCTGTACGCTGGGGGGCCGCTCCGGCTGTACGGAGCGGGGCGCAAGGAGCAACCCGGGCGAAGCCTCTCGTTTTCGCTAACTGGCGACAGGGTTCTGAGCAGTCACAACTAGAGAAAGAAAGGTGCTAGGTGGCTGAAACCGGTAACAGTGAGGATTAAGCAGGACGACAATACTAGCCTTCATGATTTTACCAACTACCGTTAAGCTAATTGTAAGTTGTTAGTTGATAAAAAGCAAGGGGCTTGTACCGCTCCTGAAGCTTGTCTGAGCTGATTTCGCGCTGGCTGAGAGGAAAATGGTGGGCATCCTGCAAGCAACGTTTTTTTTAAGGCTGCTAGTGGCCTTTGCGATTATTGTAGAAATGTGGTAGTATATACATTGTGTGGGTAAACTAGCGAGTGTGGCTGGCCCTTCCGCGGGGAAAAATCCTTGCTGAAACGGCTATTTTTGGTGCGGTCGGCTAATATCTATTGGAAGTAGCCCAAAAACGGAGGGGTAGAATTGACTGAAGCAGAAATCCAGTTTGGCACAGACGGGTGGCGGGCGGTCATCAGCGATACCTTTACCATGGCCAATGTCCGTCGGGTGGCCCAGGCCTTGGCCGATTATGTGGTGTCCGGGCCGCATTCCACGCCGGTGGTGGCGGTGGGTTACGATACGCGGTTTCTTTCCCGGCGTTACGCCGAGGAGGTGGCCGGGGTCCTCGCCGCCAATGCCATAGGGGTGTTGTTCTCCGCCAGGGCGACTCCCAGCCCGGTGGTTTCTTTCGTCGTCAAGCACAGGCAACTGGCCGGAGGCGTGATGATTACGGCCAGCCACAATCCACCCGAATACAACGGCATAAAATTCAAGGGGGACTACGGCGGCTCGGCCCTGCCGGAAATGACCAGCCAGATCGAAGCCAGACTCCAGGCCAATACCGCTGAAGGCCGGGAACCTTTGACCACCGATTTTTCCAGGGCCGTGGGCCGTGGCCAGGTCGAATTCATTGACCCCCGGCCGGAGTATTTTGCGCGCCTGCAGGAACTGGTAGATATGGAGAAGGTGCGCAGCCTGAAGTTGCCGGTGGTGATTGACCCCATGTACGGTGCGGGTCAGGGCTACTTGCGGGAGTTTCTGGCAGAGGACGGCCTCAAGGTGGTTGAGATCCGGGGGGAAATCAACCCGGCCTTTGGCGGCGTGAACCCGGAACCCATCGCCAAGAACCTGGCCGCCCTGGCCACGGCCGTTCGGGAAGCGGGGGCTGTTGCCGGTTTTGCCACTGACGGCGATGCCGACCGGGTAGGGGCCATGGATCACGAGGGCAACTTTGTCGACTCCCACCGCATTTTTGCCCTGCTGCTCCAGCACCTGGCTGGCCGCCGCGGCTGGGAGGGGGACGTGGTGAAAACCTTCTCCACCACGCAGATGGTGGATATCTTGGCCGGTCGTTACGGCCGCAAACTGCACATCACCCCTGTCGGTTTTAAATACATTTGTGAGTTGATGCTGGCCCAACCCATTCTCATCGGCGGCGAGGAAAGCGGCGGTATCGGCATCACCCGGCACATCCCGGAGCGGGACGGGCTTTTTAACAGTCTTCTGCTCATGGAAATAATGGCTGCTACCGGAAAGAACCTGCAGGAGCTGATTGTCGAGCTGATGGCCGCAATCGGCCCTCATTATTATGATCGCGTTGACCTGCACCTGGGACCGGAGGAGGATGAGGATTTTCGCCAGCATTTTGTCGAACGCCTGCCGGATCGCCTGGCCGGGCAGGTGGTGGAGCGATGCGATCGGCTCGACGGGGTCAAGCTTTTCCTGGCCGGGGGGCGGTGGATCCTGTTCCGGGCCTCGGGGACCGAACCGGTGGTGCGGGTTTACG
Source organism: Clostridia bacterium (assembly GCA_004347685.1). Lineage (GTDB taxonomy): Bacteria > Bacillota > DSM-521 > Neomoorellales > SLTJ01 > SLTJ01. The sequence goes on from SLTJ01000028.1 coordinate 137,169, forward strand.
CCGAGGCCCCTTCGCCAGATGAAGTGGCGGAATTGCTGGCGGCTGGCCGGGAATTACTGGAAAGGCGGTGAACCATGCGCATCGTAGATAAGCCTTGGGGCCGGGAAATATGGTGGGCGGTCACAGACAGGTATGTGGGCAAGATCCTGGAGGTCAAGGCCGGCCAGGCCCTCAGTCTCCAGTATCACCGGGAGAAACTAGAGACCCTCCTCTTTTACCAGGGAGAGGGGATTCTGGTTCTAGGGGAGGAGATGATGGCGGTGCACCCCATGGAAGCGTATACTATTCAGCCCGGGACCAGGCACCGGATCACGGCGACCAGCGATCTGACCGTTTTTGAGGTTTCTACCACCCAGGTGGATGATGTGGTGCGGCTGGAGGATTTGTACGGTCGGACGGAAGGGCAAAGTTGAGGGTGCGAGGGGGATGGGTTTGACCAGGGTAGCAATTATCATGGCAGGAGGCCGGGGGGAACGTTTCTGGCCGCTTAGCCGGGAGCACTTGCCCAAGCAGTTCTTGCGCCTGGCCGGTTCCGGCACCATGCTGCAGGATACGGTAGCCCGGGTACAATCCCTGGTTTCACCGGCCAATACTTACGTGATAACCGGGGCCAGGTTTGCCGGCCTGGTACGGCAACAGGTGGAAATACCGGCGGCCAACATTCTTCTGGAACCACAGGGACGGGATACGGCTCCGTGTGTCGGTCTGGCCACGGCGGTAATTCGGCACCGGTTTGGGGACGACGACCCGGTGGTGGTTGTTATCCCGGCCGACCACCTGATTCCTGATACCGCGGCCTTTATTGCCGCCGTGGACACAGCCGTGGCCTGGGCTGAACAGCATGATGCCCTGTTAACCATAGGCATACCTCCTACCCGGCCGGAAACCGGCTACGGTTACATAAAGTACAGTCCGGGGAGTGCCCTGTCGCCAGCGGGGGTTGGGAGCGACCACCCGGTGTACCAGGTGGAAAAGTTCACCGAGAAACCGGACTACGATACGGCTTTACAGTTTATCCGCGCGGGCCATTACCTCTGGAACAGCGGCATGTTTATCTGGCGGGCCTCGGTGATCTGGGAGGCCATGGCCAGGTACTTACCGGATGTTTATCAGGGGTTGCAAGAAATTGCGGCTGCGGTTGACACCCCTTCCTTTGCCGGCGTGGTGGAGGGGGTTTTCCCAACTCTAGAAAAGACCTCTATTGACTTCGGCATTATGGAGAAGGCGGATAACGTCTATGTCGTGCCGGGAAAGTTTGGCTGGGATGACGTGGGGGTTTGGTCAGCCCTGAGCCGGGTTTACCAGGCCGACGCTGATAACAATGTCGTGGCTGGGAGGCCCGGGTCCGGGCCGCCGGAGGGGGAGAGTGTCCCGGTCATTTTCCTTGATTCCAGCGAGTGCGTAGTCTACTGTAATCGGGAGCGATTACTTGCCACCATAGGAGTTTCCGACTTGATTATTGTTGACACTGAGGACGTGCTCCTGGTGTGCCACAAAAATCAGGAACAGCAGCTCAAACAACTCCTGGCCCAGCTCCAGACCCGGGGGCTGGAAAGGTATATGTAATGTCCTTGCGCTGTAGGGTAAGTGCCGGCGTATATGTCATTCGCGGGGTGAAGTTGCTTTCCGGGGGAGAACCGGGACCCCAGGTTAACGTGCTGATCGCCGGGGATAAGATATCGGGTTTGTTGCCTGAAGGAGGGGCCTTTCCGGCCGGGGCCGAAGTGATTCCCGGAGAGGGGAAATGGTTACTTCCCGGTTTTATTGACCTGCACGTTCATGGTGGCGGCGGTGGGGATTTTTCTAGCGGCGACCCGGAAGAAATCGCGCGCATTCTCCGTACCCACCTAGCCGGAGGTACCACGGCCATGCTGGCCACCATCCTGGCGGCAGACCCGGGTGCCACGGGCCGCGCCTTGAACGCCATCCTGGCCTTTCAGCGGCAGGCCGGCCTGGGAGCGGCCATTTTGGGGGTGCACTGGGAAGGCCCGCTGCTCGCCCCTCAGGCAGCCGGGGCCCAGACGCCTTACCCGTGGACCGTACCGGAAATAGAGGGGGTGATCACGAGATACCATCCGGCGATCCGGCTGGTCACCCTGGCTCCGGAAGAACCCGGCAGCGCCGAACTGATCCCCTGGCTAGTAAGCAGGAACATCATAGTTTCCCTGGGACACACCCGGGCTACCTGGGACCAGGCGCGGCAGGCAGTAGACCTAGGGGCGAGCCGCGTCACCCACCTCTTCAACGCCATGCGTTCCTGGCACCACCGGGAACCGGGTCTGGCTGGGGAAGCGCTGCTGGATGACAGGGTGGTGGCTGAGGTAATCGCCGACGGTATCCACCTTCACCCGGCAACCCTGCGTCTGGCTTACCGCCTCAAGGGGGCGACAGGATTGAACCTGGTGACGGATGCCATGGCCGCCTGTGGCATGTCCGACGGCACTTACACCCTGGGCCGGAATCAAGTAACGGTCCGGGACGGCCAGGCCCGAACCCACGGTGGCTACCTGGCCGGTAGCACCCTGACCATGTGGCGGGCGGTGCAGAACATGCGCCGCCTCGGGCAGACGCCCCTGGAAGAGGCGGTAGCGATGGCCACCCGCATCCCCGCCCGACAACTGGGCTTGGCCGGGACAAAGGGAGAAATAGCCCCCGGCAGCGACGCCGACCTGTTAATGCTGAACCGGCAGGGGGCGATAGAGCTAGTATTCCTCCAGGGTCGGCTGGTGCGCCTGCGCGGCAGCAGCCAAGGGGCAACGCAAGGGTCGGGAGATGCCCGGCCGCTGGTCTAGTTCCAGCTCACACCGGCCGCTCCTTTGATAAATACAGGCACAATCGCATATTGTGTCCGGCAACAGGATCACTCCTCTGCATAAACGCTCTTTTGGCGGGAGGTAGTCGGATAACCCTATTATTATTTGCCCCCAAAAAAGCCTTATGCAAGTGTCCCTATGGGGCTCCGGCCTAGGCGCTGACTTGGGGTGGGAGTCCGCTTTCAGGCAAGGCAGCCCCAGCCCGTCAGCCTAGGGTACTGTTTCAGGCGCGTGTTACTAGGGCCTCTTTTTTGTCCGCCGTACTGGACCGGCTGTTTCCGCTCCGTAAGCAAGCGTTTCCTCGAGTCCCAGAAAGCGGCTGATGCTCCTATCAGCCGCTTAAAGCTTCCCGGTCGCCTCCTTCAGTAGAACTCGGGTAAAAGTTGAGGAAAGGCATACTCCTAGCCCCGGCCCGTTACCCCAGTGCTGTTCCCGCCGGGGTGAAGGGGCCGCAGGCCAGTATTGCATTTTTATGCAACGTAGGGTATAATTATGCAGTGACGCAGCAACCTGGTCTTGATTATTGGTCACGTTAGAAACTATCGGTGGTGAAGGCCATGGTGAGAGTAAGTATTATCGGGGCCACGGGGTATACCGGGGTAGAACTGGTTCGCCTCCTGACCCGGCATCCGCAGGTGGAGGTGGCGGCCCTTACCAGCCAGAGCTATGCCGGCCGCAGGCTGGGGGAAGTGTATCCCCACCTGGCAGCGGCCCTGGGGGAAACCGTCCTTACCGACGATGTGGAGGCGGCAGTGGCGGGTGCCGGTTACGTTTTTCTGGCCATGCCCCACGGTCAGGCGGCGGAACCGGCGGCCCTGGCCCTGGCGGCCGGCAAACGGGTGATTGACCTGAGCGCCGATTTTCGTCTGCCGGGTGAGACTTATGCCGCCTGGTATGCCCAGGCGGCGCCGGCACCGGCTCTCCTGGATCAGGCGGTATACGGCCTGGCCGAACTCTACGGGCCGGAGGTGGCGGGGGCCAGGCTGGTGGCCAATCCCGGCTGCTACCCCACCAGTGCCCTGCTGGCTCTGGCCCCGGCTGTCCGGGCCAGCCTGGTTGATATTGGGAGTATTATCATTGACGCCAAGTCCGGCGTCTCCGGCTCCGGGCGGCAGCCGGCTCTAGGCAGCCTGTTCTGTGAGGCTGACGAGGGCCTGCATCCCTACGGCGTAGCCACCCACCGCCACACGCCGGAGATCGAGGCGCAGTTGTCCCGCCTGGCGGGTACCCCGGTAGTGGTTTCCTTTACCCCGCACCTGGTGCCCATGACCCGCGGCATCCTCTCCACCATCTACGCCGGTTTGCGCGGCGGGGTGGGGGAGGAGGAGGTGTCCCGGGTGTACATGGAGTTTTACCAGGATAAACCCTTTGTCCGGGTGCTGCCCCCCGGGACCTGGCCCCACACCAAATGGGTATACGGCAGCAATTACTGCCTTTTGGGACTGACGGTAGACAGAAGGACAAACCGCTTGGTCCTGGCCGCGGCTATAGATAACCTGGTCAAGGGGGCCAGCGGCCAGGCCGTGCAGAACTTCAACCTCATGGCCGGTTTCCCGGAGGCCGCCGGCCTGGAGGGTTTGGGGATATTCCCATAGGTGGCGGTGGACCCAAGTGAGTTTACAGGAAATTGCCGGCGGCATCACAGCCGCCACGGGATTTGTGGCCGCCGGCGTGGCGGCCGGGATCAAGAAGGAAGCTGGGCAGTTGGATGTGGCTATGGTATATAGCCCCGAGCCGGCCACGGCGGCTGGTGTTTTTACCCAAAACCGGCTCCAGGGGGCGCCGGTGATCGTCAGCCGGGAGCACCTCGCCTCCGGCCGGGCGCGGGCCATTGTGGCCACCAGCGGCGTGGCCAATACCTGTACTGGGGTCCGGGGGCTGGCGGACGCCCGGGAAATGGCTGTCCTGGCAGGCGGTTTGCTGAAGATACCTCCCAGCGAGGTGGCGGTGGCTTCCACCGGGGTGATCGGTGTGCCGCTGCCCATGGAGAAGGTGAGGCACGGCATTGCCGCGGCCGCGGCCAGCCTTTCCCCCCAGGGGGGAACGCAGGCGGTCCGGGCCATCATGACCACAGACACGCGGCCCAAGGAAGTGGCCCTCAGGGCCACGCTAGGGGGCGTGCCAGTGACGGTAGGAGGGATGGCCAAGGGGGCCGGGATGATCCATCCGGACCTGGCCACCATGCTGGTATTCCTGGCCACCGATGCGGCCGTGTCCCCGGAGATGCTGCGGCGATCCCTCAGGCTGGCCGCCGACACCACCTTTAATATGCTCACCGTGGACGGCGACACCAGCCCGAATGATATGGTGGTCGTCCTGGCCAACGGCCGGGCCGGGAACCAGCCCCTTACTGCCCCCGGGCCGGCCTGGGAGGAATTCACCCGGTTACTGGAGGAGGCCTGTGTCCGTCTGACCCGGATGCTGGCCGCAGATGCCGAAGGGGCGACCCGGCTGATCGAGGTGCGGGTGCGGGGCGCGGCTACCCTGGCCGACGCCCGCACGGCGGCGCGGGCCGTGGCCGGCTCCAACCTGGTGAAGGCCGCCGTTTTTGGCCGGGATGCCAACTGGGGCCGGATTATCAATGCCGTGGGCTATTCCGGGGCCTCTTTTACCCCGGAGGCGGTAGATATCGTCCTGGCCTCGCATGCCGGCCAGGAGCAGGTGGCCCGAGGGGGATGCGGCCTGGCCTTCGACGAGGAGCGGGCCAGGGAGATCCTGGGGGGGCCGGAGGTGCGGGTCATCATTGACCTACACCAGGGGGAGGCCGTGGCCACGGCCTTCGGCTGTGATCTTTCCTACGATTACGTGCGTATTAACGCTGACTACAGGTCGTAGGAAGCGTGTTGAACAACCCGGCTTGGGGTGCAGGGCTTCCGAGCCGAAGCGACCTTGGAGGGGAGGGGAGAAACCGTGGAATTTACGGCAGGGGAAAAAGCCGCTGTCCTGGTCGAGGCCCTTCCCTATATCAAGAGCTTCTACGGCCAGACGGTGGTTGTCAAATACGGCGGCCATGCCATGACCGACCCGGCCCTGAAGCAGGGGGTCATGCAGGACATCATTCTGATGAAATACGTGGGCATGAACCCGGTGCTGGTCCACGGCGGGGGGCCGGAAATCACCGGTTGGCTGGCCCGGCTGGGGCGAGAATCGAACTTCGTCTCCGGCCAGCGGGTTACCAACGCCGCGGACATGGAAGTGGTGGGCATGGTGCTGGCTGGGAAGGTGAATAAGGAACTGGTGGCCGCCATCGCTCACCTGGGCGGCCGGGCCATCGGGCTTTGCGGCCACGACGGCCGGCTCCTGGAGGCGGAAAAGAAACTGGTTGACGGGCAGGACCTGGGTTATGTGGGCGACGTGACCCGGGTTAACGCCGGCATCCTTCATACCCTGATGGCTGAAGGCTATATCCCGGTAGTGGCCTCCATCGGCGCCGGCCGGGACGGGGAGAGTTACAACATCAACGCCGACTTCGTGGCGGCCGAAGTCGCCGGGGCCCTGCAGGCAGCCAAGTTGGTCTTGCTCACCGACGTGACCGGGGTCCTGGCCGAACCGGGGAACCCCGCGTCCCTCCTCTCGTCTGTTACCGCCGGGGAGGTGGCGGAACTGATCGGGCGGGGCGTGATTTCGGCCGGCATGATCCCCAAGGTCCAGTGCTGTCTGCGCGCCCTGGAGGCCGGGGTAGGGCGGGCCCACATCATTGACGGCCGCCTGCCGCACGCCATCCTGCTCGAGATATTCACCAACGAAGGCATCGGCACCATGGTAGTGAGGGGGGAAGGGATTTGTTGACCAACGCGGAGATCATCGAACGTGGGAATCGCTATGTTATGTCAACCTACGGCCGGGCGCCGGTGGCCCTGGTGCGGGGGGAGGGGATAAGGGTGTGGGATGCCGACGGGAAATGCTACCTGGATTTTGTCGGTGGCCTGGCGGTGAACTCCCTGGGCCACTGCCACCCTAAGGTGGCTGCCTCCCTGGCCGCCCAGGCCCGCACCCTCATCCACTGCTCCAACCTCTACTGGATCGAGCCCCAGGTGCGGCTGGCGCAGAGGCTGGTGGAGCTTTCCGGCCTGGGCCAGGCCTTCTTTTGCAATAGCGGCACCGAGGCCAACGAGGCGGCCATCAAGCTGGCCCGCAAGTACGCCCGCAGCCAAGGTGGCCCGGAGCGGTATGAGATTATCGCCATGGAGAAATCATTTCACGGCCGCACCTTGGGTGCCCTGGCCGCCACCTGGCAGCCAAAGCTGCGGGAGGCCTTTGAACCGCTTGTACCCGGGTTCAAATTCGTGCCTCTCAACGATCTTTCAGCCCTGGAAGCGGCTATAGACGAGAAGACGTGTGCGGTAATGCTGGAGCCGGTCCAGGGCGAAGGCGGCGTGCACATGGCCGCCCCTGATTACCTGAAAGAGGTAAGCCGGCTCTGCCGGGAAAAAGGTTTACTCCTCATCTTCGATGAGGTACAATGTGGCCTGGGCCGCACAGGCCGCCTCTTTGCCTGGCAGCATGGCGAGGTGAGGCCTGACATTATGACCCTGGCCAAGGCTTTGGGCGGAGGCGTGCCTATCGGCGCCATGCTGGCCGGCGAGGCTGTTGCCAGGGCCTTTGTCCCCGGGGACCACGGCAGCACCTTTGGGGGCAACCCCCTGGCCTGCGCGGCGGCCCTGGCGTATCTCGAGGTTCTGGAGGAAGAAGACCTGGTGGGCAATGCGGCCCGGGTAGGGGTATATTTTCAGGAGCGGCTGCAAGAGTTGGCGGCCCGTTTCCCCCTGTGCCAGGAAGTGCGCGGCCGGGGCTTGATTTTAGGCATGGAACTCTCCCGTCCGGCCGCACCCCTGGTGGACGCGGCCCGGGAAGCCGGGTTGCTGATCAATGCCACCAGCGGCAACGTCTTGCGGTTTCTGCCGCCTCTCGGAGTACAACCGTCCGACGTGGACGAGGCCATGGAAATAATGTACCGGGTGTTTGAGGGAATAGAAGCTTGATTGTATGAGCTTCGCTGTGAGGGTGGCAGGGTCTGGCGGCCGAGCGACTTTAGGGCGGAGGGTAACCGGACCAGGCGAGGAGAGGAGCGAGGCCGGACCCGGAGGCATGGAGGCCGGAGAGCGGCAATTTGAGGCATGGATGCCGAATTGGCCGCGTAGTGCGGCCGAGCCCGAAGCCGAGCCGTAGTCCGGTCCTAACGCCCGCTGGAGCGAGGCGCCAGCCCTGCCGCCTGAGACTTGGGTACACCTGCGTAAGGGGAGATGGATTTTTGGCTATTCCTGCCATACTCGTTCTGGAGGACGGTACCTCTTTCATCGGTCAGGGCTTTGGTGCCCAGGGCCGGTCCTTTGGGGAGGCAGTCTTTAATACCGGCATGACCGGCTACCAGGAGGTCCTCACCGACCCTTCCTATGCCGGCCAGATAGTCACCATGACCTATCCGTTGATCGGCAACTATGGCATAAACGAAGAAGACGCGCAGTCGGAGCAGCCGCAGGTGCGGGGATTTGTGGTGCGGGAGGCCGCAAGCTTTCCCAGCAACTGGCGCAGTCAGGAGAGTTTGGAGCAATATTTGCGCCGGCACGGGATAATCGGCCTGATGGGGGTTGATACGCGCGCCCTTACCCGGCGCCTGCGCCAGCACGGGACCATGCGGGGGATAATTTCCACCCGGCCGGAAGATGTGGCCGCGCCCGCGGGCCTGGCCGAAGAAGCCAGGAATACGGCCTTTGCCGGGCCGGCCCTGGTGCCCTCGGTCAGCACCCGCCGGGCCTATGAAATTCCCGGTTCTGGCTACCGGGTGGTGGTGCTGGATTTCGGTATCAAGCGGAGCATCCTGAAATCCCTCGCGTCCCTGGGCTGCCACCTCATGGTGCTGCCGTGGAATACCACGGCCGATGCGGTGATGGCCCTGCGGCCGGACGGAGTTTTTCTCTCCAACGGCCCCGGGGACCCCAAAGACGTGCCCCAGGCGGCGGCCACGTTGCGGCAGTTGCTCGGGCGCTACCCTATTTTCGGCATCTGCTTGGGGCACCAGATTCTGGGGCTGGCCCTGGGTGCCGACACCTACAAGCTGAAATTCGGCCACCGGGGGGCCAACCACCCGGTCAAAGAACTGGCCAGTTCCCGGGTCTACATCACCTCCCAGAACCACGGCTATGCCATTGCCCCGGAGAGTCTGCCGCCAGAACTACGCATCACCCACCTGAACTTGAACGACGGCACGGTGGAAGGCCTGGAGCACACCGACCTGCCTGTCTACAGCGTTCAGTACCACCCTGAGGCTGCCCCCGGCCCCTGGGATTCCACCTATCTCTTCCAGCGCTTTCTGGACTACATGGCAAGGGGCAGGAAGGCCTATGCCTAAGCGCCGTGACCTGGGCAAGGTAATGGTCATCGGTTCCGGTCCTATCGTTATCGGTCAGGCGGCCGAGTTCGACTATGCCGGCACCCAGGCCTGCAAAGCCCTGGCTGAGGAAGGGCTGCAGGTGGTGCTGGTGAACAGCAACCCGGCTACCATCATGACTGATACCAACATAGCCGACCGGGTTTACCTGGAGCCTTTGACCGTGGAGGCGGTGAGCCGTATCCTGCGGCGGGAGCGGCCCGACGGCCTGCTGCCTACCCTGGGCGGCCAGACCGGGCTGAACCTGGCCATGGAGCTGGGCCAGGCAGGCGTACTGGAGGAACTGGGAGTAGAATTGCTGGGCACGCCCCTGGAAACCATCGCCCGGGCCGAGGACCGGCAGAGGTTCAAGGATACCATGCTGGCCATCGGTGAGCCGGTACCTGAAAGCGCGGTGGTCAGCGCGGCGGCCGAAGCCCTGAAATTTGCCGCCCGCCACGGTTACCCGGTGGTGCTGCGGCCGGCCTACACCCTGGGGGGCAGCGGCGGCGGCCTGGCGGTTGACGAGCAGGAGATGCTGGACATCCTGGCCCGCGGTCTGGCCGCCAGCCCCGTGCACCAGGTGCTGCTGGAAAAGAGCCTGGCCGGCTGCAAAGAAATAGAATACGAAGTCATGCGGGATGCCGGTGATAACTGCATCACCGTCTGTAATATGGAAAACCTGGACCCCATGGGCATCCATACCGGGGACAGCATAGTGGTGGCGCCTTCCCAGACCTTGAGCGACCGGGAATACCAGATGCTGCGGTCGGCGGCCCTGAAGATCATCCGCGCCCTAGGCGTCGCCGGGGGCGGCAACATCCAGTTTGCCCTCGACCCCAAGAGCTTTAAGTACTATGTCATTGAGGTCAACCCCCGGGTCAGCCGCTCCAGCGCCCTGGCTTCCAAGGCCACCGGCTACCCAATAGCCAAGGTGGCGGCCAAGATCGCCGTGGGACTGGGGCTGGACGAGATAACCAACCCGGTGACGGGTAAGACCTGCGCCTGTTTCGAGCCGGCCCTGGACTACGTGGTGGTGAAAATACCCCGCTGGCCCTTTGACAAGTTTGCCACCGGCGACCGCTTCCTCACCACCCAAATGAAATCCACCGGAGAAGTGATGGCCATCGGTCGCTCCTTCGCGAGCGCCCTGCTCAAGGCCTTGCGCTCTCTGGAAACCGGGATCTTGACCCTGCGGCACCCGGATATCCTCAGGCTTTCCGACATGGAACTGGAGCACAAGCTGGATCACCCCCAGGACGACCGCCTCTGGGCCCTGGCCGAAGCCTTTCGCCGTTCCTGGGGGTTAACCGAAGTGGCCCTCCTCACCGGCTTTGACCCCTTCTTCCTGGCTGAGATCCGCAGCCTGGTGCAGGTGGAGGAAGAACTGCTTTCCCGGCCCTTGACTCGGGACCGGCTGCTCGCAGCCAAGGAAATGGGCTTTTCCGATTACCAGATCGCCAAGCTGCGGGGCACCACGGCCGCGGCCATCCGCGATCTGCGCTGGCAGGAGCGGGTGCAGCCGGCGTATCGCATGGTGGATACCTGCGCGGGCGAATTCCCGGCCGCCACCCCCTACTATTACTCGGCCTACGGGGAGGAAAACGAAGTCCCGCGCCGCCAGGGCCGGAAGGTGCTGGTCATCGGCTCCGGGCCTATCCGCATCGGCCAGGGAATCGAGTTTGACTATTGCTCGGTGCACGCGGTCTGGGCCCTGCGGGAGGCTGGGTACGAGGCCATCATCATCAACAACAACCCGGAAACGGTGAGTACTGATTTCGACACGGCTGACAAACTCTATTTCGAGCCTCTGGCCCTGGAGGACGTTTTGAACGTGATTGACCTGGAAGATCCCGAAGGCGTGATGGTGCAGTTCGGCGGGCAGACCGCCATTAACCTGGCGCCCGGCCTGGCCGAGTACGGCGTCCCGGTGCTGGGCACCCCGGTGGCGGCTATTGACATGGCCGAGGACCGGCGCAAGTTCGGCGAGTTCCTGGACAGCCTTGGCATCCCCCAGTCGCAGGGCCACTCGGCCACCACCGTGGGAGAGGCCTTGGCGGCCGGGAGCGACCTCGGTTTCCCGGTACTGGTGCGGCCTTCCTACGTCATCGGCGGCCGGGCGATGGAGGTGGTGGCGAGTGAGGCGGAGATGACCGAGTACATGCGGAGCGCAGTGCAGGTTTCCCCCAAGTACCCGGTCCTCATTGACAAGTACATACCCGGCAAGGAAGTGGAGGTTGACGCCGTCAGCGATGGGGAAGAGACCCTCATCGCCGGCATTATGGAGCACGTGGAGCGGGCCGGGGTGCATTCCGGGGACAGCATGGCCGTCTATCCGCCCCAGGACCTCTTCCCGGACGCGGTGGAGAATATCGTTCATTACACCCTTGCCATTGCCCGCGCCCTCGGGGTAAGGGGTTTGCTTAACATCCAGTTTGTGGTGGCCGACGGCCGGGTTTACGTGCTGGAAGTCAATCCCCGGGCTTCCCGCACTGTCCCCATCCTGAGCAAGGTTACCGGGTTGCCCCTGGTGAAAATAGCTACCAATATCATGTTGGGCGCTACCCTGGCGGACCAAGGATACGCCGCTGGCCTCTGGCCGCCCCCGCCCTACGTCACGGTCAAGGCCCCGGTCTTTTCCTTCGGCAAGCTGCCCTTGGTGGACGTGGCCCTGGGGCCGGAGATGAAGTCTACCGGAGAGGTGCTGGGTCTGGACCGGGCGTTTGACCGGGCCCTGGGCAAGGCCTTTCTGGCCGCCGGGGTCGCGCCGCGCCGTTGCCCGGTCCTCTTTTCCCTGGCCGACCGGGACAAGAGGGAAGGGGTGGCGGTGGCCCGCCGTCTGAGCTGCCTCGGCTGGGATCTGGCCGCCACCCCGGGCACGGCCCGGGCCCTGGCCGCCGCCGGTCTGCCGGTGGTCGTCTGGGAATGGGACGAAGCCGGGCGTCGGGTAAAGGAGGCGGGCCTGGTTATCAATACGGCTGCCAAAGGAAAAATTCCCGGCCGCCGGGGTTTTGCCCTCCGCCGCCAGGCCGTGGAGATGGGGGTGCCGTGCCTGACCAGCCTGGATACGGCCCGGGCCCTGGCCGCGGCCCTGCCACTGCCGGACGGAGGTGGCGGGGAGTATCTGTCACTGGGGGAATACCTCGCGGGTGGGAAGTTGGAGGTTAGAAGTTAGAAGTTGGGGGTTGGAGATAATGGAAGACAGAGAACTCAACGCCAGGCTCAGGGGTCGGGACTTCCTCACCCTGGCCGACTTTACTCCGGAGGAGATCGCCGGGCTCCTGGACGTGGCCGCCGGGTTCAAGGCCGGCTGCCCGGCGGCGCCCTTGGCGGGCAAGACGGTGGGGCTGCTGTTCCGCAAGGCTTCCACCCGCACCCGGGTTTCTTTTGAGGTGGCCGTCTACCAGCTTGGCGGGCATTCTCTTTTTCTCACTAATCAGGACCTGCAACTGGGCCGGGGGGAACCGGTGGCCGACACCGCCCGCGTCCTTTCCCGCTACCTGCAGGCTTTGGTGGTACGGACCTTCGCCCATGAAGAGCTGGAGGAATTGGCGCGGTACGCGGACATCCCGGTGATAAACGGCCTCACGGATTTGCTCCACCCCTGCCAGGTGCTGGCCGATCTCCTGACGGTCAGGGAGAAGAAGGGGAAGCTGGCCGGGGTGAAGCTGGCCTTTATCGGCGACGGCAACAATATGGCTCACTCCCTGCTGCTGGGCGGGGTCCTGGCCGGGATGGAGGTACGGGTGGCCACCCCGCCAGGGTACGGGCCCCAGCCCCGCATCGTGGCCCGGGCGGAGGAGATAGCCCGGCAAACAGGGGCGGCCATCGCAGTGACGGCCGACCCGCGCCAGGCTGCCGCCGGGGCCGACGTGCTCTATACCGACGTTTGGGCCAGCATGGGCCAGGAGACCGAGGCTGAGGCCAGGCGTAATGATTTTGCCGGCTACCAGATAAATGACACCCTCCTGGCGGCGGCGGCCCCGGAAGCGGTGGTCATGCACTGTCTGCCCGCCCACCGGGGCGAGGAGATTACGGCGGGGGTGCTCGCAGGCCCCCAGGCGGTGGTCTGGGATCAGGCCGAGAACCGCCTGCACGCCCAGAAGGCCATCCTGGCCATGTTGTTGGGAGAAGAAGGCTCTATGAGTTAAGCACGCACCGGTCAGGTAAGTCAGCTACAGCTACAGAAGAACAGGAGGATTGCGGTGGCGAAGGTTGTTTTGGCTTATTCCGGCGGGCTGGATACTTCTATCATTATTCCCTGGCTCAAGGAAAACTTCGGCTACGAGGTCGTGGCCCTGACCGCCGACCTGGGGCAGGGTGAAGAACTGAAAAACCTCGAAGCGAAGGCCCTGGCCGGCGGTGCCCGTAAGTTCTGTTTGCAGGATGTGCGGGAGGAATTTATCAGAGAATTTATTTTTCCTACTCTCAAAGCCGGAGCTGTCTACGAGGGGAAGTACCTCCTGGGCACCTCCTTTGCCCGGCCCCTGATTGCCAAGAAACTGGTAGAGGTGGCCCACGCCGAGGGGGCCGTGGCCGTGGCCCACGGGGCCACCGGCAAGGGCAACGACCAGGTGCGCTTTGAGTTGGGGGTCAAGGCCCTGGACCCGGGCTTAAAGGTGATCGCCCCCTGGCGGCTGTGGGACATCCGCTCCCGCAGTGAGGCTATGGCCTATGCGGCCGCGCGCGGCATCCCGGTAAGCAGCACCCCCGAGCGGCCCTACAGCCTGGACCGCAATCTCTGGCACCTCAGCCATGAAGGCGGACCCCTGGAGGACCCGGGCCGGGAAGCGCCGGAAGAGGTGTATACTCTGATCACGCCGCCGGAAAAGGCCCCGGACTTTCCGACTTATGTTAACCTGACTTGGGCCAAAGGCATACCTGTGGCCCTGGATGGCGAGGCCTTGGACCCGGTGGAACTGCTGGCCCGGCTCAACAGTATCGCCGGGGCCAACGGCGTGGGCCTGGTAGACATGGTGGAAGACCGGCTGGTGGGCATGAAGTCCCGCGGCGTCTACGAATGTCCCGGCGGGACGGTATTGTATACCGCCCACCAGGTGCTCGAGAGCTTGACCCTGGACCGGCAGACCCAGGCCTTTAAAGCCCAGGTAGCGGCGGAATACGCGCGCCTGGTCTACGACGGCCTCTGGTTCAGCCCGTTGAAGCAGGCCCTGGATGCCTTTGTGGCGGCCACCCAGGAAGTGGTCACCGGCACCGTGCGCCTGAAACTTTATAAAGGCAACTGCACCCCGGCCGGCGTTACTTCCCCGTATTCCCTTTACAGTCAGGATCTGGCCACCTTTGAAGCCGACCAGATTTACGACCAAAAGGACGCCCAGGGCTTTATCAATCTCTTTGGCCTGCCGCTGGTGGTCCAGGCCAGGGTGCGGGCGAGAACGGAGGCCGGGAGGTGAAGCTCTGGGACGGGCGCTTCCGGGAGAATCTCGAGGCTGGGGCCGAAACCTTCGGTGCCTCCATTGACTTTGACCAGCGCCTGTGGCGCCAGGACATCCGTGGCTCCATAGCCCATGCCCGGATGCTCGCGGCCTGCGGCCTGATCAGCCGGGAGGAAATGGAGCAGATTGTGGCCGGGCTGGAAAGCATTGCCGCCGATTTGGAGGCCGGTCAGGTGGAGTTGCGCCGCGAAGCTGAGGACATCCATATGAACATCGAGGAGCTGCTCACGGCCAGAATCGGGGAGGCCGGGGCCAAACTGCATACGGCCAGAAGCCGTAACGACCAGGTGGTCCTGGACCTGCGCCTCTACGCAAAGGCCGAACTAGCTCAGGTGGCTGCAGTATTATGTAAACTTCAGGAAGTTCTGTTGGAACAAGCCAAAAACCACCTGGATACCCTGATGCCCGGCTATACCCACCTGCAACGGGCCCAGCCGGTGACCCTGGCCCATCACCTTCTGGCCTACTTCGCCATGCTCCAGCGCGATTTCGGCCGCCTGAGCCACGCCTATGACGCGGCCGACGTGTGCCCGCTGGGGGCCGGGGCCCTGGCCGCCACCACCCTGCCCATTAACCGGGAAATGGTGGCCAGGGAGCTCTGCTTCAGCCGCGTGGCTGAAAACAGCCTGGACGCGGTCAGCGACCGGGATTTCGTGCTGGAATTCACCGGCGCCGCCTGCCTGATCATGATGCACCTGAGCCGCCTGGCTGAGGAGATCATCCTCTGGGCCACGGAGGAATTCGGGTTTGTGGAACTACCGGACGCGTACAGCACCGGCTCCAGCATGATGCCCCAGAAGAAAAACCCGGATGTGGCCGAGCTTATTCGGGGCAAGACCGGGAGGGTTTACGGGCACCACCTGGCCCTGCTCACCGTACTCAAGGGCCTGCCCCTGGCTTATAACAAGGACCTGCAGGAGGACAAGGAAGCCCTGTTCGATACGGTAGATACGGTCAAAGCCTGCCTGGAGGTTTGCGCCGGTCTCTTGCAGGCTCTGCGCTTCCGCCGGGAGGTCATGGCCGAAGCTGCCGGCGGTTTTACCCTGGCCACCGATCTGGCGGAATACCTGGTGCGCCGCGGTCTCCCCTTCCGCCAGGCCCACCGCGTGGTGGGCCGCCTGGTGGGCTATTGCCTGGAGCAGGGGCGGGCTCTGGCCGATTTGACTCTGGACGAATACCGCCGGTTTTCCCCGGAGTTCGGCCCGGACGTGCTGGCCGTGGGCGATCCGCGCCGCTCCCTGGAGCGGCGCGACCTCCCGGGCGGGCCGGCTCCGGAACAGGTGCGCCTGGCGTGCGCGCGCGCCCGGGAGCAATTGGCAGGCAACCGGAGCCACCCCATGTTCGCCGGGGAGTAGGTGCCGGTGGTAGCAGAGGACCCTTAGTCCAGGAGAAAAATTTTGCCGGGTTAGCAGGAAATTGGCTATGCTATATCGAATCAAACCGGCATATAGTGTAGCATATATTGGTTAATGAGCCGTAGCTACTCAGGATCCTTCCAAGGCGCGCGGTCAGTGGTCCAGGTCGCGGCTGGCGTTGATCCCAGCAGCCGAGCTGACGCTTGCCGCAGGCCACATACCTGCTAGGCAGGCTGGCGGTTACAATGAACCTTAACAAAGGGGGTTTCTCTGATTTGGAGAAGATGACCTTATCCGTGATTAAGGCCGACGTGGGCGGCTTTATCGGGCATTCAAGCGTTCATCCCGAGCTCCTGGAAAAGGCCAGGGAGAGCCTGGAGGGCAGCAAGCTGCTTATTGACTATCATGTCGGCCATGTGGGCGACGATATCGCCCTGATCATGACTCACCGTGGTGGCAGTGATTGCGAGGAGATACATAAGCTCTCCTGGGATACCTTTGTGGCCTGTACCGAGGTGGCGAAAAAGTTGAAGCTGTACGGAGCTGGTCAGGACCTCTTGGCTGATGCCTTCAGCGGCAACGTCCGCGGTATGGGGCCCGGGGTGGCCGAAATGGAACTTACCGAGCGGCCGAGCGAGCCGGTCATTATCTTCCTCGCCGACAAGACGGAGCCCGGGGCCTGGAACCTGCCGCTGTACAAAATGTTCGCCGATCCTTTTAACACCATCGGCCTGGTCATTGATCCCAAGATGCACTCGGGCTTCATATTTGAGGTGCTGGATCTTATCGAGCATAAATACGTGCATTTTTCCCTGCCCGATGCCCTGTACGATATGCTGATCTTTATCGGGGCGCCGGGAAGATACTGTGTCCGTCACATTTACAGCAAGACCACCGGGGATATAGCGGCCGTTTCCAGCACCCAGCGGCTGAACCTCATGGCCGGCAGGTATATCGGTAAGGACGACCCGGTTTGCATTGTGCGCTGCCAGAGCGGCTTCCCGGCGGTCGGTGAGGCCCTGGAACCGTTTGCCAATCCCCACCTGGTGGCCGGGTGGATGCGCGGCTCCCACCACGGGCCGCTGATGCCGGTATCGGTGGCGCAAGCCACTCCCACGCGTTTTGACGGGCCGCCCCGAGTGGTGGGCCTGGGCTTTCAATTGTGTGGCGGCAGGCTGATCGGGCCGCAAGATCTTTTTGCTGATCCGGCCTTTGACCGGGCCCGGGCCAAGGCGAATGAGCTGGCTGACTACCTGCGCACCCTGGGACCCTTTGAGCCGCACCGCCTGCCTCTGGACGAAATGGAATATACTACCATGCCAGAGGTTAAGGAGAGGCTGAAGCACAGGTTCATGAGCGTCAATCCCGAGGAGTTGCTGGCTGAGGCTGCGGCCGGGGAGTAACGAAACCCGGCGTCGTGGAAACGGGCGGGGAAAGCCATCTGGCTCCCCGCTTTTATCTTTTTCCGCCTCCCAGGGGAGTGTTGCCAAACTCCACCTGGGGCTGCGGCCACCGGGTTGGGGTGCCTGAGGTAGTCCTTCCAGGAGAGCCGGCCTGACCAGCCGAAATGCCTTCCCAAACCGTCAAAACAACTTCTTCAAACCCCGCCTAACTGCTTTTTGCCGTACCTGGCGGAGGGGCCGGGGCAACTTTTTGCCTTTCGCGCTGGCAGGACTTCCCTCTGTTTATGTAGAATCCACCCGCATCATGCAGAAGAAAGGATTTTGCCTTCATGGTATAGCAGCGCTCCTGCTTCTGGCCGCGCTCCTGATAACTCTTTCCGGCTGCGCCGGTGAGCCTGCGGGCGGCCCGGCCGGAGGTGCGGCGGGTCAGGGAGCGGGACCAGACGGGACAGCGGCAGGAAAAACAGGGGTGACAGAACCCCCTGGCACCGCCATCCAGAGCCTACCGGCTCCATACCGGGCCGTCCCCCAGCCCGGGTTAGGCTGGGCTCAACAGGCGGCAGGCCCACCCGGGCAGGCAGAACCGAGCCACACCGCGTTATACCTATCAGTGGAGTAAAAGTTCCGGGTGAGTTATATTGGGTTATTGGCCCACCAGTGCCGCTTGCTGGAATGCAGTACCCGCGTGAAGATTTTCCGTGGTCCAATCTCGCGGCAGCCGGATTCGCCGCAGTTGTGTCGCTACATCCAGGAAGCTACAATCCTGCGCCGCTACAGCGTTTTTTCCGAGAATTTAGAGGACCTGTACCACGGTGGATCGCCTTGCGATGCGGATAGGGAAAAAGAGACTATTAGACGAGCAGTCCAAGCAACGCTCTCTTCCGTTACATAAGAAAAAAGGTGTTGTAATTCATTGTTGGGGAGGGCGGGGCAGAACCGGCACGGTCCTGGGTTGTGTTCTGCGTGAACTTGGTTACGAGGTGGACACAGTTATCGCCTATCTGGATTGTGTTCATAAAGTGCAAGGCAAAGAAGGATGGCCTGAATCTACCTGGCAAGAGGAGTTGGTCCGCCATTGGAAGCTAGATACCTAACTACCGGCTAGGGGACCAGAAGAACAGATCCAAGGACATCTTAGTTCGGGTTTATGATTGCTTCCCTGGCCAGTTTGCCGGTGCCGAAGGCAAGAAAGGTGGCCAATTCTATACACCTGGCTGTATCGTGAAGCTCTTGGTGGAAATGATCGCGCCTTACAAGGGCCGGGTATATTACCCGTGCTGTGGTTTCGGCGGTATGTTTGGGCAGAGTGAAAGGTTCATTGAAGAGCACGGTGGACTCAAGGGTGATATTTCTATCTATGGACAGAAAACCAACCTCACCACTTGGGGGCTATGCAAAACGAACCTTGCCATCCGCGGCATCGAGGAGATCTTGGGCATATGAGCACCGACTACCACGCTAAGTACTTCGCCCATGAGCTCACGAAACACTGCGCCTCCGATAGCATTGAGAAACTCGCCACGGTGCTGGCCGATGCGCAGGTAGACCTAAATCCGCACCAGGTCGAGGCCGCGCTTTTTGCTTTCCGCAGCCCCTTCTCTAAAGGCGCGATCCTCGCCGATGAGGTTGGCCTGGGCAAGACCATCGAGGCCGGTCTCTTGCTCGCGCAAAAGTGGGCCGAGCGCAAGCGCCGGTTGCTGGTGATCGTACCGGCCAACCTGCGCAAGCAGTGGGAGCAGGAACTTGCCGACAAGTTCTACCTGCCTTCGGTGATTCTCGAAGCCCGTAGCTTCAACGAGGCCATCCGGGCCGGTAATCTAAACCCGTTCCAGCAGGACGTCATCGTCCTCTGCTCGTATCAATTTGCGCGGGCCAAGGAGCCCTATCTCAGGCAGATAGCATGGGACCTGGTCGTGATCGATGAAGCACACCGACTGCGTAATGTTTACAAGAATACGAGCAAGATTGCCCTTTCCATCAAGCAGGCAGTGGCCCCGTTTCCCAAGGTGCTGCTCACGGCCACGCCGCTGCAAAACTCGCTGCTGGAGCTCTACGGGTTGGTGAGCATCATCGACGACTTCACTTTCGGTGATCTGAAGAGCTACCGCACTCGCTTTGCCCGCCTCGGTAACGACGCCGATTTCACCGAACTAAAGGAGCGCCTCAAGCCCCTCTGCAAGCGCACGCTGCGGCGGCAGGTGCTTGAGTATGTGAAGTACACCAACCGCCACGCGCTGGTACAGGAGTTCGTCCCCTCCGAAGACGAACAGCGGCTCTATGATCTCGTTTCGGACTACCTCCAGCGACCAACACTCTTCGCCCTTCCGGCCAGCCAGCGCCAGCTTATGACGTTGATACTGCGTAAACTGCTGGCCTCGTCCACCTACGCCATCTCGGGCACACTCGAAGGCCTCGTACACCGGCTAGAAGCAGCGGAGGCGGCCGCTGCGGCTGTCCATGCGCTGCCGGAGGAACTGCCGCAGGATTGGGAGTCACTCGACGAACTGGCCGACGAGTGGGAGGACGACGACAGCGGTGCTGCCAAGCCCGAACGGGCACGCCTTACGCCCGGGCAATTAGCGGAACTGCGGCGGGAAATGGAACAGCTTCGGCAATTCCACGCTCTTGCCAAATCGATCATCAAGAACTCCAAGGGCGAGGTGCTGCTGACCGCCCTACGCCGTGGTTTCGCCGCCGCCGCCGAGGCGCAGAAGAGCCAGGGCGCCGCAACGCTTCAGCAAAAGGCCGTTATCTTTACTGAATCCCGCCGCACGCAGGAGTACCTCTTCCGCGTGCTGGAGCAGACCGAGTTCGCCGGCAAGGTTATGCTTTTCAACGGGACGAACACCGACCCCACCTCCAGGGCCATCTACCAGCGTTGGCTGGAAAAACACGCCGGCACAGACCGCATCAGCGGCTCAACCACGGCAGACATGCGGGCTGCGTTGGTGGAACACTTCCGCGATGAAGCGACGATCATGATTGCTACGGAAGCGGCGGCCGAAGGTATTAACTTCCAGTTCTGCAATCTGGTGGTCAACTATGACCTACCCTGGAACCCGCAGCGTATTGAGCAGCGCATCGGCCGTTGCCATCGTTATGGTCAGAAGTTCGACGTGGTGGTGGTCAACTTTCTCAACAAGAACAACGCCGCCGACCAAAGGGTGTACGAGCTGCTCGATCAAAAGTTCCGCCTCTTCAACGGCGTCTTTGGCGCCAGCGACGAGGTGCTGGGCGCGGTGGAAACGGGCGTAGACTTCGAAAAGCGCATCGCCGCCATCTACCAGCAATGCCGCACGCCGGAGCAGATCCAGTTCGAGTTCGACCAGCTTCAGCGCGAACTGGAGGCCCAAATCGCCGAGAGCCAGCGTGACGCCCGCGAGAAGCTACTGAACAACTTCGACCAGGAAGTCGTTGAGAAGGTGCGCATCCAGAGCCATGACGTGCTCGACCGCTTTAACGAGCAGCTTTGGCGGCTCACCCGCTACCTGCTGGCTGGTTATGCGTACTTCGACGACCACGGGTACAGCTTCACCCTTCACACCAACCCGTTCCCCGGGGAGGCTATCCGCCCGGGGCCGTACCGCATGGGTAAGGACGTACAAGATGCCAACACCTATCGCGTCGGGCACCCGCTGGCGCAACGAGTCCTGGAATGGGGCAAGAACGTGGTCACGCCGCCGGCGGAGGTGACATTCGATTACGCCGGCAGTGGCAAGAACATTGCCATTCTGAAACCCCTGCGCGGCCGACGCGGCTGGCTGGTGTGCGCCCGCCTGACGGTGAGCGCGCTGGAAACCGAGGACCTGCTTATCTTTGCCGGAATCACCGATGACGGCATGGCGCTAGAAGAAGCGCAGTGCCGCCGCCTCTTCGACCTTTCGGCGACACAGGGCAGCCCGTGCACGCTGCCCGTAGCGGTTGCCGCCGTTCTCGACGAAGCCCGGGCGCGCCGCCGGCAAGCGTTGCTGGAAGAAATGACTGACCGTAACGCTCGGTGGTTCGACACCGAAATGGACAAGCTTGATCGTTGGGCTGAAGACCGCCGCACCTCCCTCAAGGCTGAGCTGGCGGAGCTGGACGAGGCCCTGAAAGAAGCCAGGAAAGGGGCACGGCTGGCTCCCACGCTCCCGGAGAAGCTGGAGCGGCAGCGCGCCATTCGCACGCTCGAAGGCAAACGTGAGGAAGCCTGGCGCGCCTACGACGTAGCCAGCCGCGAGATAGACCGGCAGAAAGACGCGTTACTCGACGAGATCAGCCATCGCCTGGAACAGCGTATTGAGGAGGAGCAACTCTTTACCTTGCGGTGGGCGTTGGTTTGACGACGCGATAACGCTACATGAGGGAAACAGAAAAGAAGGTGTACATAATGATTCACAACAGCCTAATCACCGAGAATCAATTAAATGAATGGGTGCGTGGCAACGCCCAGCAAGCTCAGGGTGTGATTGTTGAGCTTGTCTGGCGTCTGGTAGCGGCGTCGTCCCCCAAACCCAAAGATCGACGCTTCCCGCTTGGTGACAGCATCACACAACCCGGGCCCGATGGATTCTTGCATACGGACTTCGGATTTGACCCGTTCGTGCCGGATGGGATATCATTCTGGGAAATCGGTACCGGTGATGCTAGGGCCAAAGCGACATCCGACTACGGGGACCTAACACACGCAACACCTGAAGCGGTAAGACGCAAATCCACATTCGTCTTCGTCACGCCATTATCTGGAAGAAGGGATTGGCCTTACACATGGAAAGAGGACGCGCAAGCCAGATGGTTGGAGGAGCGGCGCCAGCGAAACGAGTGGCAAGACGTTCGTGTTATCGACGGATCAAAGCTGATCGATTGGCTGCATTGCTTTCCTGCTGTTGAACAATGGCTCGCCGTCAAGATGGGCATCCCGTCTCAGCAAGTACAGACCCCGGAGCAGCGTTGGGCTGAGTTGAGAACCATCGGTGATCCGCCACCTCTCACCCCGCATGTGTTTCTCGCGAACCGTGACGCAGCGTGCGCGAAACTGAATGAGGTGTTTTCTAGGACGATACTTCAGCTAAAGATTGATACGCATTTCCCTCGCCAAGTAGCGGACTTCGTCGCTGCTTATGTGGCAACCATGGACGAAGACACCAAGGTCGATGCCATCGGTCGCTGTCTCATCATATCGAGTGCCGAAGGCTGGAATGCGATAACGACCCTTCGTGAGGCACATGTTTTGGTTGCAGATTTCGACCTGGATGACGCTGACTCGGCAGGAACGAGACTCCTCGAAAAAGCCCGTAGGGCAGGTCATGCGGTCATCTTCGCAGGGATGCCCGGCGGTATACCGCACCCGAATCGGGTCTCCCTCCCAAGTCCGAAGAGTTATCAGATCAAGGAGGCTCTGGAGAAGGCGGGCTACAAGGAGGAACGTGCCCGCATTCTTGCGCAGAAGAGCGATGGTAACTTGAGTTCTTTGCTCAGGTGCCTCCAAAACCTCTCATTGATGCCGGAGTGGGCCCAAGGAACAGACGCAGCGGAACTTGCGATTGCAGAGCTTCTGGGCGCATGGAGGGAACATTCTGAGGCCGACAAAGCAGTTGTGGAGAAACTCTCGGGAAATCCCTATGGGGAGTGGCTCGGAAAGATGCGTGAAATTGCGCTCCGTCCGGGCACTCCCCTGGTTCAGCGGGACGGTGCGTGGAAAGTTGTTGCGCGCTACGAGGGATGGTATGCGCTTGGACCGAGGATATTTGACGAGCATCTGGATCGGCTGAAAGAAGTCGCCGTCAGTGTCCTGCGCGAGCGGGATCCGCAGTTCGAGTTGTCCCCTGATGAGCGATACGCGGCCAGTATTCACGGTAAGGTTCTAACCCATTCACGCTTGCTGCGAAACGGTTTGGCGGAGAGTTTAGCCCTCCTTGGCAGTCATCCCAAAGCGCTTGCATCGTGCTCCTTCGGCAAGGCTGAGGCGACTGCCGTTCTTGCGGTGCGGGAGGTCCTGGCTGGCGCAGACTGGGTGCTTTGGGCCAGTCTGAACGACCTCTTGCCATTGCTGGCTGAGGCTGCTCCTGGGGAGTTCCTTGACGCCGTGGAGAACGCATTGAATAGCGATCCCTGCCCCTTCGACACGGTCTTTGCGCAAGAGGGAGCTGGGATTTGGGGTAGCAACTACATGACTGGTCTACTCTGGGCGCTAGAAACGCTGGCCTGGGATGCTGAGTATCTCACCCGTACGGTCGTTATCCTCGGCGAACTGGCCGCGAGGGACCCCGGCGGGAACTGGGCCAATCGGCCAGCCAATTCTCTTTCAACAATTCTATTGCCCTGGTTGCCGCAGACTTGTGCGCCAGTACCAAAGAGGCGGGCCGCTGTGGCGACTCTACTGAATGAGCTCCCGGACGTTGCTTGGAAACTGCTGCTAGCTCTCCTGCCCAGCTCTCATCAGGTATCTTCGGGCTCGTGCAAGCCGGTATGGAGGGAGATGATTACCGACGATTGGTCGAGAGGTGTAACGCAGCGAGAGTATTGGGAACAGATAGCCGCTTATGCGGAATTGGCGATCGGTGCAGCAAAACAAGATCTTTCGAGGCTTGCTGAGCTCATTGACCGCCTGGATGATCTTCCGCCTCCCGTACGTGATCAACTTCTCGCTTACCTGCGTTCGGACACGGTCGTTTCTATGCCGCAAGCAGACCGGCTCCGGTTGTGGACCGAGCTCGTCGATCTGGTTTCAAAGCACAGAAGATTCGCGGATGCCGAATGGGCCATGAAGCCGGAGGTAGTGGATGAGATCGCTGCGGTCGCCGAATGCCTGGCACCTGATGCGCCAATTTACCGTCACCAGCGGCTCTTCAGTGAGCGTGATTTCGATCTATTTGAGGAAAAGGGGAATTATGAGGAACAGCGCAAAAAGCTCGAAGAACGACGGCAAAAGGCCGCCAATGAGGTTTTTGCGGCTGGGGGTGTGGAAGCGGTTCTGGAATTTGCCCAGGCAGTCGAAACGCCCTGGCGCGTAGGCGTTACCTTCAGTATGATAGCATCGAATGATGCTCAGGGAAAGATACTTCCGGCGTTACTGGAGTCGGAAACCAAGTCTCTTGCGCAGTTCGCGGGAGGGTTTGTCCGGGGGATGTTTCGGGGGCGGGGGTGGCAATGGGTTGACAGCATCGACACGTCTCAGTGGACACCGTCGCAAAAAGGGCAGCTTCTGGCTTATCTCCCGTTTACCCCTGACACTTGGAAACGAGTTGCTCGGCTCCTGGAAGAGGACGAGTCGCCATATTGGTCCAAAACCAACGCGAACCCCTATGAAGCCGAGGAGGGTCTTGAAAGGGCTGTTGATTGCCTGGTCCAATATGGCCGGCCGCATGAAGCGATTAGATGTCTTGAACACTTAAGACACACCAAACGGCCCTTGGATAGTCAGCAAGCCGTCCGTGTGCTTCAAGCAGTGCTTCATTCCTCAGAAGATGCTCATGCCATGGATGTGCACGCCATTGTCGAGGTTATTAAGGCGCTGCAAGATGACTCGGGCACAAACCCCGATGACCTTTTTCAAATTGAATGGGCGTTTCTACCCCTTCTCGATCGACACCACGGAGCGGCCCCGAGGCTATTAGAGCAGCGGATGGCCGACGATCCCGCTTTCTTTTGTGAGGTCATCCGCACTGTGTTTCGGTCCAAGAAGGAGAAGCACCCTGTTGAAGAACCCACTGAGCAACAGAAAAACATCGCGACGAACGCTTACCGTCTGCTTAGCGAGTGGAGGACGCCTCCCGGTAGCCAGAAAGATGGGACGTTCAACGGCGCCGCACTGACTGCTTGGTTGGAGGAGGTCAAAGCCGCCTGTGTGGAATCCGGCCATTTGGAGGTCGCGCTCACCATGGTTGGTCGTGTCCTCATCTATACCCCGCCTGATCCCGACGGCCTTTGGTTGCATCATTCGGCAGCAGCGGCGCTGAATGCCAAAGACGCTAAGGATATGCGGGACGGTTTTCGAACCGAGCTGTTCAACTCACGTGGTGTTCATTGGGTTGATCCAGAGGGTCGAGAAGAGCGGAAGCTGGCTGAAAAGTATCGGACACAAGCCGAACAGGTCGAGGCCCGCGGATACCATCGTTTGGCCAGTTCCCTAAAAAAGTTGGCCGCCTCCTATGAGCGCGGCGCTGAACGGCAGGCGTCCGGAGACCCCTTTGATGATTAACGCTCTTGATGCTAGACCCTCGACGAATCCGTTATTCAAGCCCCCATTAGGCGGTGGGGCCTGACATGAGATGGAGGCGACGCCTAGATGACTGACCAACCTGAAAAACTCGACCTGCGTTCTTTCGATATCGCCGAAGACAAGCGGCAGGAACTGTTGCGCCTCTTCCCGGAGGTTCGCACGGAGGGCGGCAAGATCGACTTCGAGCGCTTGAGGCTTGCCCTGGGCGAGACGGTGGACGTGGGTAAGGAGCGCTACGGCATGAACTGGCCCGGCAAGGCCGACTGTTTCAAGACCATCCAGGTGCCGAGCCTGGGGACCCTGCGGCCATGCCCGGAGGAGAGCGTCAATTTCGACACAACCGAGAACCTGATAATCGAGGGCGACAACCTGGAGGTGCTTAAGCTATTACAAAAATCCTATCTGGGCAAAGTGAAGATGATATACATCGATCCGCCCTACAACACAGGCAACGACTTCATCTACCCCGACAACTATACCGAGTCCTTGCAGACCTACCTGGAATACACCGGGCAGGTGGACGGCAATGGGAAGAAGTTCAGTACCAATACAGACACCGACGGGCGCTTCCATTCCAAGTGGCTGAACATGATGTACCCGCGGCTGTACCTGGCGAGGAATTTGCTGCGGGAGGATGGGGCCATTTTCGTTAGTCTTGATGATACCGAATCATCACAACTGCACTTTTTGATGAATGAGATCTTTGGTGAAGAAAACTTTGTTGGTGTTTTCCCTTGGCGCTCTCGTACCGCCAAGGCAGATGTCCCGTTTGGTGTATCAAAGGACGTTGAATGGGTCATCTCCTATGCAAAACCGGGTTTTTTCGCTGGGCGTATGGGTGAACGGAAATACTACAAGTCAGAGGACTATAAAGACAGATGGCGGCTGTCAGACCTTACGACAAACAAGACAGCAGAACAACGTCCGAATTCATTTTTCGTAATGGTCAACCCTAAAACGCAAGAACAATACCCATCTGATCCAACTCGCACGTGGGCCGTTACGCAAGATACATTCTTCGAATACTATCAAAAAGGGAAAATAGTTTTCCCAGGTGATTATCCCTTCTTAAATATCACCAAACCATATTTTCGTGTTTTTGAAAGTGAAGATAAAGAAAAAGCACTGTTAAAACACGGGACTGAAGAAGTGCGCATGTCTATTTCCACATACTTGCCCGAGAAGGAAGTTGGCAGAACCGAAGACGGTTCCAAAGAAATCAGGAGCTTGTTTGGAAGCCAAGTCTTTTCTTATCCAAAGCCGGTTGGGTTACTCCAATTCTTTATCAAAAATACAAGCCAAAAGGACGACATCATCCTTGACTTTTTCGCCGGATCCGGCACTACTGCTCAAGCCGTCCTCGAGTTGAACAAGCAAGACGGCGGTAATCGTAAGTTTATCCTGGTGCAGCTTCCCGAGCAGCTTGACCCCAATGACAACGATCAGAAGACCGCGTCGGACTTCTGCGACTCCATTGGTAAGCCGCGGAATATCGCGGAGATCACCAAGGAGCGCGTCCGCCGCGTCATTAAGAAGCTGAACGACGAGGATGCCGCCAGGGAGCCTAGCCTGTTCGACGAAAACAGGCCAGAGCAGGACCGCGGGTTCCGCGTCTTCAAACTGGCCGAGTCCAACTTCAAACCCTGGAACGCCGGGGTGCCGCACGACGAAAAGGTGCTGGCGCAACAGCTCGAACTGCACATCGACCACATCCGCCAGGGGCGGACGCAAGAGGACATCCTCTACGAGATCCTGCTTAAGAGTGGCTTCCCGCTCACCGCGCCGGTCGAGAGACTCACACTGGCAGGCAAGACCGTCTACAGCGTGGCGGAGGGCGCGCTCTTCATCTGCCTGGAGCGGCAGTTGACGCTGGAGCTTATCCGCGCCATGGCTGAGAGGAGACCCGAGCGGGTGGTCTGCCTGGACGAGGGCTTTGCCGGCAACGACCAGCTCAAGGCCAACGCCGTTCAGGTCTTCAAGACCAAGGGCGTCACCAGCTTCAAGACGGTGTGAGGGGGGCAATGATTATGCGCAAAGATATGCAGCCTTGGGCAGGCGACATTCTTCTTTATGCAACTGAGGACGGAGCTGCGCGGATCGAGGTTTTTTTTCAAGACGAAACATTTTGGTTGACCATGAACCGCATGGCCGATTTGTTTGGCGCCACTAAGCAGGCAATTAGTTATCATCTTCAGAGGATATATGAAACTAACGAGTTACAGCGGGAGGCAACTGTCAAAGAAATTTTGACAGTTCAAGTAGAAGGTGGCCGCGAAGTATCCCGTAAACTTGAGTATTACAACCTGGACGCTATCATCGCCGCCAAGGATGCCGAGATCACCCAAACCTTCTTCAAGACGGTGCAGAACAAATTGCATTGGGCCATTACCGGCCAAACGGCGGCGGAAATCATCGCCGGGCGGGCTGGCGCGGACAAGGCAAACATGGGATTGACCACGTGGAAGAATGCACCCCACGGTAAGATACTGAAGTCCGATGTGTCCATTGCCAAGAACTACCTGTCAGAACCGGAGATCAAGGAGCTCGAGCGCATCGTCACCATGTTTTTGGACTACGCTGAAAATCAGGCGGCGCGGCAGATTCCAATGCGCATGGAGGACTGGGTTAACAAACTCGATGGCTTTTTGCAGTTCAACGAGTACGACATTCTGACCAATGCCGGTAAGGTTTCCCACGAAGTGGCCCGGCGGCTGGCTGAGGACGAATACGCGAAGTTTCGTGTAATCCAGGACCACGATTATGAGAGTGATTTCGAACGAGCAGCGAAGAAAATTACTGCGAAAATCCGGCGGAAGAAGGAAGATAGTTGAAGATTCAATTCGACGCCAACCAGCAGTTCCAACTCGACGCCGTCGCTGCCGTCACCGACCTCTTCGCGGGCCAACCGCAGGGCGCACCGGAGTACGCCGTCATCAACCTGGGCGGGTGGGGCGGGATGTTCGCGGGGCAGGACCGCACCGAGCTGGGCGTGGGTAACCGGCTGCTCTTGGACGAAGAAAAGCTGCGGCAAAACACCCGCATGGTACAGCTACGTAACGACATCGAGGTGGCCGACCCGGCCGCGCCCCTGGAGGCATGGGAGCTGTTCGACACCCCGGCCAACCAGGCGCGGCGCTGCCCGCATTTTTCGGTGGAGATGGAGACCGGCACGGGCAAGACCTACGTCTACCTGCGCACCATATTTGAGCTGTCGCAGCGCTATGGCTTCTCCAAGTTCGTCATTGTAGTGCCAAGCGTAGCCATCCGCGAGGGCGTGCTCAAGAACATCGAGATCACCGCCGGGCATTTCCGTGCCCTCTATAACAACATGCCCTTCGAGCACTTCGTCTACGACGCCAAAAAGGTCAACCGCCTGCGGCAATTCGCCATCAGCAACATGCTGCAGGTTATGGTCATCAACATCGACGCCTTCCGCAAGAACTTCACCGGCACCGAGGAGGAGCAGAAAAGCAACGTCATCTACAAGGAGAGCGACAGGCTCTCCGGTCGCCAGCCCATCGAGTTCGTGCAGGCGGCGCGGCCCATCGTCATCATTGACGAGCCGCAAAGCGTGGACTCCACGGATAAGTCCCAGGAGGCCATCAAGGCGCTCAACCCGCTGTGCACCCTGCGCTACTCCGCCACCCACCGCAACCAGTACAACCTGGTCTACCGGCTCGACCCGGTGCGCGCCTTCGAGCTCAAGCTGGTGAAGCAGATCGTGGTGGCCAGCGCCGCGGCCGAGGGCGCGGCCAATGACGCCTTCGTGCGCGTAGAACAGATCGACTACAAGAAGGGAATCAAGGCCAAGCTGCGCATCCACGTGCAGACGGCCGACGGGCCGAAGGAGAAGTCGGTTACGGTCAAGCATGGCGCCGACCTTTATGCGCTCTCCAACGAGCGGGCCAACTACCGTGATGGCTTCGAGGTGGCCGAGATCAACGCCGAACCTGGCAGCGAGTTCATCCGCTTCTCCAGCGGCCGTACCCTGCGACTGGGTGAGGAGATGGGCGGCCTGCGCGAGGACTTATGGCGCGCCCAGATCAAGCACACCATTAAGCGGCATCTGGAAAAGGAGCTGCAAGTACAGGGGCGCGGCATTAAAGTGCTGTCGCTTTTCTTCATCGACCGCGTGGCCAACTACCGCGACTACGACGAAACGGGCCGGCCGGTGCCGGGTAAGTTCGCCCAAGCCTTCGAGGAGGAACTGGCGGCGCTAGCCAGGGAAGAACGTTACCGGGACCTGGCGTGGCTCCGGGCGCCGGTGGAGAGGCTGCACAACGGCTACTTCGCCCAGGATAAGAAAGGGGTGCTCAAGGACACCCGCGGCGACACCCAGGCCGACGACGAGGTCTACAACCTGATCATGAAGGAGAAGGAGCGCCTGCTCTCCCTTGACGAGCCACTACGCTTCATCTTCAGCCACTCCGCGCTGCGCGAGGGCTGGGACAACCCCAACGTCTTCCAGGTCTGCACGCTCAACGAAACGAAAAGCGCGGTCAAGAAGCGGCAAGAAATCGGCCGCGGGCTGCGCCTGCCGGTGGACCAGGATGGCCGGCGGGTTTTTGATGAATCGGTGAATAAGCTCTACGTCATGGCTAACGAGAGCTACGAGGACTTTGCCCGTACTATGCAAACCGAGTACGAGGAAGACTGCGGCGTCACCTTTGGCAAGGTACCTATTACGGCCATTGCCAAACTGGCGCGGGTGGTCGACGGTGCAGATAAACCCATCGGGCGTCCGGCTGCCGAGGCGATTCGTGATGCGTTGGTGTCACAGGGGATGCTTGATACGGATGGGCGGATACAGCCCGCCTTCGATCCCAGGCGCAAGGACTTCAAGTTGGAACTGCCGGAGGCGCAGCGCGACCTCACACCCGCCGTGATCGACCTGCTTTCCAGCTACCAGATCCAGCGACATATCCGCCGCGAACGCGACGACGGCCCCAACCGGCTCAAGAAGGAAGTCACCCTCAGTCCCGAATTCCAGGCCCTTTGGGAGCGCATCAAGCCCAAGACTACCTACCGGGTGGAATTCGAGACAGAGACCCTGGTGCGCCATGCCGTGGAAGCGATCAAGCGCATGGAGCATATTGAGAGGCCACGGATTCGCGTAGCCGCCGGGCAGCTCGGTATCGAAAAGGGCGGGATCACCACTGCCGCCGTAAGCGTGGCGGAGGAACGGGTGGAGTACGGCAGCCGTCCCGTTCCCGATATTCTCGCCTACCTCCAGAACGAAACCGAGCTGACCCGTTCAACGCTGGTACGCATCCTCAAGGAATCCGGTCGGCTAGCGGAGTTTTTCAACAACCCGCAGCGGTTCATGGACACGGTAGCGTCCATTCTCAAATGCGAGCTGCACCGGCTGCTGGTGGACGGCATCAAATACGAGCGGATTGATGGTATCGGGGCCGCGGCGGAATGGGAGATGCTGCTCTTCAAGAACGAAGAGCTGATCAACTACCTTACAGCCCTGCAGGTGAATAAGTCGGTTTATGAGTATATAGTGTATGACTCGGAAGTGGAGCGCGAGTTCGCCCGGCGACTGGACGAGCGGGAGGACATCAAGCTCTTCGTGAAGCTGCCCGGCTGGTTCAAAATCGATACACCAGTCGGCGAGTACAATCCCGACTGGGCCATCGTCAAGCACGACGGCCAGGCGATCTATCTGGTGCGCGAGACCAAGGGTACCCGCGACTTCCTAAAACTGCGTACCAGCGAGGCCGACAAGGTACGCTGCGGAAAAAAGCACTTCGAGGCGCTGGGCGTGCCGTTTGCGGTGGCGGTGACCGCGGAGGAAGTGTGATATATAGCTAGCAGCTTCAATTCTACTTACGCTGTAGTGCTAGACTTCCCTGACACCGGTAGCCGCTGTCAGCACCACCACCTCCTTGGCCCCGGCGTCCAGGAGGACGCGGGTGCAGCAGGAGGCCGTGGCCCCGGTGGTAAAAACGTCGTCTACCAGGAGTACCGTCCGGCCGCGCAGGCGGCCTGCCTGCGGCCCGGAAGCAAAAGAGCCGTCGAGGTTACGCAACCGTTCCGGTCGGGGCAGGCCTACCTGGTCCGGGGTGGGCCGGGCCTTGACCAGGGCCTGCGCATGTACAGGCAGGTCCAGAATCCGGCCCAGGGAACGAGAAAGAAGTTCTGCCTGGTTGAACCCGCGTTCGGCCAGGCGGCTTTTGTGGATGGGTACCGGCACCATGGCCTGGACGGCAAAATTCTCCTCTTGGTGGGTGGATTTCATGAGTCGGGCCAGGGCTGGGGCCAGTTTTACCTCCCCTCGGTATTTCAGGCGGTGGATCGCCAGCCGCAGGAGGCCGGTATAGGGGCCGGCGGCCCTGGCCGCGGCAAAGGGTCGCGGTTCTCGCCGGCAGTCAGGGCACAGGCCCTTGGCGGTTGCCAGGCGGCCGCAGGCCGGACAGGCGAAATACCTTTCCCGCCAGCCGGCCAGCATCTGACGGCAGGCCGGGCAGAGCTCACCGCCGGCCTCCAGGTTTTCCTGGCAGAGCCAGCATAGCCCCCGGGTTGGAAAGATCAGCCGTAGGACGCCGTCCAGCAGGTCCGGTTTCATTCTCCTCCTCCCCTTTTTAGAGGTTAGAAGTCAGAGGTTAGAGGTTGGATCTCGTACCCGGCGTCCGGGTAGAACCGGATGTTGTTCCTCCCGGCTTCTTTGGCGATATATAGGGCCTGGTCCGCATGGCTGACCAGGTCGTCCCGGGTATGGGCGTCGCGGCAGTACACGGAAATGCCGACGCTGGCAGTGAGTTTCATGGTTTCCCCGCCGGTGAAGGTGAACTCATGCTCCCCCACGGCCTGGCGGATTCGCTCCGCTACCTGCAGCGCCCCAGTTTTCTCGGTTTCGGGCAGGATAATGGCAAATTCTTCTCCACCATAACGGGTGACTATATCTCCCTCGCGGACATTATCCTGCAATAGATTGGAAAATTCAACCAGGACCCGGTTCCCCTCTTCGTGGCCGAACCGGTCATTAACCTGCTTGAACCAGTCCACGTCCAGCATCAGCAGGGCCAGGGATCTCTGTTCGTGCCGGTGAATCTCCTGCTCCAGGCGTGACTGGAAGTACCGGAAGTTAAACAGCTCGGTAAGGTCATCGGTTATGGCCATACGCTCAAGCTGGCTGTTCAATTCCTCGATCCGCCGGGTATAGGCCTGCAGGGACTGGTGGTTTTCACTCAGTTCTTGATAGGCCTGGTGTAGTTGCTCGGCCAAATCCTGTTTTTCGGCATTTGCCCTGCGTTCGACCTGAATTAAATGGCCCATAACCAGTCCGACCACCAGGAGGGCGATCAGCTCGCTGATGATGCTGGTTGGCGTCAATCCGGTCACTGGGCCATACTGGTAAATAAGAGCCAGGGAGATGGCCCAGATCGCCCCTGAAATGGCCAAGGACCCGGTTAGGGTACTTCCTGGAAAGAGGATGGCGGCAACCAGCGGCAGAAAGAAGATGTGGGGAAAGAATGGGCTGTCCAAACCGCCGGTAAGCATAACCCAGAGGGTGGCCAGGACCAGATTGGCGCCGATACTGAAAATGCGCTTCCACCTCTGGCCGTCGTTCGCCAGCAGGGCAAAGGGGATGAACCAGCCGTCACACAGGGCAACCGCCGTGGCCATGAGGGCCAAACTCAGCGGGTCCGGGGCCACTGGTGAGAGCCAAGCCAGTACGGCGAATGACAGGCTGGCGATGCCGATAGCCAGCCAGAGCAGGCGTCTTACTTCCCCGTTAACCATATTTGCCACTTCCAGTAGATTTTTGTCACAGTCCGGCAGTGCTTCCTGGTAGTATAAGTTTAACACAGGAGGCTGCAAATGACCATCTAAAAATGCTTTATGCTAATGCTTCATGCTAATCTTCAAGACAGCTCCCCGGTCTCGAGGACTTGAAAAGTACGGTGTTGCCGGCTTAGGCGGTGAACCACCGGAGCGCTGCGGTCAAAGGGCCCGACAACCACCACCAGCCGGCCGGCGACATGTCCCCAGAAGTATCGTCTCTCCAAGGTGCGGATATACCCCTCGGCCAGTTCCACCCGGTTACCGAAATATACGCAGATCAGGGGAGGGTTCTCCCGGCTTACCTGGCGCCAGCCGCAGGCCATAATGATGGCCGTGGCTACTAGGGCGGCCGCGAGAACAAGATATGGTAAGTTAAGCATGGCCCTTCCACCTCTGCTTTATTCTATGCGCCAGCCCGTCTGCCGGGTTAAAGATGGCAGAACATTCCAGGCTTGACCGCGGCGGGTGCGGCCATAATAAAGGGTATGAAGACGGCGCGGTGATAGAGGGTGGCAGAGACGGGAGTTAAGATCTGGAATGGGCGCAGCCGGTTACAACAAGTGTCCCA
This sequence comes from Clostridia bacterium, assembly GCA_004347685.1. GTDB lineage: Bacteria > Bacillota > DSM-521 > Neomoorellales > SLTJ01 > SLTJ01. The sequence continues at coordinate 171,122 of SLTJ01000028.1, forward strand.
CCTCCCACTTCCCACCTCTCACCTCTATTTTCAGGGCAGGGGGGACAGACGGTGGTTGTTGCGGATAAGTGTGTCAAGTGTGGAGGGTCCATCAGCCTGATAAGCGCCATCGTGGACGAAGATCCGGTAGCTGCGTGCCAGGGAGGCGAGCTCTGTCCGGCCTGTTACCAAAGCTTAAGCCCCGAGGAATATCAGTATTACCTGGGAGGTAAAAGCTGAAACTCCGGCGAGATACAGGCCGGGCCAGAGGAGCTGACACGTGAGGGGCAGGGCGTATTAGCGAAGGAAGGAGCGCTTGAGCCCCTATTTCTTTGCCTTCGGCAGCCGGGGAGGGGCCGGGGGCATATCGGTGATATCAATGGGGGTGGTAAGGTTATCAGCCTTTTTATCTACATATAGGTGACCCTGGGTATCGAGGACGGCCAGGGACACCTGGTTTAGATCGGTAACTCCCTGACCGGCCAGTTGCTCCTGCAGCCAGTTTTCGTCCAGCCGGAGTTGCTCCAGGTTGGGGTGGATTATCTGGCCGTCTTCCACCAGTTCCACGGAAATCCCCTCATACTCCGTCGGGAGGTTTAGGTCTGCCGGGGTTAACGGCCGTTTCTGCGATTTTAGCAGCACGCTCAGGTCACCGTCTGGTTCCATGATGGCATATTCAACATCACTGAGGTTAAATACATTTTTCTGGCGTAACTGCATGAGCAGTTCGTCCATGTTGTAACGCATTTTCCGCATGTTTTGCTCGAGGGTTTTTCCATTATGCACCACGATGGTGGGTTCGCCGGAAATCAGCTTGCGGGCCGGACGGCTGATCAGGGAGAGATAGCCCATGGAAAAGGTGAGGCCGGCAAAAATGGTCAAACCGATAAAATGAGTCAGGGTACGGCCGACCCCGATATCCGTGGCCAGCACCCCGGCTATACTGCCAAAGGTTATCCCGTTGATGTACTCAAAAAAAGTAAGCTGCCCGATCTGTTGCTTGCCCAGGATACGGGTATAGATGAGGATGGCGCCGAAGGCCAGCAGAGTCTGCAGGGCCACCTCGAGAACGACGATCAAAGGATCTAACCTCCCACATCAGGCGGAGTTTCGCGGGCAGACCCTAGAGGAGCTCGCGGCGGTGCAGATAATACAGCACCCCCACCCCCACCACAATAAAGACCACGATACTCACTGCCTCGATAATCAGCCGCATCTGCACGCTCCTTACTTTTCCCTTGTTAGTATAACCACCGGCCCGGACAACATGACAGAAAAACAAAAGCCCGGAACTAGCATCCGGGCCCGGCACCTGCACCAAGGCGTGCGAAAGATACCCGTAACCCATAACCCGTTCACGGTCCGGCAGGGAAAAGGTAGCTGATGCCCGGATATTCTTTGAGTTTTTGCTTCGGAGCCGGCTTGACCACGTAAATATGCCAGTACCTTTCGTGTACCATAGTTGCCGCGGCGACGAAACTCTCAATCCGGCGCAGGCTATGGTAGGCCGTAAGGCTACGACCGTCGGTAAAATAGAGGCGGCTGACCCCGGGCCCTGTCCCCTGGTACATGAGCAGGTGTTTGCGGACCACGTAGCCACAAGCCAGTCTGGCCCTTACCGGGAAAGGATGCAGACGCATTGGTAGCAGGAGAAAATCCCGCTGCAAAGGCAGGGGCAGGAAATGGCTGCGCCCGAGGATCTCCCGGCTCCGTTGCCGGCAGACCGCCAGGTCCGAGCCGAGGAAGTGGGCCAGGTCGGCGGTAATTTCAGGTACGGGCCGTGGATCGTGGTATTGGGAATGGTTCACCACGAGGATCTCCGTGCTATCTTCCCCGGGGATCAAGGCTACAATTCTCTCCCATATCTTCATAACGTCCAAACAGGTTCACCTGCTTAATTTAGGTATGGCTTGCAAATAGATCTTTAGGCCGTCGGCCACCTCCTTTAAGCGTGAGAGGCGGCCGTAAAAACTGATGTAGGCTTTGATGGTTTCAGTGGCTATCTCCCTGCGGGTCAGGTGCTCCGTATTCAGGACGGCGTGGGCTCCGTCGTAGAGGGACCAGTCATAGGAGGCAATACGTTGTTGCTCACGGGCCTGGTGAAACAAGGCCGTGCCCGGGAAAGGGGTGAGGATGGAAAACTCGGCGATGTCCACCTCCAGCATTTTAGCATACTGCACCGTCTGGCGAATGTTTTCCCGCGTCTCGTTCATCCCGCCGATGATAAAGCTCCCCCATACCCTGATGCCGTATTTTTTCAGGATTTCCACCGCTCTGGCGGCCACGTCGGTAGTAAAGCCCTTGCCGTAACTGTTGAGCATCGCCTGGCTGGCGTTTTCCAGGCCCAGGAAGATCATTTTGGCGCCGGCTCGGGCCATGTCCTCGATCATGGCCTCGTTCTTGACAACGGTATCCACCCGGGAGAAGCACCACCAAAAGACGTCCAGCCCCCGCCGCATTATTTCCTGGCAAATTTCTCTTACCCGGTTCGGATTGATAGTAAAATTGTCGTCCATGAAGGCCACGGCGCTGAAATTGTACCTGGATACCACCTCTTCAATCTCGTCCACGATCTTTTGGGGCTGGCGGGAACGCCACTTGATGCCGGCAAACTGGGAAGAGGAGCAAAAGGAGCAGTTATGCGGGCAACCGCGGCTGGTGACCAGAGTCGTCAGCGGCCGGCCGTTGAGCTTGCGCGTCCGGTACCGGCGCATGGGCAGCAGGTCTCGAGCCGGCGGCGGGAGATTATCCAGGTCGTTCACCGGGACGGAATTCGGGTTCCGCACCATCACGCCGTCTACCAGGTAGGAAAGCCCGGGGACATGGCTGACATCCCCCTCGCTGGCCAGGCATTCCAGCAGCTCCACAAAGCTCTGCTCCCCCTCGCCCCGGAGGACATAATCCACGTAGCCGCTCTCCAGGGTTTCGGCGTCCATGAAGGTGGCGTGGTAACTCCCCAGGACCACTGTTTTTCCGGCTTCCTTGGCCTGCCGGGCTATTTCCAGGGCCGCCGGGTGGCGGCTAGTATCCCCAGAAACGCCTACTACCTCCCATTCATTCCAGGGCGGATTCTTCAGGGCCTCCCGGTCAACGTTAAGATCCACAATATCCACGTGATGGCCGTGTTCGCGCAGGGCCGCGGCCAGGTAGCCGAGCCCCAAGGGTGGAAGGAACAGTCCCAGGCGGTAATAGATACCGCGCGAAGGGGGGTTCACCAGCAAGACGCGCATAAGCTTCACTCCCATCTAACAGCCTTGCCTACAGAATCTCGCCTGCCTTTGTCGGGCTACCCCTGAAGTGGGCTTACAAGTCCTGGGTAAATTCTAGCACATTTGGCGTGCTATTGACAAGAAATTGTCTCTAATAGCACAAGGATAGGGAGAGGGTGTCGGCAAGGCCCACTACATCTGGCGGGTTAATTCTGAGGATACCCGGTGGTGGCTGGCCGCCCGTACTAGATAGCAGCCTACGGCCACCATGGCCAAGATCACCACCAGAAGCAATATTCCCTGGGCCGGGGGCAGGAGGTTCAGGAGAATGGCACACGCTCCCAGGCACCCGTCTAAGATGTAAACTACCAGCACTGCCTGGCGTTGCGACAAGCCCAGGTTGAGCAACTGGTGGTGCAGGTGCTGCTTGTCAGGAGCCATAATGGGTTGGTGGTTGCGGTAGCGTCGCAGGATAGCCCAGAAGGTATCAATAATAGGCCAGCCAAGAATTACCACCGGAACCAAGAAGGAGATGATGGTGGCGGTCTTGGTGAGGCCCATGATGGCCAGAATGGCCAGATTGAAGCCTAGAAACATGGAGCCGGTATCGCCCATGAAGATTTTGGCGGGGAAGAAATTATAGCGCAGGAACCCCAGGGCGCACAGGGACAGGGCCAGGGCATAAAACGCCGCCGTGGGCTGGCCCTCCATCCAGGCCACCACCGCCACCGTAACCGCGGCAATGGCCGCCGTACCACCCGCCAGGCCGTCGAGGCCGTCAATGAGGTTGAGGGCGTTGGTTATGCCGACAATCCATATCACCGTAACCGGAGCCGCGAGAGCGCCGAGAAAGATTAAGCCGTCAAAGGGGTTGGTGAAGAAGTCCACCCGGATGCCGAAAACAACCACCACCACGGCGGCAGCGACCTGGGCGGCCAGTTTAACCTTGGCGGAAAGTTCGCGGCAGTCGTCCCAGATACCGACGAGCACTATCAGGGTGCTGCCCAGGGTCAGGCCGGTCACCGGGGGTGCCCAAGGCCGGCTTAGAAGAAGAACCAGCAGGAAACCGCCGTATATGGCTAAGCCGCCCAGACGGGGGATTGGCTGCCGGTGGACCTTGCGTGCCGCCGGCATGTCTACCGCCCCCAGGTATACCGCCAGGCGGCGTACCGTCGGGGTCAACAGCAGAACAACCACAAATCCCGCTACCAGGATAACAATGGTAGTTGTCAGGCTCATTTCCTCTCCCGTATCCTCCCTGTTTTCATCGCGTAGTTAACATGGTGCCTCTTCCCTGGTATTCGACAAGAGTTCGCCTATCCCTTTTGCCCGGAGAAAAAACTCCCGTGTGGTGCTGATAACTAAAAACGAAGTAACTGCTCAGCCAGCCTCGCGAGTATGCGGCCTCCACCAAGCGTTAGCTTGGTCTGCAAGGATCAACGCCAACCGCGATGGAGACTACTGATCGGTCCAACTAAGAAGGAAGGAGCCGAGGTAGTGACTTTTGCTCCAGGAATCTCTTAGCCCGGGGCAATGGCAAAAGTTATTTCGCCGGCGGCCACCAGGTTTTCCCCCACGTAGGCCGCGGCTCGGGTCCGACCGGCGTTGCTGCGCCGGTGCAGGATCTCCACCTCTAGGCGCAACTGGTCCCCCGGGAAAACCTGGCGGCGGAAGCGCACCTTGTCCAGCCCGGCAAACAATGGCAGCTTGCCGGCGTTCTCCGGCAGGGACATCAGGGCTACCGCTCCCACCTGGGCCAGGGCCTCCAGGATCAGAACCCCGGGCATTACCGGGTTGCCAGGGAAGTGTCCAGCGAAAAAGGGCTCGTTAATGGTGACGTTTTTCCACCCTACGGCCCGTTTTCCTGCTTCCATTTCGCTGATCCCGTCCACCAGCAGGAAGGGATAGCGGTGCGGGATAAGGGCCATGATTTCCTTTGTAGTTAACATAATACATCCTCCCTATAGGCGATAAAAGCGTGTCTATCCCTTTGGCCGGGAGAAAAAACTCCTGGTCAGCAGGGAAATCTCGGGCACGCGCAGGATACGGGCGCTCAAAAGAAAGATGGCGGCTCCCAGCAGCGCGGCGGCTGCCACCCAGAGGAGCAGGGCCAGCGATCCGGCCGGTGGGGGGAAGGACTGGACCAGGCGGCCCACCAGGACGCCCATGACCAGGGAGGCCACTATCGTCTGGGTGAGAGAAAAGAGCACCGGTCCATAAGAGGTGGTTGGCAGGTAGCGCCGCACCAGCCAGAGGAGCAGCGCCAGATCAAAGGTGGCGGCTACCGAATTGGCCAGGGCCAGCCCGCCGTGCCCCAGGATAGGCAGCCACCACCAGCTCAATCCTATATCCACAGCCACCGAAGCCAGGCCGGTGGCCAGGGGGACGCGGTAGCGGCCCAGGGCGTAATACGTCCGGGTGATAAGCATCTTGGCCGCCAGGGCCGGCAGGCCGAGGGCAAAATATAAGAGGGCGGTGGCGGTCAGGGCCGTGGCCCCGGCTCCGAAGGCACCACGGCCGAAAAGCAACTGAATCAGGGGCGAGGCCAGCACCATCATGCCTACGGTCACGGGCAGGCTGAGGAAAAATACCAGACCCAGGCCGGCGCTGCTGGCCCGGGCCAGTTCCTCCTTGCGGCCAGCCGCGGCCTGGCTGGCCATGACTGGAAAGATGACGGTGGCGATGGCCGCGGCGACGATGCCGATGGGCAGGTTGAGTACCCTGTTGGCCAGATCCAGGGCGGTGATGCGGCCCGGGTCCAGCCCGGAGGCCAGGGCCCGGTTAATGGCCAGATAAATCTGGTTGATGGAAGTAGCCAGGGCCACCGGCAGCAGTGAGGCCACCACCCGGCCCACCTCCGGCCGGTCTCCGGCCCAGGTAAAGACATAGCGAAACCCTAGTCTCCGTAGGGCCGGCCACTGAATCAGGAAGAAGGCCACAAATCCCAGCAGCGTGCCCCAGGCCAGGCTGTGGATCCAAAAACGCCGCCCGGCCAGGACCACTGCCAGGATAACCAGCAGGTTGGCTGCGGCCGGGGCCGCGGCCGGCAAGGCGAAGACGCGGCACGCATTGAGGATGCCGGTGAGGAGCATCCCCAGGCCCACCAGTACCAGGGACGGGAACATGATGCGGGTGAGTTCGCCGGCGAGGGCGGCCTGCCCGGGGGCGAATCCCGGCGCCATCAGGCTGATGAGCTGCGGGGTGAATGCTATCCCCGCCGCGGTCACTGCCACTAGCAACAGGGCCACGCGGTTGAAGATGCCGCTAGCCAGGTACCAGGCTTCTTGCTCTCGGTCCTGCGCCAGGGAGGCGGTGACCACCGGCACCATGACGGTGATAAAGGCCATGCCCAGCACCGATTGCAGCAGGTAGGGCAAGGTATAGGCCACCATAAAGGCGTCGGTGGCCGGAGTAGCTCCGTAAGCAGAGGCAATGACCATGTCCCGGACAAAGCCCAGGGCGCGGCTGGCCAGGTTTACTATGAAAACGGCCCCGGCGGCCCGGGCGAGGCCGGCACCGGCGGCAGGGGCCGGCGTAGGCTGCGGCTCCCGGTCTTGGGGGTAGCGGTCACGTGGGGCCTGGACGCGCCAACGCCGGCCTCCAGTGGGGTTAGGGTTGCGGTTGCTGACCATTATTTTCCCCGGTGCGGAAATCCAGCCGGCCCTCCTCTTGGTTGTAGCTCGACTCTATGCCCTGCAGGTAGCCAAAGGCTTCGGCCGGGACATAACTGGTGCCGTGGCGGAGCTGCAGGGCCTGGGACAATGTCACCGGCTGCCCGTTGCGCAGGGCCTGAGGCTGGTCCAGGGTGAGGACCAGGGACTGATCTCCCCGGAACATGGTCAGGGTCTTAGTGTTCCCGTCCCAGTGCAGGGTGATCCGCAACCGTTCGGCCACGGGCCGGGCCGGGACCAGGAGCACACCGTCCCGGACCAAGGGAAGTTCTTCAGGGTAGAGCCATTCGTTGTTCACGTAGACCTGTACTCCCGGGGGTGAAGTGACCAGGAACAGGGAGCTGCCGCTGGTGAGGGTGGCTGACAGGTAGAGAGTCTTATTCTCCACCCAGCCGGCCCAGGTGTTGAGTACCGGGAATTTCTGGTATACCTCGAGAAAGCCTGTTACCGCCACCGGGCGGCCCTCCGGGTCCACCTCCAGCCAGCGGTAGGCCCCAGAGTCCAGGATGATCGTGTCTCCGTTCTCCAGCCTCCAGGCACCGGTGGGGCGGGTCAACTGGCCCACGGCTGTTCCGGCGCTCCCGTCCCCATAGGCCCAGACAACGGCCGCGTCCGAGCTGACTTCCAGCACGCGGCCGCCGTTAAACCCGGCATCCACAATGAGGGTGTTGCCGTTTTCCAGGCGGGTGGCCCGGGCCGGGTAGACCAGCCCCTGGGAAAAGGACCAGACGGTTTTCCCGGCCGGGTCCACCTCTAGCACGCCCCGGGCGGTGGTGATCAGGGTGTGGCCGTTTTCCAGCCGCTCGGCATAGCGCGGGGCCCGGCCACGGCCTGGGAGGCGGTATTCCCAGACCGTCTCGCCGGCCGGAGTGACCTCGACCACGCGGGGGTAAAAGGGGGCGGCCGGAGCTCCGGAATCGGCGATCAGGGTGTTTCCGTTCTCCAGTCGCAGAGCGCTGGCCGCCTGGATATTCTTCTCCTCCCAGACCACCTCTCCAGCCGGCGTAACTTCCACTACCGAAGGGCCGCTATAGGCATTACGGCAGACCAGCACGTTCCCGTTGGGCAGGGGGGTGAGGAAGCCGGGGTGGGCGGGAGGGTTGGGGTCCCGCCACTGCCATTCGGTAGCCTGAGCCTTCCCAGGTAGCAAAAGCAGGAACAAAAGAAACAAGACCCAGCCCATGGCCATCTGGCCCGGCCTCGGGCCCGGGCCTGTTTGGCGGGAACGGGTGGTTCGCCCCTCTCTGCCGCTCCCAACCTTGTCGCCAGGCCCGGCCGGCCGCCGGAAAAGTAACACTTCAAAATACCTCCTCATACGTTATTGTAAATTATGCCAGGGTACAGCCCCGGAAGCCTATTGGCCGAGACTGTCCCCACCGGCGCGAGAAGGTCTGGGCGTCTCGTCCCCACGGGCGGTGCGGATGTAGATGGCCGGCCCCTGGGGGTCCCACTCTACTGCCGCCCCCAGGGCCTCACTCACCATGCGCAGCGGCACCAGGGTGCGGCCGCCGGTTATCTTCGGGGCGGCCTCCAGGCTTATCAACTCCCCGTTGACGTAAGCCGTATTTTGCCCTACGGTTAATTCCACGGTCACCCCTGTCGCTATCCCGGGGCCGGTGGCCAGCACCTGCTGGGTTTCCTCCCGCCACTGGACTTCAGCCCCTAGGGCGGCGAAGATTTTTCGGAAGGGTACCAGTGTCCGGCCGTTTTCGATCACCGGGGGCACGTCAAAGAGGAGCCGCTGGCCGTTCAGGTAGACCGGGATCTGGGCCAGCACCAGCAACCCGTTGGGGAGCAGACGTTCGCTCCCGTCCGAAGGCCGGTTGACCACCCGACCCTGCACCCACATCTCCGTGGACCCGCCGCCATCCAGGGCCACCGCTGTCCGAGCCCCGAGCTGGACCATGAGCAGGGCTAGTTCCTCCAGTATCAGCCCTTCACTGTATCCGGGCTGGCGCCCGTCCACCGTTACCAGGAGGATGCGCCCCCCGGCATCGCTGCCTATGGCGGTGCGCGGCCCCCGGGAGTAAATGGTGCCGGTGAAGCCTTCCATGACCGCCTGAAAAACAGGTTCGCCGTCCTCTACCAGCAAGGGTCCGCCGGTGAGAGCATGGCTTACTTCCTCCCATCCCGGCGGGAGCTTGTACTGCAGGTTCACAGGGCTGCCGGCCGGGAGAGACTGCGCAGCCGGTCCGCTGATCACATAACCTCCCGGCGGGATCGGGCTGCTCCCTTCCAGGCTAAAGCGGCCGGGGCCGCCGTCAAACACCAGCTCCGGGGTGCCGGCAGGAGTGCCGGTGGTCAGCCCCCACTCGGAAGTGTAAAGGTGCGTGTGTCCCGGCTGGTAGGGCAGATTTACCCTCTCCACCGGGATTTCCTGTCCCCCAGCCTCCAGCACCGGCCGGGGGTCCAGGTAGCTTACCAGCAGCCGGCCATCCTTGGTCAGCCCCAGGGTGGGCCGCAGTAGGTCCCCGGCTGCCTGCAACTGCCCGTCAATGATGATGTTACCTATGGAGGTGGTCCGACCGCCATTGCGGGTAAAGTAGCCGCCGTTAATGCCTGCCACCGCGGCCGCCTTTTTGGCCATGCTGCTTAAGTGTTCTCCCCCTGGCGTGCCAGCCAAGACGGGCCTGATTTCCACCAGCGGTGCCGCCGGGTCAATCTTGAGGACCTGGCCGGCCAGGGGTTGTCCGGTGGCTGCTTTCCCGGTCCACGGCTGCCAGGTGACCCCGGGGGCCAGTACCTGGGGAGCCTTTAATTCAATTACGGGCCAGGGCAGACCTGCCGCGCTGGAGCTAGAGGTTGGAGGTTGGAGGTTGGAGGTTGGATCTTGGAGGAACTGGCCAGGCCAGTTCCAGATCGAAGTCGGGGCCTCTGACTCTGCCACCAGTGTCATTCTTGTGCTGGTGTCGAGGCCGGCGTCGTGGGCCTGGGCGCGAGAATAGCCGGAGATGGGCATAACCATGATCGTTATCCCTAGCAACCATGGAATCGCTTTTTGGATGCTCCTGAACACTGCATACCACCTCAATAGAGGTTAGAAGTTAGAGGTTGGATCTCGTGGAAACCCGGCACTCAACCCGACATTTGCCAACATACCTTACTCGGAGTACTACCGTTCGTGAAGATAGGATATCGTAGAGAGTGCCATGTTAGAGTGCCAGGTTCCAAATCGAGGTCCACGCCTCCTACCCCACCGCCGTTTTCATCCTTCTGATGGTACCGGGGCGCCGAGCCCCGGCATGGTGGTCTCAATGAAAGATTCCTGGCCACACCTGGCCCAGCCGTTCCATGCCGGCGCGGGCCTGGTGGCGGAGCACTCTTACCTGACTGTTTACCTGGAGTATAATGCTTTTCTGTGCCGCCAGCAGTTCCGTGACCAGCGGCAGCAGCTTGCCTTCTCCCCATTCCGGCGGCCCCAGGCCGGGCAGCCCGGCCTGGGCGAGAAAGCTTTTCACCTTCGGGTCGTACACCAGGCCCACCGCAGGTATTTCCAGGAGGGCGGCCAGGATTAAGGCGTGTAACCGCATCCCAATCATCAGGTTCATGTTGCCCACCAGCCCGATCAGGGACGGCAGTTGCGACCAGGTCAGTACCACGGCGCCGGCGCCGCACTGCCGGGCCAATTGCTGACTGATCCCGGCATCCTGAGGCGGTTGGAAGGGAAGGAAAACCACCTGCCAGCCATGATCCTGCAGCCACCGCGCCGTGGCGACCACCTCCCCGGCCACCCTTTCCCAGCCGGGCCAGGGCCGCAAAGCGAAGGCGGCCAGCTTCCGGTCAGAGGCTAAGCCTTGGGCCACCAAGCTCTGCCTTTCCGCCGCGACGTTTGCCGCGACTGCCTCTGGGTCGAGGAGAAATACCGGGTCAGCGTAAACTTCCACCGGGTGTATTACCCCAATTTTTTTCAGAAGCTGGGCACTGTCCTGGTCGCGCACGCTGAGGAGATCTACCTTGTCCAGTACCCGGGGTACCAGGCGGCGGCTCAGACCGCTTTCCAGGGGACCCATACCCTGGCAGAACACGGCCACCGGCTTGCCCAAACGCCGGGCCAGGTGGATTACGCCCAAGTAGTAGAGCAGGCTTGGCAGTCCGGTGGTATCCTGCAGCAGGCTGCCGCCGCCGTGCACCAGCACCTCCACCTGCCGCAAAGCTGCGGCTAGTTGCGGGAGGGGCCAGCGGGGAGCCGCCTCCACCTGATAGGCCCTGCGGGTGGCTTCCGGGTCGGCGGAAAGGACCAAGGGCTCGCACCCCGGGTAAAGGGTGCGCCAGGCACGAAGCATGGCGTACAGCACAGCCTCATCCCCGGCATTGTTAAAGCCGAAATAACCGCAGACGGCCGCCCGGCTCATGTTCCGCTGGCTGCATCTTTCAGGGGCGGGAACCAGGCTCTGAGCAGCCGGGCCAGCAGTTCCCAGACCAGGATCAATACCAGCCCCAGGATCATTCCGAGCCACAGCCCGTGGACCAGGCGCAGGGCCGAGACGGCCAGCGGGGTATGGACGTGGGCAAAGGTGTTCACCAGCGATACCTGGCCGATGCTGCCGACGAGCAAGAGCGGCAGGTACCGGTCACGGTAGCCGGTGTACATGGCCAGGAGCATGAAGGGATGGCCGATGAGGAACTCCTTGGTTCGCGGCCGCACCCCCAGCCAGTTGTCCAGGAAGTGACGCAGGGCCAGTTCCACCCCGGAGACGCTGGCGGCTTCGTTACCTGTCCTGGTTATGTAAACCAGACCAACTACGGCCAGGATGACCGCCACGACTACGTATTTTACCAGCACCCGGGCTTGCCAGAAGTCCCGCAGCCGCCGGCTCCAGAGCCGGGGTTCCTCTCGGAGTAGCCAGAAGTAGAGGGCCACCAGGACCAGGGGTACGGCATGGGCCGGCTTGACACCCCGGAATTCGTTCAGCTTGAGCATGAAACCCACGTCGCTGATCAAGCCCACCATGAGCAAGGCCCCTAGGAGGGAAAGGGCGGTCATGGGGAGCAGGCGGATAAGAGCCGCGGTCCGCGGCAAGGGCCGGCGCGGGAAGAGAAGGCAGATGGAGAGGGTGGGGAAGATCACCACCGCGGCAAAGGCCATGGCCTGGCGGGCCGGCAGCAATTGCCAGCCGCTGGCCAGGACGCCGGCCCACCCCAAAACGGCCAAGAGACCTAGAGCGAGTCCCAGGCGGGGAAGGCTGGCCAGGCGCAGCAGCCATATCCCGCCCGCGATGACCGCCAGTCCGGCCAGGAGCAGGGTTATTCTGGATACGGGGAGGTCCCCGAACGGCTCCGGCGCCCCGAGGATAAAGCCGTCTGCCCGCAGGCGGGCCGCCAGGCCATCAATAAATGATAGGTTTGTCGCCACCGGATCTCCGGGGCGGTCGGTGAAAAAGCGGATGAGGAGGACGCGGATATTCCGTTCAGTTACCGCCAGCTCCATCCGCTCCGTCACTTCGCCAGGCGACATTACTTTCATCTCGCCGGGGGAAACGGCATGCAGGCGCGTGGCATCCTTGTCCAGGATGCGGGCCAACTGGGTCAGGCCTTCCTGGGGGAAGAACTCGACGAGCCCCACCGGGGCCTGCAGGGCCCGGATACCTGCGGATAGTTCCGGTAAGGCTTCCGGGTATCCGGGCAGCCGGGCGTCATTGAAAAATACCGCCGCAAGGCTGCCCTGATATGGGGAAAAGGATTCTAGTGTCTGTTGCACCCGGGCCGGCGTGGCCCGGGGCCAGGAGCGTACCTGGATCATGAGGCCCAGCCCCAGCCGCTCCGCCTCGTTCATGGCCTCCCGGGGAAAACCCAGGCCGACGGCGCTCAGGGCGTTAGGCGAAAGGGGCACGCCCACGACAAAGCGGGAGGGGTCTACCGGTCCCAGGTCGGTGAAGCCAGGCACCTTAATGGCTAGCTGTTCCCGCACCTGGTGGTAGGTGGACTCGTCCCAGATAACCAGATATGTAAAGTCGGGATTGACTGGCAAACGCCGGGTGCGGATGGTTTCTTCCCACCCGGGGTCAGCCAGCAAAGAGTAGCCGCTGCGTGTTTCCAATTTCTGGCCTGCGAGGTCGCCTAGGGTCTGCTCTTTAAAAAAGACGGCAGTAATCCCGTGCTCGTGCAGGTCACGGAAGATCTCAGGGTCGGTCAGGCCGGCATACCTGGCCAGTTCGCCCGCCGACGCGTATTCTGCGGCCAGGGACACTGTCTTGTTGGCCTGTTCAACCCGGTATCTGGCTAGGCCCTGGCCCAGGGACGCTATTGCCCCTAGAACCAAAATTATTGCCAGGAGCGCAGATATCCATTTGGGCATCTCTATCTCGCCTCAAGTTGTGGTTTTTATGAACTTCACCTGGGCTAGCCGCCTGGGCTCACGTGCGCAAAGATACGCTGCACTCGCGTATCTGCATCGCCTTTGGCTAAGATGTTCTCGCGCCCCTCCGGGGCGTCTGCACCATCCTCTAGGCCTGCGAGGCTACTTCCCCTTGGGCCGTGGCCCCGGTGAGCTCGGCCAGCTTCTTTTGCCAGTAAGCCAGGCGCGTCTGCATATCGTCTACCAGGCGGCGGTCCACATCGGTGTTGTAGCCGGTTTCGGCTCTGGACTTGGCCTCCGCCAGGTACTCCTGATAAACATTGAGGGCCTGCTGGTAGAGCGTTAACGCATAGCGGGCCCTCTGTCTTTCATGTTCCCAGGGAGAACGGTACCATTCCCTGATAACTGCTTTTAACATGTCCAGGAAAATCTCGCCGTCGGTGAGAATATTAATTGACACCTGCAATGTAAATCCCTCCCGGGCGATTTAGTGGTAGTTTTTACCTCGGACCGGTCGTTTAAACACTCTTTAACATAGTTTTCTCCCCTAAGGGCCAAAACCCTTCCCGGCGGACTGCAAAATTTTTTCTTCCTGGTCCGCCAGTTGCCACAGGCGCCAGTACAGGCCCCGGACGGCAAGCAACTGCCCGTGGGTGCCCTGCTCTACTATCTCCCCGTGATTCACCACCACGATGCGGGAGGCGTTTTGAATGGTGGAAAGGCGGTGAGCAATGACGATGGTGGTCCGGCCGGCTGTGGCCCGGGCCAGGGCCTGCTGGATGAGCTGCTCCGTCTGGCTGTCCACGCTGGCAGTGGCTTCGTCCAGGATAAGCACCGGCGGGTCTACCGCCAGGGCGCGGGCCAGGGCCAGCAACTGCCGCTGCCCCAGGCTAAGGTTCACCCCGCGTTCCCCCACCCGGGCTTCCAGCCCGCCCGGCAAGTCCCAGACGAAATCAGCCTGGGCCGCTTCAATGGCCCGGATGATACGGTCGCGGCTGGTGTCCGGGTTGCCCAGGATCAGGTTCTCGGCAATGGTGCCGGAAAAAAGGGAGACATCCTGCAGCACCAGGCCGATCTGGCGGCGCAGCAGTCCTTGCGGCATCTGGCGGATGTCCACGCCGTCCAGCCGGATTTCCCCCTGCTGAACGTCGTAAAAGCGCGTGATGAGGCTGGCCATGGAGGTCTTGCCGGCCCCGGTAGGGCCGACCAGGGCCAGGGTCTCCCCCGGCCGGACAGCAAAGGTGATATCCCGCAGAACCCAGTGTGGCGGCTGGTAGGCAAACCAGACGTGGTCAAATTCGATTTCCCCCCGCCAGCGGGGCCGGACGATTACCTCCGGTGCGTCAACCACCGCCGGTTTTTCCTGCAAAAGCCCTAAGACCTTTTCCGCCGCGGCCATGGCCGCCTGCATGATAGTATACTTCTCGGCCATATCGTTAATGGGGCGGAAAAACTGCTGGGTGTAGTTGATCATGGCGTACAGCACCCCGAAGGTGACCAGATTCTGGATGACCTGACCGCCGCCGTACCAGACCAGCAGAGCAATCACCAGGGAATTGATCAGGTCCATGGTGGGCCGGAAGACGGCGCTTACGGTTAATTCCTGCATGGTGGCCTGGTAGTAATCCTGGTTGACCCGGGTGAATTGCTCGAAGTTGGCCCTTTCGCGTCCGAAGGCCTGGATCAGGCGCATGGCGGAAAGGTGCTCCTGGAGAAAGGAATTCACCCCGGCCAGGTGTAGGCGCACCTGGCGGTAAGCCTTGCGCGCCAGGTGGCGGTAAAGGGCGGTGGAAAGGGTGATCAGCGGGACGCCGACCAGGGCCAGGAGGGCCAGACGAGGGGCCAGGCTGAGCATGGCTATAGTTATGCCTACCAGGAGGAAGATGTCCTTAAAGAGGGTCACCAATACCTCGGTATAAAGCTGGTTCAGGGCCTGGGTGTCATTGGCCACCCGGGTCACCAGTTGCCCCACGGGACGGGTATCAAAGAAGGAGAGGGAGAGACGCTGCAGGTGGCTGAAGACCGCCTGACGCAGGCGGTAAATAACCCTCTGGCCGGCTAGTTGCAGCAGATAAGCCTGCCAGTAGTTGGTAAGAAAGACCCCGGCGGTGATCCCCAGATATATGCCGGCCAGGCGCACCAGGCCGGCCTGGGCCGCGACCGGGGGCCTGAGGAGGTAGTTGTCAATGGCGATCTTGAGAATATAGGGCGGGGCCAGTTCCAGCCCGGTGGAAGCCAGGATGAGGACACCAGCCAGGGCAAAGAGATGCCAGTCGGCGCGGGCGTAGCTCAAGAGCCGCCACAACAACCACAAGTCGAAGCCCCTTTTTTCTTCTTCTGCCAGGCCTGCCAGGCCTAAGCCCCTCTGATGGGGAGCCACATTTTTCCCTCCAGCAAACCAGATAGTCTTATTCTTCGACCGGCCGGGTGCGGGCCGGACGCGGCCCAGCCTTCAGCCCTCCCAGGGCGAGTTTCTCTTCTTCCAGTAATTGCTGCTGCCGCAGGTGATAGTATAGACCCCGGCGGCGGTCGAGTTCGGCCGGTGTCCCGGCTTCCAGCAGCCGGCCGCCTTCCAGCACCAGCACATAATCGGCGTCCTCCACCGCAGCGACCCGGTGGGTAATGAAAATAGTTGTCCTGCCGGAGCGCAAGGTCTTGATATTGGCCAGGATCCGGGCCTCGGTACTGGTATCTACTGCTGACAAGCAGTCGTCCAGGAGCAGCAAGGGCGCGTTCCGAACCAGGGCCCGGGCCAGGGTGACGCGCTGGCGCTGTCCGCCGGAAAGGGTAAGGCCCCGCTCCCCCACCAGCGTATCCAGGCCGTCCGGGAAACCGGCCAGGTCTTCTTCCAGGCAGGCGGCCCGCACTGCGGCCGCAATATCTTCCGGGCCGAAGTCTCCGGCAAAAGCGATGTTCTCCCGGATGGGGGTGGAAAAGAGAAAGCCCTCCTGCGGCACCCAGGCCACGTTTTCCCTGATAGAAGCCAATGCCAGGTCCCGCACGTCTTGGCCGTCAAGGAACACCTGGCCTGGGGCCGGATCATAGAGACGGAGGATAAGGGCCGCCAGGGTGGACTTGCCGCTACCGGTACGGCCCACCACTCCTACCAGTTGCCCGGGTCGGAGGCTGAAACTGACCTCCTCCAGGGCCGGTCGCCGGTCCGGGGCATAGGAAAAGGTGACGTGGTTAAAAGCCACCTCCCCCGATAGCCTTTCGAGGTGGAGTGCCCCAGGGGCGTCCATGATGGCCGGCGGCGTGGTGAGGACGGCCTGGATGCGCTCCAGGGAGGCCGTACCCCGCTGGATTACGTTTATCACCCAGCCGATGGCCATGACCGGCCAGGAAAGCAACCCCAGGAAGCCGTTGAAGGTTACGAAGTCCCCCAGGCTCAGGGTACCGGCCACCACCCGGTTGCCGCCGTAGAACAGAGTGATCACCTGGCTAAGGCCGGCGAAAAACTGGATCAGCGGGAAGAGGACGGCTGATACCCGGGCCAGGCTGACGTTGGCCTGCACGTTATCCTGGTTGACCCGGGTAAAGGCCTCGATTTGCGCCTCCTCCCGGGCGAAGGCCTTGACAATGCGGATTTGGGACAGGTTCTCCTGGGCAAATTCCGTCAGGTGGCCGAAGTGCTCCTGCACCAGGGTAAAGCGGCGGTGGATGACCCGGCCCAGGACCAGCGCCGCCAAGGCCATAAAAGGGAAGGGCAGGAGGGCCAGGCCGGTGAGGCGCGCGTCAATGGTAACGAACATCAGCGCCAGGGTGCTGGCGGTGAGCACCAGAGAATCGGTGAGCATGACCGCCCCCATGCCGGTGGACATGCGGACCGCATCCAGGTCGTTGGTGGCCCTGGCCATGAGATCTCCGGTGCGGTGCCGGTCGTAAAAGGCCGGCTCCAGTTTCTGCAGGTGAGAGTAAAGCCCCTGGCGCATATCGTATTCCAGGCGCCGGGATACCCCCAAAAGCCGCATCCGCCACAGGTACCGGCCGGCGGCAATGGTCAGGGCCAGGCCCAGGATGAGCAGGGCATAATACAGCAGGTTCTCCCGGGTGAGGTGCTGTTTTTGCAATTCGTCAGCGATCCGGCCGAGCAAGCGCGGGGTGACGAGCTGGAGGAGGTCCACCGCCACCAGCAGGGCAATACCCTGGAAGTAAGTGCGGCGGTAAGGGCGGAGGATCTCCAGGATTCTCCATAGCATGGACGTGGCCTCTTATCGGTTCTGGAGTATCTGGTCTAACGCAATATGGATTATAACATATTTTCATCTCCAGGAGGTAAGGGTTAAAAAGTTGCGGTCGGAAGGAGGAATAGGAAGCCGCCTGTAGAAGAAATTAAAGTTATCAAAAGGGGGGGATTGCCCATTATGGCGGAAAAGAAAAAGGAATACAAGTGGAGCTATGTGATTGATCCAGTTAAATGCATGAACTGCGCCACCTGCGAGGTAGAATGCCGTGACGATGCCATTTATATCAAGGATTACGAGGCTTACGCTATCAACGAAGAGAACTGCACTCGTTGTGCCAAGTGTTACACGGCCTGCCCGGTGGAGGCGATCCAGCGGGTTCCGGTGAGCAAGGCCTCATAAAGCCGGCGGTTTAACCTCTAACCTGCAAGAACCGCCTACGCCTGCCGGGCACAAGCACTAATGAAAATAGGTGGAAGGCACGAACCTATTTTCTTGTTAACCTTGCCTGGGAGATGAGATAATGCCGACCTACGACTTCAAGTGCAACCAGTGCGGCCACCGGTTTTCCCTGGTGACCTCCATCAGCGGGCGCAAGAACGCCGTGTGTCCTGAATGCGCCAGCCGCGAGGTCACCCAGCTCCTGACCGGCTTTTTCTACGCCCGGCCAGGTGGCGACGGGGCCGCAGCCAGCAGCGGCGGCAGTTGCTCCGGCGGCAGTTGCAGCAGTTGCTCCGGGTGCTAGAAAACCGGCCCGCTCACCATCCGCCCTCGCTGCCTATCGCTTCCTGGTAGACCCGCGCCAGCCTCCGGGTGAGGGGGCCGGGACGGCCTGTTCCGACAGGCCGGCCTTCGAGGAAGGTTAAGGGCATGATGCCCATGAGGCTGGAGGTGAGGAAGGCCTCCGGGGCCCCGACCAGTTCGCCCGGGGCCACCGGCCTTTCGGCCGCCGTCAACCCCACCCTGGAGGCGAGCTCCAGGACGTAGCGCCGAGTGATCCCCGGGAGCGGTCCTTCCTGGGGCGGTGGCGTCACCAGATAACCGTCCCCGATGACAAAAACGTTGCTCATGGCCCCTTCAGCCACCCGGCCTTCCAGGTTCAGCAGGATGGCCTCCTGCGCTCCCAGGGCCAGGGCTTCATCCTTGGCCAAGATATTTTCCAGGTAATTGAGGGATTTGACCTGCGCCAGGGGCGAATGATGGTTGCGTCGCCAGCGGGAGATCGCCGCGGCAAAGCCCTGCGCGTAATCTTCTGCGGGGTAAGGTATGTGATCATAAGGCACTATTAGCAGGGTGGGCTCACGGCATGCGGCTAGGCGCCAGCCTTCCCCTGCCCCGCGGGTGACGGTGAGGCGGAGGTAGCCGCTCCCCAGCGCGGCGGCGGCCACCGTCTCCTGCACGGCTGCGGCCAGTTGCTCTCCCGACCAGGGCAGCTCCAGCCGGAGAATCCGGGCTCCGGCCGCCAGCCGCTCCAGGTGGGCGGCCAGGAAGACCGGGTGCCGGCCTACCACCAGGATGGTTTCAAAGAGACCGTCCCCGTAGGAAAACCCGTGATCAAAGACCGAAACCAGGGCCTTTTCTGCGGGCAATAGTTCTGCATTTAAGTACATAAGGCGCTTCAGCCGACGTCACCCCGCTCCATGCCTAATACTTCATTGTACTGCAGTGCGCCCACAAATGCAACAAATAATCTGGGTTCGCTTCCAGGGGTCAAGAGCGGATAACTGGATAACCCCAAAAACATGGCCCGCTTCCTTCGCCCGCGGGAGAACAGAGACCGATGCGGGCGGGGTGGCCTGAGTGGTTACTGTCATCTTACCATATATCCCGGGCAAATAGCGGTGAAGTTTGTTTTGGAGGCCCAGGACGTGAAAAAACGCCTGCAGAAAAAATACCAACACGAAGCGGCGGAAAGGACAAAGGGCGGCCCGGCAATTGCAGCCGGGCCGGCCGATGCGGGCCTGGAGCTGTTCCGGGCCGGTCGCTACCGGGAGGCGATCGCTGCCGCCCCAGGGAAAGATTAGCAGGTCCTCTCCGCTGGCAAAGTACCGGTTTCCTCCGCGGTCAGGTGTATTTTACGGTAAGTGTAGTTGCTGCCGTCCGGGAGAATTACCGAGGCGGCATTGTAAACTTTCCCTTCCCTGGCCACGGGTTGGCCTACGATCACCCCTACCCCGAGTTCAACACCTTTATTAACTTTTCCAGGGTACGCCAGTCATCCTCACCCAGTGCTCTTTCCATATCCTCAGATAGCTTCTCCACCAGGTTGCTCAGCTCGTATGGCTCCGATCCTTGAAGGGCATCGGCAAGCTGGCGGAGCAGTTCCCCAAACTGATTATCCACTTTTTTTCCCTCCTAACCTGGATCACCCACCTTCACCCCGAGGAAGGCGGTAATATAGCTTATGTAGCCGGAAACCTTTTGGCATGGTACCTGCAATTTTTTGCTGGTTTTTCTTATGATGGTTGGCAGGAAACTGGAACTGAATGTCGAAAATATGCCCAGGCGAGTTTCGGTGAAAACGAAAAGAAAACTCCTTCGCTAAGGGCAAACCTGTCGAAAGCCGGGGACGCAAAGCCGTGGGTCTAAGGCCGTACAGGCTATGACCGCCAGGCTGCCGGGGGGCTTTGTTTGTGCTGGCAGCTATGGCTGCTGTTTTTATTTTGGGAGCGGGCCGCGAAGCCACGGGTATACACTTGATAGCCACAAACATGTGGCTTTCAGTTGGCGGCCGAAACCGTTCATAACCACAGTTCAGTCGGAGGGAGCAAAGAAGTGGAAGAACTGGGTGGACTGCTTGAAGAAATGACGCGGTTAGGATATCACCATGACGAAGCTTTAGCTCTTTCTGGACTTGCGGGAGTAAAACACCCTACCCAGAGGTAAGTAGAGGCAGCCTGCGAAAGGTTGCTGGAACAGATTACCTTTGCTAAGGCCTGCATAGAAAGCATTAAGGCAGAGCATCGCGGGTAAACAGTGGAAAATGATACTACTGCCTGGCCGGAAGGGCATCCGGTCAGGCCTACCTGGTCACCACCCGGTTGACAGAGTGCAGAGCATGCGGATGGTGGTGGACTTGCCTGTCCCGTTGGGACCCAGCAGGCCGAAGACTTCACCCGCCTCCACCGTAAAGCTCACATTGTTTACCGCCACGAAGTGGCCAAATTCCCGCCTGAGGTTTTCGGCCGCGATGATGGGCGTGTTCAATGGTCTTCCTCCTTTTCCCGGAAAGGCTCGTGATCATTGTCTGCGGATGTCAGCCCTGTCTGGGCGGGGCCTGGCTCCTCACTGGACAGTTCCTTGCGGGCCGGGGCCGGGAGCCAAACGTTCGGGAGGCTGACTCCTTCCCCGCCCGCCAGGCGACTGTGCCGGCTGCCGTATGAGAAGTAGAGGACCATACCTACGGCCAGCCAGATGACAAACCGCAGCCAGGTGAGGCGGGGGAGGTTGAGGATAAGATACACGGATGCGGCTGCCGAAAGCAGAGGAACGACAGGGAAAAACGGCACCTTGAAGGGGCGGGGTAAGGCAGGCTGGGTATGGCGCAGGACGATCACGCCAAGGGAAACAAGGACAAAGGCGGTCAGGGTGCCGATGTTGGCCAGTTCGGCCACCAGGGCCACTGGGAGAAAACCGCCAATGGCCGCCACCATCAGCGCCGTCATCACGATGATTACATAGGGGGTGCCATAGCGCGGGTGGAGGCGGGACAGGCCCTGCGGCAGCAGGCCGTCGCGGGCCATGGCAAAAAAGATCCGGCTCTGACCGAAAATATCTACTAGGATAACGCTGCCGAGCCCGGTAATGGCGCCGACCGAGATGGCGGCCGCGGCCCACGGGACCCCAGCCCGGAGGAGGGCGAAGCTCAAAGGCGAAGGCACGTTAAGCAAACGATAGCTTACCATTCCGGTTACTACCAAAGCCACCAGGATATAGAGCAGACTGGAAATACCTAGGGAGCCAAGAATCCCCAAGGGCAGGTCGCGGGCCGGGTTACGCACTTCCTCGGCCGCGGTGGAGACGGCATCAAAGCCGATGTAGGCGAAAAAGATGATGGCCGCGCCGGCGACCACCCCCGGCCAACCGAAGGGGAGGAAGGGGGTCCAGAGTTTGGGATTGAGGTGCGTGGCCCCCACGGCGATGAAAAGCAGGATGACGCCCAGCTTCACCAGCACGATAATATTATTCACCATGGCTGATTCCTTCGTTCCCAGGATGAGGAGGCCAGCGATGAGAGCGACAATGGCAACGGCGGGAAAGTTTATGATTCCGCCCAGGGCCGGCGGCGCACTCAGGCTCGCCGGCAGGGTCAGGCCCGCTGCCTGGAGCAAATTGGTCAGGTACCCCGACCAGCCGATGGCTACGGCTCCCGCGGCCACCGTGTATTCCAGGATCAGGTCCCAGCCGATGATCCAAGCGATGATCTCTCCCATGGCCGCGTAGGAATAAGTGTACGCGCTCCCGGCCACGGGGACCATAGCGGCCAGTTCGGTGTATACCAGGGCGGCCAGGGCGCTGGCCGCGCCGGCCAGTACAAAGGAGAGGACAGCCGCCGGTCCGGCGTAGCGGGAAGCCGCCACCCCGGTAAGCACAAAAATGCCGGTGCCGATGATGGCACCGATGCCCATGGTGGTGAGGTCAAAGGCACCCAGGCGCCGTTTGAGACCCTGCTTGAGGTCCCCTGTTTCTTCATGAAGAATGACCTCAGCCGGTTTGCGCCGGAAGTAAGAGAGTGCGTTCATGATAAGCTTAGTATTGGCTCGGCGGGAGCCGCATTATGCGCCGCTAGCGCCGTACCTTTACCGCGGTTTATGAGCCATCCATATTTTTCCGTTTCCTACTGGGTTTGACGTTTGCTGCCCCCAGGGTATAAAAGTAGGCCTGGTTGTCCATTTTCTGCTCCCCTTCCTTGAAGGGGTGGCGGAAGAAAGCGGGCGATATGGGTAAATCAGGAATAAGCAAATCACGGCCACCAGGGTATTAAAGGCCAGGGGCAGGCTGTAGCCGGCCACCGGGAGCAGGGTCAGGACTAGCGCGTCCCGCCGGCGGGTGGAAGACAGGGACAGTGCCAGGAGGGCGTACAGGAAGCCGGCCAGGGAAAGCAAATAGATTGGCAGCGGCAGGTGCAGGGATAGGCCGAGGGTCCAGTTGACCAAGATGGCCACCAGGTATGGGTTGGCCTGATAGACCCAGGCAAAAAGAAACAGGACCGTCAGAGTGACAGTTGTGGCCAGCCATCGCCTGGCCCCGGGTGGGGTGGCGGCCCTAACTGCGGCGGGCAAAAGGAGCAGGCCCCCGGCCAGCACCACCACCTGCCCGGCGGCCCAGGAGGTGCCGGCGGCCCATGGCGGGGGCCAGCCCCATAACTGGCTGCTGCTGTGGAGTATCCCGGAAAGAAAGGCCAGGGCCCAGGCCATGGCGAAGACCATCCCGATCCGCCTCGGCCAGCGGGAGCCCGGCCAGGGTAGCCCGGGGCCTGGTGGTTGCGGGTTAAATCCAGACACAAGTTGCGCCACCTTCCAACTTGAAGCGGCAGGAAGGCCGGCCTCCTGGCCGGTGCCGGCGCGCGGTTCCTCACCCACGGGCCGGATCTGAGCCCGGGAAAACAAAACCATGACCGCCAGGCCCAGAGCATTGTACGCAACCAGGAGCGGCAGGCCGAAGGGCCGCAGGCCGCCGTAAAGGGAAAGGGTAACCAGGGCCGCAATAAGCGCCCACAGGATGGGCCGGGTCAGGGCAGTGGCCCCGGCGGGCCACCGCCATCCATTTCGCTCCTCAAGGAAGAGGAGAAGCAGTACCAGCAGGCACAGGTAAAAGGCCAGCCCTTGGGCCAGCTCACCGGCGGCGGTGAGGAGGTGAAAAACACCACCGGCCAGGCCGCCCACCGGCATGTAAATGGCCAGCCGGGATAACACCTGGTAAAAAAGCAGCCCGGCCCACCCGGTCACGGCCAGGCCGACCAGCGCCACCCTAATCCCTGGCCCCATACCGGTGCCGGCGGCTGGCCACCCTCTCACCCTCCGCACCTCCCTTAAGCGGCCGCAGCAGTTGCGCCAGGTTCTGCAGGAACCTGCCGGCCGCCGCGTCAAACTCCTGCCAGCGCACAGAATCTTCGCTCAGGGACCTGAGGCCTGACCTTTTTTGCCCGCCCCCTCCCTGGGGCAGGTCATCGGCATAAGCCTGCCTCCAGGCCTTGGCCATTTCCTGGGTTACCTCCAGGTGAAACTGCAGGCCAAAGACCCGGGCCCCCAAGGCAAAGGCCTGATTCGGGCAGGTAGGGGTGGAGGCCAGGTGTGTTGCCCCTGGGGGCAGGTCAAAGGTATCGGCGTGCCACTGGAAGACCGGGAATTCTTCCGGGAGACCGGCAAAAAGGGGAGATCGCCTCCCGGCCGGGGTAAGCCTTAACGTGAACCAGCCAATCTCCTGGACCGGGTTCCGGTAGACCTCGGCGCCAAGGGCGCGGGCAATAAGTTGCGCTCCCAGGCAAATGCCGAGGACCGGCAGCCCCCTGGCTACCGCCTCCCGGATAGTCTGTTTCACCACGGCTAAGTACGGATACTGGTCATGGTCGTCGGCGCCCATGGGACCGCCTAAGACCACTAGGGCCTGGTAGGGGCGCAAATCCTGGGGCAGGGAGGCGCCAGGTCTGTCCATCTGCCGCACCTCAAGCTGCCACCCGGCCCTTTCCAGGGCCGGGCCCAGGGTGCCTGGCCCCTCGATGGCGATGTTTTGTATTACCAAGGCCCGCAATCTCATGCCTCCCCCAGCAGCAGTTTTTCCTCGCCCGCCACCCACTCCTGCAGCCACCCCGCCAGGGCGCGGTAGAAGGGGTGGCTGCACTTATCCGCTACCCGGGCGGTAAAGCCGGGAACCCAGCGGGCGAGGTGGCGGGCCAGGAAGTCCCGCTGGGCCCGACGGTAGCCCGGGCCATCTTCACCGGCGCAAACTGCCGCCTGGTGCTCCTTGAAGACCAGGTAGTACATGAACTCCAGTTCCACGCTCACGTGGTCCGGCAGCTCTTTTACCGCCGGAGAGACGGCCAGCCCGAAGTGGCGGTAAAACTGGACCAGCTCCCAGAGCAGCATTGGCCGCCCGTTACGGTTCTGGTAGATACCGGCGTAGGGCGGGCATGGCGGGTACTTAGGCCCGATGTCGAAATAATAGCTGTAGGCCACCTGCAACTCGCCGGCCGGCCCGGTGTCCTGCAGCCCGGCGGCGGCGAGCCTGTAACCCGCCGCTTCCGCCTGCTGGGCGACGGCCACGAAATAACCCTGGCGAACTAGTTCCGGAATCAGATCCCCCGGATAGCTGAAACCCACGGCCAGGGCCTTATATATGACCATGCGCGGAGGCAGGCCCCCCATCGCGGTTGTCAGCGCCGCCGCGTCGAGTTCCTCACTGGCTATTTTGGTTATCGGCTGGCAGCCTTTATCCTTGACCTCCACGCAGGTTATGACCTGATCCGCACCGCCACTGGCTAACATTACCGCCACCTCCTGGGAATATGGCTCCTGGCCACCGGCCTGCTGGCCACTTCGTTCCGGGAAGCCGTCACTTGCCCGCCGGCCCTAAGGTCCAGGGTAAGCCAGTTGGAGGTGGATTTGCGTCCGCCCCGTTGCTCGTCGGCCCCGTTCCATACGGCAAAGGCAATGCTGGCCTGGGGGACCTGCCAGGCCGGGTCCTGGCCCAGGGCGCGCGCCAGGACAACCGTCCAGCGCCCGTTCTGGTAGCTCCCTTGGCCCTTGGCCTCCACCAGCGGGTAGCGGGAAAGGGTGCCGTAAGCCCCGCCTACCAGGCTCTCGGCCTGGTTGGTATCGGCCCGCCAGTAGATGATGTTTACCGGCCCGGTGCCCTGGCCCATGCAGATGTACGGCCGCTGCGCCGCTTCCACCGGTACCTGCACCGCCACGGCGTCGGCAAACTGGGTGATGTCCTGGATCCGGCTGTCCGCGGTGGTATCGGCCCAGCTAACGCGCCAGTACAGCCAGTCTCCCCGGCGCAGGGCCTGCACCTCGAGGCTGGTGGTAATGGCTACCGGCCATTCGCCCTTGATATCCATCCCGCTCAGCGGCACCTGGATGGGAGTTATCCCGCCCCATACTGCCGCGGCCGGAGCCAATGGATCTTCTCCGCCCGC
This sequence comes from Clostridia bacterium, assembly GCA_004347685.1. Classification (GTDB taxonomy): domain Bacteria; phylum Bacillota; class DSM-521; order Neomoorellales; family SLTJ01; genus SLTJ01. The sequence goes on from SLTJ01000028.1 coordinate 196,597, forward strand.
AACCGCCGGCACCGGCAGGATGTCGGCCCGCGCCGCCTGGGTGGGCCCGGTATGCCCCAGCCACAGGTAGGATAGGGTGACGGCTGCGGCCAGAACTACTATGATAATGATAATTGCCCGCCTGGACAATTGTTTCACCCCTTCCTTCGCCTAGACCCGCCACCGCTGGTTGCTGACCAGGGTCTGGATCAGCTCCGATGTCTCTCCCCGCCTGGCCCGGGCGATCTCCTGACGCAGGGTATCTAAGACCTGCCGTACACTGGGCCCAAAGAGGGATTCCAGGTACGCCAGCGGGATCCGCCCCTGTCCCTGGGGCTCACCGTTATTCCCCACCCTGGGGGTCGAAATTGGCGGCACATAGTAGACGTTGGGCTCGGTGCCGTATTCCGGGTGCAGGGGCACGGCCACCTTAAACTTCTTCACCAGTTTGTAAACCGGCCCCTCAGTGTCGTCCATGAAGCCGAAGAAGCGGATGCGGCCGGCGCACTGGGCCACGCAGGCCGGAGGTACTCCCTTTTCCACCCGCGGGAAGCAGAAGATGCATTTCTCCGCCTTATTGGTTTGTACGTTGTAGTACGGCTTCTTGTAGGGACAGGCGCGCACGCAGTAGCGGTACCCCCGGCAGCGCTCCTGGTCAATAAGGACGATGCCGTCCTCCTCGCGCTTGTAAATGGCCTGGCGCGGGCAGGCGGCGAGACACGCCGGCTTGTTGCAGTGGTTGCAGGGCCGGGGGAGGTAGAAATACCAGGTGTTAGGGTATTCTCCTTCGCCCACGTCTTCCTGCCAGTTCGGCCCCCAGGAGGGCTGGGGCCTAGGGAAGATATGTGGCAGCTTCTCCCAGTCCCACTCCCAGGGCACGCCGTAGTCCTCCACGCCCGGGAGGTCGCCAAGCTGCACCTCGCCATTCGCGTCAAAGCCGCCGCCCATTTTCTCCCACCTCCGGGGGTAGCCGTCCCCCGGCCGGGTTTCTACGCTATTCCAGCACATGTATTCCTGGCCGGGGCCGCGCAGCCACATGTTCTTGTCGGCAATGGTGCAGGTCTGGCAGCCCAGGCACTTGTTGATGTCTATTACCATGGCCAGTTGCCTTTGCGACACGGGCCTCACCTCCTACGCTTTCCGCACGTCTACCCGGGTGTCGCGGTTGGTACCGGTAGGCCCCCAGTAGTTGAGGCGGAACTTGAGGTGGCCGTACTCCACTTCCTGAGTAGGCTTGACCTTGATGGTCACCGGCGCCTGCCAGTTGCCGCTGTCGCGGTCGAAGAGATAGCGCTCCCAGCCGTGGTACACGATAACCGTGCCGGGCCGCACCCGCGGGGCCAGCTTAGCCCGCAGCCTCGTCTCCCCGTGCTCGTTGAACAAGATGACTTCGTCGTTATCGGCAATATCTCTGGCGGCGGCATCCTGGGGGTTGAGTTCCAGGATGGGCCCACCCCGCTGCAACTGCAGCATCCAGTCCAGATCTCGCCAGGTGGAATGGACGCTCCAGCGGCCGTGGGGGGTGAGATAGTGCAGGGGGTGCTTCTCCAGCTCCAAAGGCGGCTTGTAGACCGGCAGTTCTTCCCCTTCGGCCAGGAAAACGTCGTGGTCCAGGTAGAGCTGCTGCCGGCCGGTAAGGGTAGGCCAGTGTTCCTTGCCCTCCACGTGCTCCTTGAAGGGCGTAAAGGCCCCGCGGTTACGGGTGAAGCCGGCTTCGCCGGAGCGGTCGCCGGCCGTGGCGTTTGGACCGCGCTTCAGCCGCACCGGGTGCTTCTTTATTTCCTCCACCGTGTACCCCTTGGTCCAGGGGTGGTTGTCCAGGGCCCACTGGGCCACCGCCTCCGGGGTCTCCCCCATCTCGGCCCACCGTTCGTAAAGGTTGGCAAAGTCGGCCATGCCTTTTTGGCGCGCCTTGCGGGTAATCACCTGGATCAGTTCTTTCCAGATGTAAAAATCAGGCTTGGACTCCCACAGGGGGTCAATGGCCGCGTTGAACGAATGGATGTATTCGTGCAGGTCCGTGGTGCTGAGGTCAAACTTCTCAAAAAAGCTGGCTGCCGGCAGTACCAGGTCGGCATACAGGGCGGTGGTATCCAGCCGGTAGTTGAAGTCCACGATAAGTTCCAGCTTGGGCCACAGGTTCGCCAGGACCGCCTCGTGGCCCTTGGCCTGGTTGAGGTAGTTGGCGCGCCAGACGATCATCATCTTGGGGTCGCCCTCTTTGGGATAGAGCGGCATCCAGCCTTCCTCCACCCCCCGGGTGCGCCGGCCGAAGGTATGGCAGTAAGTCCACAGGGTGGTATTCTGCCATCTTGTCTTTTCTGGCCAGAACCACTGATTTAAGGAGGGGACCTTCAGGGCCTCTTGGCCGACGTAATGGTTGAACCCGCCGCCGTTCTTGCCGACATTGCCCGTGAGGATGGGCAGGAGCATCTGCGCCCGGTTGATCAGGTCGTTGTGGTACCAGTGGTTGGTCCCGGCGCCTTCAATGATCATGGCCGGCTTGGTGGTGGCGAATTCCTCAGCCACCTGCCGGATGACGCTGGCGGCTATGCCAGTGATCCCGGCCGCGATTTCCGGGGTGCACTCACGGTTGAGCTTTTCGGCGAGCAGGGCCCAGACCGGCTGTACCTCCACCTCGCCGCCGGCGGTCTGTACCCTGAACCTCCCTTCCAGGGCCGGGTCCGCCGGGCCCAGGGCCAGATTCTGTTTGCCCGCAGCCACTGCCTGGCCCGCCTTCTGGTCCCAGTAATAAAAAACGTCGTCCCGCCCCCCTGGCTCGAGATCGGCCTGGCGCAGAAACTTCCTGGTATCCGTGCGCACCAGAAGGGGCAGGTCTGTCTGCTCCTGGAGGTAGGCCCGGTCATAGAGCCCCCTGGCGATGATGTGCTGGGCCATGGCCAGCCCCAGGGCGGCATCCGTCCCCTCGCGGATGGGCAGATACTGGTCCGCCTTCAGGCTCGTGGGGTTGTAGTCAGGAAAGATGGTCACGATCTTGGCCCCCAGGTAGCGGGCCTCGGTGAGGAAGTGGGCGTCCGGGATGCGGGACTCCACGGCGTTGGCCCCCCAGAGGATGATGTAGCGGGAGTTGGCCCAGTCCCAGGCCTCGCAGGATTCCGTCTGGTAGCCCCAGGTCATGGGCTCGCCGGGCGGCAGGTCGGAGTACCAGTCGTAAAAGCTACCCACCACGCAACCGGTGAGGCTACCGAAGCGGTAACCGGCACCGGCGGAAAGGGGGCTCATGGCCGGGATCACCGAGAAGAGGAAGACGTGGTCGGTACCGTGCTTTTGGGCTACCTCCAGGAACTTCTCGGCGATAATGTCATAGGCTTCCTCCCAAGAAATGCGCTTCCATTTGCCTTCGCCCCGCTCACCGACGCGCTGCAGGGGATACTTCACCCGCTGCGGGCCATAGACGTAGCGCTCGTAGCTGGCGCCCTTCTGGCAGCCCCGGGGGTTGTACTCCGGGTCAGGGAAATCGGCCGACTGCTCGGAGCGGATGGCAATGCCGTCCCGCACCTGCACGTTCCAGCCGCAAGAGCCGGTACAGTTAACCGAGTGGGTGGTGCGGACCACCTTATCCCACCGCCATTCCTTGCGGTACAGGTCTTCCCAGCCCCGGTAGGGATAAGATTTCAGCGGGTCCTCCACGGCCTGGAGCATCTGGAGGGCCGGCAGTCTCTGGCTCACCAGCACCCCGGCCGAGGCCAGGCCGCCCATTTTTAAGAAATCACGGCGGGTAAACTTGCGCAAAGGATAACACCTCCCCCGAGTTCGAGGTTCGTAGCTTTCGCAGGCTATTTCTTCCACGTGCGGATGTAAGCCACAATATCGCCTATTTCCTGGGGCGAAAGCACTTTCACGCCGCCGTATCCCTGGCCCCAGGCGCTCATGGGAGTTCCCGGCCGCCCCCGGGCAATGGTCTCCTTGATGAACTGGTCGCTGGCGCTGGCCTGGAAAACAGCGTTGTTCAGGGCCGGGCCGACCCGCCCCTGGCCCACCAGGCCGTGACACCCAGCGCAGTTGGCCGCATAGAGCTGGCGGCCCCGCTCCGGCACGCCTTCAACCGGTTCCTCCGGCAGCTCCACCCTGGGTTCCTGCTGCTGTGAACGCAGGTAGGCGATTATCTCGTCAATAAGCCGGTCGGAAAGGACGCCGCCGCTGTCCCGGCCCAGGGGATTCATATCCGTACCCGGCCGGCCCTGCTTGATGGTAGTCCGCAGCATATCGTCGCTGGCCAGGGCAAGGAAAGCGTCCGTGCCTATAGCCGGCGCCCGTCCGGCGGCCCGACCTTCACCGCGCTGGCCGTGGCACGAACCGCAATTGTCAATAAAAAGCCCCTCCCGCCACGGCCGGCCGGCAATTTCCTGCTCCCCCTTCCAGGCCGGCATGGCCTCCCTGACCACCACGAAGACAAAGACCACCAGAGCCGCCACACTTATCAGGGCGAAGTATTTCATTACCTTGGCGATATCGTCGTCCACTGCCACAACCTCCAACCTAGTGCCCGCCGGCCTGCCAGGGCCACACCCAGTGCCAGCCGGGGCCGCGGAAATACATCCCGATGACAATAAGAATGGCAACGGCCACCAGCCCGGCAGCAAAGACGGCAATCGCCAGGCGGCGGTCCTGGAAGCGGCGGCTGGGGTTTTTGTCCAGATAGGGCAAGGCCATCAGTCCCAGAACCAGTGCCCCGGGCAGAACTATACCGAAGAGCAAGGGGCTGCCGTAGTGCAGGAGTTCCTGCAACCAGAGGAAATACCAGGCGGCCTTGGCTGGGTTCGGGGTAACTGAGGGGTTGGCTATCCCCTCCAGAGGCGCATCAAAAAAGAGCGAAATCAGCATCAGCACGGCCAGGAGGGCGGTAAAGGCCACCAGTTCCCGCATTACCAGGTGCGGCCAGACCATTTCTGTTTCCACCTCATCTTCCCGCACCTGGGGCGTGCGGCCCGGGATCAAGCCCATGAAGCCGTACTCCTTGGCTGGCGGCGTGGTAGCCACTGCCGTCTCGACGCCTGCGGCCACCTGGTCTTCGCCTAGAGCCTCCACCGGGTCGGAGATGCCGCCGTCCTTGCGGATCCGGAAAAAATGAAAACCTATGAAAAACACCATCAATGCCGGGAGCAGGACGACATGGAACAGGTAGAACCTGGTAAGAGTTTCCTGCCCGATCCGTTTGGCGCCCAGGAGCAGGTACTGGATATCGTCCCCGATTACCGGCACATAACTGGCCAGGTTGACGCCCACGTTCACCGCCCAGTAGGCGAGCTGGTCCCAGGGCAGGAGGTAACCGGTAAAGCTGAGAAAAACGGTGATCAGGAGCAGGAACATACCGATCACCCAGTTAAACTTCCGCTCACCCTTGTAGGAGGCGGTGAAGAAGACACGGGCCATATGCAGCACCACCAGGATGACCATGGCGTGGGCCGCCCAGCGGTGCAGGTTGCGAAAGAACCAGCCAAAGGAGGCTACGTTGCGCAGATCGAGCATGTCCTCGTAGGCACGGTCTGCCGAAGGCACGTAGTAAAGCATGAGGAGGAGGCCGGTCACGGCAAGGATAATAAAGCATCCCAGAGTCAGGCCACCCAGGCCGAAGGTATAAGTGAATTTGAGGCCGTGCTTCTTCACCTTGACCGGGTGGATATGGGTAAGGAAATGGCTGGTCATGATCAGGGACTGGTCCTTGGGATTGTCCGGCCGGCCGTGGCGGAAAATGGAGCGGCCAAGGGCCGTTTGCCGGAACCAGTCAAAGAATTTGCCCATACTTTCTTATCCCTCCTCGCAAAGGACATGAGGCCCTACCTGGAGACCACTACCCAAGCGACGGCCACGCCGTGGCCCGGCGCCCGGAACAGGCCTGCGGTAGCGCTGCCTGTACTCCGTCCCCATTGGCCGCATTAACCGTCATACAGTCAGGAAAACGTCGCCACTGACTATCTCATCAGGGTCAACCAGCAGTCCCCCGTCCTGTTTCAGGTTCAGCCGGTACCACTCCAGGGGCCGCGGCGCCGGCCCTCCCAGCACTTGGCCGGTCATCGGATCAAAGAGGCTGCCGTGGCAGGGACACTCCAGGCGGTCGTTTTCCGGCACCCACTTGACGGTGCAGCCCAGATGGGTACAAACCGCCGATAAGGCCCGCAGACCCCGCTCGTTTTTGACAATAAAAGCGCGCCGGCCGTTAACATATGTAACCTTCGCCCGGAAATCCTTTGCCTTCCCGGCCACAAAGGCATTGCGGCTGGGGCCGACCCGGTTGGGCACCAGGTATCGTGCCCCGGCCCCTACCAGGCCGGCAGCCAGGGCCGTAAAGGAACCCCAGCCCAGCACACTGAAAAACTGCCGCCGCGAAAGGGTATGGTCCTTTCTGGCCGCCTCGCACTGCGGGCACTGGCTTTGCCCAGTAACGGACATGAATTTTTCCCTCCTCAAAGCCGAAAACCGGCCACCGCCGATCAGGAACTTCCCCAAAAGCTGAACTCCACCATCCGCATCGCCCCTGCCGGGCAGCGGCGAACGCAGAGGCCGCAGCGGATGCATTTATCTTCGTCCTTGAGCATGACCGCCCATGCCTGACCTGCCTGCGGCCGCAAGGCGTAGCCGTCGGGCCAGTCCGGAGGCACACCCAGTTTCCACGCCACTTCCTGGCGGAGCTTTTCGTCCAGGACCACCCTATCCAGGGGCACCAGCCGCAGGCAATTATACGGGCAGACATCCACGCACCCGCCGCACATAAGGCACTTTTCCGGGTCCAGCCAGGGGTTGAGGTAGCACTGGAGGCAGCGGCGGGCCTCTCGCATGGCTTGCTCGCGGCTGTATCCCACCTCCACCTCGGCAATACCTACCCGCCGGTCCAACTGCAGGGAAGGAACCGGCTGCCGCGGCAGGCGGTGATAATCATCTTCGAGCCGGCGAGGCGGAGTGATTCTACCGGCGGCCCCCATGGCCGTGGTCCGGGCTACTCCCCTTAAATAGGCGTCAATGGAGCGCGCCGCCAGGCGGCCGTCAGCAATGGCCGCAATGGCTATGCGCGGCCCGAAGGCAGCGTCCCCGCCGGTAAAGACCCCCGGAAGGTTGGTGGCCATGGTTTCCGGGTCCACCTGGATGGTCTGGCGCGGGGTGAGGGCCGGACCGTCGGCCGGGCTAAACATAGAGGTATCCAGGGTCTGGCCGATGGCCAGGATGACGGTATCTGCAGGCCAAGTTTCCTCGCTCCCGGGGATAAACTGGGGGTTGAACCGGCCGGCAGCATCGAAGAGAGAAGCCACCCGCCGGGTCACCAGGGCCTTCACCCTTCCCTTTTCACCCAGGATGGCGTGTGGACCCAGGGACGGGCGGATGGTTATCCCCTCCGCCGCGGCCGCCTCCACCTCCTCGGCAAAGGCCGGCATGCTTTCCCGGGATTCCAGACAGACCATTTCCACCCGCCGCGCCCCCAGGCGCAGGGCTGCCCGCGCCGCATCGGCCGCGGTAGTCAGCAAGGTCTCCCGCCACTCTCCGGCCTCGGGCTGCGGCAACCGTAGGGCGCTGCGGGCCACGTCTACGGCCACGTTGCCGCCGCCGATGACGATTACCCTTTCTCCGACCTCCACCCGGTAGCTCAGGTTCACATTGAGAAGAAAGTCCACGCCCTTCAGGACGCCGTCCAGGTCCGCTCCCGGTACCTGCAGCTCCCGGCTGGCCGTGGCCCCCACCGCCAGGAACACGGCCCCGTAATTGGCACGCAGGTCTGAGATGGAGAAATCCCGGCCCAGGGCCTTTCCCGTTTCCAGCCTTACCCCCAGCGCCAAAATGGCCTCAATGTCCTCGTCCAGGGCCGCGCGCGGCAGGCGGTATGCAGGTATCCCCAGGCGCAGCATGCCTCCCGGCCGGGGCTGGGCCTCAAAAATTGTTACCCGGTAGCCCAAGAGGGCCAGGTCGTGGGCACAGGCCAGCCCGGCGGGCCCGGCTCCCACGACGGCCACTTTCTTTCCCGGGCCGGGCCGGAGATGTGCTGGCTGGCGGCCGGTAGCCAGGCCTTCGCCGGCACCGCCGGCGTGGCCGCCGGCCGGCAGCCTGCCTCCGGTGACCGATCCCCCGCCGTCCCTGTTCCCGGACATTGTTCCCGGTCCCGATACCAGGGGACCGCGGCACCCCATTTCAGCCGCTGCCCGCTTGAGGGCCCTGATGGCTACCGGCGCGTCTATCTGGCCGCGGCGGCAGTGCGTTTCACAGGGGTGGGCGCAAATGCGGCCGCAAACATGAACCAGGGGATTGGGCTCCCGGGCCACCTCCAGGGCCTCGGCAAACCTCCCCTGGGCAATCAAGGACACGTAACGGCCGGCTTCGGTATGTACCGGGCAGGCCAGGGCACACCTGACGTTTTCCCACAGCCATTCGGCGTCCATGGCCCGGACACGATATGTCGCCACTACCACGCCCCTCCCAACAGGTTTAAAATTGACTTCCAGGCCTGGCCAATCTGGACTTTTGCCTTTTAAGATAACAATAAGACAAGAAATAGTCTGTGAGATAGATCACAGTATCACTGTGATTCAGCTCACGTTCACCAGCCGCAAATAGTTGCATTTTCGCAGGATAATCGGGGGAAATAAGGAATCGCTGTTTGGGACAGCCACCGGGCAAGGCGGATAGAGGCGAGGGGACGGGAGCGGCCGATTGTGATGCGCATCATAGAAATCACGGGGTCCATACTGGTAAGATAGTGGCAAAGCACAGGAAGGGAGAGACGATCATGGCCGTTTGGCAATGTCCCGGACAGGACAGACGTTACTGGAAGCCCGAAGACATCTTTGAAGACCCGTGCCCCCATTGCGGTAACCCAATAGAGTTCTGGAAGGATGACGTGCGGGTGCGCTGCCCCAAGTGCAAGGAGCTGGTAACCAACCCACGGTTTGACCCTGGGTGTGCCGCCTGGTGCTCCTATGCTGACAAGTGTCTGGGACCCATGGCCGCCGAGTTCCGGCGCCAGCCGCAAGTAATCCGGGACCGCCTGGAGGTAGAGGTGCGCAAAGAACTGGCCGGAGAAAAAGCCATCCTCGACCACTCTCTGAAGGCGGCCGCCATTGCCCGGGACCTGGCGCGGGAGAAGGGGGTGGACATGGTAGTGGTCGTGGCCGCTTCCCTGCTGCACGGCCTGGCCACAGCCGGGCGAGGCGAGAAGGCCGAAGATCTCCTGGTGCGGGTGGGCATTGACCAGGAAGTGCTGGAACAAATAATGGATATTATCACCTCTCTGCCAGACTCACCTGATGGCTCCGGGAACAATAACCGGGCCGTGGTGGCTGAAGCCCTGTCTCTGGCGGCCGGGGGCGAGCAGTTGCAGGACAACGACCATGGCAGTCCCCGGCCGAGGGCGGCGGCCAACCAGTAGAAACATAAACCCTGTAACGAAGGACGGGTAGGAGAAATAAGGAGGGCAAAGAGCATGCGTATTCCCATACCAAAGGAGCACGGGGCCTGGGCCATGCTCCTTACTTCCCTGGCCCTGGGACAGGCGGCCGCAACCGCGGTAGATCTCCCTTCAATCTACCTTTGGCTGCTGGCCGTGGCGGTATTTACCGTGCGGGAGCCCCTTTCCCTCCTCTGGCGGCCCCGGCGCCGGGCCGGTTTTTCCCACCGCAGCCTTAAACTATGGGCCGGCGGCTGGCTGGCAGCCATTGCCCTCCTGGCCGGGCTCCTGCTCACAGCCAGAGGGACAGCCCTCCTCCTCTTTGCCCTGCCAGCCGCTATCCTGTTTGGCCTGCAACTGGCCTGGCAGCACACCCTGGCCCGCTGGTCCCTGCCGGCAGAGCTGGCCGGCACCGCCGGGGTGACCCTGTCCGCCCCGGCCGCCTACTACGCCGCCACCGGCCGCCTGGGGATCACCGGGGCTTCCCTCTGGCCGGTGCTCCTGGCCTACTTTGCCGCCCAGGTCCTCTACGTCCGTTGGCAACTCCGGGCCCCGGCCAGCAAAACTTCCGGCCGGGCCAGTCTCTGGACACAGACTTTGATCCTCGCAGCCTCCCTGGCCCTGGGCCGGGCAGGGCTCATGCCCCCTTACCTGTTCCTGGCCTTCATACCCGGGCTGGTCAAGATTCTCCTGGCCATGGCGGCAGCCGGCAGCCGGAAAAGGCCGGTGGCCAAGGTGGGCTGGACCGAAGTCCTGTATTCCAGCCTCTTTTTCTTCCTGGCCGTGGCTGCCTTCCACGTAAGATTTCCAGGTCTTTGATCTCGTCAACTGGATTAAAAACTCAGGCTCAACAAAAAGGCCAGGTCCTTTTCCGCCCGCAGGGCATGAGGGGTATTGGCCGGCATGAAAATGAAAGTGCCTGGCCGCATGGCCTCCTCCCTTCCGGCCAGGGTGCACACGCCCTCCCCTTTGAGCACAGTGATGGCTGCCTCCCGGGTAGAAGTATGTTCGGAGATTGACGTACCCGCGGCCATACAAAAAAGCGTATGGTCACATTTGCTGGTCCTTACCAGCACCTTGCTAAACACCCCTCCGTGGGAAAAGGTATACGCCTGCTCGAGATCCTGCACCTGAATTTCCATAGCTACCCTCCATAATTTTTTTGCTGGTTCGGCCGCGCGGCCGGAAATTAGCGGGGTTTGGGCGGCACGGCTACGCCCGGACACTGGCCATTCCCAAACTCGATCCACCCGAAACCGGGTCCACGTCTAAATCCAAGTATAACAGCAATACCAGAAACGATATGTGATATAGCTCACAGGTCTTACCGCGGGAAGTCCGGCCCAGGGCCGGCCAGTTCTGTTGTTTTAACCTTGGCCCTCCCTGTTGAGCGGATGTGACTGCCGCTTCATCCCCGTACATGACACTAAGTTGAGTGCCGGGTTCCTACGAACTCTAACTTCCCACCCCTCACCTCTATTTTCAGGGCAGACTGGACTGAGGACTACCGGAAAGAGGCGAAAACTTCCCTTACCTCCACGGCCAGCCCCGGCAGCAGCAGGGATTTAAATTGGCCTTCGCCTTCCACCCGCTGTTCCAGTATAAAACTGCCCTCGTGGTTGGTGTAGAGTTCCAGACTTTTTTCGGCTGGATCGGCGACCCAGTATTCCTTGACGCCGTAGGAGGCGTAGGTCCTAGCTTTTTTGCGCAAGTCGTAGTAGGCGGTAGAGGGCGAAAGAATCTCCACCACCAGGTCGGGCGCGCCGTTGACTCTGGCTTCCTCTACTATATCCAACCGCTCCCGGGCAATAAAGATGATATCCGGCTGGTAGGTTTCGGCCTCCTCCAGGTATACATCAACGGGAGAATCGATGACGAGGCCCAGGTCACGGGCCGTGACCCATGCTCTCAGAGCACTCTCCAGGCGGCCGGAAACGATCTGGTGAAAGGTAGTGGGAGCCGGCGTCATAATGAGCTTACCTCCGATCAGTTGGTAAGGAGCGCCCTCGGGCAACAGGGCATAGTCCGTATAAGTATACGTCTCCCTGGCCGGGAGCTTGATCTCCTCTTGGGGCATACCCATGGTACCATCTCCTCGCCATCTTTTCTAAGATTTCCAGCCCCATTATACCCCGGCCGGGTGCTTATGTCCACTTTCCCGGCGAGCAGTTCCCCGTAATCCCACCGGCGGCCGTCGCCTTGCCAGCAACGCAGGTTATCTTGCCGAGAGGATTACTGGTTTTTCCCTTTTTGGGGCTGGCTGGAGGCCGGTTCGCGCCGGTCAGCCGTGACTTCGGTGTCCTCCTCTACAGGATTCGAACGAAAGACGGGGTCGGGGAAATAGCCGGCCTTCTGTAGGTGGGCAATGACTGTCTCACCGGTACCCAGGCAGTGCCTCGGTCAAACATCCATTCCCTGTGGTCCTCGGGCAGGCGCAAAGCCAGAAAACCCCACGAAGTTATCACCCCATGGTCACCGCCCTGCATATGGCAGGTCATACTCGTAACCAGGACGGCCCTGGCGCCAAAGTCGCGCCTGGCGCGCTTACCTTCCGCAATAACGGCGGACCACCCCGGCGATAAAGGGCTTAAAATCGTCGAGGTTCTCCTGGATAATCTTCCAGAGCTCATGGTCATCCACCTGGTCATATAAGTGGACGAGGCGGTTGCGGAGACGGGCCATCGCTTCGAATGCTGGGAGCGTGTCCTCGGGAATAAGGCCGTTTCGGGCCGCAATAATGACAGCTTCCCGGTAAGACTTGGGCAGACCCCAGCCTTCCCTGCTGATAATGTGGGCACAGAGATCGAGCATGGCTTCAATGGCGGTCTGGAGGGTATAGGCAGCGGCCGCGGGATACACACGATTTTCCTGGAACGCCTCCAAAGATATGCCCTGGAGTTCCTTGAGTTGCCGCAGGGCCGTCCGCATGAAATGAAGCTTCTGGCGGACCTTCTCCGTGTCTACGGTCATAGGAACTCCTCCCGCAGGCCGGAGTCGTAGTCACGGTAAATGGCGGCGAGGTCAGGGGCAAAGTCGGCATGGCGGCATATCACCTGCTCGACGAAGTCGGCCAGGAGAATCTCATCCCGGCAGTAAAGCGGCCGGCCTTCCTCTAGCACCCGGAACTGCAGGTGAACCGGCACCCGGCGTAGGTTGATGAAATTCACGTCATCGAAGCCGGCAATACGGCCCAGGGCTGTTTCTACCTCCAGTTCGTCGTCCAGGTCCAGCTTTGTGCCCGGCATGGGTAAGAAGGCCAGATCTATGTCCGAGAGGGCTGTCTGGTACGGCGTACCATAGGACCCGTACAGGTAAAAGGCCAGGACATCCTCGCGGCCTTTGCAGTACCTGCGCATGGCCGCAACCTGGGCCCGGGTAAGTTTCAGCTTCACTGTTTTTCGCGCCAGCCTGGCCACGGGCCTTCCTCCTTCCTCATGGCCATTATACCAGAGGGGCTGCCGGAAGCACAACAGGGGATCGTGCCCCCGAGCTACCCCGGGTTACCGCTGATATAGCCCCTTCCTTGGTTGGTTGGTTGGCATAGTCCCGGCCGGGATACTTTTGTAAGATTTATGGGGGGCACAGAGGCGGCGATGTTATCTGTCTTTGGAGGCTTGGGGTTCCTGAAGTTCGGCGGCGGCCTTATCCGCGCCCTTCTCCTGGCCGGCCTCCTGCCCGTGGCCATGCCCGCCCATCATGAAGAGGTGCATGAGGGGGCAGGCCAGCAGGAGCAGCCATATCCAGTTGCCGGCGGCGGGCGTGGCCGTTGCCGCCTCTGCGGCTCCGGTAGCAATTTCCCCGGACCCGCTCAAGGTGCCGCTCAAGAAGAAAAAGGCGGCTACCAGCATCAGCCCGCAACCAACCAGCATCAACCAGCCGTGGTTTTTGTGGTCCATTTTTAACCCTCCTGATCTATTGCTTACCTTTATTTTTACTTTATACCCGGTATGGGTAGCAGTCAAGGTGTTTAATTGAGCCACAATCTCTTTTGTGTTAACTTTTTGGGCCCAACCACAGTAATATCTTTATCTACTATACGGGGGTAGGTATGCTAGGATGCATGGACAGGTCCCGTTTCTTATGAAAATCTTATTTTCTTCTAAGGTCATTTTAAGGTAAGCCGGATATAATAAGGGGATATACAGTAGGGGGGTAGGGTAGTGGAGCCGAGCAAGGGTAGCATAGTGGGCAGGGCGTTTCTCACGGGCTTGGTGGCCGGGCTGGCCCTCCTGTCATTCTATTTTCTGCTGGTCGGCATCACTTCCCGTTCCTGGGAGCACAGCCTGGAGCTCCTTATCCAGGATCGTTATTATGTAACAGCTATTGCCGCCGGTTTTGGCCTCCAACTGGGCCTGTTCAGTTACGTTCGTCAGCTGCGGCAGGTGGTGCGCACCCGGGCCGCGGGTGCGGTGGCCGCCTCCGGCACGGGTACCTCCACGGTGTCCATGGTGGCCTGCTGCTTGCACCATCTGGCCGACATCCTGCCGGTCATCGGCGCATCGGGTGCGGCCATCTTCTTGGAGCAGTACCGTTACCCGGTAATGGGGATGGGCATCGCGGTGAACATACTGGGTATCGGCCTGATGGTGCGCCTGATCGCGCAAAATGGCCTGTGGCCTTCACATATCTGGGCGTCGGCTGGGGAAAAAAGTTAGAAATGGTGAAGGATATGCGGACGTACAGGACGAACATCAACCAGTTGCTGGTCTTAGGGTTGATCTTGCTGGTTTTGGCTGTCCAGGCAGGTTGCGGGGCAAAACCTGCCGCGAGCACCCAGCCTGGGGAGGCGCAAAACCAGCCGGCACCTGCCGGGCCACCGGTAACTTCTACTTCCGGAGAGGAAGGGGAGGCGGTATTAGACCAGGCCGGACAGGAGGCAGCAGTGGTCCCTGACGCTGCCGGGCCGGAAGATAGCGGTGGGGGAGGGGTCCCCGGGGTGGCTAACGGAGGGGGAAAGTCCGCATCGGCACCCGGCAAGGGTGCTTCCCGTACTGCGGATCCGGCCGGATTACCCTCGGAAACAGCTCCAGCCTCTTTCCCGGAGCGCCCCACTGACCCGGGATTTTACGAACGTACAGACTCCCAAGGAGGGGTAGACACCACGGTAATCTGGCTCACTCCGGAATATCTGGAGGCCCAAGGCCAGCAAGTAACTTCGGAGCAGGCTGCTGACCTCAATAACAATTTTGTTTTTAACCTGACCTTTGATACCCACAGCGGTGACCTGTTGAGCTTCGATATGGCCCAGGCCGCTCGCCTGGAGGTCAACGGCCTGGATGCCGGGCCGGGAGCCTGGCAGTTAGTAAGTCAGAACTCCCACCACCCTGAAGGCCAGTTGCGTTTTATGAATCCGGTAAGTGGCGAGCCGGTCGAAAATCTTCGGCTCACCATCAGTAACCTGCGCGGGGTAGCGGTGCGAGAATTTGTTTGGGATTGGTAAGATTTCGGGGGCTGAGCCTCTTCGAGGCTGAACCGGGGGCCTGGGGCGGTTGCCGTTGGGGGACAGGTTCTACTTCTATTCTATACCCGATGGGGGTAGTTGTCCATACGCCTTTTGTCCATTACAGGCGTTGATCGAATTGGGGTAGGGCAGTAAGATACAGCCGTATTTGGCTCCCGCCGGCAAAAAGGCGCCGTCAGGCCGTACAGCCAAGCCGGCGGCTTGTATCCTCATCAGAAACATAGCCCCAGGAGGGCTGAGGGCCAATGCCGAGGCGACCTGCGCCTGGGCGAATCTACCGGCCTGCGCCATAGCTGTGCTTTTTCGCCATGGCCAGGAAGGCCAGAGCCGGCGGCGACAGGCGGGCATCCTTGGGTAAAACCAGTAAGAACTGACGCTCAAGCCGCCATGCTGCTCCATCCAGGGGCTGCAGCCCGCCGTACCTGATCTCCGGCTCCACCGCATATCGGGAAAGAAAAGCTACCCCCAGGCCGCTGGCCACCACTCCCTTGATGGCTTCCGTATTTTCCAGCACGAAGGTTCTCCCCGGCTTGATTCCCTGCCCGGCCAGGTATTCCTCCACCGCCCGGCGGGTGGCCGATCCTGGCTCCCGCAGGAGCAAGGTCTCCTGCGTCAGGACAGCCAGGGGCACCTCTTCCTCCCGGGCCAGAGGGTGACCTGGAGCCACCACCGCCACCAGTTCGTCTGTGCCGAAGACCTCGACGTACAGCCCCCCTACGGCCAGGGGCCCGCTCAAGAGGCCGATGTCAACCTCCCGGTTCAGCACCAGTCTTGCGATCTCCTGGCTATTTGCCACCCGCAAGGAAACTTCCACCGCCGGGTGCTTTTGCCGGTAGGCAGCCAGGAGCGGCGGGAGCAGGTAATTGCCGATGGTGGTGGAAGCTGCCAGGTTCAAGGTGCCGGCCTCCAGGTTTTTGTATGCGGCCATGGCCTGTTCGGCGTCGGCCACCAAGCTGAAGATTTGCCCGGCATAGGTCAGCAAGCGGCGGCCGGCCTCGGTGGGAACGACCCCCCGGGGCTGGCGCACGAAGAGAGCCAGACCCAGTTCCTTTTCCAGAGCCGCCACCTGGCGGGAGAGGGCGGGCTGGGCTGTAAAGAGGGCCTCGGCAGCTCTAGAAAAGCTACCACACCGGGCGACCTCATAGAAAACCTGCAGGTGAGATAAGTTCATACCTCTCTCCTCCCGGACGCTGAGGTACGAAGGTATAGCATATTGATATAGCATCTATGCTAAATATATATTTCTATTATACATGTTCCCGTGGTATATTTCCAGCAAGATCACCATGCAGCCGTGCAGCCCATGTAGCTGGCGCCGCCCCAGCAGGATGACGAAAACGCTGGCCGGGCGTTTTCGGGCAGAAAGCGTTTTCAGGTAGAAAGAAAGGAGCAACGGTCTTGGCCGAAGTCCCGCAAGTCCGCCTTACTACCTATTCTCCGGGTTCAGGGTGAGCATGCAAGATAGGTCCGGCGGACCTCGAGCAAATCCTCGCTTACCTGCCTCCTCCCCATGGAGCCGGTCTGCGGGGAGAGGTATTGGATGACGCCGTGGTCTGGCAACTCAGCCCGGAGCTGGCCGTGGTGCAGACGGTGGATTTCATCACCCCGGTCCTGGATGATCCCTATGCCTTCGGTGCCGTAGCCGCGGCCAACGCCATCAGCGATGTTTACGCCATGGGCGCCACCCCGGTAATGGCCCTGAACCTGGTGGCCTTCCCGGCTAAAACCCTGCCCCTCAGCATCCTGGGGGAGATCTTAAGGGGTGCAGCCGACAAGGCCGCCGAGGCAGGGGTGATTATTGCCGGCGGCCATTCCGTGGATGACAGCGGCCCCAAATACGGGATGGCGGTAACCGGGACAGTAGACCCCCGCAAGATAGTTACCAAGAAGGGAGCCAGGAACGGGGATGTTCTCTTCCTCACCAAACCCCTGGGCACCGGCATCATCACCACCGCCCTGGACCGCCAGATGGTGGGGGAAGACCTGGCGCAAAGGGTCTATGATGTGATGGCGCAGCTTAACCAGGGGGCCTCCCGGGCCATGCAGGAGGTGGGGGTACATGCCTGCACCGATGTTACCGGCTTCGGCCTCCTGGGACACCTGAACGAAATGCTGAGGGCCAGTGGCGTAGCGGCGACCCTGCGCCTGGGCGACATTCCCGTAATCCCCGAGGCCCGGGATCTGGCCAGGGCCGGGGCCGTCCCGGCCGGGACCTATGCCAACCTTCGTTACCTGGCTAATAAGGTTGCCTGGGATAGGGAGATCCTGCCGGAAGCCCGTTTAATCCTCTGTGATGCCCAGACCTCCGGTGGTCTGCTCGTGGCCGTGGCGCCGGATAAGGCTGACCGGCTGGCCGAGCTTCTCGCCCAGGCCGGTTGCCTGGCCGCCGCCCGCATTGGGGAGGTGAGGGAAGGACCGGCGGGAACCGTGGAGGTTCTTACCTAGTTCCACTATGGTCAAAGCACATTCGTACTAAGTAGAAGTGGAGCAGAAGCGAAGCAGAACTGGGGCAGGTAGCGAAATCTTCAGCGAAAGGGCAGAGACGCTAGCGCCGGGGAAGAGTAAATACCGGTAAGGGGTGACAACCATGAAGATAGGGATCGTGGTGGAGACAAAAGAAGCGGAAAAAGCCTGGAACGCTTTCCGCTTCGGCGTGGCGGCCCAAAACGGCGGGCACCAGGTAAAGGCTTTTCTCCTGGGCGAAGGGGTCGAGTGCGGGGATATTCGCCACGAGAAATTCAATGTGCTGGAGCAGATGAAACTGTTAAGCGAAGCCGGCGGTGAAATCCTGGCCTGCGGCACCTGCCTCAAGCTGCGCCAGAAGGAAGGGACTGGCCTCTGCCCCCTTTCCACCATGCGGGACCTGGTAAAGCTGGTGGAAGAGTGCGATAGGGTGCTGGTCTTTTAAGGGTGGTTTTGATAATGGAAACGGGCAGAGA
Source organism: Clostridia bacterium (assembly GCA_004347685.1). GTDB lineage: Bacteria > Bacillota > DSM-521 > Neomoorellales > SLTJ01 > SLTJ01. Next base: position 214,364 of record SLTJ01000028.1, read on the forward strand.
GGTGACATAAGCCATGTCGGTAATCTACCTGGACTACAACGCTACTACCCCGGTGGCGCCGGAAGTCCTGGAAGAAATGCTGCCGTACCTGCGGGACCGCTTTGGCAACCCTTCCAGCAGCCATGCCTACGGCCAGGAGGCCAGGAAAGCAGTGGAGGTGGCCAGGGAAAGGGTGGCCGGGCTGCTGGGCTGCGCCCCCGGCGAAGTCATCTTTACCAGCGGTGGCTCAGAAGCCAACAACCTGGCCCTCAAGGGTGTGGCCCTGGCCAACCGACACCGCGGCAATCACATCATCACTTCCAGCATTGAACACCCATCCGTCGCGCGAGTTTGCCATTACCTGGAGAGCCTCGGTTTCCAGGTAACCTACCTGCCGGTAGACCGGTACGGGATGGTAGATCCTGAAGCGGTCCGCCAGGCTATCACTGCCAGCACCATCCTCATTTCCGTCATGCATGCCAACAACGAAGTGGGCACCATCCAGCCATTGGCAGCCATTGGCGAGATAGCCCGGGAGCACGGTGTCTGGTTCCACACTGACGCGGCCCAATCGGTGGGTAAAATACCCACCCGCGTTGACGACCTGCGGGTGGACTTGCTCACTGTGGCCGGGCACAAACTCTATGCCCCCAAGGGAGTCGGAGCCCTCTATCTCCGCCGGGGGACAAACATTCAACCCCTCATTCACGGGGCAGATCACGAACAGGGCCGCAGGGCTGGAACGGAAAACGTGGCCGGCATCGTAGGCTTGGGCAAGGCGTGTGAGCTGGCTCGGGAACGCTTGCCGGAAAGCGTACCGGCCATGATTGAGTTGAGGGATTATTTCTTTGCGTTGCTCAACCAGGGGGCCGGAGTGAGTCTGAACGGCCACCCGACCGAACGCCTGCCTAACACTTTGAACGTGAGCTTTGCCGGGGTGAGTGGCTCACGGCTTTTAGAAAGCACGCCCGAGGTCGCGGTTTCGACTGGTTCGGCCTGCCATTCCGGAGAGGAAAGGATGTCGCCGGTCCTGGCGGCCATGGGTGTTGAAGCTGAAAGAGGTTACGGGGCCGTCCGCCTCAGCCTGGGACGATGGACCACCAGACTGGAAGTGGAAGAGGCCGCCCGGCTGTTGGCCAGGCAGGCGGCCCAGCTCAGGGAACAACAGCTCTGAAATAGGGGTTGGCTGCCGGCGCCACCGCAGCGGGCCGCCGGCCGGCAGGTAACGCGCAAGGACGTTATCCAATGGCCGGGGGCTCCGGCGAGAGCCCGGTGCCTGGCTGAGAGGCTCCGGCGCCTGCTTGCAGCCCAAGACCCGCTATGTGCCGGAGCCCCTGTCTCCACGCTGGCTTGGAAATGCCATATCAGATTCACCCCAAGATGTGGGCTTGGCAGGGGGTGCCCCCCGCCTTACCCCTGCCCACCGGCCAGCAGATCCACCTCGGCCAGTTGCTCCTCGCTGAGATTCTCCTCGGCCATAGGAAACAGCACCCGGTCCTCCTTGTAGATGTGCTCGGTGAGCACGTCTACGATGGTCTTCGCAGGTTCCAGCAGGCCCTGGAGATCCTGCCCGCCGCCGGCCAACGCCTCCCGCAACCGGCCCACCGCCTGGCGCAGCAGGGTGTGCTCGTGGAGCATGACGGCAATGGGACCGGCGTGGGTGCCGATCACATGCCCCAGCACTGGGAACAGGGCCTCCTCTTCCTGACGGAAATGGTTGTCAATGGCCCGGTCCCAGGTGGAAACAAACTCCTCGAGAGACCCACCAGCCTCTGCCAGGTCCCGCCCCCCTTCCAGAGCCCTAATTCCCTCCGCCACCCGGTCCAGCAGCGCGAGAACCTCCTGGTGATCCTGGGTCAAAGTTTCCAGCAAACCCATGGTCACTACCTCCTCTGGATTATAATGTCGTGCCGGCCGCCCTTTGCCGCGGGAAGTCCGGCCCAGGGCCGGCCAGTTTTGTTGTTTTAACCTTACCACCGGCACCGGCCGGAAACTATGATCAAAGCCACACCTGAGCCGTGATTCTGGTCACAAAGAGCGAATAAGGCCCGGCACCCTCGAAAAGGTCTGTGGCCGGGCCGGCGTGAAAAACTCGAGACCGAAGCTTACCCGGGCACGGCTTCGGGGAGAGGCCCCGGACCGCCGGGGCGGGCAAGGGCGTTGTGCCCCCGGTACCTCATATTTTGGCCTTGCCCAGGTCGTCAAACAGCCGTTCCAGGGCAATGGCGATGGCTGACCCATTTCCCATCACTGAAAAAGAAGCCCGGAGGGTTGCATCCGCCGGGCTTCTCTTCACCAAGTTATTCAGTTACTTAAAACTGTCAAACGGCAACTTTACCCTCAGTGCACCCCGGCCGCCTTCTGGGCAGCCCAGTTTGCGTCCTTGTCCTGGTGGCAGGAGAGGCAGGCAAAGTTCAGCGTGACAAAACCTTTGGCGCTCTTCCCGTCTTTGCTGAACATGCTGGCTGCAGGGTCGGTGTTGATCTTAAAGAGATGGGTCTTCACATCGCCCCGGTTAGGTCCGGAGTTCACTGCTGACTTGGTGGCTGCCGGCATATGGCAGTCTACGCAGGTCACGCCCATCTTGGCCATGGGCTTGTCGGCGTATGCACGAGCCACGGCGCTGTGGCAACTGCCACACTCTCCCTGCGGCTTAATGGATAACTCCGCCTTCTTATGGGGATTGTGGCAGGTCACGCAGCTCAAGGCAGCGTGCGGGCTGGCCAGGAGCTCGTTATACTGCTCGTGGTGCTCGATAAAGCCGTTCTTGGCCGGGATGGTATCTTTGGAGCCGCGGATATGGCACTGGCCGCAGAGGGCGGAGGAAGTATCCACCTTGATCTTGGCTTTATCCGCCGTCCGGGCATGTTCGGCCCCAGGACCGTGGCAGGCTTCGCACCCTATCCCCGGTTCAGCCCACGTGCCGATGATGCCGGGGAGGCCGTCCTGGTGCCCGTCCTTGGTATACCCGGTGGTATGGCAGTTGCCACAGTCGTAGGGTTTATCCTTGCCGGCTTCGTAGTCAGACCATTTCCCGGTCGCCAGGTTATATTGGTTTTTGCCGGGCCCGTCGGCATTGGCCGTGATGATCTTGCCCGTCTTATCCATATACCTGGCCTTCCACTTATACCCGCCAATGACGTAGGAGATGTCGTCCCAGGTATAGCCTTTGGGTAAAGGAAGCGGGTTATAGTGGGCTTCAGCGGCCGGCCGCAGCTTCCACGGGTGCCCGGAAACGATATAATCGTTGTAAATGTCGGCGTGACATTTGCCGCAGGTTTCGGAGCCCGCATATCCAGGGCGGGCTGCGCTAGCAGCCGGCGCGGCCGGCGATGCCCGGCCTGGAGGGGTCCCGGCGGCAGCGGCCATGATCCCGGCTGCCGCCTCGGCGGCTACCATGGTGCGACCTTTAGAGACCCTGGTGCTGACCGGCAGTGCTGTCTCTTTCCCATCAACCACGGCCCTGGCCTGGCCGGCAGGGAAAATGATGGTCTGGCTGCCGAGCTTTACGGTGGCTACCTTATTTCGGTGATCCCATGCAATGGTACCCCCGTAGGCCCGGACCAGATCCCGGAGCCCCACCATGGCCTGACCGTTGACTGTGGTACCAGCCAATTGTACCGGCTGCCCGGCCACCATGACGGCGACGGTAGTGTCAGTGGCGGCGGTAGCCGGTCCGGAAAAGCCTGAGAGGACGGCCGCCGCCAGGAGACCGGCACTTAGAAAAACCAGCAACATGACTAGCAAGCGTCTCACCTTATCTCTCCTCCCATGTTCAAGTAACTGTCTTTTCTCCCACCCGGAAAACACCCTTAAGCACCTCCCCTCGCCTGCGGGTGGAACAAAGGATTGTGATAGCTTGTATTATTATCTTAGCATGTGGGTAAAACTGAGGAGAGTTCCCACCTGGCCCGAGTCCTTTTGTCCGGAGGTCATCAAAAAAGGGCCAAAAGTATCAAAATAAGTAGTACCTTTGGCCCGGATAATCCTTGGTCCAGGGCGAGGCGAAGGCAGGACCTGAGGGCATGGATGCTAGCCAGAAGCCTCTGCTTTACGCGTGGATCCCGAATGCCGGCGGTGCCCTGCTGTAGCTGAAGGCTGGAGCCTAGAGCGGCCAGTCGAGCGCCAGGGAGCGAGGGCAATGGCCCAGCCGACCGTTTTCGTTGTCCTGCTGGTGCGGCGTAGGCTGCACGGGCGTCTTATAGGGATTTCGGCGGGAGGCGGCGCAAGACGTAGGCCGCCGCCTCCACCCTATTCCTGGCGTTGATCTTTTCCAGGATGGAACTCACGTAGTTCTTCACCGTCCTGGGGCTGAGGAAAAGCTCTTCTGCTATCTGCTTGTTGGTTTTCCCCTGGGCAATCAAGGCCAGGATCCTTTCCTCTTGTACCGTGAGGCCATCAACCCTGAGGGTCTCAGCTTCAGCCTGCAACTGCAAGCGCTCCAGGACATGCCCGGTGACCTTGGAATCCAGGACAGATTCCCCGCGACTTACCTTGAGGATCGCCGCCACCAGTTCTTCTGCCTCAACATCCTTGAGGAAATAACCGCTGGCTCCGGCTCTGATGGAGCTCAGCAGGGCCTCAGGATCAGGGTAGGACGTAAGCATGATTACCTTTGTCTGCGGGCTTACCCGGCGAATTTGCTCACACGCTTCTACCCCGCTGCTGCCCGGCAGCCTGATATCTACCAGGGCCACGTCAGGATGGGTAACTTTGGCCAGCTCTACAGCTTCCGGGGCCGTCCTGGCTTCTCCTACGGCCTCAAAGCCAGCCCGGTCGCGCAACATGTAAATCAGGCCCAGCCGCACCATCTGGTGATCATCAACCACCATGACCTTTACCTTCTCCATTTTTCCACGCCTGCCTCGAAGATAAGTGTTCTATTTATCTACTTCCTGCCTGCGCTCCCCGCGGCAGCCTGTCTGCCGGCCCAGGGAATTTCGACTTCTACCAGGGTGCCGGCCCCGGGGCGGCTCTGCAAACGCAGCTCTCCGCCAAGTGCTTCAGCCCGGACAGCCATGTTCCTTAGCCCCCTGGCCCCCTTATCCCTTTGCTCTGGAATAGAAAAGCCGCAGCCGTCGTCCTTGAGAGCCACCGTGAGCCCATCATCCCTAAAAGTTATCTTCAACTCAACACGACTGGCCCCGGCGTGCCTGGCTACGTTGCTTAGGGCTTCCCGGATCAGGTAGACTAGGTGCTCCTCCTGGGCCGGAGAAAGGCGCCGGCCCTCATCTTCCTGACAGAAGAATTCCACCTTGATCCCGGTACTGGCCTGGAAATCATCTAGCAGTTGCTCCAGCCTCCGGCTCAGCCCTGGAGAAGCCACGACGGCCCCCGCACCGCCGATGAAGCAGCGTATCTCCCCTATGGTCCCGGTTAGCTCCTCCATGCAGTAGCGCAGGTGCTCTCCCACTGGGTGGGCAGGGTGATCCCGCAGCAGGTAAAGGCAGTGCTCTACCCGCAGGCGCAGACTGTATAGGGACTGCAGGACGCCGTCGTGGATGTCCCTGGCTATTCTTTCCCTTTCCTGTAATGCCGCCTGATTTCTTTCTGCTGCCTCCAGTCGCAGGCGTATCTCCAGGGAAAATACCTCAAGGTAACGGATGACAGCTCCGGCCAGGGTTATACCCGTAAGGGCACGAAACACCTGTACTGGCAGCCCGGTCCAGATGGCAAAACTATCCTGATTCATCCAGTTAGCCGGAAAGAATGCCTGAGCAGGGACAGCTGCGCCGGCAAAAAAAGCGTAACAGACAAAAAGCAAGGCGGCCCTGGCCAGGTGACCCGCTACCCCGGGGAAACCCATCTGGCGTACTTCCCGGGCCTGGGCAGACAACCCGGCAGCCGTGAGCGCAGAACCCGGCAGGGCCAACAGATAGCGGGCCCAGGTGCTGCCGTAGTAACGCCATTCCTGGGGAGAATGGGCCTGCCCGCCGTAGAACCAGAAAAGCACCACCCACAGAAATACCGCCGCGGCAGGTGCCAGGCGGAGCCAGCGGTGACGAGGGTAAAAGGCTACCAGGATGTTAACGCCGAAGTAGTAAAGGAAAATAAAGGATACAACTAACAAACCCAGGTACACGTACCACATTCCTGAAGTACTGCGAGGTCCGTAAATCCCAGCTTGCATGGGAATGAACAGGGGCCCCCAGTCGGCCAGGCCGTGGACGAGGCCGAATAGACCCAAAAGGTAATGGTGGCGGGCTGATTTTAGGGCGCTGCAACCCCTGGACTGGAGTAGGACGGCAACGCCCATAAGGAAATATACCAGCCCATAAACGAAATAAACGAGCGGTTCCTGCTGGGCGATAAAAGCTCTTAAGGCTTCAGCCACCGGCCTCCTCCCCATCCTATATCTCCCGGTTATATTCGACAGATGTAACTACTATTCCTTTAACCATCCCGGAAGGAACATGGCCCCAGGGGGCTGAGGGCCAATGCCGGGGCGACCTGCACCCGGGCAATATCCTCGTAACTTAGGTTCGGGGCGTGGTGGGCTTGGGTAAGAGGAGGCAAACTCCTGGCAGATCTCAAATCAGGCCAGCCTTTTCCAGTAAACGGCGGAGCATCCGGGCGTTCACCACGGCCTTGGCCTGGTAGTGGTTGTTGAAGGCCACGAAGACCCTCTCTGCCCGGCCGGCCAGATCGGCTATCCCCGGCACCCACTCTTTAAGCTCGTCCTCGCCGTAGAGGTAGTCGTAGCGCTCGTGGGCGGCCTCATGCTCCCACCACTTGGCAGCGTTCCTGCCGTGGAAGCGCACGTAGGCCACCGGAGCGGTGTACTTCACCTCGCGGCCGATCAGGCCCCGCAGCCTGGGCTCGTCCACGCACACGTAGCCCATCCCCAGCGAAGTCAGGAACTCCCACACCGGCTCACCGGCCCAGCCCCGGTTCCTGAACTCGACGACCAGGGGCACGCCGGGCAGAAGTTCCTTCAGCCGCGCCAGGTAGCGGCGGTTCTCCCCGGTGCTGTGGAAGGAGTAAGGGAACTGCAGGAGCACCGCTCCCAGCCTGCCCTCCTCGATCAGGGGCGCGAGACCGTATAGGAACTTGCCAGCGTCACCGGCCGCCGTCTCGCCCCGGCCGTGGGTGAGGCTTTGGTAGGCCTTGACCGTGAAGAGGAAGTTCGCGGGTACTTTCCGTGCCATGCCGGCCAGTGTCCTCTGCGTGGGCAGGCGGTAGTAAGAAAAGTTGATCTCCACAAAGGGGAACTCCCGAGCATAGTAGGCCAGCATGTCCCTCTCGGGGAAGCCCGCGGGATAAAAAGGACCTACCCAGTCTTTGTAGCTGTAACCCGAGGTCCCGATCAGAATCTGCGCCGCGCCCAGGGTCACCGCCTCCCTAGTCCATCCGCAGAAGCCGCCTTCGCTCACTGACACGCTTACCGCCCATATGCGGTTTTCCTCTCTCTATCCTGCCACCATTTAACGGCTTTGCCAGCTTCAGCGCAAGGCCCGTATCTCCTTTGCCGAACTTTATATACAGGGACCCTTACAACAAACCGTTTTCTCACTTCCCAAAAAATATTCGGCGCCCGGACCGAAATCCCTGCACCGGCGGGGAGGAACTTCAAACCGGTATCCGGCTTTCCTTTCCATGGCAGGCAAGGGAATAACTAGCAGGAACCGTCAAGGTTGCTGCCTAGTCACACTATGGTCAAAGCACATTCGTACTAAGTAGAAGTGGAGCAGAAGCGAAGCAGAACCGGGGCAGCCAGCGAAATCTCCAGCGAAAGGTCAGAGATGTCGCCGCAAGGCAAGATGCCTGAACCGGGCACGTGGAAGCCCGAAGTCCATGTGGAAGAGGCGGGCATCAGCGTGACCTTCTGCACCTATTCTAGCCTCGGAACCGAGACCGTAAAAAGTCCCGGGATTGCTAGTCTGGTGAGCCATGTACCCGCCCATCAAGGTTTGCAGCAGGAACAGGGCTACCACCACCAAAAAGTACTTGGCAGTCTTCGCTTGGCTGGCGGAAATGGGCAACCTGGCCAGCACCTGAGCTTGGTCGAACTGGGAATCCGCCTCCTTATTGAAACCGCCCCAATGGAACAACCAGGCTATTAATCCCAAGAAGGCCATGAACATGATGATGGATATGACCGTCCAGGTTGTCGCTTGGGCAGAAAGCTGGTTGCCCACGGTTACATCAGGTGGCCAGTTGTTGGTATAAGTATGATCTGCATTTGGTCTCAAGGTACCGGCCGCCCAAGCCGTCCAGAAAAAGAAATCTGCCAAGGCCGCCCTTTGACCAGGATCAGTGATGGTGCCCGCCGAGACTACCTTTTCGGGATCGCCTCTACTGAAAAGATCGTCATAGTATGACCTGACCTGCTCCAAGGCGAAAACCTGGGCACCGGAAAGGGTCAGGGTGTCACTAGAACGGTCATAGCGGTTTTGCTTTATGTCGGAGATGGTAAGCCCGTCAACAGCAGCTTTCTCCGCCGGGCCCAGATTTGCGTAGCTTTGCTGGTATTTCTGCTTGGCGTAATATTCGCGCATGTAAATCCCTATCTGGTGCAAAGTTGTCGCCGTGAAATCAGGTCCCCTATAAGTACCATGACCCCAAACGCTGCCAAGGTCCATCAAACCGTACTGCTGGAAAGTTGACTGGCCCTTCATGATTTCGGATTTAGTGGTAATGATATCACCGGCAGGAGACACCACCTTAGCAGGGTAAGGCGGCGCATCTTCCATGGTTGCAATACCACTGACTGCAGCCACTATGGCAGCACCAAAGAGGGACAATACAAACAAAATTCTCAGCCGTTTTGATACACTTCTGTTCACATCTACTCATCCTTTCCGCATGTTCTTCTGTTCAGCGGTTTAGCGAAACAGCAACTCGAAGTGCCCAGCACATATCTATCACCACCTCCTTGCGGTGATTTTGAATGCCGGTTTGATTGTAATTCCACGGGCCTCCCAGCGCAGTTAATTTTCATCACACTATTTCTGTGATATTTATTACAGATATGGCATTTGTCGTACAAAGGGAGACATATTACCGCGTTAACCGTTCCTGACCTATGCTGAGACCAAGGTATGGGATCACCAGTCCACGCTATCCCCTGCAAGGACCATCAGCAATTTCCTGTGTGCCCTGGCTCACAGACAGATGCCGCCAGGCCTGGTAGAATGCATCCGGAGGTGGTGGCTCCGTGTCGTCACGGGGGGATCTCACTCCCGACCAGGCCGAGGCACAAGGCTCCTTTCTTTCCTGGCGGGCCTACCTGATCAAAATGAAGGGCACCAAGCGCACAGCACCTCTACTTGCTCCGCCGGTTGCTGACCTCGCAGTGTGTGGCCTGGGTGCCTTTGCCGGCATTGGTGTGGTGGCGGCTCTTTCCCTGGTTTACCAACTGCCCATGATCGTAGCTTCCTTTGGCGCTTCGGCCGTGCTCATCTACGGCCTGCCTGAAGCGCCCCTGGCCCAGCCACGCAACGTAATCGGCGGGCACCTTATCTCGGCAGCCACCGGAGTGGCCGTTTATGCCTTGTTAGGCTTGTCATGGTGGTCGGCGGCCTTGTCCGCGTCCCTGGCCGTTGTCCTGATGCTGGTAACCAGGACGGCCCATCCTCCTGGAGGAGCCACGGCCCTGGCAGCAGTGCTTGGCAGAGCCGGACCGGTTTACATACTAACCCCGGTTCTGTTGGGCGCTATCATTCTTGTGGGGATAGGCCTGGTGACTAACAACTTGTCGCCACGCCGGCGCTATCCCCAATATTGGTTATAGCTTCAAGTTTGGAGACGGGGGGATTAATGTGGGTGACCGGCCCAAGATACTTATCGAGGATCTGGAGGCTGCGTTGCAGAGGTTAGGCGAAGTAGTGGATGTTACGGCGGAAGACTTGTTAAAGATCTTCCACCTAACCGTTGAGGAAATGGAAAAACGTAACCGGATGTTTCGCTCTAAGGAACGGATTGGGGAAGTGATGAAAAGCCCGGTCATCACCTGTACCCCTGATACCAGCCTTAAGGAGGCGGCCCGGATTTTGCTTGAGAAGAATATCCACTGCCTGCCGGTGCTTGGTGAAGGCGGGAAACTCGTGGGTATAGTCACCGAATCAGACCTGATGTTCCAGTTCTCCCCGGGCACCTCCGGTGACCCGTTCGGTGGTCTTCTGGCCAGAAGGAAAGGTAAGAAAGGGGGCCAGAGGGTTGGGGAGATCATGACCAAGAGGGTGGTCACCGTTCACCCGGAAGACCCGATAAAGAAAGCTATCAACTTGATGTTGAAGCACGGTTACGGGAGAATACCAGTGGTGGACCTGGACGGCCTGCTGGTAGGAATCGTGGCCCACAAGGATATATTGGAATTCATCGAATAATTTTTTCCGCGCTCCGGGCAGTTGGTGTTTAACCTGAACTGGTAGGAACGATCAATGGAAATCCAGGTAATTAACCTTGAGCAGGCATAGGATAGTTATATCAGTGGCGCAATCCCGGAAGTTATGTGACATATGTCACAGACTGCCCAGCCGGGATTTGGCATAATCTCTTTGGTATACCATTTACCTGACCCAAAGAAAGGGGGTGAGCGAAATGCGATCGCAGGTTATTCGCTTGGGTGTCATGCTGGCTGTCTTACTGGCTGGCCCGGTGGTATGGGGCATAGGTACCGGGCAGGCCTATGCTGCCGATAGTGAGTGCGTACAGTGCCACTCACAGGTTACGCCCCAGGTAGTCGAGGACTGGAAAGCCGGGAAAATGGGCAGTGTGGGGATGGACTGTAGCGCCTGCCACGGCAGCGAACATTCAAGGGCTGACGATTACAAGAAGGCGGTCATGCCTACGCCCGATACCTGTGCCACCTGCCACGCCGACCAGGTACGGCAATTTAAGTCGGGCAAACACGCGGCTGCCTGGGTAGCCATGGAAGCCATGCCCAAGACGGTAGCCCAGCCAAAGGAAATCACCGATGGGTTTAAGGGCTGCGGTGGCTGCCACAAGATTGGCTACCAGGGCGGGAAATGCGATTCCTGCCACACCCGCCATAAGTTTTCGGCAGAGGAGGCTCGGAGGCCGCAAGCATGCCAGACTTGCCATATGGGTTTTGACCACCCGCAGTATGAAATGTGGTCCAGCTCCAAGCACGGCAGCATCTATGCTGTCGAAGGGGATAGCGGCCGGGCGCCTACATGCCAGACCTGCCATATGCAGGGCGGTGACCACGGGGTGATAACTTCGTGGGGTTTTCTGGCTTTGCGCCTGCCCGAGGAAAACAAGGAATGGATGGCTGACCGAGTCACTATCCTGAAGGCACTGGGGGTTCTTGACCCGGATGGTAACCCCACCCCGCGCCTGGAAGTGGTTAAGGCAGGTAATGTGGCCCGCCTGACTAAGGAGGACTGGCAGGTCCCCAGGGAAAAGATGTTGGCTACATGCACGCGCTGCCACAGCCGGGAGTTTGCGGCAAAGAATCTCGCGGCGGGAGACGCCATCGTGCGGGAGGTTGACCGGCTCATGGCCGAGGCCATCAACACCGTGGCCGGGCTGTACCAGGACGGGATCCTTACCAGGCGGGCGGACTACTCCTATGCCTATCCGGACCTCCTGACCTTCTATGACGCGCCGACGCCCATTGAGCAGAAGCTCTATGAGATGTTCATGGAGTACCGCATGCGAGCTTTCCAGGGGGCCTTCCACCAGAACCCGGATTACATGCACTGGTACGGCTGGGCGCCCATGAAGACTACCCTGGTGGAGATCAAGGACGAGGCAGCCAGGTTGCGGGCCGAAGCCGGCGCTGCTCCGGCCGGGGCGGACGTAACCGCCAAAGGAGCTGCGATACATACGGTAGTGAAGGGAGACACCCTGGCCAAGCTGGCCAGGAAGTTCTATGGCCGGGCCAGCCAATGGAGGCGCATCTACGAAGCCAACCGGGACAAGATTAAGAATCCCCACCAAATTTACCCAGGCATGAGGCTGATAATCCCGTAAGACCGGGAGCGCATGCCTTTCCCCGGATAGTCGGCACGTTTACCGGCGGAACACTCCGCCGGTTTTTTTCTGGAATACCGATACAACTTGAGACATAGGAGTGACCAAGGTAGAATGAAGCAGGAAGAATGTAGAAAGGGCGAAAAAGGCCATTAAGGCCTTTTTGTATGCCCAGGGGGAATCCCCCGTCCTGGGCCATTCGGTAAGTACCTTGAGTGACAGGGCGGGGCGTTACAGCCGGGAAATGGCCGAGAAGCGCCAAGCATGGTCAGTGCTCGACGGGTATTATATTCCAACGAGATACCCAAACGGCCTGCCTGACGGCATTCCGGCCCAGGTTTACAACCAGAAAGCCGCATGCGAGGCCGTGGCCCTAGCCGCCGATGCGGTAGAGACAGTGGGCAGGCTTACTGGCCTGTAGGAGGCGGGTCCCCATAACGGGACCGCCAAACTTGGACCAGGCCCGGTGAGGGGCGGGTCGTGCGCCCGCCCCTTGGTACCATCCGGTGAGATACAGGAGGTTCGTAGCAGGCACAAGGCAGGGGTGTGGTCAGTACCCCTGGCAAAGAGTGGCATCGAACTTCGCGGCTGAGTTCCTGTGCACCCCCAGCTTCCAGGTGCGGTATTCCAATGCGCTGATGATCTTCTCGGCTGCAACCACTGGATCCATCTCAAAGATGAAGTGGCCGCCGTAGACATCATGGGCTATCTGGGTAATGAGGCTGTAGATCATATTGGAGCCCTCCACCGGCGGCATGGTGCCCACGTGGGTGGGAACGCCCATGGCCACCCACCAGGTACCGATGGCTACCGCCTTACCTGCCATGGCCTCCGGTGCCGAGGCGACAAAGGGCACTTTGGGCGTATCTACCCCCAGGTCGTTGGCCATGGCCGTGAGGAGGTCCAGGACCCGGCTGTTGTCAACGCAGGCTCCCATGAAAAAGGCCGGCGGCAACGGTACGCTAAGGTTCGCCTTCTCCTCCAGGCGCCTGAGGAAAGCCTTCAGGCCGGGACCGGCGTACTGCTCTACCCCTTCCGGGCTTAAAATGCCGTGCCTGGCCAAAGCCTGGCCGGAGCACCCGGTGGCCACCACGAACACGTCGTTGGCCAGGAGTTCCTTCGCGATGGTGATGTGGTTCTGATCCTGGAAGGTGCGGAGGTTGTTGCAACCGCACATCAGGACGGTTCCCTTGAGTTCACCAGTCAAGATGGCCGTGTTAAGGACATTGATAGGGTTTTCGGGGTTTATAGCGGCGAAAATACTCATCAAGGCCTCGAGGCTGAAGCCAGCCACGACCTTTTGTATTATTTGCGGTATTTCTACTGGTGCAGAAGCCCGGTCCTGGAAGGCTTCAACGGCCAGCCTGATAATGGCTCTGGCATCTTCAAGGGCCCGCTCGGTGTGAAAATCGAGGTGGTAGGACCCGGGAATTTTGGCGATGGGTGACGTGGTGATGATCCGGGTATGGTAGCATTCGGCCACCTGGCGGATGCTCGGCATGATACACTGGACATCTGCCACCATGGCATCCAGAGCGCCGGTGACCATGGCCAGTTCAGCAGAAGCAAAGGTGGTGGCCAAGGGGATGCCGTACCGCATCAAGAGTTCGGTACCGGTGCAGCAAATCCCTACCACATTTATGCCCGCAGCGCCGGCGGCCTTAGCTTCGCCTTCCATCTCGCGGGCCGCCCTGACCACCGCCTCGCTGACCAGGGGGTTGTGGCCGTAAACGGCAATATTGACTTTGCCTGCGTCGAGCACCCCGAGGTTGGCTTCGATGATAGTTGGCCGGGGAACGCCGAAAAAGGTGTCTGAGAGATCGGTACCGATATGCAAGGTGATGTAGTCGCAGAGGGCTACCCGCAGGGCGCTGAACACCAGGTTGACCGGGTCATCGTCGTTTCCTGTGTGGGCTTGGGCCAGAAGGTCGGAAATGTCTGCGTGGATGCCGCTGGGAAGCACGTTGCAGGCATCGAATTTCCGGTAGCGGCCTTCGGTAACAGTGCTGGTAAGCCAGGTGGCTGCGCCGAACCCTGGTAACCGGGAGTAATCTTCCAAGGCCTTTAAGGCCACCTCTTTGGCCAGCTCCCTCTCTGATTTGCCTTCTGTCCCAATACCTACGCGTTCGGCCACCCGGCGCAGCTTGGTCGGGTCAGCAACCCGGTAGTCAGGGGCCCTTCCCTCGGCCAGTTCGAGCAGCGTCTGGGCCAGGTGCCGGGCATGCTCGCCGTGAGAGGCGGCACCTAGGGCAATGAGGCTGCCAACGCTGCGGGCAACGACGGTCCAGACCGAGGCTCCGCAAACGCCACGGCTGCCGGGGCCCTCTTCGGCCTTGATCCGGCAGGGCCCCATGATGCAGAAACGGCAGCATGTGCCTTCATAGCCGAACTGGCACTGGGGCTGCTGGGCCAGGAAGCGGTCAAAGGCGGTCGTCACCCCTTCTTTCCCAGCCTTGGCCAGCATTTCCAGGACGGCAGGGTCAGTGCTCCGCTCTCTCTCCCGCCTTTGGACAACTCGCGGCGCGGCCGACGGCCGGCACGTATGTTTTGTATTCCGGAATCTTGGCATTTTTCCGCTCCCCTTTTGACAATGCTGGTGATCTTAATTCGTAACTACTCAGCCCACCAACGTAAAAGTTAGAGATCAGATATCATC
>SLTJ01000032.1 GCA_004347685.1 Clostridia bacterium
CAAAGCTAAGCAGATCACTATTCGCGATCAGGCCATCCTCACCGACCTGGCCCGGTGCCGGGTGCTCAGTTTTTCACAGCTTAAGGACGCCTACTGGCCCGGCGCTAAAGAGCGCACCTGCCGGGAGCGCCTGGAGCGTTTGCAGAAAGCGGTTATATCGCCCAAGTTACCGTCCCCAGCGAAAGACCGGGTCAGGTTGAAGAAATATACCATCTTACCCGGAAAGCCTGTCGGGCAACCGGCGCATCACCGATATTTTCGGCACCGGGTAAGGCGAACGAGGTGGTGCATCAAATCCGGGCTAACGACATATATTTTTCCCTTTCCGAAATAGAAAAGGCCACCTGGGTAATTGGGGACGTATTAGAGAAGACCACGGGGAGGCAGGCCCCGGACGCCTCTTATGTAAGCGATGACGGAGAAGTTGTCCATGTGGAGGTCGACACGGGCCATTACAAGCGCCACCAGGTCCTAGAGAAGCTGGGTGCCTGGAGCAATACCCGCCAGGTGTGGGTGTGCCCCACGGGTCGGGAGCAATTTTTGCGACGGTGCGGGGTAAGAGATGTACAGGCTTACGTTTTACCGCGAAAGGAGGTGGTCTAACCCAGTGGTCTTGACGGAGAGGGACAGACAGGTATTGTCATTTCTGGTCAAATATCGTTTCTGTACCCGGGAGCATATGCTGCGCGCTGGGTTTTTCCCCAGTGACAAGGTTTGTCTGCGGCGGCTCGGGGTTTTGGCCGGCGCTAAATTCATTCGGGCCGGTAGTGTGGGCAGAACGCGGTATTACTTCCTGGCCCCGGCCGGGGGTCTGGAGGTCGGGCTAACCGACGCGGACACGGCCAGGCGATACCGGGACGCCCCGGCGGAGACTGTCGTCCGGCACCTGGTGTGGGGAGACTTCGCGCTGGCCCGGGGAGTGGGCTATCTGGACCGGCAGGAGGCCCTGGAAGAGCTCCGGCGCTTGGGGGCCAACCTCACATCTTCCGTACTTTTGACCGCGCGCGGGGTTAAATTGTACTATTCTAATAACGATCTCCATGTACTTCTGGCGGACACCGGCCAGGCCAACTTTCTGCGCCGTGTGAAGGACCTGGCCCGGCTGCCGCCGGGGCTTTTCCACCTGGACGTGCTCGTTTATGGCCGGGCCCGGCAGGCACAACTTCAGAAAGTTCTTGCCAGCCGGGCGCGGCGGGCCACGATCATCGTTTCCACTTGGAAATATTAAGGAAAGGAGGTGATAGCGAATGTTTAGACGGTCTAAAAGCTATCAAGGTCAAGAAGACACTGATAAACTGCTGGTTGTCCTGCGGGATATGCAGCACGAAATTACTAAGCGTGGTTTAAAAGACGGCGGCTACGGGGCGCTGGAACTGGTTTTGCGTTGTTTTATCGAAGTGGTAGAAAAAGGTAACCCGAAACTTCCCGATTACAGCTTTGAGTATATTTGGAGCACACTCCCAAAGAGTCTCTGTAATTTGGACGAATAATGCCTTCGCGCCGTGGGGCCCCTTCCCCACCGCGCGAAGGCGGGGATGTGCAGGGCCGGACCAAGCAGGCCCCGCGCCGGCCAGAGCGAAAGATCCCGGCCCTTTTCGGCCCTGAAAGTATGCCGTCCAGGCGGCCTCCCGGCAAGGATATGGTCAAAGAGACCAGCTTGACCACCTATGCTAGGAACATCGCCGTCCCGGAGGATGTGGTGGGGTTGGTGCGGCCCATCACACACGGTGAGTGTGGGGACGCTCAACAGCAGCCCGGTCCACAGGGAAGTCTTCAAGGCGGCTATCCTGAGCAACTCTGCGCCGGGTGAGGGTTTCTGTTTTGCCGGCACCGGCGGCCGCCACTACCCGCACGTAAGGCTCCGGGGCGCCGGCAGCTTCCTGTTGCTCTGGCGACAACCTGTCGAGAACGGCCTGGAGCGTTTGGTCAACCTGTTTTGGCCGGGGAAATTGCGGCCTCCTGGCAGAACCCCTCGCCATCACCCGTCACTCCCTCCCTATAGGTTTTGTCGGTGTCCCCGGCTCGCTCTGTATACTGATTGATCACCGCCCCAAATCCGTCGGTGAGCAACTCCCGGAACGCCCGGCTCACCCGGGTGGGCCCGAAGAGCTGGAAGGACCGGCTGCGGTAATGGGCGTTCAGGGTGAACATGAGGCGCTGCAAATCAATGTAGTCGGCCAGGGAGCCCTCGTTTAGTTCCAGAAAAGGGTAGAGTTTGCCGTTGAGCATATGCAGGTCTTTATCCCATCCCCGCTCCTTGATATAGGGGAGGTAAGCATCGTATATCCGGGTACCGGGCACCGGGGCAAAGAGCATGGGGATGATGGAGCCCACGGTCTCGGAAGCGAAAATGATGGTTTGCACTACTTCTTCGATTCTTTCCTCCGGGAGGCCGTAGAGCACAAAGGCGTTGACCTCTAGGTTGCGCAGCCTGTAGCCGGCCGCCTCGGCCATCTTCGCCGCTTGGACGAAATTCTCCAGCCTTACGTGTTTACGCCCCAGCCGGGTGAGTTTCTCCTGGGAAAAGCTCTCCAACGGCAGGTAGATCTTCTCCAAATGGGCGGCCTTCATCAGGTCGAAAAGGTACTGGGAACGGCTGAGGCTGGTTACGTCCAGGCCTTCCGGCGCGTACAGGCGAAAGGGCGCCCTCTTCTCCACGAGGAGTTCCAGGATGCGCTGAAAGCCATTTTCATAGTCGTGAAGCAGGGCATCGGCATAGAAGGCGAACTCCCGGATGCCAAAGGTCTCATACTGGTAATACATTTCAGCCACCACGTCCGCGGGCGGGCGCCGGCGCACCCGGCGGCCGCTATTGAGCAGCCTTTGGGCGCAGTAACTGCAGTCGTAGATGCAGCCCCGGTTCGGGGTAATGATGGCGTAAGCGGGTGGCTTCTCGTACAGGGAAAGGTCCGGCCACAGGTCGCTGGCTCCCTCTACCTCCCCACTTACCACCACGTCAGCCCCGGTCATGGCCGCAGCGTGCCCGGGCACCAGGGTAGGATAAACCCCGCCCAGGATGACGGTAGTCCGGGAGCCAAAACGGTGCTTGAGCCTAGCCACCAGGTCGCGCACCGCCTCCCACCAGTAGGTCATGACGGCCGAAATCCACACCTCGTCGGGTGGGTTGTGGGGCGTAAACCCCTGGGCATCCAGCCATTCTTCCATTTGGCGCCACGTCTTGCCGAAGTGATGCTTATAGAGCCGCAGTTCGTCGGTGCCCTTGGCGATTACCAGCGGCCTGATGGGCGAGGCTGGTTCTTTGCCCGGCTCGCTATATTCCTCGTCAGGGTTGATGCGGTGCCGGGGCACCCGGCGGGCCGCGTCTGTCTCCAGGAAGTCAAAGAGTTCCACCCGCCGGTAACCGGACTTTTTCAGCCAGGCGCCGATGCGCAAGAGGCCGGCCGACTGCGCCCATTCCGACCAGTACTGGGTATCGTACACCGGGGGGTTGATCAGGACGGCCGTTTTCTCCTCCGGCCGCCCCGGCAAAAAATCTAATTTAAGGTCTCTAATTACCACCGCGCTCATTTGGGCCACCGCTTTTGACTTTTTTCTGTTAAAAATTACTTAAACTCTCTGTTGACAGGTAGCCAGCTACCGTGGTATCATGTAGTTAATCCAGGGTAACCTGGAGGTGGATGGCCCGCGTAGGGCCAGCGTGAAGAGCTGCGGCCAGACGGCCCGGCTTTTCATTTTATTAAGAAGACCTTTCCGTACCCGCTAACCCTTCCGGTATAGGATTGCCGATTGTATTTGTTTTGTACAGCAGCCGCTATCTTTTCTCCAAACCTCCCTTTCCAGGCCCCAGGGGCAATCCGGCTATTTTCCATCAGGATCTGCTGCTTGAGCGGGTAGGCCAGGAGATCAGCCACCTGCAAACCGGCAATATTGGCGCTTTTGGGCTTGAGTTTGATTTCCTTGCTGGTCAAGGCCCTCTGGAAAAAACCCGCAGGTTTAAACTGGGTTCCAGAAGTGTAAAGATGGGCGTATGCTTCCCTTAACTGCTGATCCTCCGTTTTTCCCCGGCTTTCTGCCAGAACATCCCCCTTTGCATTGTAAAAATTTAGAAACCCACAATACCGTTCCATCAGGGCCGCCAAACAGTAGTGGTAGGGGTGATATGCAGCATCACCGTACCATTCCACGTGCGATTTCTTATCTATCACCACCATAATTAGGGCATACTCCTGCTCCTGAAGGAAGGTCAGTAGATCCTTATTAAATTGTGTCTCCCTTTTCGGGTCCCGCAACCGCCAGAAGGGACCTTCCTTATTTACCAGCTCCTTGCGGTGCAAGATTACCGGCTCATCCGGGTTGTGAGGAAAGTGTTCTTGCTTTAAGGCTTCGAAGGCCGCATGAAAGGCGGTTCGATACACTTCGTGCTCGACAATACAGCCCAGTAATCCCAAATACCTTTTCTGGGCTTCTTTCAGGTCCGGATACTGTTCAACAGGTAATGGAAATTCTTGATTATTGATAACAAAACTTAGGCTGTGTTGCTCCTTGCGCCCGTATGTATGGTCTCCGCTCTCGTCAACATAGAGCCTGAATCGCTTACTTCCGCCTGTCGTCGGCCATCCCCCCTGAGAGGCTAAGCAGAGTTCTCGCGTTAAGCCAAGTCGGCCAGAGAATCCTTGATTTCTTTGAGTTCGGCGTCGGTCAGGCCCCAGAGCCGGGCCGCCAGCTTATCTATCTCTTCCTCCACCGCAGCCAAGCCATCCACATCCCCGGACGCAGCCAGGGCATGGGCCTGTTGGGAAAAGGAGGCCAGGGCGAGATGGAGCGGATCTTCACTGTCAAAGGCTGGCACCCGCAGGTACTCAAGCAAGTGCATAGATCCGAAGCTCTTTCCCCCTTTTTGGGCGTAGGACTGCGCAGCAAAATTGAAGGGCGCGGAGTTGATCAATGCACACAGATAATGGGCTAGGCTGGCGTCTGTTGCCTCGACCAGGGTAACTGTTTCCTGAGGGATAACGGGCTTACCTTCTTGGGTACTGAGCACCGCGCAGATGATCTCAGATGCAATTCTGCCCCACACCACCTTGTACGGGGCAAAGGTGTAGTCGCCCACAGCGAACATGGTATAGAACGGTGCGCCTTTCTTGATCATGTCGATTACTCCCCGAGAACGTCGCTGCCGCAGCACCTCCTCAAAGCGCTTCAGGTAGCTGTAGGTCTTGGGGTAGCGGTCGCTCATTTCGTCTTCGGGGATTGCTTTAAGTCTCTGGCCAGGTAGGTGGGTAACTAGTATAAAGGCCGAAGGCGCGGCCTGCCACTTACCTACGTCCCGGCCCCGTAACAAGGGATATAAGAGGTCGGGCTCGACGGCCGCGGTGACTTCTTCCACTTCGCGCCTTGTGCCCTCGGTGATGTTACTCACCACTACCAGGCCGTCCGGCCGCTGGCCCACGATTTCCACCCAGTACACCCCGTTGGCTCCGCCGGAATACGCGCCGGCATGGGCTTCATAATCCGAGGGCCCCAGGATCTTTTTCACCGCCCTTACTGCTTTCTCCCTCCCGGTGAGCCAGGCCGCGGTAGGGTCGTTGGTGTCCACCGGCTCGGCCACGAACCGGCTTACCCGCACCCGGGCCAGCACTTCCTCCAGCTTCAGATCGGGCCGGATGCCATCGCCCCGGCCGGCTTTGCGCCAGTAATTGTATTGTACGGGGTAGCGGTGGGGCAGGCCTTTCTCCAGGATGACGATGCTGGTGCGGTTGCTGGCCCCCTCGAAGGGCTGCAACTCGGAGAGGTCGTCCACGAACTGCACCCGCACCGGCACCCCACCCGGCAGCATGAAGCGGCGGAACCCCTGGCCGGCCCCGGAGGTCTTGAACACCGACTGGGTGATGACGAAGCCAAGTTTGCCCCGGGGCTTGAGGTAGCGGTCCAGGGCCACGTAGGTCATAAGGATTGAGATGTCGTCTTTGCTCTTGCCTAAGATAGCCTCGAATCCCTTATGAGGGAAAAGCTCATACTTGACCCAAAGGTAGGCTGTCTGTTGCCGGTAGTTTTCCGGCAGGCTCTCCCAGTTCACCCAGGGAGGATTGCCGGCCACGTAGTCGAAGTAATTTTGCCGGAAGAGGGGCTGGAAGGCGTTCTTGATAATGCCGGCCCAAACGCCGTTGAGGCCGCGGGTTTCCAGCTCCAGGAGTTGCCGGTAGAGTCCCTCGACCACGGTAATGTCCCCCTCGTCCGGCCCTTCCAGCAGGGGAAAGGCGGCGGTGAGGCGGCGGCGGAATTGCTCGGCCGTTAATTTGTCCTGCACACATTCTTCCAGCAGGCCGGTGAGCCGGTCAACGTAACTGGCGTCCACCAGGGACTTGGGCAGGGTAAAGGTGCCTACCGGCTCCGCAGCCCTAAAAGAGACGGTGTGCTTCTGCATAGCTCCCCACTCTGGGTTCTGCTCCTCACTGGGGGTGAGGATGGAGTCGGCCAGGTAAACCGGGATATCTACATCGCCCTTCCGGTGGGGGAGCAGGTCGCCCACGGCCAGGAGGTAGTTGGTGCGGGCGGAAATTACGGCCAGGGGGTTGAGATCAAAGCCCACCACGTTGGCCAAAATCTTTTCTAGCACCTGGCTCTCGGGAATCATTTTCTCCAGGGCGTATTCCCGCATCTTCTTGATTGCCAGCACCAGGAAGGTGCCGGAACCGCAGGCCGGGTCGAGGAGCCTTTTATCGAGGTTTCCCTGGAAGGACCCGGCCTCCAACTGGTTTAAGAGCCGCTCGGCCAGCCAGTCCGGGGTGTAGTATTCGCCCAGGTTGTGGCGCAGCCGGGCCGGCACGAGCTGCTGGTAAAGTTTTTTCAAAAGGTCCCGGGTTTCTTCGGGATCCACGTCCAGGGTGATTAGGGAGTAGTCGGCCAGGGCGGCGATGATCCGGCTCAAAACAGCAGCCAGGGTATCGTCCCATACCTCCAGGAACCAGTTGAAGAAGTCCCCCTCGAGGAAGTTCTTCAGGCCGAACTCCCGAAAGATGCCGCCTTTCACGAGGTTCTTCCGCAGGTACTTGAGGAGTTCGTCCGGCGGCAGGCTGGCCACCTGAGCCAGCCCCGTGCCCAGCCGGGGAAAAGCGTAGTAGGCCACTACCTGCATGGCCAAAATCTTGATAAAGGTGGCGTAGTAGGTGTGCAGGGCAAAGAAAAAGGGCAGGGCCTCAACAGGGCCGGTGCGGATGCCGAAGCGGCGGGCCAGGGCCGCCATCTCCAGCTTGGATGAGTTCTCGGCGTAGCCGCAGACCTCGCTGAACTGCCGCGCCCACTGGTCAAAGAGCACCCGCACCCGGGGAGAGGTAGTGCGGGCGATGGTTTCGTAAAAGGTGCCCACGGCCAGCCTGGCAAGCTGGGTATTTTCTCCGAAGTCGCGGATCAGGTTCTCCGGGGTCACCGCCTTTTCCGTGCTTAAAGAAGTGAGGTAGCGCAGGAAGCGCTCGGTGGAGGCCGGGCTCACCGGCAGGGGGTCGTCCTCGATCCAACGGCCCTCTTTATAGCGGGCGAAGATAAAATAGGTGCCGTCCAGCACCACCCCGGCCAGGCGCTCCGGCCGGTGCCGTTCCAGCCGGTGGAGGTCGTCAATATACTGCTTGACTTGGTCCAAGGCGTGGCGGTTGGCTCGGCTTTTGTTGCTCTTATTGAGGGAGCCGGGCCTTTCGTACTCCACCACCAGCCGGTTGTAGACCGTATCGGCCCGGCCGTTTAAGAGGGTGCGCTCGTGCTCGGTATGGAAGTCCAGCCCCAGCGAGGCGCCAAATCCTTCAATGGCCGGGGCTATCCTCTGCCGGAACTGCTCCTCGTTCCCACCGGCCCCGGCCTTCTTGAGCAATGCGGCTAGCCTCGGGGCTTCTTCCTTGATGGCGCGCTCGGCTTCCAGGATATCTAAAGGCAACGGCTTCTCCCTCCCAGGGTGAACTTAGCGCTGTTCCTGCCGGTAGGCCGGCTTGGGGAAGATGATCTTCACTGGCTGGCGGTAAACCGCGTGGCTGATCAGGAGTTCGCCCTTGCCCAGCCGGGTCATGCTCATCTTCAACTCGTCGTCCAGGAAACGGTAATCAGGTTGGGCCACTTCCGCCGCGCCGGTGCGGCCCAGGATCTTGGTGGCCGCGTTGCCGGTGACCCGGTTGTGCACCGCGCTCATGAACTGCTGGGCGGAGATCAAGATGACCCCCAGGGAGCGGCCCCGCTCGGCAATGTCGAGCACCTGCTCGGTGATGGGGGAGGTCCGGGCCCCGCCGGGAGCGTACTTGTTGAGCTCGTCCACGAAGAAGATTATCTTTTCCGGCACGGGCTCGCTACGGTCTTCCGGCTCCTCGGCCTTCAGTTCGTAAACGGTGCGCAATAGGTCGCCGAAGACCAGGGTCTGCTCGTCGTCGTAGAGCTTGGCGATGTCCACCACGTAGGTATAGCCGCCCTTGATCTTGCGGACCTCGTCGGCCAGCACCTTCTGGTTTTTGGCCCGGGCGTCCATAAAGATGCCCGACTGCCGGGTTTTGACCAGGCGCCGCAGGTTGCGGCGGAACTTGCCCACGGAAGAGCGGTGGTGGTCGCCCCACCCCTTTGACTGGCCGTCCTTAAAAAGGGGCGGGCCGTTGAGGAGCTGGCTCCAGCTATGGACGTTCTTGAAGTCCCCCTCGTTATTGACGATCCCCTGCATGATGTCCCCGATAATGGCGTCCATTGTACCGGTGGGGTCGGAGACATTGGTGAACAGAAGGTCCAGCTTGTCAGCTGCGGCGTCCAGGTCGTAGGCGAACAAGTGATAGCCGTCCGGCTCGAGGAAGCTGTTGGGCCGGCCCGGATGCTCGCTGGAGGCCGGCAGCAAATAGACCACGTTCTTGAAGGGCCGGGGTTCAAGGCCCAGGTCCTCCCACTTTTCCATCTCCTCCACCGGCAGGGATGGGCCGGGTTTATCTATCTGCAACAGGTCGGCCTGCTTCACGTTCAGGATGATAACCGCTATCTTTTCCGGGTTGGCGGCCTTCTGAAGGATAGATTGAATAATGAACATGGCGTAGGAAGTTTTGGTGGCCAGGCCGCTGATGCCGGAGATGTTGATGTGGGCCGACTCCGGCCCCAAGATGTACCGGCGGTCCAGGTAGGCCACGGTGGAGGCGCCGTTGCTCATTTTGATCAGCCCGGCGGGGACCCGGTCGGCCGCCGGCATTTCGGTGATCCCCAGGGCTTCCTCGATCCCGGCCGCGTCGGCAAAGTGCACTAGGCGCTCGTTGGATACCGGCATGTAGATGTCCCGGTTGTTGCTGAGGACGTTGACCCGGCCCACGGTAGCCCCCTGGCGCAGGGTGTTGGGCTCCGCGGCTAGTTCCCCAAAGTTGTTGGAGATGAAGTTGGCTAGGTGACTGGCCGCGTCGGTCCGGTGCTCGAGGATGGTCACCAGGCCGTAGGTCTTGCTGGTCTCCCCGGCGGCCGGGCCTACCTGCTCCACCTGTACGATATCAAAGGGGTTGACGATCACCCCAGGTGCCAGCCAGAAGCTGAATTTATCCGAGGTGTTGGCCTCCCGCTCGGTGGCGGAAGTACGCCCCAGCGCGGAATTTCCAACTGTTTCGTCCGGCATCTATTCTCCCTCCCCTACGTTTTCTTGGCCTTCCGGGCCGGCCTGCGCGCGGGCTTGCGGCCAGCGGATGGCCCCCAGCAGTACGTCTTCGGAAAAGAAACGGTTCTTGATGGCCTGTTCGGCCATGAAGATCGGGTAGAGGTGGCAGTGCCAGCGCCGGTCCCGGCCATAGGGGGTGACGTTGCGCTCGGCCACCAGGGCCCGGGAGATCAGGTCGGCCAGCTCCGCCTCCACCGGCGTGCCGCCGGGCCGCGGCAGCTCCACCTTCACCACCCCCATCAGCGGGTAGTCCAGCTCCCGCTGCTCCCGCAGCCGCACGTACCAGAAGGCTACTTTGCCGTTGTAAGCACTGAAGGCGGCCGTCCGGTGGGCGTGAGGCAGGCCGGCCAGGATGGCGGTAACGTCCCGGCGGTCCTCACCCCGGCCCCGGGACCTGCGGCCTAAGTAAAACTGCGGGTCCTTACGGAACGACTTGGCCACCCCGACAAGATACCGGCTCTCCACAAACTCGTCCAGCTTTACCGCGCCGTCTAGGATCAGCCAGTTGTGCGCGTCGCGAGAGCCATCCGTGGCCCTGATCATTTCGATCTCCAGTTCGTGCATGCGGTGCCTGGCTTTGGCCCCGGCTTTGTTACGCAGGTCGCCTTCTTGATCTTCCCGGTTCAAGGCATGGGTTTTGCTGACATCGTGGAGCTCTACGAGCCCGTCTGACCGGTCAAAGTGTTCCAACTGGTGCCAGACCGCGTCTGAAATTCCTTTCGCCCCTTTGGGGAGCAGAAGTAAGACCTTGTGCTTGCTGGCCAGCAACCGGAGGTTGCCATCGGGTCGGCGTTCGATCACGGCCGCGCCCACCTGGGCCAGCTCAATGGGGAAGGAACGGTTCCCTTCAATACCTGTGGCCAGGAAATAGGTGCGGATGCTGCCGTCAATGAAGAACCGGTAGAAGGGCTGCTCGATGCGGGGCAGTGGAGGCGTGGGCCGGTAAAGGGAGGTCAGGCTGGGCGTTGGCGTCTCGGCAAAGGCCGTTACTTCCCCCATCTCCCGGTTGATCAGGGTATCCTCCAGTTCCTCCGGATCGGGATGCAGGTAATCTTCCACGGCCTTGCCGGCCGCCGGGAGCACGTCTATATTGTCGGCCAGCACTTCCAGTACCGGCGTTAATTCGGCCAGGGGATTAGGCATGACTATTACCCCCTAGATTCCACAGACCATCACCATCACCATTTTTCTGCCTGACACAGGTAAATTCGCCATAAATAGTGGGAAGTCCTCCCAGGGCAAAGTCAAAAAGTTATTCCCCGCTCACCCGACATATACGGCAGAAAATAGCTAGGCGGTGGTTGAAGCAGTCGTTTCGACAGTTAGAGGAAGCATTTTGGCTGGTCGAGCCGGCAGGCTTTTTATGTACGCGGCGGCCTTCATCCGCTATCCCTCAGGAGACTGATCGCGTATGTTCGCGGATACCCGCGGCACGTCCACCCTGGAGACCGCGCTGATGCTCCCGGTGCTGCTCTTCCTGACGCTGGGGATCTTCGCTTTTACCCACGTGACCTTCCTGAAGGTCGCGGCCACGGAAGCCGCCAGGGAAGCAAGCCGGGCGGCGGCGGTGACCTATGACGTCCCCGGCAAGGACTGGCGCGCGCAGGCCCAGGTGAAAGCCGGCGATGTCCTGCGCACCGTGGGGGTGAACCCAGCCACGGCGGACGTCAAAGTTTCCGTCAGCGGCGACAGTCAAAGTCCCCGTGCCGGGGGCCGTGGTGTCGGTCATGCGGCTGGTCGGCGGGGGCGATCTGTTCGAGGGCCGCTATTTGAGGTCGGAGGCTGGCGCGAAGCTGGAGCCAGTCTGGTCTACCGATCCAAGATAATCAGCATTATCTTGGAATAGCAAAGGACTTAGCCGCGCAGTTTCAAGGGTTGTGGGCCTGCTGGTTTAGGGTAAAACTTTATCGTTATCTTGGGTTCAGAAACACTTCGGGAAAATTTCCCGAAGTGTCACGGCGTCTCCCTGGAGGAGCGGGAGGCGGCGAGGGAGCGTATCAAAGAAGGCGCGAGGTTAGGGGCAATAATTACCGATACTGGCGGACGCCCCAAGGAAACTTTCCTGGGGGCGGGCCGGACCCGCGACAAGGCGGCTAGCTGCGCCGGCGACCCCGGCCGAACCTGGAGGCGGCGGTGAAAAGCCCGTTGTGCAAAATTTGCACAACGGGGATCAAGGCAAAACCCGCGGCGGGGAGCGGGAGGCGGCGAAGGAAAGGCCGTGGGAAGCGGGAATAACAAACCTACTACCGTAACCTGGAGGTGACACGCGATGAGCCGGGGACTGGGTGAGCAGCAGCGGCAGGTCCTAATAGCCCTGGCCCGCCACCCGGAGCGGGGCCGCGAACTGCCCCTGCGGGCGCTAAAGGCGGAGATGTGGGGCACGCGGCCGCGCTACCGCCTGATAGGGCGGCAGGTGGTGCGGGACGGCGCGAAACTTGCCGCGGGCCACGCCAGCAACCTGAACCGGGTATTAGCCAGCCTGGAGAGGCGCGGCTTAGTCCGGCAGTGGGTGGAATGCGACGGCGGCAGGCGCTACCGCCATATCGGCCTGACCAACCGTGGGTTAAGTGAGTATACACGATAGGTACTCACTTAACAATTCGGTCCAGGAAAATTTCCTGGACCGATTCGTTGAACGCGTTCAACTTGCTTAAGGAGGCGAATACCCATGGCAAAACTCTACACCTTAAGCCCACTCCAGGCAGGCAAAATATCCGACCTGGCCCAGGACTTTCTGGCCGACCTGGGCCGCAGGGGCTACAGCAGCCACACAGTACGCGCATACCGGAGCGCCTTGGCCGGGCTGGCCGAAGCCCTGGAGGACAAGGACGCCGCCGAGATAACCGCCCAGGACCTGGCCGCGGCCCTGGACAAGGAGAACTGGGACACCGAAACAAGGGCCGCCCGCCAGGCTGCTGTAAGGAGCTTTTTTAAGTGGCTTTCGGACCAGGGCTGCCTGGCCCGCAACCCGGCTGCTGGGCTGGGCAGCGTCAAGCGGTGTGAGGGATTGCCCCGCCCCATCCCCCAGGGCGACCTGGACAAGGTGCTGCGGGCCGCAGACGACCTGCCCCTGGCCCTTAGGACTTTAGTCCGGCTGCTGGCCGATACCGGCCTGCGCGCCGGAGAAGCCCTGGCCCTGGACGCGGCTGACGTAACTTGGGACAAGGGCCAAGAGGCAGTAACCATAAGGCGCGGCAAAGGGGGCCGGGGTCGGGTGGTGCCCGTGACAGTGGACATGAAGTGCTACCCCCTATTGCGCCGCCTGTGCCGGGAGCAACAACAGGGGCCGCTGTTTGTAACGCAAGGGGCACGCGGGCGGATTATGACTGGGCATATTACTGGTGGCAGAAAACGTTACAAGCAGCCGGTATGGCTGACAAGGGATATACAATTCACCAGCTCCGGCATTCTGCCATCACCCGCTGGGTGGCCGGTGGCATGAACCTAGTGGTCGTCCGGAGGGCGGCCGGGCACAGGAACATGCAGACCACGGCCAGGTACGCTGAAGTAACCGGCGGGGACCTGCGAAGGGAGATGGAGAGGGTGACGCGGCCCTGAATCTGCTTATTATTTTGCCCTGTAACCGGCCTTGGCCAGGATACAGGTAAAAAACATTAGGGCGACAAGAAACTCCCCTTGCACCAAACGACAGAGGGCTGTTTTTTTTGCTAAAGCAAACGGGGTCCCGTTAAGGAAATTTTCCTGAACGGGCAGGGCTGGACAAGCTGTCCGGCCTTTTTCTTTGCTCCGGCAAAGCCCTGGCGCCGGGCCGAGCAGGCCGGCCCCGCGCGAGTCAGAGTCTTTTCCCGGCCCTTTTCGGTCGCGGCATTATACCGCTCTGGCGGCCTTAAAGGGTCAAGGGGTTCGGGCCGTGAACATATCCTCCCTCCGCTTCGCTCCGGTCCGGTATCCTTCCCGATCCCGGCTTCGCCGCCCCTTGACCCCCGGCCGCCGTGGCGGTGGCGCCGTAGGTGCCCGAAAGGGCGAAAAAATGGGTCGGCAGGCCAAGGGGGCAAAGCGCGATGGCGCGGCAGTTGGCGCTGTTTGAGAAGGCGGGCAGCTATGCCCAGACAAAGGAGAAGGTTTACCGCGTGCAGGTGGTGAGGCTCCAGATGGTGCGGGAAGCCAGCCTGGCGACCTACGTCAGGACCATCGGCACACCGGCAGACGTGGCGGATTTAGTGAGGCCGCTGCTGGAGGGGGCGGACAGGGAGCACTTCTTGGTTCTATGCCTGGACACCAAGAACCGGGTAAGCGCCATACACACGGTGAGTGTGGGGACGCTCAACAGCAGCCCGGTCCACCCCAGGGAAGTCTTCAAGGCGGCCATCCTGGCTAACGCGGCCAGCGTCATCCTGGCCCACAACCACCCCAGCGGGGATCCGGAACCAAGCCGGGACGACCGGGAAGTCACGGCCCGCCTGGTGGAGTGCGGCAAGATCCTGGGCATCGGGTTGCTGGACCACGTGGTTTTAGGTGAAGGAAGGTTCTACAGCCTTAAAGAGGCGGGGCTTCTCTAGCCCCGCCCGGAAAGGAGGCCTTCAAGATGAGCAAGGCAAGGGAGTTCGCCGAGCTGGCGGGAACCGAAGTACAGCCCTGGATGGAATGGGAAGGTTGGACAGTCTGGGTAGGCTGCGATACCTGCGCCGGGGACGGCCCGGAAGCTCCCTGCTGGGGCTACACCGGCTGCCACGGCTACCTCCAGGGGTGTGGGTGCCGGGAATGCACGGACCAGGAGGCGAAGGAAGCGAAAGAGGCCGGGTAGACCCCGGCCTTTTCCTTAGTGTGAATCAGTTCACAGACAAAGAATCAAGAAGGGGGTGAATTTGATGGTAAACTGGGACGACCTGCCGCTGCTTCTCCGGGTTGAAGACGTAGCCAAACTGCTGCAAATAGGCCGCAATTCGGCCTATGACCTTTGTCACCGGCGGGGATTTCCGGTTGTGCGCGTAGGGCGCATATTCCGGGTGCCCAAGGATGGCCTGAAAAAATGGCTGGAGCAGCAGACAGTCGTTGAATGATGTGGTATTATATGTCACAAGGGGGGCCACAGGCCCCCCAAAGGGACAAAAGGAAAGGAGTGTGCGAAATGGGTGGTAAGCGCGGGAACAACGAAGGCTCAGTCACCCAGCGCTCCGACGGCAGATGGCAGGGTGCCGTCACTACAGGCCGGGACCCGGCAACCGGCAAACTCAAAAGG
The DNA here is from genome assembly GCA_004347685.1 of Clostridia bacterium. GTDB lineage: Bacteria > Bacillota > DSM-521 > Neomoorellales > SLTJ01 > SLTJ01. Next base: position 14,811 of record SLTJ01000032.1, read on the forward strand.
GTTTTCTTCTACGGCGCTACACGGGAGGAGGCTGCCAGGAAGGTGACTGCTGCCCTGGCCGAAGTGCAGCGTGGGACCTTTGTTGAACCGACCAAACTCACTGTAGGCCAGTGGCTGGAGACCTGGCTGGTGGAGTATAAGAAGACCGAACTGCGGCCCACGACCTGGGATAGTTATGAGATAACGGCCCGTGTTCACATCAAGCCGGCCGTCGGCGAACTGAAGCTCAAGGACCTGCGGCCTGAGCATTTGCAGCGGCTGTATAATGAAAAAGCCAAAGCCGGCCTTTCACCGAAAACAGTCACCTACATTCATACAGTCATTCACGGTGCATTGGGACAGGCCGTCAAGAATGGCCTAGTGATAAGAAACGTGGCCGAGGCCACCACCCTGCCCCGCAAGGTGAAGAAGGAAATTCGCCCTCTCACCCTGGAGGAGGTGAAACAGCTATTCGATGCCATTGAGCAGGACCGGCTATTCCCGGCTATTTACTTGGAACTGGCCACCGGCCTGCGACGCGGCGAACTCCTTGGTCTGCGCTGGCAGGACGTGAACCTGAAGGCTGGGACCATTACCGTCAAGCAGGGACTTGTCCGGGTAAGGAACCACGAAGCCCAAGAGGGGGAGCGCAAGACTATGCTGGTGTTCCAGGAACTAAAGACGGCTACCGCCAGGAGGACTATTCCTATCCCGGAGGATGTCCTGGCCGAACTGAAACGGTGGAAGGCCCGGCAGAATGAGGAGAAACTGGCATTAGGCCAGGGATACCGGGATAATGGCCTGGTGTTTTGCGCTGAGGACGGCCAGCCGTTAGACCCCAGGAGCTTTACCCGACATTTCGACCAGATGCTGAAGTGTGCTGGCTTACCCCATATCCGTTTCCACGATGCCAGGCATACTTTCGCCACAATGATGCTGGAGCTTGGGGAGTCTCCCAAGGTGGTGCAGCAGATGCTGGGTCATAGTCAGATTGCCGTAACCCTGGATATTTACAGCCACGTATCCCTAGATCTGGAGAGGAAGGCGGCGGCCCGGCTGAATGAGGTGCTGAAAAAAGAAAAGGCCCCTTCCGCAAGGTAAGGGACCAAAACCCGACAGCCTAGCCGGCAGGGATGGCTCCCCTGGCCGGCTATTCTTTTGTCCAAGGCCCGGTTGATGTCAGGTTGATGTCAAACCCTCTTTTGATGTCACTAGCCGAACCCTGGAAGCCTTGATTTTGCTGGTCGGGGCGGGGGGATTCGAACCCCCGGCCTCTTGGTCCCAAACCAAGCGCGCTACCAAGCTGCGCCACGCCCCGGCAGGCAAGAGCCGGATGATACCCACCATGCTGTATTATACCTGCTCCATGGCAAATAATCAATCACCTGTTTCATACTAACCCCAGAAGGATTCTCTCCGGTTAATAACGAAACTAATTAAATCTAAGCACCGAGAGCTTATATCAAGATTTGCATGCATGACGCCGGGCTGTGACCTTTCCGGGCCTCCGGGAGGGCATGACCGTTAACCAGTGGGAGGTAGGGAAATGGATCTCAGGGCAGCCCTGGCCAAGGCCTGGTCAGAACTTCAGGCCTCTGACCCCGTAGCTATTGAAGATCGGTGTGGTGTGGTTTACGACCGGGGGCCGGGCGGGATCATGGTGCCATTTTTTTTGACGCAGTATACGGTGCATACCGGGACAAAGACCTTCAGCCCCGAACCCGGGTTGCAGGAACAGGTCCTCATCCTCCATTATCTGCTGCATGCCTCCGGGACACCGCTGACCGGGCGTTGGATCTCCTTCCGTGAACTTCCGGGTGGAAGCCTGTATATGGATGCCTTTCGTCGCCGGGCGCTGCTGCCCCTGATGGGGACGTTCGGCAATTCAGCCCCTGGGCTCCTGGAGGCGGCTGCGGCTTATGGCCGTGAGGTAGGAGAGTGGGGGCATGCCAGTGTAATCCTGCGGCCGTTCCCCCGTGTACCCGTAGGAGTAGTCGTCTGGGAAGGTGACGAGGAGTTGCCGGCCAATGCCAGCATCCTTTTTGACAGTTCCGCCCCGGACTATCTGCCGACAGAGGATTATGCCGTGCTGGCCGGGCTGATAGCGACCGGTTTGGCCAGGGCGGCGGGGTCGAGCCGGTAAGTCCGCAAAAACTACAGACAGCTTTCCGCAAACAGTAAAGCTATACAGGAGTCGAAAATGCCGGTTACAAAACAAGAAGGGGCAGCCACCGCGACTGATGACCCCGTGGCTGAGATCGGAAAGCAAATAGAGGTTTACCAGAGAGAACTGGACCGGCTCAACAGCACTGCCAGTTTTGCTTATACCTACCTGGTAGTGGCTGCTCCCACCCTGGCCGCTTTCCTGTTGTTGATCATCATATCCCAGGGACTGCTGGATTTTACCACCGGGATCACCGCAGCCCTATTTTTTTCCTTGTTGATAACCTGCGCCTACCTGGTGATAACCCAACCGGCCCGCGAGGAAAAGGCCCGGCAGCTCCAGCATCAAATCCGCCGCCTGGATAGACAACAGAGAAATCTGGCCAGCGGCCGGCGGGGAGAACAAGAAGTTGCCTTTGCCTTGCAGTGGCTGCCCAAGGAGTACATCGTTATCAATGATATTCAGGTAGCCTCACCCGGTCTGGGGGCGCAACAATTAGATCACGTGGTGATTGGACCGCAGGGTGTTTTTCATCTTGAGACCAAAAACTATAACGGGGCGGTAATCATCTCTCCTGACGGTCAATGGATGCTGCTGCGGCCTGGAGAAAACGGGCTGGTCAGGGAAGGCATAGATAGTCCCTTGGCCCAGGTCAGGCGTCACGAAATGGTCCTGCGCCAGATACTTGGTTCCCTTAATGTCGGCAGGGAGGTCCCCCTGGTTTCCCTGGTGGTTCTTTCCCACCCCCGGTGTATTATGGAGGGCCGTGACCCGGAACTAACAGTTCTGAAGAAGGACCACCTGGTGAGCTATATCACCGACTATCAGAATGCGGCCAAGTTTAGTGCCCGCCAGGTGCGGCGCATCGCCCTGGCCCTGGTAAGGGCCGGTACGGCGTCCGGTACGGCGGCCGGCGAGACTGACGGCGGCTGAACCCGGAGAGGAAACCAGCTTCACCGGGCCATGCCCGACCGGGCTGTGCCCCCGGGAGGCCGGGGAGAGGCGGCGGGTGCCGGTTCGCAGCCGATCGGGGCATATTGTTGCCGCATACCCGGGCAGAGGGTCTGTTTCAGCGCCTTGCCGGGCGGGGGTTGGGCACGGAGGCGGGCGGGAAATGCGCCAGGCGGTCAGCGTCAGCCTGGGGTCAAGCCAGAATGATTATTCGGTTGCAATGGAGCTCGGGGGCGAACGGGTTGGCCTCAGGCGGATGGGGACCGACGGGGATGTTCGTCGCATGGCGGGCCTGCTGCGCCAATTAGACGGCCAGGTAGAGGCTATCGGCCTGGGGGGCATTAACCTTTGCTTCTTTTGCGGTCGGAAACCGTACCCTTTTCACCAGGGGCAAGAACTGGCCGGTTTGGCACCGGATACCCCGGTGGTAGACGGGAGCACCCTGAAGGAGTGGGTGGAGCCGGAGACGATCCCCTTCCTGGCGCGGAACTGGGGGCTGGATTTCCAGGGCCGGACAGCACTGCTGGCCTCCGCTCTGGATCGTTATCCCCTGGCTGCGGCCATGAAAGCCCACGGCGCGCGCTTGATCGTAGGCGACGCCATGTTCGCCCTTGGCCTGCCTGTGCCTTTTCATTCCCTGGCCGCCTTTAACCTGGTCGCTGGTTTGACCCTCCCTTTTTTCTCGCACTTTCCTATTGGGTCCCTCTATCCTCTGGGGGAACGCCAGTTGGAAATACGGCCGCGCTGGTGCCGGTACTACCGGCAGGCGGACATCCTGGCCGGCGACTGGCATTTCCTTCGCAGGCACCTGCCGCAGCGCCTGGACGGTAAGATCGTCATTACCTCGACCGTGACCGCCTCGGACCGGGATTCACTGTCAGCCCGAGGCGCTAAAACGCTGGTAACTTTCATGCCGGCCATCGGGGGGCGGTCGCTGGCCGCCAATGCCTGGGAAGCCGCCTTCACGGCCGCAGCCGGCCGGCGCCTGCAGGGGCGGGAACTGCTCGAGGCAGTCTGGTCAGCCGGGCTTGAACCAGAGGTAACGGTCTTTTGAGAAGGCAGCCGGCGGCAGGTTAGAGGCGGGTCCGGGAAACAGGCCAAGTAATGATTTCTCACCAGGCGGACAGGAGGAACGGGCATGGATCTTCGCCATGTGGGCGAATGGGGACTGATTAAGAGGTTCACCCGCGGCTCAGTGGTGGTGCCGGAGCGGGTTATCGCCGGGATTGGGGATGACGCGGCCGTTTTGCCCGGGCCGGAGCCTGGAGAGGTTCTCCTGGCTACCACTGACATGCTGGTGGAAACAGTACATTTCCGCCGGGAGTGGTCTACGCCCGAAGACGTAGGCTACAAGGCCATGGCCGTCAACTTGAGTGACATAGCCGCCATGGGCGGGAGGCCTGAGAGCGCCCTCCTGAGTCTGGCCGTGCCAAAACGGCTGGAGATCGCGTGGGTTGAATCCTTTTCCGCCGGTTTACGGTCCTGTGCGGCCAGGTTCGGGGTAAACATAGTCGGCGGCGATACGGTAGCCAGCCCCAATGAGGTTATTACCATCAGCATTACCGTCCTGGGAAGCGTCCTTCGCGACCGCTGCCTTTACCGCCACGGTGCCCGGCCGGGAGATGTACTCATGGTCACCGGCAACCTCGGGGGAGCGGCCGCTGGCCTGGCCCTGTTGCAGCATCCGGAAATGGAGGTTGACGCGGCTTCGCCTTTGCTGCGGCGCCACCGCCGGCCCGAACCGCGGGTGGAGGCGGGGAAGCTCCTGAGCGCCCTGGGCGGCGTAACCTGCGCGGACGATATCAGCGACGGGCTGGTAAGCGAGATGTACCAGATCTCCGAGGCCGGCCAGGTGGGATTGGAGATATACGTGGAAAAGATCCCCATGGCGCCCGGAGTAAATGAGGTCGCGGCCTTTCTGGGGTATGATCCCCTGGAGCTGGCTCTTTACGGCGGTGAAGACTATGAACTTCTCTTTACTGTGGCTCCCGGCGCGGTGGCGAAAGTGGCCCGGACCCTCCGGGAGGCAGGTATCGAGGTTACGCCCATCGGGCTTGTTTTGCCTTCCGGGGAAGGGATCTCCTCACTCCGGGGGCTCAAGCGCAGTCCCCTGCCCCCTGGCGGCTACGAGCATTTTCGTAGCAACTAGAACTTTTTTAGGATGTAGAAGGAATTTCTATCTCGGGCGCGAATAGAAGTAACGTTGCCCAAACAGGCCTAAACCACAAGGAAATTGTATCTCAAACTTCGTGTCGGCCTGAAGGAGAGGTTGTTGTTGCGGGAAATAAAAGTAGCCGTCATCGGGCGGGACGATGATTTTTGCCGCGAACTCGAGCACACCGGCCTGGTGAAGATCGTAGGCGCATGGGAGCCAGGCCCGGGCAAGGCGGATATCGCCGCACTGCTTGCGGGGATGCCAGCCGCCGACCACCCGGATATGGTCATAGACCTGGCCGGAAAGGCGGAAACCTGTCCTTTGCCCCCCGACAACGGCGTGGCTTTCCTGAACCGGAAGGCGGCGGAAATGCTGCTGGCCCACCTCAGGGAACTGGAACAGCTCATGGAGGCCAGGCGGGTCAAGGGCGAGTTGCAGGCCATCCTTAATGCCGTGCAGGAAGGCATTGAAGTGGCCGACGCCAGCGGCGTGGTAAAATACGTTAACCATGCTTTTACCCGCATAACCGGGATTCCCGAGGAGCGGCGGGTGGGGGAGAACATCCTGGAGGCGTCTCCGAACGGGGCCCTGGCCCGGGTGCTGATCAGCCAGAAAAGCGTTACCGGTCTGCGGACCAAGGTCGGTGGGGCCGGCGTGGAAGTGATATCCAACGCTTCCCCCATCGTGGTTGACAGTAAGATTGAGGGCGGAGTCGTGGTTTTCCAACCGATGACAGATCTCCTCAAGCTCATGGAGGAACTGCAGAATAGCAACACCCTCATCGAGAACCTTTATGCCCGCATTGATCAGATCAGCGGGGCCAAATATAATTTTGACGATCTCGTGGGACAGAGCCGGCTTTTCCGAAATACCATGGAAATCGCCAAGAAGGCCGCCAAAAGTGACTCCACGGTGCTCATCAGCGGGGAAAGCGGTACCGGCAAAGAGATTTATGCCCATGCCATACACCAGAACAGCAACCGCCGCGATAAGCCATTCATTAAAGTAAACTGCGCGGCCATTCCCGAAAGCCTGCTGGAATCCGAGTTCTTCGGTTATGAAAAAGGGGCCTTTACCGGGGCGGTGCGGACCAAACTCGGCAAGGTGGAATTGGCCAACGGCGGTACCCTTTTTCTGGACGAGATTGGGGACATGAGCCTTTTCCTGCAGGCCAAGCTGTTGCGCTTCCTCCAGGAAATGGAGTTTGAGCGCGTTGGCGGCACCCAGACCGTCAAAGTGAATGTGCGGGTGGTGACCGCCACCAACCGGGACCTGCGGGCCATGGTCCGCAACGGGAGCTTCCGCGAAGACCTGTACTACCGGTTGAACGTGGTCGAACTGCACATCCAGCCCCTGCGCGAAAGAAGGGAGGATATCCCGCCCCTGGTCAACCACCTTATTTTCAAGTTTAACCGCAAGCTGGGCAAAAAGGTGCGCGGGGTCTCGCCGGAGGCCATGCAGTTGCTGGTGGATTACGACTGGCCCGGCAACGTTCGGGAACTAGAAAACGTCCTGGAGCGCGCCATGGTGGTGGTTGAGGCTGATGAGCTGACCCACAAGCACCTGTCGCAATACCTGCGCCCCCTGGACGTGCCCGGGACAGGCCCTTATGTCGAGGTGATGCCCTTGGAGCGGATGGAGCAGATTATGCTGAAAGCCGCCCTGTCCAGGTACGGCAATACCCTGGAAGGAAAGAAAAAGGCGGCCCAGGCTCTCAATATCTCCCTGGCTACCCTTTATAACAAGCTGAAAAAGCTGAACACGGTCTAGCCGGTATCTGGCGGGGAACCCGCTACGGGACCTTCATCGTCAGGCTTATTTTATTGCGCCGGGTAGGAATTAAAATTATTCCAGGATCCGATTGAGGAGGGCGGAAAATGAAGCTATTCGAGTGCATGGGCAAAGATCTCTTTCGCTCCCAGGGAATTCCCGTTCCCGACGGCGAAGTGATCACCCAGGCGGCCCAAGCGGCCGGGGTTTTGGAACGCATCCCGGCGGCCGTACTGAAATCCCAGGTTCTCAGCGGCAAGCGGGGCAAAGCGGGAGGGATAAAGTTTCCCCGAGATGCCGCCGAAGCCGTGGCCCAGGCCGGGGAATTGCTGGGACAGGAATTACAGGGTTACCAGGTGGAAAAAATCTTGGTAGAGGAAAAACTGACCATCCAGCACGAGTACTATCTGGCCATTACTGTGGAGAACTCCATGCGCTGCCCCCTGATTTTGGCTTCGGCCGCCGGGGGCATGGACATTGAAGAAGTACCCGAGGAGATGATCGTGCGGCGGCCGGTGGACCCGGTCCTGGGGGTTTCGGAGTATGTAGGCCGGGAGATCGCCTGGCGCATGGGGCTCTCCGGTGAGCCCTCCAAGCAATTCGCCGCTCTGCTGCCTGGGCTGTACCGGTTATTCATGGAGTTGGACGCGGAGCTGGTAGAGATAAACCCATTGGTGTGGACTGGGGAAAAACTGGTGGCGGCCGACGCCAAGGTGACCGTGGATGACGAGGCGCTGTACCGGCACCCGGACCTACCCCGGGTGGAGGAAAAGACAGCGCTGGAGCAGAAGGCCCAAGCCATCGGCCTCTCCTTCGTGGAGCTGGATGGAGACATCGCCATCATGGCCAACGGCGCGGGGATAACCATGGCTACCCTGGACATAATCCAGCATTACGGCGGCCGACCGGCCAATTTCCTGGATGCGGGCGGCGGGGCCAACGTGGAGCAGACGGCCCAAGCTCTGGAATTGCTCCTGGCCACCAACCCCAGGGTGATCTTTATCAACATCTTCGGCGGCATCACCCGGTGTGACGACGTGGCCACGGCTTTCAGCCAGGTCAAGAAGACCAGGGGGATCCCGGTGCCAGTAGTAATCAGGCTGGTAGGGACGAACGAGGCCCGAGGCGTAGAGATTCTGCGGGAAACCGGGATTGAGGCCTACCGTTCCATGAGCGAGGCCGCGGCCAAAGCCGTCGAACTGGCGCAAAAAGCTTAGGGAGGTTAAGAAGGTGGCCATCTACATAGACGAAAACACGCAGGTACTGGTCCAGGGCATTACCGGACGGCAGGGAAGCTTTCACACTGGGCAAATGCTGGCCTACGGCACCAGGATTGTGGCCGGGGTGGCTCCGGGCCGGCGCGGGCAGACGGTGGAAGGAGTGCCTGTTTACGACACTGTAGCCGAAGCCTGTTCCCGCTATCGCGTTGACGCTTCCGTTATTTTCATCCCCGCGGCCGGGGCCAAAGACGCGGTCCTCGAGGCCCTGGAGGCCGGGGTCGGGGTGGTGGTATGCGTGACCGAGCACGTGCCCCTGCACGACGAAATGCTCATGGTGGCCGCCGCGCGCCGGAAGGGGGCAGTCCTCATCGGCCCCAATACCTTTGGGGTTGTCTCCTCCGGCAAATGCAAGATCGGGATTCCCCCCAACCAGGTCTTTGTCCCCGGGCCGGTAGGCGTGGTTTCCCGCAGCGGCACCCTGAGCTATGAGATCGTGGCCAATCTCCTGGCGGCCGGCATCGGCACCACCACCGTCGTCGGCATGGGCGGGGACCGCATCGCCGGGAGGAACTTTATCGAGGTCCTGCAGGACTTTGAAAACGACCCCGAAACAAAGGCCGTGGTCATGATCGGGGAAATAGGCGGCACGGCCGAGGAACAGGCGGCCGAATACATCCGGCACCACCTCACCAAACCGGTGGTAGCCTACATTGCCGGCAAGAGCGCGCCGCCCGGCAAGCGCATGGGCCATGCCGGCGCCATCATCGAGCGCGGCCGTGGGACCTTTGCCGGCAAAGTGCAGGCCCTGCAGGCAGCCGGGGTGCAGGTGGCCGGCCTGCCTCTTGAGGTGCCGGAACTCATTAAAGAGGTCATCTAGGGCGGCTGCCTCACTTCTCACTTTCGGGACAGGTGCCACGCCGCCAGCGGCGTCCCGGCACCGGCAGGGATGTGAAAATACGCGAGGGCGAGGCGGGAGCGGAATTTAGGTCTGGAACCGGCGCAGCCGGTTCCTACGAGATCCAACCTCTAACCTCCAACCTCCCAACTTCCAAATTAGGAGGTGTGTCAAAGGTGTTTGATCGCGACTACGTGCAGCAACTGGAGCAAAAACAGGCGGAATGGGAGCAGCGGGTGGCCAAGGAGATAGAGAAACGGCCGGAGCGGAAAAAGGAATTCACCACGGATTCCGGCATCGGCATCGAGCGGGCCTACACGCCGGTCAACATTGGCGCCAAGGATTATGAGCGTGACCTCGGCTTTCCCGGGGAGTACCCCTTTACCCGTGGCGTCCAGTCCACCATGTACCGGGGCCGGCTGTGGACCATGCGGCAGTATGCCGGTTTCGGTACGGCCGAGGAGACGAATCAGAGGTTCAAATACCTCCTGGAGCAAGGGCAGACCGGGTTGAGCGTGGCCTTTGACCTGCCGACGCAGATAGGCTACGACTCCGACCATCCCCTGGCCCGGGGTGAAGTGGGCCGCGTGGGCGTGGCCATCAATTCCCTGGAGGATATGGAGATCCTTTTTGACGGCATACCCCTGGACCGGGTGAGCACATCCATGACCATCAACGCCCCGGCCGCCGTGCTGCTGGCCATGTACATAGCCGTCGCTGAAAAACAGGGCGTGCCCGCGGATAAGCTGGACGGCACCATCCAGAACGACATCCTCAAGGAATACGTGGCCCGGGGGACGTATATCTTCCCGCCCCGGACTTCCATGCGGCTGGTAACGGATATCTTCGCCTACTGCGCTAAGAACGTGCCCAAGTGGAATACCATCAGCATCAGCGGCTACCACATCCGCGAGGCCGGGTCTACGGCCGCGCAGGAAATAGCCTTTACCCTGGCCGACGGGATAGCCTACGTCGAGGCCGCCCGGGAAGCCGGGCTGGAGGTGGACGAGTTCGCCCCGCGGCTGTCCTTCTTCTTTAACGCCCACGTCAACTTCTTCGAGGAGGTAGCCAAGTTCCGGGCCGCGCGCCGCCTCTGGGCGCGGATTATGAAGGAGCGTTTCGGGGCCAAGAACCCGCGCTCCCAGATGCTGCGCTTCCACACCCAGACTGCCGGGTGCTCCCTCACCGCGCAGCAGCCAGAGGTAAACATCATGCGAGTGGCCTTCCAGGCCCTGAGCGCCGTCCTGGGCGGGACCCAGTCCCTGCACACCAATTCCTTTGACGAAGCCCTGGCCCTGCCCAGCGAAAACGCAGTCCGTATCGCCCTACGTACCCAGCAGGTGATCGGGTACGAAATAGGGGTTACCGACACAGTGGACCCCCTGGGCGGCTCGTACTTCATCGAGGCTCTCACCGACGCCCTGGAGACAGAAGCGCAGGAATACCTGGAGCGGATAGACGCCACGGGCGGGGCGGTGAAATCCATTGAGCTGGGCTTTATGCAGCAGGAGATCCAGGAGAGCGCCTACCGCTACCAGAAAGCCATTGAGTCCGGGGAAAAGATGGTTATCGGCGTCAACAAGTTTCAGATGCAGGAAGATACCCGCCCGGCCTTGCTGCGCCTCGACCCGGCCATTGCCGAACGCCAGGTGGAGCGGCTGGCGCGTCTGCGAGAGAAGCGCGACGCCGGCCGGGTGGCGGCTGTCCTGCAGCGGCTGCGCGAAGCGGCGGTCGGGACGGACCCCTTGATGCCGGTGATCCTGGAGGCGGTCAGGGCTTACGCGACCCTGGGCGAGATATGCGGTGTGCTGCGGGAAGTGTTTGGGGAATACAAGGCGGAACAAGTGGTGTAGGTGCGGAGGTTTTGTGGCCGCAGAGCTTAGCCGGCAGCCGGGGAAAGACAGACCACCCCTCATGATGGGGGTGCGACAAGAATGCTAGCGAAAACGGGAGGGACCGATATGGCGGATAGACCTATCCGGGCTTTGGTCGCCAAGGTGGGCCTTGACGGCCACGACCGGGGGGCGAAGGTAATAGCCCGGGCCCTGCGGGACGCGGGGATGGAAGTTATATATACCGGCCTGCGCCAAACACCGGAGCAGGTGGTGGAGGCAGCCCTGCAGGAAGACGTGCAGGTGGTGGGGCTGAGCAGCCTCTCCGGAGCCCATATGCAGCTTTTCCCGCCAGTGGTGGAGCTGCTCCGGGCCAAGGGCGGGTACGACATCCTGGTGATCGGCGGCGGGGTCATTCCCGAGGAAGATATACCTTACCTGAAGGAAGCCGGGATTACCGAGATTTTCGGACCGGGAACGCCGACTACCAGGATAGTGGAGTACATCCGGGAGCACGTCTCCTAAGAGGCTGTTAAAAAACTCCTTTGAACAGCCTCCGGGGTTTTGTCACATCCATCCAGTCCTTGGAGGTATGAGAGGTGTCAATTGACGAATTGCTTGCCGACCTGGCGGCACGCAGGCAGGAAGTCACGGCCGGAGGCGGGCCGGGCCGGGTCAAGAAGCAGCACGAGAGCGGGAAGCTCACGGCCCGGGAAAGAATAGACCGGATCATGGACCCGGGGAGCTTTGTCGAGATCGGAGCCTTTGTCACCCACCGGGCTACCGATTTCGACATGGCCGGGACCAGGGCTCCGGGAGAAGGCGTGGTTACCGGGTACGGCACCGTTGACGGCCGCCTGGTATATATCTTTGCCCAGGATTTCACCGTCATCGGCGGTACCCTGGGGGAGATGCACGCCGCCAAGATCTGCCGGGTAATGGACCTGGCCGTACGGAACGGCGCCCCTTTGATCGGAATCAATGACTCCGGCGGGGCCCGCATCCAGGAAGGCGTGGACGCCCTGAACGGCTACGGGGAGATCTTCAAGCGCAACACCCATGCCTCCGGCGTTGTCCCGCAGATCTCCGTGATCATGGGACCCTGCGCCGGGGGAGCGGTTTACTCCCCGGCCCTGACCGACTTTGTCTTCATGGTGGAAAAGACGAGCCAGATGTTTATCACCGGCCCCCAAGTGATCAAGTCCGTAACGGGGGAAGACGTATCGCCCGAGGTGCTGGGCGGGGCCCGCACCCATAACACCACCAGCGGTGTGGCCCATTTCCGGGCCGCCAGTGAAGACGAATGTATAGCCCAGATCAAGAAACTCCTGAGCTACCTGCCCGGCAATAACCTGGAAGATCCCCCGCTGGCCCCGGCCACCGACCCGATTGGCCGGGTGGAAGAAGGGCTGCGCCAGGTAGTCCCTGCTGACCCCAACAAGCCCTACGACGTGCATGACGTGATTCTGCCGGTCGTGGATGACGCCAGCTTCTTTGAGGTGCAGGCTGGGTGGGCCCGCAATATGGTCATCGGCTTCGCCCGCCTCGGCGGCCGGGCGGTGGGGATCCTGGCCAACCAGGCCCGGCACCTGGCCGGGTGCCTGGACATCAACGCCTCTGACAAGGCGTCGCGCTTCGTCCGCTTCTGCGACTGCTTTAACATCCCCCTGGTCACCTTCGTGGACGTGCCCGGTTACCTGCCGGGGACCGACCAGGAATACGGCGGGATAATCCGCCACGGAGCCAAGCTTCTTTACGCGTATTCCGAAGCTACCGTGCCCAAAATCAGCATCGTCCTGCGCAAGGCTTACGGCGGGGCTTACCTGGCCATGTGCTCCCGCTCCCTGGGCGCGGATATCGCCTTTGCCTGGCCCATGGCCGAGATCGCCGTGATGGGCCCCGACGGCGCCGCCAACATCGTTTTCCGCAAAGAAATCGAGGAGGCCGAAAACCCGGTTGAGGTGCGCAGGCAGAAAATCGAGGATTATCGTAACCTCTTCGCCAACCCTTACCGCGCCGCCTCCCGGGGCTTCATTGACGACGTCCTGGACCCGGCCGAGACCCGGCCGCATCTGACAGCGGCGCTGGAATCCCTGGTGAACAAGCGGGAAACCCGGCCGGGAAAGAAACACGGTAACATCCCGGTATGAAGGAGGTATGGTCTTCTTGAGCGACTGGTCCCTGGGATTGACCATGACCATCATGGGCATGGGCATGGTCTTTCTGGTACTGGCTATTTTGGTAGTTCTGGTCTACCTGTTCAACTGGATATACTACCGCTACGTCGAGCGCTCCAGGGCTCCGGCAGAGGCAGGGCGGGGAAGAGAACCCTTGGCCGCCGGGGAGCCCGCCAGGCAGGTGCCGGAACTCAGCCTGGAACCGGTAACTGATTGTTTGTCTCCCGCAAAGGTAGCGGCCATCATGGCGGCCATCACAGCCTTGGCCGGCCCGGAGCGGGGTTTTCACCTGGTCAAGGTGGCCTCGTCCCGAGGTAGCCTGAGTTGGGCCGCGGCGGGCCGCCAGACCCTGATTGACCAGCGGCAGCAATATCTGGCGAGAAAGGAGTAGGAAAACCTTTGGTGCGTAAATTTCGCGTTACGGTAGACGGAGAGACCTTTGAAGTTGAGGTGGAAGAAATCTCGGCCCCAGCGGCGCCGGCCCCGGCGGCAACTCCTTCTCCAGCCCCGCCGCCGGTTCGGCCGGCATCTGCTTCCGGGTCTGAGCCCCGGGCCACGGTGGCTTCCACCCCCGGTCCCGCCCCGCAACCGGCAGCCCGGCCGGCAGGAAACGGCGGAGAAAAAATCGTCAGCCCCTTACCGGGCACGGTGTTGGACATCAAGGTCAGCGCCGGCCAGCCGGTGCAGGCCGGGCAGGTGCTACTGATCATCGAGGCCATGAAGATGGAAAACGAGATCGTGGCCCCGGTAGCGGGCACGGTGCAGGAAATCGCGGTCAGCAAGGGCCAGACCGTGGCTGCGGGTGATCTGCTGGCCGTGGTCGGTTAGGAGGGGACCGGGTGGGTTTTGCTGAGTTTCTCAATAACGGCGTCCAGAACTATCTTGCCAATTACCTGGGCCTCACCGGAGTGACCTGGGGTAACCTGGCCATGTTCCTCATCGCCGCCATCCTGCTCTACCTGGGCATCGGCCGCAAGTTTGAGCCGTTGTTGCTGGTGCCTATCGCTACCGGCATGATCCTGGGCAACGTACCCCTCACCGGCCTGCAGCGGGAGCCGACGGCCTCCCTGTTCGGCGGCCTTCTTTACTACCTGGGCTTCGGCACATGGAACGGCATCTACCCGCCGTTGATCTTCGTCGGCATCGGCGCCCTCACCGACTTTGCGCCTTTGATCGCCAACCCGGTCTCCTTCCTCATGGGGGCGGCGGCCCAGTTCGGCATCTTCACCAGCTTTCTGGGGGCCCTGCTTTTAGGCTTCACCCCCCAGCAGGCGGCCGGGATCGGGATCATCGGCGGCGCCGACGGGCCGACCGCCATTTACACCAGCTCTATTCTCTCGCCGGAGATTGTGGCTCCAATAGCCGTAGCGGCCTACTCTTATATCGCCCTGGTGCCCATGATCCAGCCGCCGGTCATCAAGCTCCTGACCACCAAGGAAGAACGGGCCATCATGATGGAACAACTGCGCCCGGTCTCGCGCACCCAGAAAATCCTGTTTCCCATTGTCGTCCTGATCGTCTGCGGCCTGCTGGTGCCCAACTCCATTTCCCTGGTCGGCCCGTTTATGCTCGGCAACCTCCTGCGGGAATCCGGGGTGACCAACCGTCTGGCTAAAGTGGCGGAGACGGCCATCTTGGACACGGTAACCATTTTCCTGATGCTTACCGTGGGCGCCAGCGCCTCAGCCGAGAGGTTCTTCTCCCTGGAATTTATCAGCATCCTGCTCCTCGGCCTGGCTGCTTTTATTGTGAGCACGGCCGCCGGAGTGCTGTTCGGCAAGGTGATGAAGATTCTCTCCAAAGGGAAAATCAACCCCATAATCGGGGCGGCCGGTGTCTCGGCCGTGCCCGAGGCGGCCCGCTGTTCCCAGCACCTGGGTCAGGAGGCTAACCCCAGGAATTTCCTGCTCCTGCACGCCATGGGGCCCAACGTGGCCGGCGTCATCGGTTCGGCCGTGGCCGCCGGGGTGCTCATCTCCATGCTGCAGTAAGCTTTGCCGCCCCGGACGGCGCTGGGCCTCCCGGGGCTCATTCTATTTTGTAGAAGTGGGAAATAACCCGGACCCCTGGGGGCGCTCGCGCTGCGGTCAGGCGCGGTGCAGGGAGAGGCGGCCGGGTGGCCTCTGCGGTGCCGTTCCCCGTCGTGGCCCGGCCATGCCGGGGGCTGGCACGTTTCTTGCAAGGGTAGGCTACAGAAGATTTCTTTTTTGGAAGGAGGATGCGCAGCAGCTACTGATACACTAATAGGGATTGACAAAAAGTAACAAACATACTAAGCTTAAACCATGGAACTATTAACCATCAGCAAAGCCGCAAAGAGACTGGGCGTTCACCCCAACAGCCTACGCAATTGGGAGAAACAAGGTTTAATCAAGCCAGTCCGCTTGCCCGGAGGTCAGCGCCGGTACTCTATGGACGACCTCAACCGGCTTTTAGGGTCAGGCCAAGTCTTGGCCGGCGGGCAGGAGACAGTAGTCCTGTACGCCCGGGTATCCGCCAAGAAACAGGCCGAGGCCGGCAATTTGGACCGGCAGATGGGACGGTTGCGGCAATACGCCGGGGAGAACGGCTTTGCCGTCAGGGCCGAATTAACCGATATAGCCAGCGGATTAAACCAGAAGCGTCGGGGCTTAACGAACGTACTCAAGCTAG
This sequence comes from Clostridia bacterium, assembly GCA_004347685.1. GTDB lineage: Bacteria > Bacillota > DSM-521 > Neomoorellales > SLTJ01 > SLTJ01. The sequence goes on from SLTJ01000032.1 coordinate 30,606, forward strand.
CCGAGCGGGGCGAATATAAGAAGCTGCTTATCGAGTACCCCGACCGGCTGGTCCGCTTCGGGTACGAGTACATTGAGCGGCACCTGAAATACTGCGGTGTAGAAATAATCGCCATCGCCGAAAAAGAGCCGGAAGATGCCCAAGCCGAATTGGTGCGGGACCTATTAGCCATCGTCACCTCATTTTCGGCCCGGCTGTACGGGGCCGGAGGCGGCAGGAAAGTCAGGGAAGGTTTTCGGGAACTGATCGCGGAGGTTCAGACGGGTGAAGAAGCGAAAGAAGAACAAAAAGAAAGCAGCCGGTCCTAACGGCGGCATAATATACACTGTCCAGGGTGAATGGTTCCCAAAGGATTACCCTGCATTCCGCTTCCCGGAATGGCACCGGGGTAATGAAGATCCCTTGGTCACAGAGATGCGCCTATTTTCCGCCTGTGTCCGCTGGGCCTTCAACCGGCTTTTAGAAGGCAAAGCCCGGGAAGAGCTCAAGAAGGAAGGCCAAGAACTTTTCGGCCTCAACTCCCGTTACGTGGACGATGCCATCCTCAAGGCCAAAGAAATTATCGGGTCCCAGCAAGAGCTGCTGGCTTTGGAAATTGAGGAGACCCAAAAGAAACTGGGCCGGGCCAAGAAGAAGCTGGACCGGGCGGAGAAGGACCTGGACAAAGCGAAGGCTGGCGACGACCCGGGCAAGATCGAGAAAGCCAAGCGGGTAATCCACGGCCGGCGGGCCCGGGCAAGAAAGTTGTCTGCCAAGCTAGCCGAACTCCAGGCGCACCAGGAAAACGGCACCATTCCGAAGGTGGTATTCGGGGGAAAAAGCCTCTGGAGGCGGGTGTGCAAGGGCCAAAGCACTCGGGAAGAATGGCGTAACGCCCGGCAGAACCGGCTGTATGCCCGAGGAGACGAAACCAAGGGCGGCAACCCGAACCTCAAGCTGGTTCATCAGGACGGAGAATTCACCCTGAGCGCGGCCATATCTCACCTGGCCAAACCCGGCAAGATTGACGCCAAAGGAGTGCAGCACACCAAACACGCGCCCCGCGTTACGGCTAAACTCTGGCTGCCGGAGAAGCACCGGCTGAAGGTATGGGAACTGCTTCTGGGTGGAGTTCCCTACACCGTAGAACTAATCAGGGGCCAGGACGGTCGCTACCGGGCGCACATCACCTTTGCTGTGGAGACCCCGCGGCTTATTACCAATTCTAACCTGGGTTATCTAGGGATGGACACCAACCCGGACGGAGTGGCCTTGGCCAACATAGGTTACTTCGGCCAACCGGAGCCCTGGCCGGAAGGGTTTGATATACCTTACCCGAGAGCATTACACAAGTTTGCCGGAGAATTTCAGGTGATAATGCAACCGAACGGGTTTCTGTATATCAAGATACCCGAACTGGCCTACAGCCGGGGGTACAGGCGTACTTACCTTATCGGGGTGTTGGCCCAAGTGGTGGTGGATATAACCAAAGTTTTAGGCAAACCCATGGCGGTAGAGAACCTGGATTTCGGCAAAGACCGTCTGGACACGAATAAGAGGTTCAACCGGATGGCGGCCAACTTTCCGTACCGGAAAGTAATTGATGCCGTCATGCGGAAAGCCTTCAAGGAGGGGGTAAGCGTCAAGTCGGTCTGGCCGGCGCACACTTCTACAGCCGGTTACTGGAAGTACATGGAGCGTTACGGCGTCGTAGTGCACCAGGCGGCTGCTTTGGTGATCGCCCGGCGGGCGACAGGTTTCAAGGAGAGAATTACCGAAGAACTGAAACAGAACGTCGAGAAGATCAAAGAGGAGCTGAGCCAGAAGGTCAAAACTTTGCCTGGGGAAGGAAAAGGGATGACCCGAAAGGTAAAACGGCTTTTCAGGCGGCTGGACGAGAAGATTCTTGTCCACAACGGATTAACTCGTTTTAAGCAGGAATCGTTTTACTCCGTCTGGCACGACTTGAAAGAGCTGGCTTTATCGAGTAGGTGACCCCGTTAGCCGGGACCGGACAACCCGGTAGGCCGCATCTAACAGATCGCGAGGAGGCGAAGCCGTAAGGCTTCCGGTTGACAGTCAACGCAAGATGTGTGCCCTGTGGCATCCCCGTAAGTCCGTGTTTTGCGCCTGTCAATCGCTGTTCTCCCGTCCGGGTCGGGTACCCACCGCAGGTGGGTGGTCCCGGGGCCGAGGTCTCCCTGTCGTAATGCTCACTCCCAGGGGTGGGCAAAACAAAATCCGAAAGGAGCGAAAACCTGGTCAAGGGGAGGCCGGGCTGCACAAGACATGACTGTTGTTATGGATTGTAAGCTTTTTTGAACCAGGATGCGGGTGAGGACGATAACGTCTGACGCCGTGATTGAGGCGGTGGCCAGCCTGTGCCAGGAGGCCAACTTCTATCTCGGTGACGATGTCAAGGAAGTGCTGCAGAAAAGCCTGGAAGAAGAAGTTTCTCCTCCAGGCCGGGACGTGATCAAACAGATTCTGGCCAACGTGGAGATTGCGGCCGGCGAGCAGGTTCCTATGTGCCAGGATACGGGAGTGGCGGTAGTTTTCCTTGATCTGGGGCAGGACGTGCATGTGGAGGGCGGCTATCTGTACGACGCGGTTAATGAGGGGGTGCGGCGCGGCTACACTGAAGGCTACCTGCGCAAGTCTATGCTCGGCCATCCCCTGGGAGGCAAGAATACCGGGGACAACACCCCGGCTGTAATCCATACCCGGATTGTGCCGGGGGACAAACTCACCATTACCGTGGCCCCCAAGGGCGGCGGCAGCGAAAACATGAGCGCGGTAGGCATGCTCACCCCGGCGGCCGGGGCGGAAGGGGTAAAGAAATTCGTCCTGGAGACGGTAAAGAAGGCCGGCCCTAACCCTTGCCCGCCTATCGTGGTCGGAGTCGGGATTGGCGGTAATTTCGAGAAGGCCGCCCTGCTGGCCAAGGAGGCGCTCCTGCGGCCCCTGCGCCAACCCAGCCCGCAGCCCGATATCGCCGAGATGGAGCAAGAGTTGCTGACAGAGATAAACAAGCTGGGGATCGGGCCCCAGGGCTTTGGCGGGAGGATAACCGCCCTGGCGGTACATATCGAGATCTTCCCGTGCCACATCGCCAGCCTGCCGGTGGCGGTAAACATTAACTGCCACGCGGCCCGGCACCGGAGCGTCACCCTCTAGGGCGGTGAGCCAGAAACCCGGCCGGCTTTTCCTCCTGGGGAGCAGGTGAGTTCCGGCCCCAGGGGTGGCAATGCCTGGCGATCTGGTGGACCCGAAAGGCATTGCCGGACCCGGATCCTGCCAGCCGGATTTCCTGCCTGCCGGAGCAGGCGTTCGAGTTCTCGATATTGTGGGCTCTAAAGGAGGTTGTAAAGGTGGCTGATAAATATGTTTCCCCCCCGCTGACAGACGCTGACGTGGAAGGACTGGTGGCCGGGGACCAGGTTTACATTACCGGTGTTATTTATGCCGCCCGGGACTCGGCCCATAAGAAGCTGGTGGAACTCCTGAACCGGGGGGAAGAACTGCCGGTGGACCTGCGGGGCCAGATAATCTACTACGTCGGCCCTTCTCCGGCCAAACCGGGCCGGCCCATCGGTTCGGCCGGTCCAACCACCAGCGGCCGCATGGACCCCTACACCCCCGGGCTGATCGCTGAAACCGGGTTGAAAGGCATGATCGGCAAGGGCTCGCGTTCGGCGGCAGTAAAGGAGGCCATTATCAAACATAAAGCCGTGTATCTGGCGGCGGTGGGCGGGGCGGGGGCCCTGATCGCCCGGAGCATCAAAAAGGCCGAAGTGGTAGCCTACCCGGAGCTGGGCCCGGAGGCTTTGCAGCGGCTGGAAGTGGAAAACCTGCCGGCCATCGTAGTAAACGATTGCCACGGTGCCGACCTGTACGAGGGGGGCATGCGGAAATACGCCCTGCCGTGAGTGGCGGTTGGGTGATGGTTAAGGTGATGGCGTTTTTGGTTCTCTCTCAGTTGGAGTTCGCATAAGCTTTCTTAAGGTTATCCTGAGGAACCTTTTCGGTGCCCGGCCAATAGAATATAGCCAGGGACACCGAAAAGAGGGGTGAGAGTCTTGCGCGTCTACTACGTACCGTTACCGAACATCCTGAAAAAGCTGTTGCGGAAGATTTTAAGGCAGGAGTAAGGGTAGCTGCAAGGCTACCCTTTTTTTGCTCAAAACAGCCATGAGGCCACAGCAACGGCTACACCTACCGTAGCCACGATGGTGCCGATTATCCACCAGGTAGTATTATGAACCTCCTGGTGGACTCCCTGAATCTCTTGGCGCAGGCCATGCACCTCCTGCTTCACTTCTTGCCGCAGGCCGTCTGCTTCTTGCTTCATTTCCTGGCGCAGGCCATGCACCTCCTGCTTCACTTCTTGCCGCAGGCCGTCTACCTCTTGCTTCATTTCCTGGCGCAGGCCGTCTACCTCTTGCTTCATTTCCTGGCGCAGGCCGCCTACTTCCTGCCGCAAGCCGCCTATTTCTTGCTTCACTTCCTGGCGTAAGCCACCTATTTCTTGCTTCACTTCTTGCCGCAGGCCGTCTATCTTGGTATCGAGTTTGTTGAGCTGCTGCAAAGTAATGCTAAAGAGGTCAAAGAACATCCTGGTATTGAATTCCCGTTCTTCTTCCCCGGCAGCAATTTGCTTCTTGGCATCTTCTTCCGGTAAGGCCACCTCACTCCCTCCCTTAGCCATATAATACCATGGTATCGGGGATAAGGGCAATGAATAATTTGCGTACCTGCTCCGTTTAGCAGGGAATGTCAGGATGGGTGGCGAAAACATTCATCTAAGCTAAGTCCATCTGAGTCATGTCAAGCCGGGCCAAGCCGGGCCAAGCCAAGGGAGGAAACCAAAATGAGTATCAAGATCGCCCATGTCGGCGTGGCTGTGAATAGCCTCCAGGAGACCCTGCGCTTTTACCACGAGGTATTGCAGGTCCAGGAGAAGGGTATAACAGAAGTGGAGCGCGACGGAGTTACGGTGGCCTTTATCGGGGTAGGTGAAAGCAACATCGAGCTGCTGGAGCCCCTGGGACCGGACACCAACGTCGGCAAATTCCTGGCCAAACGCGGTGAAGGTATCCACCACCTGGCGATCCGGGTGGACAATGTGGCCGAGGCCATGGCCCGAGCCAGGAAGCACGGGTACCAGTTGATTGATCCCGAGCCGCGCCCCGGCGCGGGCGGGACCACGGTGGCCTTTATCCACCCCAAGAGCACCAGCGGCGTGCTGATGGAGCTAGTTGAGGGAGAGCCACAGCATTAGGTGAGATTGTTGCCGGACATTTACCTTGACAACAGCGCGACCACGCCGGTGCTGCCGGAAGTAGCCGAGGCCGTGGACCGGGTACTCCGGGAATTCCCGGGTAACCCCTCCTCGCTCCACGCCAAGGGCCTGGAGGCCGAGAGGCTGTTACGGCGGGCCAGGGAGGAGACGGCCCGCCTGGTGGGGGTCAAGCCCGAAGAAGTGATCTTCACCTCCGGGGGAACCGAAGCCAACAACCTGGCCATCCGCGGTATCGCCCACCGCCGGCGGCGGCAGGGGAGACACCTGATCACCACCGCCATCGAGCACGCCTCGGTCCTCAACACCTTCCGGGAGCTCGAGGAAGATGGTTTTAGGGTTACCTACCTCAAGGTCAGCACCGGGGGGCTGGTCGAGCCCGGAGAGGTGATACGGGCCGTGGGCGACGATACCACGCTGGTAAGCGTTATGCACGTGAATAACGAGACCGGCAGCCTCCAGCCCATAGCCGAGATCGGGCGCCTGCTGGCGCCGTACCAGCCGCAGGTGGCCTTTCACGTGGACGCCGTGCAGTCGGCGGGGAAGCTCGACCTCTTCCCGCACCGGTGGGGTGTGGATCTCCTCACCCTCAGTGCCCACAAGATCCACGGCCCCAAGGGGGTAGGAGCCCTGGTGGTGCGGGAAGGAGTGCGCCTGGAGCCCCTTTTTGCCGGGGGCGACCAGGAAAGAGGTTTGCGACCCGGCACGGAAAACGTGCCCGGCATTGTCGGCCTGGGCGAGGCGGCGCGGTTGGTGCGGGGAATGGCCCCGGAGGCGCGGGTAAGGTGGCCCCGCCTGCAGCAGCTTTTTCTGGCAGAACTATCCCGGGGCGCGGATTATGTGGTCAATGGGCCCGGGCCGGGTTCAGAGCCCGGCGTGCCTTACATTCTGAACCTTTCCTTCCCCGGCGTCCGGGGCGAGGTCCTGGTGCACATGCTGGAGGAGCAGGGGATTTACGTTTCCACCGGTTCGGCCTGCCACTCCCGCCGGCCCGAGCCCAGCCATGTCCTCGTGGCCCTGGGTTTACCCCGCCGGCGGTGGGAGAGCGCTATCCGGGTGAGTTTCTCTTTTCTCACCACGGAAGGAGAAGTGGCAATGGCGGCTGCGCTTCTGGCCCGGACCGTGGAGGAATACCGCCGGATGATGTAGCAGACTTGTGGCCAGCAAGCGCAGTTGACACCCATGCCACCTATGTGCACCATCAGAGAAATGGAACCTGGGGTTAGGCAGATGGCTGGATTTTAATGGGGAAGTAGCTAGCTACTTCCTACGAGTTCCAGCCTCTAGCCTCCAGCTTCCAGTTTCCAGATTAGACGAGGTGAGGACAAATACCTTCCCAGGTAGTTATTGTCCGTTACGGCGAAATAGGCTTGAAAGGCGCCAACCGCCTGGATTTTGAGCTCCGGCTGGTGGCCAATATGCAATGGGCCATGCGCGACCTGCCCCAGCGTCACATCAGCCGTACCTTTGGCCGTATTTTCGTCCCTGTGGATGGCGACGGGCCCGAAGTAGTGGAACGGCTGGCCCGCGTCTGCGGTATCGTCTCCCTCAGCCTGGCCCGGCGGGCGCCGCTGGACATAGAGGCCATTCTGGCGGTCAGCCTGGATTTGGCCCGGGAAAACATCCGGCCGGGCGAGACCTTCAAGGTGGAGACCCGGCGGGCCAACAAGAAGTTCCCGCTGACTTCGCCGGAAGTCAGCCGCCTCGGGGGGGCCCATATCCTCGGCCACATGCCGGAGGTTACTGTAGATGTGCAGCAGCCGCAGAGGACCGTTCACATCGAGATTCGGGACCAGGAAGCCTACATCTACGTGGATTCCGTATCCGGGCCGGGCGGCCTGCCGGTCGGCTCCAGCGGCCGGGGCCTGCTGCTCCTTTCCGGGGGCATTGACAGCCCGGTGGCCGGCTACCTGGCCATGCGCCGGGGGGTAAGGGTTACCGCCCTGCACTTCCACAGTTTTCCCTTCACCAGCGAGCGTTCCAGAGAGAAGGTGGTGGACCTCTGCCGCCGCCTGTCGCTCTATGGGGGCCCTGTCAGCCTCTATGTGGCCTATTTTACCGAGATCCAGAAGGCCGTGCGCCAGAACTGCCCGGAGGAACTTTACGTGACCATCATGCGGCGGATGATGTTCCGCCTGGCCGAGCACTGGGCGCGGGAGACGGGCTGCCTGGCCGTATTCACCGGCGAGAATCTGGGCCAGGTAGCCAGCCAGACCATGGAGAGCATAGCCGTGATCGGCGAGGTGTGCCGTTTGCCCATCCTGCGGCCTTTGATCGGCATGGACAAGGCCGACATCATTGCCTGGGCCAGACGCATCGGTACCTACGAGATCTCCATCCGACCCTACGAAGATTGCTGCACCCTTTTCGTTCCCAGGCACCCGGCCACGAAACCCAAGCTGGCAAAGGTGGTGGAATCGGAAGCCTCCCTGGATATTCAGGCCCTTCTCGCCGAAAGCATGGCCCGGACCGAGGTGGTCCGAGTCGGCGGGGACGAAGACACCGGCCGGGAGGATACCGGCGCCTCTCCACTTTATAAGGCCACCTGGACGGAGCAGGAAAACCGGGAAGACCAGGGCGACAGCGGTCTTGACCGGCCCGGCCCGCGCGTGTTAGAATGAGCCTAACAATTGACGGAGATGAGTGCCTTTGCTGGAAATCATCAAGCCCGGCCTGTACGTCAGCTCCCTGGCCAGGGTGCCGGTAGGAGTCCTGGTTGACAGGGGGATCAAGGGCCTGGTGGTGGATCTGGATAACACCGTCACCCTGTGGAATGACGACTACCTGGCCCCGGAGGTGCTGGAATGGTTTTCCACGGTCAGCCGGGCCGGGCTCAAGGCCTGCCTCACTTCCAACAACAGCCCGGAACGGGGCCGGCGGGTGGTGGAAAGGCTCGCCCTGCCGGCGGTTTTTAACTGCGGCAAGCCACGGCGCCGGGGCCTACGGCAGGCCCTGGAGGTACTCGGTATGACCCCCCGGGAAACGGCCCTGATCGGCGACCAGATTTTCACTGACGTCCTGGGCGGGAACCGGCTAGGATTGTATACCATCCTGGTCAGGCCCATCAGTCCGTACGAGTTCATCGGCACCAGATTCATGCGCCGGCTGGAACGGGTGGTACTGCGCTCCCTGCCCGGGCCGGAGTGATCGCGAAGTTCTTTGCCTCTCATAGTGGGAGGGCAAGCTCAAACCTTCGATTTGGGGCGGCCGACCGTAGCCGTCGTCGGAAGGGAGAACACCAGGCATGAGCCCTGCTGTTACCGGAAAAACAAAATTGTTGGGCGTGCTGGGGTATCCGGTGGAACACTCCCTTTCGCCGGCCATGCATAACGCGGCCCTGGCCGGCCTGGGGCTGGACGTGGTTTACCTGCCCTTGCCGGTGCGCCCTGCGGATCTGGGTCGGGCCGTGCGGGGGATGCAGGCTCTGGGCTTTATCGGCGCCAACGTGACCATCCCCCACAAGGAGGCGGCATTGACCCTGGCCGACGAACTGGGCGCGGAAGCCCGCCTGATCGGCGCCGTCAACACCCTGGTCTTCCGTGGCGGGAAGATACTCGGCCATAACACCGACGCCGCCGGCTTCCTCCTTTCCCTCAGGGAGGAGGCGGACTTCGATCCCGCCGGCAAAACCTGTCTGATCCTGGGAGCCGGCGGGGCGGCCCGGGCCGTGGCCGTGGCCCTGGTACAGGCCGGTTCGCGGGCCGTGTACATAGCCAATCGCACCCGGGAACGGGCCGCAGAACTGGCCTCAGGGCTGCAGCGGGACCTGGGAGTGCCCGCGCGGGCACTGTCCATCGAGGAAGGCGAGCTGGCCCCGGTGCTGGAGCAGGCCGACCTGGTGGTGCAGGCTTCGCCGGTGGGCATGCACCCCCACCGCGGCGCGCCTCCCATCATTGACCCGGCCTTGCTTTCACCGGCGGCCCTGGTGTACGACCTGATCTACAACCCGCCGGAGACAACTTTCCTGCGCCTGGCCCGCGAAAAGGGCTGCCGCACCCTGAACGGCCTGGGGATGCTGGTATACCAGGGCGCTATGGCCTTTAAACTCTGGACCGGCGTTTCCGCCCCGGTGGCGGTCATGCGGGCCGCGATTACAGATCTGGTGAGGAGTTGAACGGCGCGAAGAAAGCCTGCAATGCCCAGAGGCTGTTAGAAACATCATGGCGCAGCCTCCCAGATTTCCATGGCGGTGATGCCAGGTGTCTTTTCGCTTTTTGACCGCCGGAGAATCCCACGGCCGCGAACTAACGGTGATCGTGGACGGGGTACCGGCCGGCCTGCCTCTGGAGGCAGGGTACATAAATGAGCAGCTCGCCCGGCGCCAGGCCGGGTACGGCCGGGGCGGGCGGATGGCCATTGAGCGGGACGAGGTACGCATAACAGCCGGGGTGCGGGGTGGTCTGACCCTGGGAAGCCCCGTATCCCTGGTAATCGCCAACCGGGACTGGGCCAACTGGGAGGCGGTCATGGCCCCCGGCCCGGAAGCGGCCCTGGACCAGCGGGTGGTCACCCGGCCCCGGCCCGGTCATGCCGACCTATCTGGCGGCATGAAGTACGGCCACCGCGACCTGCGCAACGTCCTGGAGCGCTCCAGCGCCCGGGAAACGGCCGCCCGGGTGGCTGCGGGCGCGGTGGCCCGGAGGCTCCTGGAAGAACTCGGGATGGAGATCCTCGGTCATGTGCTCCAGATCGGCCCGGTCCGGGTGGAAAGAGACTTAACCTTGGACCAGGTCCGGCAGGAGGCCCCGGCCTCCCCGGTGTTCTGCGCCGACCCCACGGCGGCGGCCGGGATGATGCGAGCCATTGACGCGGCCCGGGAAGACGGCGACACTCTGGGAGGTATCTTTGCCGTATTGGCCCTGGGGCTGCCGCCCGGGTTGGGCAGCTATTCCCAGTGGGACCGGCGGCTGGACGGGTTGCTGGCTCAGGCCGTGATGAGCATCCCGGCCATCAAGGGGGTAGAGATCGGTCTGGGTATGGGGGTGGCCGCAGTGCCAGGCTCCCGGGTGCACGACGAAATATTCTACTCACATGGCGGGGAGGGGGCGCCAACCGGCGTGGGGCCGGGGCGCTGCGCCGGTACCTGCCCGGCGCGGAACTTCCACCGCCACACCAACCGGGCCGGTGGCCTGGAAGGCGGGGTCACCAACGGCGAACCCCTGGTGGTGCGGGCGGCCATGAAGCCCATCCCTACCCTGCGCCGGCCCCTCTGGAGCGTGGACATCGAGAGCAAAGAGGCGGTAGAGGCGGCCTTTGAGCGTTCCGACGTGTGCGCCGTACCCGCGGCCAGCGTGGTCGGCGAGGCCATGGTGGCCGTAGTCCTGGCCGCGGCCCTAAGTGAAAAGTTCGGCGGTGACAGCTTGGCGGAAATACGGCAAAACCTGGCCGCTTACCGGGAACGGCTCGATGCCTATTAGCGTGGCGCCTAGGTTGGGATCTGAAGTCATATCCGGCTGCCAGTCGGGTTTAGGGTTTGGCCGGAGTTTGTTTTCCCTGTCGAAAAGGAGTATTCTCCACGTGTCCAAGACAAACATCGTGTTGATCGGCTTCATGGGGGCCGGCAAGTCGGTTGTCGGCCGGGCCCTGGCCCGCAGGCTGCGCAAGCGATTTGTTGATACCGACAGCGAGATCGAAGCTATGGCCGGGCTGGCTGTTCCCGAGATATTTTCCCGGCACGGCGAGCCATATTTCCGTCAACTGGAAAAACAGGTGGTCCGGCGGGTGGCGGCCGGGGAGCACCAGGTAATCGCTACCGGCGGCGGCACGGTGGTGGACGAGGAAAACGCGCGGCTCCTGCAGGCTACAGGCGTCATCGTGTGGCTTATGGCCTCTGCAGAGGCCGTTTACCGGCGCGTGGGGCAGGCGACCAACCGCCCCCTCCTGAGCGGGCCCGGTGAGGCTGACCCCCGCCAGCGCATCCAGGAACTGCTGGCCCGGCGGGAAACCGTCTACCGCCAGCGCGCCGGCTTCAGCCTCAACACCGACGGGCTGACCCCCTGGCAGGTGGTCCGGGAGATAGAAGCCCGCTTGAGTTATGAGTTATGAGTTCGGAACTCACAACTCGGAACTTAGAAAGAAGTGAAGTACATCCATGGCGACTTTAACCGTATCCCTGGGGGAGCGCAGTTACCCCATCCTCATCGGGGAAGGCCTGCTCCCCAGGCTGGGGGAACACCTCCGGGAAAAGGGCCGGAACCTCAGCCGCGGCACATTCCTGGTGAGCAATCCCACTGTGTTTTCCCTTTATGGTCCCGTGGCCGAAGGGGCCCTGCAGGCCCAGGAGTTTTCCGTCACCCCGTGCCTGGTGGAGGACAGTGAGAAAGCCAAAAGCCTCGACTGGGCGGCTCGCCTCTATGACGCAGCCATTGAGGCCGGCCTGGACCGCCGCTCGCCCATTATCGCTCTGGGGGGCGGGGTGGTGGGTGACCTAGCCGGCTTTGTCGCCGCCACCTACATGCGCGGCGTCCCCTTTATCCAGGTGCCGACTACCCTGCTGGCTCAGGTAGACGCCAGCGTAGGCGGCAAGGTGGCCGTTGACCACCCGCGGGGCAAGAACTTGATTGGCGCCTTTTACCAGCCCCAGATGGTGGTTATTGACGTGAATACCTTACAAAGCCTGCCGGCCAGGCAAGTCCGGGCCGGGCTGGCCGAGGTGGTCAAGTACGGCGTCATCTGGGACGCCGATTTCTTGGACTTCGTGGAGACCAACGCGGCCCGCCTCCTGAACGGCGAACTGTTCCTCATGCAGCAAGTGGTGCACAGATCCTGCGCCATCAAGGCCCAGGTCGTTTCCCAGGACGAGCGGGAGAGCGGTCCGCGGGCCATCCTGAACTTCGGCCACACTGTGGGCCACGCCATCGAAACCCTCACCGGCTATTCCAGCTACCACCACGGTGAGGCCGTGGCTATGGGCATGGCTGCCGAAGGCCGGATCGCCCGCGCCCTTGGCCTGTGGTCCGGGGAGGAGCAGAGCCGGCTGGAGAAACTGCTCATAGCCCTGCAGTTGCCGGTGAGCCTGCCGCCCAGTTTCGCCGCCAAAGAGGCGCTGGCCGTCATGGTCAGGGACAAAAAGGCCACCGAGCAGCGGCTTACCCTGGTGCTCCCCAAGCACTTCGGTGAGGTGACCGTTTACCGCGATTTGCCCGCGGAAACCGTCCTGCAGGTCTTGGAGGCCCGGTGAAGGCTCCGATACCATGTCAGAATAACGGAGAGAGGTACCCTTGGCCATCCGCAAAGAGCTTGGCGAATTCCTGTTAGAAAACAATCTCATCACCCGCAGCCAACTTAATGAGGCCCGGCGGATCCAGCGGGAAACGGGGCAGCGACTCGGGCGGGTGTTGGTCAGCCTTGGCCACGTAAGGGAACAAGACATAGTCAATGCCTTGGAGTTTCATCTCGGCATTGCCAGGGTCAGCCTCTACGACCTGGCCCCGGACAGCGATCTCGTGCGCATCGTCCCGGAGACCCTGGCCCGCCGCTACAAAGCGGTGGCGGTAAAAAAGGAAGGCAACAAACTGACCGTGGCCATGGCCGACCCCCTTAACATCATGGCCCTGGACGACTTGCGGGCCGCCACCGGGTGCGAGATAGTCCCGGTTCTGGCCGATGAAGCCGAGATTGACACGGTGCTGGATAATTTGTTGAGCATGAGCGAACTTTTTGCCGGAACGAATGGAGAGGAAGAAGACACCACGGTTCTGGAGATGGGCCGGTTTGACCTGGACGATCTCCCGGAGACAGCCGTCGAGGCGGCGCCGGTGGTGCGGGCGGTAAACTCCATCATCCAGCAGGCGGTCAAGTCCAGGGCCAGCGACGTTCACCTGGAGCCGCAGGAGAAGTCCCTCCGGGTGCGTTTACGGGTGGACGGCTTCCTGCGGGATATCATGAGCATTCCGCGCCGCTTTCACGCCCCCATGATATCCCGGATCAAGATCATGGCCGAAATGGACATCGCCGAAAGGCGGGTACCCCAGGACGGCCGGGTGCGGGTGCGGGTGGGGGGCAAGGAAGTTGACCTGCGCGTTTCCACCCTCCCGACCATTTTCGGCGAGAAGGCGGTTATCCGGCTGCTGGACAAGAGCCAAATGTTGCTCAGGCTGGAGGATCTCGGCTTTAATGACGAGCTCCTGGCCGGGTATCGCAGCCTCATCCGCCGCCCCTACGGCATGATCCTGGTGACCGGCCCCACCGGCAGCGGCAAGACCACCACCCTCTACGCCACCCTCAACGCCATCAACACCGTGGAGAAGAATATCATCACCATTGAAGACCCGGTGGAGTACGTTCTCCCGGGCATAAACCAGATTCAGATTAATCCCAAGGCCGGCCTGACCTTCGCCTCCGGCCTGCGCTCCATCCTGCGCCAGGATCCGGACGTGGTCATGGTGGGCGAGATCCGGGACTCGGAAACGGCCGATATCGCCATCCGGGCCGCCACCACCGGGCACCTGGTCTTCAGCACCCTCCACACCAACGACGCCGCCGGGACGGTGGGCCGCCTCCTGGATATGGGGATGGAGCCCTTTCTGGTCGCTTCTTCCGTGGTGGGGGTAATGGCCCAGCGCTTGGTGCGCGTTGTCTGCCCCCATTGCAAAACTGCCTACGAGCTACCGCCTGGGGCGCCGGAACGGGCTTTCCTCGGTGTTCCCGCGGGGGAAAATCTCACCCTGTTTAAGGGCAGCGGGTGCAGCTTTTGCAACCGTACCGGCTACCATGGCCGGGTAGCGGTACATGAGCTCATGACTGTTACCGGGAAAATCCGCGACGCCATTCTCGGTAAGGCTTCCGCGGACGATTTCCAGGCCATCGCCAAGGCCCAGGGCATGCGCAATCTGCGGGATGACGCGCAGGGGAAAGTCCTGGCCGGGATTACCACCTTTGAAGAACTTATGCGGGTGGCCTACCTGGAGGAAAACGAGGGGAAGCCGCCCGCTGCCGGGGAGGAATAACATGTGCAGGTAGACGAGATCCTGCAGGCCGCGGCCCAGGTGCAGGCCTCAGACGTGCACCTGACGGTGGGACTGCCACCGGTTTTTCGCGTGCGCGGCGAACTGCAGCGGCAGCAGCAGTGGGAGATGTTAAAACCGCCTGACACGCTGGCTCTGGCCGACCAGCTCATGCGGCCGGAGCAAAAGCAACGCTTCCAGGAGGCGGGCGAACTGGATTTCGCCTATGCCATCCCGGGGGCCGGCCGCTTTCGCGTGAACGTGTTCCGCCAGCGGGGCAGCGTAGCCGTGGCCATGCGACTGATAAACGCGACCATCCCTACCATTGAAGAACTGGGACTGCCCGAGGTTTTGGTCGAGTTTACCCGCAAAACCAAGGGGCTGGTGCTGGTGACTGGGCCTACCGGCAGCGGAAAATCCACCACCCTGGCCGCCATGATCGCCCTCATCAACCAGGAGCGCAGTTGCCACATCATCACCCTGGAAGACCCCATTGAGTACCTGCACCGGCATAACCAGAGCATTGTCAACCAGCGAGAGATAGGCACCGATTCCCATTCCTTCGCCGCCGCCCTGCGGGCCAGCCTGCGGGAAGACCCGGACGTGGTCCTGGTGGGTGAGATGCGCGACCTGGAAACCATCGGTACCGCCATCACCGCGGCCGAAACCGGCCACCTGGTCTTCGCCACCCTGCACACGGCCAGCGCCGCCCAGACAGTTGACCGCGTCATTGACGTCTTCCCGCCCCACCAGCAGCAGCAGGTCCGGGTGCAGCTTGCCGATACCATCCAGGGGATCGTGGCCCAACAGCTCCTGCCGCGCCTGGACAAACCCGGCCGGGTAGCGGCTATCGAGGTCCTGGTGGCCACCCCGGCCATCCGCAACCTCATCCGCGAGGGCAAGACCCACCAGATCTTCTCCGCCATCCAGACCGGCGGCCGCTACGGTATGCAGACCATGGACATGGCCCTGAAACAGCTCTACCAGGCCGGCAAGATCAGCCGCGAAGAAATGATGACCAGAGTAACCGATACCAGCGTATTGATGCAGATGATGTAGCAGGGCAAGGATTTTTGTCGTATTGATGGAGGAATTTGCCCTTCCCTGGCGAAATAATTTAGAAACGGGTAAGGATGGGTGCTGCTTGCTTGCAGTGACCCTGAGACTACAGGTTACAACCTCCCGGCGCTTAACTCCGTGTCTTGTCAGGTGTTCACCCCAGTGCAGCCGCCGGCGCATGGAGGGTTTGGGGTAGCGCCTAACGTGGGGACAAGCTGAGTGCCGGGCCACCTGGGGAGGAGAGAAGCATTGGCCAGTTACGCCTACCGGGCCCGGGACGCGGGCGGCAAACTGGTGGCCGGGATATTGGAGGCCGAACACGCCGCCGCGGTCATTGACCGGCTGCGCCAGCGTCAGCTCTTCGTGGTGGAAGTAAAGCCCCAAGCCGCCTCGCGAGGCGGGTTTTCCTTGCCGCTGCCGGGGCGGAAGGTATCTTCGCGGGACCTGGCCGTTTTCTGCCGCCAGCTTGCCACCATGGTCAGTGCCGGCATGCCGCTGATGAGCTGCCTGGCCGTCCTGCAGCGCCAGTCCGAAAATTCCAGGCTGGCCGAAGCTGCCGGCGGGGTGCGCGATGCCATCCAGGGCGGGGCCAGCCTGTACGAGGCCTTGAGCAGGTATCCCAATGTATTTCCCCGCCTTTTCATCAGCATGGTTGAGGCCGGAGAAGTAGGCGGCGTACTGGACAGCGTGCTGGAGAGGATGGCCGAGCACTATGAGAAGGAACACGACCTGAACGAGAAGGTGCGCTCGGCCATGGCTTACCCGGCAGTGGTGTCGGTGGTGGCAGTGGTTGCCGTCGTCTTCATGATCACCTTTATCCTGCCCACCTTCACCTCCATGCTCACCGGCATGGGGGCGCCGCTGCCGCTGCCCACCCGCATCATCATGGGGCTGAGTGACTTCATGCGCAATTTCTGGTATGTCGTCATTGGCGGGTTGGCCGGCGCTGCCTTCGGGCTGTGGCAGTACATAAACACCGACCGGGGCGAGGAGTGGAAAGACAGGACGCTCCTGCGCCTGCCCGTCTTCGGCCCCCTGGTGCAGAAGATGGCCGTTTCCCGCTTTACCCGCACCCTGGGCACCCTGGTGCGGGGCGGCGTGCCCATCCTGCAGGCTCTGGACGTGGTCAAGGCCACGGCCGGCAACCGGGTCATTGCCGCCGGGGTGGACCGGGCCCGGGCCACCATCCGCGAAGGCGAAGGCATGGCCCGGCCCCTGGAGGCCACCGGCGTCTTCCCACCCATGGTCACCGAAATGATCGCCGTGGGCGAGGAAACCGGGGCACTGGACACGCTTCTCGAGAGGATAAGCTTCTTCTACGACCGCGAGGTGGATGCCGCGGTAAGCCGTCTCTCCAGCATGATCGAGCCTATCCTGATAGTGGGGCTGGGGGGCGTGGTAGGTTTCATGGTGCTTTCCATGATGCTGCCCATGTTCAGCCTGTACGGGGCGGTGCAGTGAGGCAGGTGGCTTATAGGTTGCCGGAGCAGGCAGGGCCAGTTTGCCAGCGGGCATGAGGGGGTGGGAAGGGGGTTGACGGCAGCGGAGCAACAGGCGGGTTAAAGTGGGGTAAGGGGTCTCCCCTGCTGTAGAGCGGCTGGAACTTGGAACTTTGGCTGCCGCAGAGAGTGGAAAGTACTTGCAACGGGGTAAGAAAAAAAAGGAGTGAAAGAACATGCTCAAGTGGTTGACCGGGATGCTGGCCCGGACTAGGGACGACCGGGGTTTTACCCTGATCGAGTTGATCGTGGTGATGATCATTATCGGCATTCTCGCCGCAGTCGCGGTGCCGGCGTTCACGAATCGGTCAGGCGAAGCCAAAGAAGCTGCTGCCAAGGCTGACCTTAAGTCGATAGGTAACGCCATAGAATTGTATTACGCAGACAACAATGCTATGCCAGGAACGTCCGACAACATTAGCAGCCTGAAAACTGCCTTAGTGCCAACATACCTCCGTAACATGAGCATATACGATCCTTGGGACCAGCTATATCAATACACCTATAGCGGTAGCACTTACCAACTCAAGTGTACTGGTAGCGATCCTGACCTTTACTATCCTGAACAATAATTGTCCCTCCACTATGTTGGACACTCAAGCTACATGGTAACACCAGCGGATGGATGGGATGGTAAACGGCGGTTTTCTCAGGATGAATAACTTGGCCTTCACCTTGGTGGAACTCATAGTGGTAGTGCTGGTAGTGGCCACCCTGGTCGCGGTAGCTGTGCCGGTGTTCAGGGACCGGTCGGAAGATGCCAGGAAAGCCGCGGCCAGGGTGGACCTGAAGGCCTTGGAATCGGCCATGGAGATGTACCGTACCGACTGGCACGCATATCCGTCTAATGGCGGCGCCGACCAGCCGGTCGCCACATTGCGTGGTTTCCTGCTGGGGACCCATATGACCCGGATGAACGTGTATGATCCGTGGGGTAAGACTGCTACCAATGAGTATCACTGGAAGAGCGACGGCGACACGTACGTGATATGGTCAGGTGCCGGGGGTAGCCGGGGCCCGGACGGCCCTGACACCGGCGACCTGTATGTGCCCGGCGGGCTCGGCGAGTAGAGAGGGCTGGTAGCCTCACTCCATGCGGCGGGCTGTGTGAACTGCGGGGCCATCGCTGCCTTTACCATGGCTGGCGGGGGCCCTGGTTTGTTTTTCAGTTCGGGCCGGCACAGTACGATGGCCCGGGTACTCCGCCGGGGGCGGAGGGAAAACGTAGCGCCACTTCCGGCATACAATAGTATTTGCGTACGAAAGCAGAGCGGAAGCGAGGGAGAATGGGGGCTGCCAGCGAAAACAAGTGGCGAAAAGCACAATGGCCGTGGCCGTCCTGCTTCCCGGCAAATTCGAAGATGATCCGGGGCAACGAATCTGTGTCAGCAACGAAATCGTTTGCTTTTCCCCGCAGAGCGGTGTATAATATGGTCACCGGAGGTGGCCATCCATGATGACTATAAACATAAGCCGGGCTAAGGCGGAGTTTTTGGATCTCATCCGGCGTGCCGAGAACAACGAAAACGTAGTCATCGAAAAAAAAGGAGCCCCTGTAGCCGCCGTTCTATCTTACAACGAGTATGTAGATCTGAAAAGGGTGCGTGATTACCTGGCCATGCAGAAAATCTACCAGGTTACAAAAGATGCAGGGATAACGGCCCGGGAAGTCTATGAAGAATCGCGGCGGCAATTGAAAACGAGGGGCAGCGGTGATGATTAGAGAAGAACGCCCCCGTATGGATATGGTGGTTGACGCCAGTGCTCTCCTGGCCGCCTACCTTCCCGACGAGGGTACCCCTCAAGCCCACTGCCTAATGGAAGATTACGCTCTGGGCAGAGTAAACCTTTGGGCACCGAGGCTGTTGATCCTCGAACTTCTCAACGCCTGTTTGATGGCCAGGAAGCGTAATCGCATCTCCGAACACGTGCTCGATGACCTTGCTACCCGGATCGCCGCACTAGACATTCATTGGGCTGATGTGGAAGAGAACGCTCAGCAAGTATACTCGCTCAGCAAGGAGCACGGGCTCACCGCCTACGACGCCGCCTATATAGTAGCGGCCCAAATGAGGGGATGCAAACTGATCACTGGCGATCTGAGGATGTACGAAACCGTCAAGGAAAGCTTTCCTTTTGTGGTTCTGCTGGAAAACTACACGGAACTGCGAGACCGGCAGGACAGTATGCCCGAGTAAGCTTATTCACAAGAAACCAGCACCTTCCCGGTCTGTTTGTCCTGATACCTCAGCCCTAGCCCCGGTTGACAATCGTATGACATCATGTTACAGTATGTACGGCTGGACACAACAGATTGTTTTCCGGGAGGAGCGTTGTCATGGAAAAGGCATGGATATCAGTTCAGGAGGCAGCGCAGTACCTAGGGGTGGCGCGCCCTACGATTTACCGGTGGGCCAGGCAGGGGCGCCTGCCTATTTACAAACTGGCGGGAGGAGTAACGCGGGTAAAGGTCCAGGACCTGGAAAAGCTTCTCATGGAGGCCCAGCCCTTGTACAACGTTGCAGGGCCCCAAAACCGGGATTTGCGGCAGCAACGGTCACCGGAAAAGGAAGCAATTACAGAATATTGCCGAAGGCACGGGGAGGGGCGGGCAAATCTGCGCCGGGCAAGGGATATCCTCGGCCGCCTGCCCTTTTCTCTTTCCGAGAATGTTCGCCGGGTGCGTGAGGAGAGCTAACCTTGCCGGGTTGTTTCTTTTTCGATACCAGTGCGCTCTTTAAGCGTTACCGCTGGGAAGAAGGCTCAAATGTTGTAGCCGGCATCCTGCAGCAGGACGCCGTTTTTTACATCTCTGCCATTACCCTGTGTGAAGTGATCTCGAACCTGCGCAGGCTGGCCGATGTGGATGGACTTATCAGCCCTCAGGAATTTGAGGTTCTGAGGGCCACATTCCTTGGGGATGTGGGCGAGCGGCTTTTCGAGGTAATAGAGGTTACAGCGGATATTATCCTGACAGCTACAGATCTTGCTTCTCAAAAGTATATTGCGCCCCTGGATGCCATTCAGATTGCTACTGCCCTTTCCGTGCCGGAGAAGCCGGCATTTGTTTGTGCAGATCAAAAACTGATCAGGATAGCTGTTGCCAGCGGCCTTCATGTGATGGATCCTTTGCACCCGGGTGAGTTTGAGAGGCGGTAGCAGTTTGCTGTGCCTGCCATCTAGGGCTCAGGCAGGGAGCGAACCAGGGACCGGAAGGACATCAGCCATGACGTTTTTTGGGGCCGTCATTTTTTTTGTTTTTGGCCTGGTGGTAGGGAGCTTCCTCAATGTCTGCATCTGGCGCCTCCCCAGGGGTGAATCCGTTGTCTTCCCGCCCTCCCACTGCCCGGCCTGCGGCCGGCGGCTGGCCTGGCGGGATATGGTGCCGGTCCTGAGCTACATCTTCCTGCAGGGCAGGTGCCGTTATTGCGGCAGCCGCATTTCCCACCGCTATCCCCTGGTAGAGGCCCTGACCGGCGCCGCCTTCCTGTTTTTGTTTTACCTCTACGGCACCTCGTCACGTCTGGTGGCGGCCCTTGTGTTAACCTGCGTCCTGGAAGTGGCCGCCTTTGTTGACCTGGAGCACATGCGCATCCCCAACGGTCTGCTGCTAACTGGGGCCGTGGCCGGACTCCTGGTCAACCTCCTGCCCGGCAGCCTGGGCTGGCGGGAGATGGCCCTGGGCGCCGTAGCCGGGGCCGGCCCCCTTCTGGCAGTGGTTCTGGCCAGCCGGGGCGGGATGGGGGGCGGTGACGTGAAGCTGGCGGCCGTGGCCGGCCTTTATCTGGGCTGGCGCCTGGCCCTGACCGGCTTATTCCTGGGAGTGGTGGCCGGAGGAGTGATGGCCGTGGTGATGCTGGCCCTGCGCCGGGTGGGTCGGCGGGATCCGATCCCCTTCGGGCCGTTCCTGGCGGTGGGCTTCTGGGTGGCCATGGTGTGGGGGAAGGAATTGCTGGCCTGCTACCTGCGCCTGACGGCCGGGCGGTAAAAACATGTGCCCTGCCTTGACCGGGCAGCCTTTTTGCTTATATAATCCATATTAAGATAGGGGCTACGGTCTCTTTCAGCGAGGGACAGTCTGGAGCATTTCGTGCCGGGTTTCTGAGACGGGCAGGAGGGGTGATCGAGTATGCCGCATGTGCCGCAAATGGCTACCAAGGATCGCATGACTGTTGCTGATTATAAGCGGCTGCCGGAAGGAGCGCCGTATCAGCTTGTGGGGGGGGAGTTCGTGTTGACGCCTGCGCCCCGGCCGCTGCACCAGGTGGTTTCGGGCCGAATATTCAGGCTCATTTCTGGTTACATAGAGGACCGCAGGTTGGGTGTAGTTCTTTATGCGCCGGTTGATGTATACCTTGGCGAGGAGGACGCATACCAGCCCGACCTGCTCTACATCTCGGCGGAACGGCAAAACCTTATCACCGAGGATGGCGTACACGGCGCCCCGGACCTGGTGATTGAGATCCTTTCTCCCGCTACGGCATATTATGACCTGCGCACGAAATTTAGAGCCTATAGGGAAAGCGGAGTGCGGGAATACTGGGTGGTTGATCCCGGCGAGAAAGTCGTCGAGGTATACAGTAACCACGGTGGCCATTTTGCCACCCTGGGTTCCTTCAAGAAGCACGACAAGCTTGTTTCTCAGGTGCTGTCCGGCCTGGAGATAGAGGTATCAGACATATTTTCGTAAGGCCGCATAAAACCGAGGTATCATCCCGCATCGGGGCTATGCCGGCTAGGGCGTTGAACCCGGGGATACCTCGGCCCACAAAAACGGGAGAGGTTGTGAACCAATTTGCCGACCTGGGCTCGCCCGAACTATGTCCTGCTTCTGCTGATGGCCGTCCTGGGTTTGCTCCCCATCTTTAACAGCGGGTATGCCCACCCGGTAATCTATCCCGTCAGCATGGCCCTTGGAATTGGGGTTATCTTCACCGTCGCCCGCCTCAGAAAACCCGGACCCGGGCATGAGCCCGAGCCCCCAGCTTGGCTGCGGCTGCCGTGGCTTTTTCTCCTGGCCTTCATATCCTGGGCCGCCCTGGGCCTAGTCTGGTCGGTGGACAGGTACGAGACGCTGCTGGCCCTGGATGAATTTCTCATGGGTGTCTTCATATTTCTTCTGGCAGCCACTGCCCTGTCAGAGGCGGATATGGAAAAGCTCATCAGGTTTAACGTCATCATTGGAGCGGCGGTGGCCCTGGTAGGACTACTGGTGTTCATGTTCCTTGAGACTGAGAGGGTGCGCTCCACCTTCCCGCACCCAAACCCTTTCGCCGCCTACTCCGCCATGGTTATTCTCGCCGGCCTTTTCCTCTTCCTCAAGGACCGGGATCGCCGTCTTATGGTACCCCTGGCTATCATGGGAGACGCTGTGGTTCTGAGCGGCTCCAGGGGGACATGGCTGGTCGTGCTGGCTGTAGCGGCGGCTTTGGTGTTTCGCCTGCCGCCGCGCCGGCGCCCGGATCTGGCTAAGCTGCTAATTTTGTTTCTTCTGGTTGTCGTTGTTACCAGTATGATCCTCACCGTCCTAGCCCCGATATTACAGCAACACGTGGGAGGTCTCATTGAGGGCAGCGCCATAGGCAGGCGGATTTTCGAGTCTTCGATCCTTCGCCCCCAGAGCCTGGGCTCAAGTTCCTCAGGGCGATTGTCCTTCTGGGGAGTGGCCTGGCGGATGAGCCTTGACGCCCCCTTCACGGGTGTAGGGCTGGGTAATTTCCACACCGCGTACTTCCTTTATTGGTCTGGCGACAGTAATTATTCTCGCTTCACCCATAATTATTACTTGCAGACAGCGGCCGAAACAGGCTGGCCGGGCGTGCTCCTGCTGTTGGGCTTCCTGGTCACCTTTTTTACCAGGGTGGAGTGGCGCCGGTCCAGGGATTATCCGGCTTGGGGGCTGCTCGGGGGTAGCCTGGTTTTTCTCGCCCATAGCGTCATTGACTTCTCGTGGAACTTTCCGGCCACAGCGGCCGTCTTCTGGGCCGAGACGGGCATGCTGGCCGCCATGTTGGGCCGGAAGGGGGAGACGGCGGTTTGGACAGGTAAGGAACCAGGCCGGGTGGCAGGCTGCTTACTCCAGAGCGAAGCGGCGGCGACCTCAGTGGACACGGGTACAGTTGCAGGTGGCGTTAAACCCTCGTCCGGCTACCCGGGCCCATTTGCGCGCACCTTGGAGGCACGACCTGCGTTTCCCGCTCGTTTCCGGGCCGCTCGTCTGCTCAACGTTGCCGTCCTGATCGTGGCTGTCTGGCTGGTGGCCGCTTCCGCAACCTTCTGGATGGGAGAAGTGCTGGCGGACCGTGGCCGTAGCGCCGTGGTCCGGGAGGACCTGGATACGGGCCTGGCCAGGCTGCAGCAGGCGGTGAAGTTGGTGCCGGTGACCCCGGGCTACCGGGCCGACCTGGCCTGGGCCTACTGGCGGGCCGGAGAGGAGCATAACCAAGCATATTACCGTTGGCAGGCCCGGCAGCAACTGGAAAAGGCGGTAGAGTTAAGCCCCCTCAATTATTCTGCTAACTTGCAGGTGGGCGAGTTGCTGGTGGCTGAGGCGGACTACCACGCGGCTGAGGCCTATTTCCGCCGGGCCGTGATCTACGGCGGCTTCGTTCCGGAGCCGTATGCCGACCTGGGCTACCTCTACCTAAGCCAGGAGCGCTACGGTGAGGCTCTGGAAATCATGCAACGAGGCCTGCAGATGGCCGGCCTGGCCGAGATCAACGCCCCGACGGCCCTGGAGAAACAGCGCGTTCAGGCCGCCCGGCTCCAAATGCATCTGGGCCTGGCCCGGGCCTATGAGGCCCTCGGTAACTGGTCCGCCCGCCGGGCTGAGTTGGTGGCGGCCCTGGAAATTGACCCGGAGAACGCGGTAGCCAGGCGGGAGCTGAGCAAAGCGCCACCGATAAGCAGTGGTAGATGAGTTTCTATCTGTCCGGCCCCGAAACGATATGGTCACCATCTGGTGGCCGCCGGAGTGGCCGGCACGGTAAAGATTTTTTGTTGTTTCTTCATTTCAGGTATGGTACTATGTGAGTGAGAACTGAGGAAATCAGTAGTGGGGTGGGGAAACAGGTGTCTGATCGGGTAGAAGAAGCAAGGGAAAAGTACATGACTGCCTTCGAGGAAAAACAGGCTGTCGTTCTTGCCGAAACCTTGGTGGAAACGGTGAACGATAGCCAGAAGGAGCTTATCAGGGCAAGCGATTTTAATGAACTAAAGGATATAGTGAGAGATATAAGCATAAGCGTGGCCGAGCTGGCTAAAGCCCAGAAAGGGACAGATCAGAGTATCCGCAGGCTGGAGAATGCCATGGCCGAGTTGGCGGAGGCTCAGAAGCAGACAGGAGAAAAGCTCGGCGGCCTGGAGGAGGCCCAGAAGCAGACAGGAGAAAAGCTCGGCGGCCTGGAGGAGGCCCAGAGGCAGACAGGAGAAAAGCTCGGCAGCCTGGAGGAGGCCCAGAAGCAGACAGGAGAAAAGCTCGGCAGCCTGGAGGAGGCCCAGAAGCAGACAGGAGAAAAGCTCGGCAGCCTGGAGGAGGCTGTAGCGTGGCTGATCGAGGCGCAGAAACAAACAACAGAAGAAGTAGCCTCTCTGACCAGGGAAATGAAAGCTACCAGGACGCAACTAGGCGGGCTTTCGCAAAGCATGAGCTATGGCTTTGAAAACGAAGCCTACCGCGTACTGCCGGCCTTGATGGAAAAGTATGGCATAAAGGTGACCGAGAGGTTTGTGCGGACTGAGATAGACGGCGTGGAGATAAATGTCTTCGGCCGGGGGAAGAAAGACGGCCGGGACGTGCTGCTAGTAGGGGAAACCAAACTAAAGTCGGATAACGTGGAAGACCTGGACCAGGTAGAGGCCAGGGCCGCCGTGGTTAAAGAGAAGTACCCGGGAGAAGTGGTTAAATTGCTAATTACCCATTATGCCAAGCATTTCATAATCGAAGCAGCCAGGGAGAGGGATATCATCCTGGTGCAAAGTTTTGAGTGGTAGATACGAGCAGATATGGCAATTACCGCTGGTCGCTGTAATGGTCCGGCACTAGCCCCATCTTAGCTCGAATATCCAAGATCCTTGAAGAATCCAGTTGCCAATATAGCCTTTCCGATCCATTGGACCTACTTCGTAGAGAATGGGTACGCAATAGTTTACGTTATCTTTACCCTGCCAGCAGGAAATGTGGCTGTTATCGCCGAATACTGCCACATGCGGACAGAAACGCGAAATGCAGGCGTGAAAGAACCCGGGTGGACCACGGCCGGTTTTACCCTAGCCGAGGTAATCTCAGTAGCCTGCATCATGGCTATTGTAAGCGCGTTGTCGTGGCCCTACCTGGCCGGGACCCTGGCCCATTACCGTCTGGTAACCTCGGCTCAGGAGATAGCCTCGGCCATCCGCCTGGTGCAGCAGCGGGCCATCACGGAGAGTTTCGCCGGTTACTACATAAACTTCAACGCCACCTTGAACCGCTACGAGCTTCACCTGGACAAGGACGACCTGCTGGGCAGTTTCGAGCGGCGCTACCTGCCGAAGGGCGTGAAGATAGCGTACGTGAAATTCGGCTCAAGCCCCCTTTCCAGATTGACCTTTTCCGCTACCGGGGTACCGGTCGAGGGGGGCGGGACGGTGCGCCTGGAAACCGCTTCTGGAGATAAATACTACGTGGTGGTGACCCCGGTGACCGGACGGGTGCGGGCCAGGGCCACGCAGTGAGTATATCGTCCATATTTGTGAAGTGTTTCTTTTGCTGATTGTTTAGCGCACCTGTTTTTTAGCCAGTTGCCGGTGAAGGAGCAAGACCGTCGCTGTTTTCACGGTCGAGAGTGGGCAGCTTGCCGGTACGCGATGGGTGGAGGCGGGGAAATGGACCGGCACCGGGCATGTTTAGTCGGCGGTGTAGCGGGTGACAAATGCGGAGGCGGGAGCCCCTCGCCCGACATAGTTTTGCGATCCGAGGCCGGCTTCACGCTGGCCGAAGTAGTAGCGGCCATCCTCATCCTGGCCGTGGTCATGCTGGGCGTGAGCGGCATGCTCTACGTCGGCTGGCTCAACACCCAGCGTGGCGGCAGCTCCACCGTGGCCCTGAACCTGGCTCAGGAGAAGCTGGAAGAGGTAAAGGAGAATCCGGGCAGCGCCGTTAACGTTGTCGGAGGCACGTTTCCTTCTGTATCGGGTTACACTTATAACCTATCGGTTGAGGACCAGGACGACGACGGCCTGGCGACGGTGACTGTTGCCGTATACTATCAGGTGCGAAGTATCAACCAGGAGGTATCGCTTACGACCATGGTGCGGAAGCCGTGAGCCTCGCGACAGGCGGGTAGGGGGCGAGGCATAATGGCAGGAGGACGGGCCGGGCACTTGTGGCTCTTGTCACGGTGGGGGAGATACTTGGCGGCAGGCAGTGGCAGGTCGTCACCATGCCTGCTGCGGTGCCGGCGCCCTGGCCGGCTTGAGGGGCGTCCAAAGGTAGCGCCCGTATTGAAGTTGTCCGGCAGCCAGCAGGGCGATAAGGCCTTTACCCTGGCCGAGGTCATCATCGCGGTCATGCTCCTGGCCCTGGTCATGGCCGCCGCCTACCAGGCTTTCTCGGCCGTGGACACTTCCTGGCGCCGGGGTGAAGACCGGATAGACGCCCAGCAGAATTTGCGGATCGCTGCCGACAGGATAGCGCGGGAGGTACGCCAGAGCGGTACGGTTACTGTGCCGGTGGTGGGTAATAGTGGCTCGGAGATACAGATACGGTATTCCTCTAATAGGTCGCAGCCCCAGGAGGGCGGCGGCAGCATCACATATAACAAGGTGCGGTTCTATCTTTCTAACGGCCAGATCCTGCGCGGGGTCAAACTGCTGGCCGCGGAACCAGACCCCTACCCATCTGCCAACTGGTTGGGCAATAACGTGGTGGCCTACGGCGTGCAGAGTGTCACCTTCAGCCAGCCGGCAAAGGGACTCGTGGTTATTGGGTTGACAACGGAGAGTAGTGGCGGCAACTCCTATACGGTAGAAACCACCGTGCGGTTACGAGCCTCAGAATAGGGGGTGTTGGCTGCATGCGTCTTGACACGTTGGGAGAAAAAGGCTTTGCGCTTCCCCTGGTAATCATGATAACCACCATTATCATGCTCCTGGGCACGGCCTTCCTCACCCTGGCCGGCACCGAAGAAAGCATTGCGCAGAACCAGGTGGCCCAGACCCAGGCCCTGTTTATTGCCGACGCCGGGGTGGAGAAAGCTCTCCACGTGCTTGACAAAAAGCCATTGGACAAGTCTGTAACGGAATGGATGTCCGAAAACCAGGGCGAACTGGCTAACATAGCCGTGGGCGGCGGCACGGCCAATGTGAGCATCCAGGACAAGGGCTCCCTGATCGAGATAACTTCCCAGGGCCAGAAAGGCAACGCCGTCAAGACGCTTATCGCTAAAGCCGCTCCCCCGGCCTTTGAGTTTGGTTTGGCCGGCGGGAACGGAAGCAGCACCCTGGAATTCACCGGCAATGGTAATATAGAAGCCGATATCGCCTATGACGGCAATGTTTCGATCGGTAGCAACAGCCGTACGGTGACTGCCCATAAAGTTGTCGTTACCGGCGACTTTACCGTAAACGGCACCCTTGAGGCGGAGCATGAGTCAGCCGACCCCCCTGTTGACATCCTGCATGTCGGTGGCAAGGTGAGCGCCGGAAAAGATAATGACATTCAGGGCAACTGGCAATACGACGTGGGAGGCAGCATCTCCCCGGTAGGAGCCATCGAGGGAGTGGCAGCAGACCTCGGGGAGCCCTACGTCCCACCACCGCCCGATGTGGACCTGAGCTGGTATTTCCAGCATAAGGACTTGTCGGCAGCAGATCCTAACGATGCCGCCGTGGTAGCAAAGCTAGCAACGGAACCCTCCGGGCCGGAAATCCTGTATTTCAGCGGTAATTTGACCATACAGTCTCAACACGGTCACGATCCTATTGAATTTAAGGGTGTAAGGGTTCTGGTTGTGGACGGAGACGTAGAAGTCAAAGACAAACTTGTGCCTTTTGATGATGACGGTGACGGCAAAGACGACGACGGCAATGCGTTACTCATTTTGGCGACTGGTAACGTGGATCTGACCCCGGCTGGCGGCGCAGATAAGAGCCGCAACCTAATCGTTATCAGTGAAGGCATGATTACCATGAGCGGAAACGTTGACGTCGAAGGGGCTGTGTGGGGTGCCACCATCAACAGTAACGGTTGCGCCGAATTCGAATATGACGAAGACATGGTCGAACTCATCCGCGATACCGGCTTGGTTAAGGAGTACTCCTACCGCCTGGTAAGCTGGCAGGAGCAGTAACCGGTTTGTCAAACCCGGCCGCGCCACGGGCCGCGGGAGGGCAAGACCCTCTGGCTTGCCAGCTCAATCAAGACAAGGTGGCGCCGGAGCATGCCCGGTTCTGCGGCGGCCAGGCGGCTGAGCCCAATAGAAACTTGGGATACCTCAGAAGGTGGTGACCGGAAAAGGTGGACCAAATCAACGAAGCCATGGCCGAGTACCTGGCCGCCAAAGCCCCTCCCAGGGAACGCATGAGCTTTGAAGAGTTCCTGGCCTGGTGCGACGACACGACCTGGGCGGAGTGGGTGGACGGCGAGGTGATTATCTTGAGCCCGGCCTCTTTGCGGCACCAAATGATTAAGAAGCTTCTTGTTACCGTAATGGATGTATTTGTTCAGGAGTACCGGTTGGGCCTGGTGGTGGACGCGCCCTTCCTGGTGCGCCTGCCGGAACGGTTGCGGCGGGGCCGGGAGCCGGACATCATCTTCGTCCGCGCCGAGAAGCAACACCTTTTCCGGGAGCCCTACTTCGACGGCGCTCCCGACCTGGTGGTGGAAATCGTTTCCCCCGAAAGCGCCGCCCGGGACCGCCAAGAGAAGTTTCACGAGTACGAGGCGGCCGGCGTGGGCGAGTACTGGCTGCTCGACCCCGACCGGCAGGAAGCCTGTTTTTACCATCTGGACGCGGGCGGCAGGTATAGAGAGATCGCTGTCGAAAATGGCATCTACCGGTCTCAGGCGATACCCGGCTTCTGGCTCAAAGTTAGGTGGTTGTGGCAGGACCCGCTGCCCGCCGCCCTGGAGGTTCTGCGGGAAATCGGGGTGCTATCAAAATAGCGGAGAATATTTTGGAGGCCTACCAGCTCATGCAGGAAGAAAACTAAGGATAAATAACTTGGAGCAGGTGCACACATGCCTTCCTTCGCCTTCAAATTACCTTCTTTTGGTTTCTCGGGGCGTAGACCCGTTGCCGGGATTGACCTCGGCCACCGGGAGATCAAGGGAGTAACCATCAAGAAAGGCCGCTCCGTGCCGGAGGTCGCGGCCGTGGCCAGGGTGAGTACTCCGGCCGGGGCCCTGGATAACGGCAGCGTGGGGAGAATGGAGCTTTTGAGCCAGGCGCTCAAGGAGGTGGCCGGACACCTGGGGATAGAAGGTCAGAGGGTGGTCACCGCCGCCCCGGCCAGGCACCTGGTGGTGCGGCCCATGCGCCTGCCGCCTATGCCGGCCGAAGAAGTAGCCCAGGTGGTGGGCATCGAGGCGGAAAAGATACTTCCCGTGCCGGCAAAAGACCTGGTGCTGGACCACATCATCTTGGGTGAAACCCAGAACGAGGGGCAGCGGCGCCTGGACGTTCTCCTTTTGGGCCTCCCCAAGACGAGCGCCTACCAGTACTACGAGGCCTTCGGAGCCGCCGGTCTCAGGCTGGTGGCTATTGATGCCGAACCCCTGGCCCTTTGGCGGGCCCTTCTTCTTACCCCCGCTCCTGGCCCGGACAGCAGCGCCCTCATGCTGATCAATGCTGGGGCCGGCTTCACCACCGTTTCTGTTTTTGCCGAAGGGCGTTTGCTTTTTTTCCGGGCCATCCCGGCCGGCGGCAACGAGGCCACCGAGGCTGTGGCGGCCGCCTTTGACGTGGACTTTATCTCGGCCCAGAAGATCAAAGAGCAGGACGGGGAGATTATCTTCGGCGAAATAAACATTGCCGGGCACGATGACCGGACCCTGCACCTGGAGACAGCCCTTCGCGCCGGGCTGATGGACCTGGTGCGCGAGGTCGGGCGGTCGCTGGACTTCTGCGAGTCACAGAGCCAAAATACCGGGAGATTGGTGGGCCGTGTATTTCTCACCGGGGGCCTGGCCCGGCTTAAGGGCATAGACCAACTCATGGCTGAGGAATTGGGGCTGCCGGTGCAAATCGCGGCCCCACCCGCGGGCCTGCCGGACGGGACCGCTTTGGATCCGGCCCTCAGCCTGGTCGTTGGCCTGGCCCTGTGGGGGGTGAAATAGGTGGCAGGTGTGAGTACATACTCCGCAAACCTCCTTCCGGAAGAACTCCGTGAGCAGCCGCCTGACATGCGCCGGCTGGTGCGAATAGCCGTCGTGGCGGCCACCGTAATTATCCTGGCCGGCGTGTCCCTGGGACTGGGCTGGCAGATTCGGGCCAGTCAGGCCCGGGTAGCGCGGTTGGAAACCGACTTGCAGCAACTGCAGCCGCGCGTGGAGCGGGTGGACGGGCTTTTGCGGGAAATAGCAGGTTTCCAGGCCGAGAACAAAGCGCTCGCGGGGCTGATGCAGAGAGACATATTGTGGTATGAGCTGCTCGGGAAAATAGGCGCCAATACCCCGCCGGAGACCTGGTTTACGGATATAGCTACCGGCGAAGACGGGCAGACCCTGACCCTCAGCGGCATGACACCTGAGCCGGAGGAGGTCGGACTTTTTCTGCAGGCAGCCAGGTCCATCCCAGAGGTTACCGGCCTCAAGTTATTGAGTTTAGAGCAGGTAGAAGAGGGTGGCGTCCGCCTGGTCAACTTCAAGGTTGAGGCGCGCTTAAAGCGGCAGCCTCAAGCCGGGGCCACGGGTTCCAAGGATAAAGGCGGGGCCGGGGAGAGAAACCAGGCCGGGGCGGCGGAGGGAAAACAGCCGGAGGCCGGCGGCAAGGCCACGGGGGCTCCCGGCCATCCAGGCCAGGTGCCGGGGGGACAAGGGGGATAACCGGACCAGGATGGGCAACCTCAGCGAGAGAGATAAGACCTTGCTGGTAATTGTAGCAGCGGTGGCCATGGTTTTTCTCTTTTACCGTTTTGTCTGGGCGGCCCGGTGGCCGGCCTACCAGGAGGCCAGGCAGGAACTGGCCGAGCTCGAGAATCAGCTTGAGCAGGCCAGGGGCAAGGTATCCCGCCTGCCGGCGGTAGAGAAAAGATGGGAAGCGGCCAAAAGAGAACTGGCGCAAACGCGGCAGCAGTTCCGGCTCAACCTGCTGGCTGGCGATCCCTACCTGGAACTGGCCCGGGAGGCAGAAGCGCGGGCCGAGATTACCAGCCTTCAGCCGGGAGAAGTGAAGGATAACGGCAGCTACCTGGAGCTGCCCCTGGTCCTGAAGGCGAGGGGACCCTACCTTTCCCTTGTCAACTTCATCGAGCGGGTGGAGAAACTGCCCAACCTGCCGCGCATCAGCGTCTTGCACCTGGTGGCCAAACCCGACATTGCTTCCCCCGGCCAGGTGAAGGTGGACGCGGAACTGGATATGAGCCTGTACGGCAGCAAGACGCCGCTTGGTGGTGGTGCGGCCTGGGCGGTGCTCCTTCCGGGGCGGTTGGATGCCTTCGAACCGGCGATAGGGGCCCTGGCCGCCGGCGGGGAGAACCGCGGCGCAACCGGGGCTCCGGCGGGGGGGCCGGGAGCAGCGTCCCCGGGCCCGGAGGGCACGGGCCAGGAGACCGCGGCCACGGGTGCAGGCGGGGCCGGACCGGGGACAGGCAGCGGGTCCCCCGGTGACGCCGGGCCGCCGGAAGGCGCCCCTGGCTCCGGCACCGGGCGGGAGAGCGAGCCTGGTGCCTTGGCGGGCGCTGGCGGGGGCGCGAAGGTCTCCCCCAAGGATATCGCCGGCTGGTACCGTTTCCCGGCCGGGCGCTAGGGGACCGGTAGACGGACCTGCAGGACGGGGGCCTTCCAACGGGCGATAACCCTAGATAGCGAACTCGGGGGAGGTGGGTAGTCGTGAGGCAAATGAGGTGGCGGGTAGCCGCGGTGCTGGCGGTTGTGGCCTTGGCGGTGGCGGGCGTGGCCGTGGGGGCCACAAGGTATACGCCGGCAAAGATTGACGCGGTCTACGGCAATATCCAGGTTTACGTTGACGGGAAGAAGCTGGACACCAGGGGGGTGGAGCCCTTCTTGCTGGCAAACAAAGGGGTCTTGATGGTACCGGCGCGGGCCTTGGGCGAGGGCTTGGGCAAGACGGTTACCTGGGACGAAACGGCCGGGGCCGTTTACCTCGGCCGGGTGCCGGACCGGCCGTCTGCCCCTGCCGCACCGGCCCCGCCGCAGCCGCAGCCGGTCTACCTGGATGACCTCAAAGTCCTGCGGAACGTAGGCTCATTTTACCGCCAGCAGGACCGCATGCCGTATATCGCCGGCAGGCCCTTCGGCCGGGGCGTAGCCGTGGAGCTGGCCAAAGACGGGAAGGCCGAGACAGTGGTGGACCTGGCCGGGAAGTTTTCCAGCCTGCAGGGGTACATAGGCGTAGACGACGAGACGCGGAACAGCAGCGGCGCCTTTGTCCTGGTGGTTTCCGGCGATGACATCGAGCGTTTCCGCAGTCCGGTCATGAAACCGTCGGATTACCCGTACTTTATTACCGTCAACGTCAAAGGGGTGAAAAGGCTCACCCTGGCCGTCCAGTGGCAGGAGGGAGGCATAGGCGAATATGACCGCCTCATCGCCGCCCTGGCCAACATGGAGCTACGGCCGTAACCGCCAAAAATAAATGTTACGAACTTCTTAACTTCAGGCAGGAAAAACGTTGTGCTGCAGCGAACAATTACTAAAACAGGGAAGTTAAGGCCGGGGATTCTGCCGCGCGGGACAGTATTTCCTGGCTTCAGCCCCCCGGGTCGCCCGTACTGGTCCGGGCGAACATAGAACGGGTCATTATAAAACAGAGATAGCGGGATCGCGCCGGCAAGTAGTTGCCCTTGACAGTAACTTTCGACACGAAAAATCGCCCCTTCGCTGCTCATATTTTCGTCGAGCCACGTAGGCAAGCGAGGCTTATGGTGGTTTCGCAGCAGGGCTCGAAGAAACAGGCGCATGTTGGTACCGGTATAAGTATTGGTCGGGTGATTGTATGCGCTATTTCTTGGGGTGGCTGCGCCGGCGTTGGCTGCTGACGGCCCTTATGGCTGTGGCGGTTCTGTTTGCGGGACTGGCGCTGGCCAACCAGGTTACCAGAATGGAAGAGCCAAGTTCGTGTCCCTCGTGTCATGAGGTTGAATCTGAATACGCTGCCTGGGCGATTTCTTCCCACAGCCGCATTGAGTGCATCACCTGCCACCGCGGTGGCGAGGGCGTGCTGCAAGTATGGAAGCGCAGGCTTATCTCGGGAACACATCTGGTTGAACACTGGCAGGGCGGGGCCGATTATCCCTTGCGGGCCAAAATACTCCCGGATGACAGCGTTTGTGAAAGATGTCACACTTCTAACCGTCCCATCACTCCCTCAGGGGACCTGATCATACCCCATGCCGAGCACGTGAGCGTAACCGGCACCCCGTGCGCCACCTGCCACGTGGAAGTGGTGCACGCCGGCGTAAATAAGAGGATGGCGGCTGCCCTGGGCAAGACGGGCGGGAACGTGGAAAAAGCCAGGGAGATGGTAAGAAGCGAGCTGGCGAATTTGAGCCCCAAGGACCGTCAGCCGTCTATGGGCACGTGCATGCAGTGCCATGACGGCAAGAAGGCGCCGGGTGACTGCCAAGCCTGTCACAGCAGGATAACTATTCCGCCGAACCATCAGGAAAAGAGCTGGGCTTACGCCCACGGGCGGCAGGCCCGCCAGGATATCCAGGGGTGCGTCCACTGCCACGCCGTGGTCGCCGGGACCACCCCGCCGGGTGAGAAGGTCACCCTGATCCCCGGGGTGCGCAATAACCCGTTCTGCGTCTCCTGCCACACCGAGAGGCCGGTGACGCACGGGGACAGGTGGAAGCTGGAGCACAGCCGGGAAGCGCATCTGGACCTGGAAGGCTGCCTGGTCTGCCACGACGAGAAACCGTCGCCGTCGGCCAGCGGCCAGGAAATCGTAGCCTGCGCCGCCTGCCATGCCGCGCCGCACCCGGAGAAAGACTGGCGCCAGCGGCATCCGTCGGTGGTCAAGAACCAAGGCGCCGCAGAATGTTTCGCCTGTCACGATAGTACCAGTTGCTCCAACTGCCACACCCAGGGGAGGCTGCGCCTGCCGTAAAGCAAACTGGAATGGGGATCGAGATCAAGATCAGGGGGGGCAGCCTATGTCTCGCCGGTCAAAACTCCTCATCTTGGCTGTAGTAGCCCTGGCTGTTGCCGGGGTGGCCATGTTTCGCCTCGGCCCTTTGCGCTGGCTGGTGGCCGGCGAGATGACTGCCGAAGACTACCTGCGGGATGGGCTGCGGGCTTACAATGAAATGAATTTTTCCCTGGCGGTCAGGTCCTTCCAGCGGGCCGCCTTGCTCGATCCTGCCAGCGGCCACCCGGCCTATTACCTGGGCCAGGTGTACGAGGCCAGCGGCCGGCGCCGGGAGGCAATCAAGTTTTACTCCCAGGCCCTGAGCCTGGACCCCAGCCTGGCGGCGGCCTACTTTAACCTGGCCGTGCTTTACGGCCTGGAAAAGGCCCCCGAGTTGCAGGAAGGTGAACTCCAGCAGGCCCTCGACGTGGCTCCGGATTTTGCCGTCGCCTGGTATGTGCTGGGCGAGTACTATTACGGCCGCGGGCAGGGCCGGGAAGCTGCCGGGGCTTACGCGCAGGCCCTGCGCAATCCCATGGCCCGGCTGGATTGGGCCGGGCTACGCCAGCACCTGGCTGAGACCGGCGGCGGAGCCGGGGCGGGGCAAGAAGGTAATGGGAATCCCCTGCCAGGCGGGCCGGGGGGCCGGGGCAAATCCGGCTCCCCGGCCGGGAGCGCGGTGTCCGGGGAACTCCCGCCGGCGGGAGCCGGCCCCGGGGCGGCCAGGCTGGCTGCCGACCGCCTCTGCACCCGCTGTCACCAGGCCCGGGATATACGGCAGGCGCACCAAGCCGTCCTGTCGGGAGATACACCGGGTGCGACCGCGGAAGCGGCCGCCGCGCTGGCCACGAAGGGTGAGACAAACTGCCTGGCCTGCCACGCGCCCCATAACCTGGTTTACCCCCCGCTGATCCGGTCGCCGGAAAAGAGCCGTTGCCAGGTGTGCCATTTTGAATATGCCGGGGATTCCCTGGCCGAGGCCCGGCAGGCAGGCAACAAAATACACGCGCCGGCAGCCGCCGGCAACTGTACCGACTGCCACCAGGAACATGCACTGGGGGAAAAGCCGCGGCTACGGATGGAGGGGCAGGCCCTCTGCTTCACCTGCCACCCAGACCGGAAGGGGGAGACGGGCAGGCCGGAGCAACATTCTCCCTATGCTGGGGGGCGGTGTACCGACTGCCACAACCCGCACCTCAGCCGGCAAGAAAAGCTCTTGCGCGCCCCGGAGAATGAGCTTTGCCTGAACTGTCATTTTGCCTTCCAGGAGGCCCTTACCCTCCCGGTGCAGCACAAACCCTTTGCCATGGGCTACTGCACTTCGTGCCACGAGCCCCATGCGGCCAACTATTCTTCACTGCTTAAGTTGATCCAGCAGCGGCTCTGCTATAGCTGCCATTTCGACCGCAACGCCGATCTGGCCAAGCCGGTGAAACACCCGCCGTACGCGGAAGGAAGGTGCACGGACTGCCACAGCCCCCACGCGGCGAAAACAGAGAAGATGTTGCTGGCCGGTTCGCAACGCGAGCTCTGTTTCAAGTGCCACGACCGTGAGTTCGTCGAGGGCCCGGAGCACCACCCCGCGCCTGGGAATCTGGCCTGCGCCTCATGCCACGCTCCCCACGCCGGCCAGGAAAGGGCGCTCCTTCCGCAAAGGAGCAGCGATTTTTGTTTCGGCTGTCACCTTTTCGGCCTGCCCTCTCGAGGCGTAGCCATGAATTATTATCTCAGCAGCCAGCACGGCCAGATGCAGGGCGGGTCGTGCCTGAACTGCCACAACGAGCGGAAAGGCGGGTTCAAGTTTGGTTCCCCCGCAGAGAAAATATCAGTCTGCCAGTCATGCCACCCGGAGATCGGCGGGGGTATGCCGGTATCGTCTAGCAGTAACCGCACCGGCCGGGTGAGCTACTCGCATCCGGTGGGTGGTAACGCTGTGGATCCAAATGCGGGCGACACCCTGACGTGTTCCTCCACCTGCCACAACCCCCACGGCACTCCGTACAAGCGCATGCTCACCGCCAAGGGGGATAATCTCTGCCTGAAATGCCACCAGGTCCGCTCCGGGCAGATGCGGACGGGGCCGTGAGTAGTTGGCTTGGCTGCTGTGGGTGTACTCTCGATGTCTTTCCCCTGACCGGTGTGGCAGGCAGCTTATCCTGCGGCGACCTTTAGCCCGGAGGTGTGGTTTGTGACGAAAGGGGCCGGGATCTTGTTCCAGGAGAGCCTCATGGCAAAGGAAGATCTGATCACCACTGAAAAACGGATCGGTTTGGCCAAAAAATGGGCTGTACACATAGGTGGCCTGTTGCTCCTGGCCGCCCTGTATCCGGCCTGGTTTGACCCCACCTTTCGCCTCCTGGCCGCCCTGTTTATAGCGGCTGCGGCGGCCTACAGCGGGTACGTGCTCTATCTTGCCCGGCCCGGCCATATCCGCCTGGTCTGGTATTTTTCCTACGTGGAATGCGCGGTCTTTACCGGGTACCTGATCTATTACAGCGGCGGCCTGGACAGCGAGTTCGTCCTCATGTACACGGTCATCATGGCCGGGGTGGCGGCCAGCCGTCTGCGGGTGATTGATTTCCTGGCCACGGGTTTCCTGGGCCATGTATCCTATGCCGTGGCACTATATCTCTTCTACGGCAACCTTGATTTTTACCTGACGCCTGCTTTCTGGGTGCGCTGCCTGCTGATAACGGGCGTGTTCCTTCTGTCATTGCTGGTCGTGGAAATGATGGTGAGTGACAACGAGAAGCTGCGCCGGGCCAAGCAGGAGCTGGAGGAGAAAAGCGAGCAACTGGCGGCCAGCAATAGCAAACTGGAGGCCCTGGCCGTTACCGACGGCCTCACCGGGCTGTACAACCACCGCTATTTCCAGCAGCGCCTGCGGGAGGAAATCAAGCGGGCCGAACGCTACGAGTCAATATTTTCTCTGGCCATGCTCGACGTGGACTATTTCAAGTGCTATAACGACGCCCACGGCCACCCCCATGGCGACGGGGTGTTGGTGGAGATCGCCCGCCTTATCCGGGAAAACATCCGGGCCGCCGACGTGGCCGCACGGTACGGCGGCGAGGAATTCGCCGTCATCTTCGTGGAGATGGACTGCGAGGTGGCGGTGGACGCGGCCGAACGCATCCGCCGGGCCATTGAAACCCACGATTTCCCGGGCTCGGAGTACCAGCCGGGCGGCCGGCTGACCGTCTCTATCGGGGTGGCTTCCTACCCGGCTGATGCCCAGGCGGCCGACGAGCTTATCCGCAAGGCCGACGAGGCTTTGTACCGGGCCAAGGAGAAACACCGTAATCTGGTGATCCCCTATCACTCCCTCACCGAGGACCTGGGGAGAATTGACGCGGCCGAACTGGAACTGGACGAGAGCGAGAGCAGCCTGATGGCCACCGTGCAGGCCATTCTCGCGGCCATTGACCAGAAGGACAGGTATACCTATGGCCACGCCGAGCGCACCATGCGTTACGCCGAGGCCCTGGCCAGGAAGCTGGGCTTCCCCGAGGAGAG
Source organism: Clostridia bacterium (assembly GCA_004347685.1). Classification (GTDB taxonomy): domain Bacteria; phylum Bacillota; class DSM-521; order Neomoorellales; family SLTJ01; genus SLTJ01. The sequence goes on from SLTJ01000032.1 coordinate 68,194, forward strand.
GATCCGCGTCTTGCGGTACGCGGCCTTCCTCCACGACATCGGCAAGCTCAAGATCGCCAAGGAAATCCTCAACAAGTCCCGGCCCCTCACCGACGAGGAAAAGGAGATAGTCCGGCTGCACTCCTTGTACGGGGTGAACATCCTGGAGCCCCTGGCCAACCTGCAGCGGCTGGTGCCGATCATCAGGCACCACCACGAGCGCTATGACGGCCAGGGCTATCCGGACGGCCTGAAGGACGAAGATATCCCCCTGGAGGCCAGGATCATGGCCGTGGCCGATGCCTACGATGCCATGCGCGCCCAGAGGCCCTACCGCCGGGCACTAGGCGTTGGCGAGGCCCTGGAGGAACTTGAGCGCTGCGCCGGCACCCAGTTTGACCCGCAACTGGTGGAGAGGTTCACCGAGGTGGTGAGGGAGCTGGAAGGCGTAGAAAGGGAGCCTGACGGCACGGATTGATCAATGATACCGTGGTCTAGATGCGTCAGGGGGACACGTTGAAGAATATTTGTGAAACAAGCCGGGTAGTGATATCCAGACTATCAAGCAGCAAATTAGCTAGTGACAGGAAGATAGGCCAGTACTAGCCATATTTGCTCAGAATCGGAACAAACGGCTTGTGACGGGTGTTTGTGACAGGGGGCTCTTTCCTGCTAAAATAAAGGCGGGAAAGGTGAAATGAAGAGGATCAGCCTGTAACCATTTAACGAGACGGACGGTGGTCGAAGTGGAGGGCGAGGTGCAAACCCGCGTTGGGCAGCCGGAGCCTGAAAGGCAGATCCCGCTGACGAAAGCCTTAATTGTGATTGCGATAGTAATTGTGATAATTATCGTTATCGGCCTCGTAATAGGGTATGCCTTCTTCTGGAACAACTACGAGCAGCAGACCTTCGTGGATGTCGAGATGCAGGCCGCCTTGCAGCAGGTAAAGGACGCTCCGGACGACGCTACGGCCCACCTGCGCCTGGGTTATGTCTATCTCCTCCGGGGCGACGTCCAGGAGGCGATGAAGGAATACCAGGAGGCGTACCGCCTGGACCCGAAAAACCGCCAGGTCAAGTACAACCTGGCCCTGGGCTACATGGCAGGTAAGCAGTACGGTGAGGCCATCAAGCTGCTGGAGCCGCTGGCCGCCGAAGGCCTCCTGGACTTTGAGGCCCATTTCTCCCTGGCCGAGGCCTATTACGAAAGCGGGCAGTACGACAAGGCGGTAAAGGAGTTCCAGAACACCGTCGCCATCCGCCCGGGAGCGGCCGACGCCTACTACTACATGGGCCTGGCCTACGAGAAGATGGGGGACAAAGAGAAGGCCCTGGAGAGCTTCAACCAGGCGCTGCGCTTCGTGCCCAACTACCAGGAGGCCCTTGAGGCCAAGGCCAGGCTGCAGGAAGCGGCAGGGGGAGGTAATACGAGTGGCGGTGCCTAAGCCAGGGCTGGCAGGGAAGCTGGCCGGAATCCAGGTAAAGGTTACCCATGTTATCATCGCGGCCCTCTGCGCCGCGCTGGGGACAGTGGTCTGGTTTGGCTGGATGTACGTTAACAAGACCAGCCCTGTAGAAACAGTCCAGGCGGCGGTGGCGCCGGTCACGGCCCGGCCCCGGTGGGTGGCTACCGTGTACGGGGAGGGCGACGTATTCCTGAACCAGCCCCGCTCGGTGTACGTACATAGCAACCAGATCTACGTTTCCGACACCTCTAACCACCGGGTGGTGGTCTTTGACTACAACGGCCGCTACGTGCGCAAGTTCGGCGACACCGGCGACGAGAAGACGCGGCTGGCCTTTCCATACGGGGTGGCCGTGGTTGGCGGCGAGGTCTTCGTGGCCGACGCCGGGCTGATGAAGGTGGCGGTCTTCGACGCGGCGGGTAACTTCCTCCGGTACTTCGGCGAAGACGTGCTGAAGAAGCCGGTGAACATCGTCTACCAGGACGGTAAGCTCTACTTTACCGACGTGGTACGCCAGCAGGTGGTGGTCATGGACACCGCCGGCAAGGAGCTCTTAAGTATAGGCAAGCCGGGGCAAAAGGAGCCGGGTGAGTTTCACTATCCCAACGGCCTGGCCGTGGCCCCCGACGGCCGCATCTTCGTGGCCGATACCAACAACAGCCGGGTGCAGATCTTTGACCCGGATGGCAAGTTCCTGGCCATCTGGCAGGGGGACGTGGCCAAGGCCCAGGGCTATTTCGCCGCTCCCACCAACATCGCCCTGGATAAGGCCGGCAACGTCTACGTGGCCGACCCCCTTACCCGGCGGGTGGCGGTGGTGGATAAGGACGGCAACATGCTGGGCGCGGTAGAGCAGGCCGGTCCGCCCGAGCAGGGCGAAACCCTCTCCCTGCCGTCCGGGGTATACGTTGACGGCCGCCAGCGGCTGTTCGTCGCCGACTACGGCGGCTCGTGCGTAGCGATCTACGACCTGAAGTAGGCGGTATTCCGGTCAATCCCCATCCCGGGCCGGAGTTGTCCGGTCCGTACCGCCGGCTTTCCGCCGGCCTGGGGGGAGGGCTCCGGGTTCGCTCTCAGCCACAAGGTTGAGATAGAGAAGTTGCAGGGAGGAGGTGAATAAGATGGGTAAAATCAAACTGCTTCTGGTTGTCGCGCTGGCGGCCGTATTTGTCCTGGCCCTGGCGGCGCCGGCCATGGCGACTACCCACGGCAATTACAGCACCACGACCGACGCCTGCGCAGGATGTCATGTGGCCCACGCGGCCCAGGCCCCCAAGCTGTTGAAGGTCGGGCCGACGCAGACCGAGTTTTGCTACCTGTGTCACGGCCAAGGAACCACTGCGGCGCCGTACGACATCCAGTACGGCCTTACCAGCGGTGACCCCACCAACGTTAATTCCACTGCCGGCGGGTTTGAGAAGCTCGGCGGTTCTGGCGGCGCTACGGTGACCTCTCGCCACACGGTGTGGGGCTACGACGCCGACGCCAACGGTGCGGCCGGCTCCTGGAGCGGCGAGGCTACCAAGACCCTCACGGTTCCCGGCGGCACGCAGAACCTCACTGGTAACGGTCTCGTCTGCGGCTCCTGCCACAACCCGCACGCCGGTGGGACCGGGGCGCCCAACCCCAGGCTACTGCGGACCACCATCCTGGGATCTTCCAACCTGACGGTTGAGTTCACGCTAGAACCGACCGGCGTAACGGATGGCTACCAGGTGACTGAGTACGTGAGCGGCTCCACCGCCTGGTGCGGCGCCTGCCACGACAAGTTCGATAAACCGGATAACTCCGGGCACGAACTCACCGAAGGCGACACCATGTACCGGCATGCCATGGATATGGCCGCGACCCTACCAGGTGGTGCCGACGGTACCATCGCCAGCGGGACGCCGCTAGAAACCCATAGCACTGACCCCGACAAGGTTGCCTGCCTGACCTGCCACCGCGCCCACGGCACTACGGCAACGGTGAGCGGGTACGCCCTGAGCTGGCCCAGGGACAACGGCGGCACGGGCACCACCTCGGCGCTGCTACGCATGCAGAACCGCGGTGTGTGCTACAACTGCCACGGCGCAGCAGAGTACAACAAGCCGTAGCAATGGTTGCCGGAACAGCGTAGTAGAAAAATCGCTGCCTTACATCCTGCGGCCGCCGGCCGGTCTTTCCCGGCCGGGGGGCCGCGGCCCTGGGAGGGGTGCCGGGGGCGTCCCTCCCCCACGTGCCATAAACCATCCAGGCAGTCGCGGCGCCGGGGGGCATTCCCCTCCCCGCAAATCAAAAACCGGCGCCGTGGTGGCTGCCGGTAAGGTTTGTCGTTCTTGGAGTTGAGCACACTGAGATACCGGCAGCCCGGCCGTCATAGCTCTAAGCGTCTTAGAGCCTTAGACCCGCGGCTTTGCGCCCCTGCCTTTCGGCAGGTTTGCCCTGAGCGGACCAGTGAAGAACACGATGTCATAGAACGTAACCCGTCACTGGTATCCATTATCTCACCACGGCAGGGAAGCGTCAACTAATGTGTCGGGGGATAAGGGCGAGATAGTTAGCATCTGGTTTCGATAAATGGCAGAAGAGGGGTTATTTTGCCGCGTATTGGGCCAAACTCCCGCAGGAGCGAGCCGGTTACGGTCGGCTTCCAGCCGGCCGATGTGGCGGAACCCTCCAGAATTACTGGTTTGACCAGGGGAGGTGATGAATTTGGTAAGAAACGTAATAGTTATGGCCGTTCCGGTACTGCTCCTGGCGGTGGTGCTGCTGGGCAGCGGGTCGGCCCTGGCTGCGACGCACGGCAGTTACGAAGCCACCACCGACGCCTGCGCCGGGTGCCACGTGGCCCACGCGGCGCCGGACCCCAAGCTGTTGAAGGCCGGTTCGACCCAGACGGTCCTCTGTTACCTGTGCCACGGTGCCGGCACCACCGCTTCTCCTTACGATGTCAAATACGGGGTGATCACCGGCACCCAAACGTACGCCTCTACCGCTGGCGGCATGGAAAAGCAAGGCGGAGAGGCGGGCCCTAATGTGACTTCGCGGCACACGGTCTGGGGCTACGTCGCCGACGCCAACGGTACGGCCGGCCCCTGGAACGGCGATGAAAGCTATAAGAGCGGCTTAGACTATATCCCGGGCGGCACCCAGACCCTCACGGGCAATGGCCTGATGTGCAGCTCGTGCCACCAACCGCACGGGTCCAGCAACCCGAGGCTGCTGCGCACCAGCCTCCTGGGAACGGAAGGGCTTACCCTGCAGTTTACCATGAGTGATGTCGGCAACAACGCCAAGAGGGTGACGGCGTACGTCTCCGGCTCGTCGCAGTGGTGCGGCGCCTGCCACGACAAGTTCAAGACCCTCAATCACAACAGCCCGCCCTACCCCGGCGAGGGCCACGCCAATTACTACCTGGGCATGTGGCGCCATCCCATGGACGCGCACCCGCTGCTTCCACCCGGCTCTGACGGGAGTGTGGAGACGGGGACGCCGCTGGAGAAGCCGGGCGGCGTGAAGCACATAGCCTGCCTCACCTGCCACCGGGCCCACGCCACCACGGCGCAGGCCACCGGCTACGCCCTGAGCTGGCCCCGCGACCCCGTGGCCCCCGGCAGCGGCACTACCTCGGCCCTGCTGCGCATGGACAACCGCGGCACTTGCTACAACTGCCACGGCGCCGGATACTATAATTCGTGGAACGATAACCGCCTGGTGGCAGCAAGCGGCGGGGGGCAGATACCCATGGACTGCTCCAAGTGCCACCCGAGCAGCAATCACTTCAGCGGCGGTGGCTACGACTGCAGCGTCTGCCACCAGTGATAGGAGAGTGTTGCAAAACCCTGGGGCGGCAAGTCCTGCCGCCCCAATAAACTTCCGGCCGTCTTCTCGGCAGATAGGAAAGGAGGGGGTGAAGGTAAGTTGTTGAGGAAACTGATGGCGGTCGCCGCGCTGGTCGGGGGCGCCGTGCTTGCCTTAGTGCTCTGGCCGTCACCCGACGGCGCGCGGGCTGGCGGTACGGCGGATTGTAGCCAGTGCCACGGCAACGTGGTATCTAGCTTCACCGCCTCGCCGGTGGACCGCCTCACTGTTGCCGCACCTGCCACACCAGCTTAGGCGGCCCGCAGCACGCCTCGGTCGTAGAGACCGCCTACGGGTGGTTTGCCAGCGAGCAGTCGCCCCTGGCCGGTCCGGAATTCCTGCACGCCGGCGGCGTCCACGTTTATAAATCCCAGGTGAACACCTACTGCGACCGCTGCCACGCATCGGCCAGTTGCCGGGCCTGCCACCAGGAGGTAGCGCACGGGCAGCACGGGAGCAGTACGGTGCAGCCGGTCACGCAGGTGACCACGCTTGGCGGGTACTACAACTGGCCAACGGAGGAGACGTTCTACTGCGGTACGTCGCAGTGCCACACCACCCTGCCGGAGGTGGCGCGCTACCGTCCGGACGGCACGGACCTGTGCTACAACTGCAACCCGGTGAGCAAGAGCGGCCACGGCGACCTGACGCAGAAACACACCTCGGGCTTTGTGGCCAACCCGGCCATGGACTGCTCCAGTTGCCACAAGGGGGTGCTTACGGACGAGCACTTAAGCCGCGTGGACGCGCAGGGCAACCCGTACACCTGCGCCACCTGCCACAACAGCGCGAGGGCCGAGGTACAGCAGGCCATAGCCAGCAATCAAACGAACTGCGACGCCTGCCACACCGTCCATGCCGACCTGACCGTGCCACATCTCAAGGGTATATTCCCTGATCCAAACGTGGACTGCGTTGCCTGCCACGAGGACGTAGCGCAGGAGATGAGCCCCGCAAGGGCGTCCTATCACGCCGTCCTGGGTCCAAGCAAGGCCCTCAGCGGCACCTATGTTAACGGGTGGTCCCGTACTAGCCGTATGAAGTGCACGGATTGCCACGGGAGCAACGGCATCTCGCCCACGTCAGCTTACCCCGGAATACTCAAGCGGTACTATGACGAGAACTCCTCGTCCGCCGACAGCGGGATGCTGTGCTTCATGTGTCACGACCGCAGGGTGTACGGAGGCGGCGGCAAGGGGACCACGAGATTCAGCAAGCACAACGAGGGCGAACACAAGGTTGGCGGCGGTCTGGTATGTTTAATGTGCCACGCTGCCTCTCCCCACGGCAGCGACCGGCCGGCCCTGATGGTTATCCGGGGCGATGCTGCTGCCGGCAGCCGCGCGGCGCTCATTGCCTTTACGTATTCGCCCCAGGGCAGATACGGTGAGAAGAGTTGCGTCTCGCCGCTGGCCGCTTGTCACGAGCACGCCCCCAGATAAGGCAAAAACAATGCCGGCCTTCCCCCTGGTGGGGAACAACTGTGCTATGCCAGCTTCCCTAAGCAATCTGGCCAAAGTGTCCTGGGGCGGCACGGCGGAAGGAGCGCATGAGGAATGGGCCGTCTGCTTATCTTTGCCCATCCGGGGCGCCACGAGACGGCGCGTGCGGAGTTGAAGGATCGCTTCCCCGAGGTCGTTTTCTCCTGTGTCGGCAACGGGCGAGACCTGCGAGCCGCCCTTTCCGCAGGCGAGGCCGTTGAGGCCGTTGCCGTGGACCCCTGCGGTCTTCCTGCCGGCTGGAAGCAAGAGCTAGAGGCAGTGGCGCGGGCCTACCCGCACGTCCCCTTTATCTCATTGCCGGCGAGCGATGCCGGCCGGCCCGCGGCGCAAAACGCCGCACCGGCGCGTCCAAACCATTCCCGGGCAGTCAAGCCTGTGCGTTCGCGGCTTGTCTTCACCAGTCTCGAGGACTTGCGGGCCAGGCGGGAGTGGCGGCGGGTGCTGGCGTCACTTACGGTTCCCGCCCTTCTCGTCAACGGCCGCGGCGTTATTCTTGACGCCAACGAGGCCGCCGGGGCGCCGGCCGGGTTGCCCGCCCAGGCCCTCCTGGGGCGGCAGTGCCACAGCCTTTTCCACCGCCGGGGCGAGAGACCGGAAAACTGCCCCCTTGTGCGGGCCAGAAAAACCAAGAAGCACGTGGTAGCGCAGGTACGGCTGCCTTCCGGCAGTGCTTATCTGGCCTGTTGCACCCCTGTGATCGGGCGTTACGGCGACGTGCAGTTTTTTGTGCACATCACCCTCGACCTGAAAGCGCAGGAACAAGCAGAGATGTGGCGCCAGGTGGCCGAGAGAGTCCTGGAGGCCACCACGGAGGGCGTGGTAGTCACGGACGCCGACAGGGTCATATGGTGGGTGAATAACGTTTTCACCGAGCTCACCGGTTACGGCGCCGAGGAAGTCGTCGGCAGGACACCGTTTTTCCTCGTCGCTCCTCCCGGCGCGGGCGACCCGCTGCCCCGCGAGGCGGAGGCGCATTTGGCCGGCGGTTCGTCCTGGCAGGGACAGATGTGGTACCGCAAGAAGATCGGTGAGGTGTTCTCCCGCTGGGTCACGATCAGCCCGGTCAGGGACCGCGAGGGGCGCGTGCTCCACTACGTATCTGTGTGTACTAACGTGGCCTACAAGACTGCGGATCCCAAGAGCGTGGCCCGCGTAACCCACTGCGACGCCCTCACCGGGCTGGGTAACCGGCTACAGTACTACGACCGCTTTGAAGCGGCAACAAGTCTCGCCCTGTGCCGCGGGCTCTCCCTGGCTCTCTTTTATCTCGATCTTGACCGTTTCAGCAGCATCAACGCCGCCTTCGGCTACGCCGCAGGCGACGAGGTTCTGAAAGCAGTGGGGCAGCGTCTCAAAGCAGCAGTCCGGGACGAGGACACTGTGGTGAGGGTGGCGGGAGACGAGTTTGCGCTGCTTCTTGTCCTGGAGAGGCAGGAGGAGGCGGCCGCGCTGGGGCGCAAGATGCTGGCCTACCTGCGGGAACCGGTGAGCATCGCCGGCCGCCACGTTGTGGTCAGCGGCTCCCGGGGCATTGCTTTTTATCCGGGGGATGCTTATGACCCGGACAAGCTCCTCTGGGCAGCGCGGGCGGCAGCCGACAGGGCGAAGGAGCAGGGGCGTGGCAGCTTTGCGTTCTACGGGCGGGAGCTGCAGGCGGCCTTTGAGAAGAGCTTTGCCGTGGAACAAGAACTCGGGCGGGCCATAGAAGGGAACGAAATGGCGGTCTATTACCAGCCGCGCTTGAACCTGCAGGCGGGCAGGATAAGCGGGGTCGAGGCCCTGGTACGGTGGCAGCACCCGCACTGGGGGCTGCTCTTGCCGGGGGCGTTTATTGATGTGGCTGAGGCCTCTGGGTTGATCGTTCCTCTGGACGACATGGTGATCTGGACCGCCTGCAAGCAGGCGAGGGCATGGGAGAGAAATGGGTACAGCCTCACCGTTTCCGTCAACCTCTCGGCCCGTCAGTTCTTGAGGGATGATTTCATCCACAAGGTGAAAAGAGTGCTGAAGGAGACGGAACTGGACCCCGGCCTCCTTGAGCTCGAAATTACCGAAACCACAGCGGTGAAGGATGTCGAGCTGACGAGTTCCCTCCTGGCCACCCTGCGGTCACTGGGGATCGGGATAGCCATCGACGACTTCGGTACCGGCTACGGGTCCCTTCGCTACCTCAAGCATTTTCCGGCAACAACTCTCAAGATCGACCGCTCCTTCGTCCAGGGCCTGCCGGAAAACCGGCAGGACAAGGCCATAGCTGCCGCGGTAATCGCCCTGGCCAGGAGCCTTGGCTGCGTCGTCGTGGCCGAAGGAGTGGAGGCCCCGGAGCAACTGGCATGGCTCAAGGAACAGGGATGTGACGAGGGCCAGGGGTTCCTCTTTAGCCCGCCGGTGCCGCCAAACGAACTAGAACTGCTCCTGCGGGCCGGCGGGGTGGCCCCGCCTCGCTAGACAACCCGGGCGGCACGAGCATATAGCCCCCTCAGGACTTCGCGCGTGCACGGGCCCTCAAGGCGCCCTTGTACTCTCTTTCGCGTGCCCACTTCTCGAATGCACTGCACCGCGCCGGTGAGCTTCCCGTCGCTTCCGTGTGCTGGCCGTGGCCGCATGGCGCGTGGCCGGGCAGGCGGACCGTCTTCGTCCGGTAACAGGCCCGGCGTGCGTGCCCCTGCCGGTCCTGCGGGGCTCCACCTGCAGCCACGGCTGAGCGCTCAGGGCCCCCGGCCTGGGACTAGTACTGCCGGTGGAGGAATTTACATCTCAGGCTGGGCATATCAATCGAAATTCATACCCCGGGGGAATGGAAAAGGTGTCTGGTCGAGAAAGGAATTTCCTGGTTTGCGTGGAATTAACCAAATGAGGCTGAGAGCCCAGGCCCCAGGATACTTTGCTGTCGCGGGTGACATTCATAACGGTAAGGGGCAAGTTATTTGAGCAATTATCGTTATTATTACTACAACTGGCCTTTCTGCCTTCCGGCCACGGGCGGCAGGCGGCCCAGTGCAGGTTGTGGCCAGAAGGCATGGGCTACGGAGTGGATTCATGCGGATGTTTAAGGTTCTGGTGGCGTGCGATCCGGTCCAATGGCGCGAGACCCTGGTCGCGGCCTTTTCGGAAAACGGCTTTTTTGACGTGGTCGGGGGCGTGGCCTCCGGCGAGATGCTGGAAGCAACAACAGCCCTCCGGCCGGATGTGGTGGCCTGGAAACTGGAGGAGGAGGGGGATGATCCGGCGGCTCAGGTGGTCGAGCTCTGCGGCAGGTGTCCCTCGGTGCTCCCCGTGCTGCTGGTGGAGGACCCCAGGCGCCTGAATTTCCTCGGGCTGCTCAGGGCCGGGGTGCGGGGTTGTCTCCCGCTGCGCCTGCTGCCCAGACAGGTAGCGCAGGCGGTGGAGCATATCGTTCAGGCCGGCCTGGTCTGCCTTCCCCGGCCGGGCCCAGAATCTCTCGACGGCGAGCGCAGCGAGGGCGGCTGCTTCCCGCCCTACCAGCTCACGCGGCGGGAGTACGAGGTTCTCTCGCTCCTGGGGCAAAACTGTTCCAACCAGGAGATCGCCAGCAACCTCTGTCTCGCCGAGTCTACAGTAAAGACCCACCTGCACAATATTTTCAGGAAACTGGGCGCGCAGAACCGCACCGAGGCCATTCTCGCGGCCAGCCGCCTCCGGCTGCCGAAGCCAGACTAAAAAGTGAAGCGACCGGCGGGCCGCAGGAAATGCGGCCCGGGTATCAGAACCGGAGTTGTAAATTGACGAGCTCCTGACGTAGGGACGCCTGATTTCTTCCCGGCAACGACTAAACCGGGTGTAGGCCGGCTGGCCGCACCCGGTTTGCTTTTTCCTGCCTCCGCCCGCCCCGGACCCGTAGCGGCCTAGTCCGGGAGCGGCCCCGCCTAGGCCTTTTTTCCTTCCCCCGGACGATAGACGCCGGCGCCGCCGCGCGGCTATAATGAGGGCCGTAAAGGGCATTGCCTGGTTTTAGGGAGGAGAGTCAAAACGCGCTTAAAGCAAAGTACCGGAAAGGCGGGGTTTCTGGCTCTTATCCTTGTCCTCTGCCTGGGAGTGCTGGGGGTAAGCAGCGCCGCTTGGTCGGAAACGGTGAGCATCAAGGGGCGGGTAAGCACTGGAGATATGGAGTCAATATTCAGTTATGCCCGTGTGGTCGGACAGGTGGGCGAGGGAAAACCGCACGTGGAGCTTCTGGGCCACGGTAGGGCGATAGCCGTTGAGGTAACGCATGCTGAGCCTGGCATGTCAGCGGATATCGAGTACGGCGTCCGCAATATCGGGAGCGTTCCGGTGCGGGTGACCACGACAATCGTCAATGCTTCCGACACGGTCACAATGGTCTCCTATCCGCCCGCGGGGGTTATAGACGGCAACGGCGGCCAGGGAAGAGGAAGATTTACCATTAAGGTCAACGATGCGGCCAAAGACGGGAAGTACAACCTCGGAGGGACGGTGTTGGTCTTCTCCCAGTGGAACGCAGTTAGATGAGCAGGGGTTTCTGTCACGATTTTAGTTGAGGGGGGTGGGAGAAAAACCCGAACATCAACGCAGGATAAATGCGGACCATAACCGCATTGAAAAGTGGCCTGATGGCGGGTGAACACCGGGGAACGAGAGAAGCGGCAAGCAAGCGGGCAAAGGGAAAGCGGGCGGTATGTGGTGCAGGTGGGCTTGAAAACTTAGGCAATCATTGTCAAATGCGGCTCGAGAAGCTGGCGGGCTGCCAAGCAAGGTTTATTAAGATTTAGCAAGCAAAAATTTACCAAGAGCAAGGGGGATTTTAATAATGAAAAAGAGTTGGTTATTGGCCTTGATAGTTGTGGTTTCCCTGGGTGTAATCGGTGTCGGCTTGGCCGCGTGGACGGAGACCATTACCATCGCCGGCAGCGTGACTACAGGCGATATCAACCCTGATTTTACATCTGCATCCACCGATGATCCGGGCACCACGATTGATCCTGGTACGGATAAAAACGTTGGCATGACTGAGGTTAGCTTTTCCGCCGATGCAGCTACCGTCACTGTCACCAACGCCTATCCGGGATATCATTCAGATGTTACCCTCACCGTTAAAAACAACGGGTCCGTGCCAATTGAAATCACTGATTACAGCATTGATTCTCTTCCCGACGAAATCAGCCTGACATCCAGTGACAGCGGACTCGTTCCGGGCACAGTCATCGGTGCGGGGGAGAGTAAAAGCGGAACCTTCACCCAGACGGTTAATGACGGAGCAGCAGAGAGCTCAAATTATACCTACGGCATTACGATAACTGCCGAGCAGTGGAATCACGCTTCACTGTAGAAAGGCAAATACCCGCGATAGTGGTCTAAGGGGTATGGAGGCGGGCGGCGCCCGCCACCATATCCGTGGAATTGTCCCCACTGAGAGGGGGGGATTGAGGTCATTATGAAAAAGATATGGTTTTTTGCGCTGCTGTTAGCGTTTGCCCTGCTGGCCGTAGGCGCCGGCTACGCGGCGTGGAGTGAACACATAACTATCGCCGGCACGGTGAATACCGGGGAGGTTGACTGGTATATCTACAACAGCGCAATGCAAACGGACATTGGGCTTGACTGGACCTGTGACCCCGGTTTTGACACCGAACCTGTACAGTTGGATAAAAACGTGGGCTCCACGACACTCACGCCGGTAGACACCGATGGCGACGGTGACAAAGATACGTTGCGGGTGACAGTATCCAGGGGCTATCCGGGATACTACAACTATGTCAGCTTTGTAGCCAAGAACAACGGGACCATCCCAATCGCCGTTCAGACCCCGGTCGTTGACAACCCCAATCCGGTAGCCATCGCTGCGGGCTACCAGGACAACAGTGGTACGCTGGTGCTGCCTGGACAGACTATCGGGTTCGGTTTCCAGTTCCTCATCCTGGACGGCGCAAATGAAAGTTCCACTTATAGCTTTACTATCCAATTTCCAGGCATACAGTGGAACAAATATACAGGGGAATAATTATTGGGGCTTCTGCCGCCGGCAAGAGGATTAGACCTCCTGCCGGCGGCAGACCTTCAGCGGGCATGAGGCTTTATGGGGCAGTTCTCGGCAGGCAAGGGTGGTGTAAAAAATATGAGGCGGGTCCGCAAGAACAAGCTAGGGTGGGCCAGGGCGGCCCTGCTGGTCACCATAGTAATGGTGTCTTTGGCCGGCATGGTCCCGGGTCAGGCAGCCTGGCGGGAAGAGAGGGGCATCGGCGGATTCGTCATTGTGGTCTTACACCCCAAGGAGGAGGGTTCGCCCATCCCGACTATTACGGGTGGAGGGATAGAATCAACTTCGGGAAGCGTCTACGGGACCGTTTACAAGTAGGAGGACTTTTCCGAACGCCGTCGAATAGGTGATATATGATGATAGAATAACTTGAAACGGAGCAGGTTCTTTTTATGGACAGAACTGCCCGATATGGCCCCCGGCGTTACGATGGGGCTGTTATTTTGGTTGCTCTGGCACTAGCTTACCTGCTGGTCAATATCGCCATCCCTTCACTTCCACTTGATATCGTTACCGGCTACATTGCCAGGCCCGCCGTTTGGGGCAGCCTTGCTTTCCTTATCCTCCAGATGCCTCAGTACAAGCCGGCGGCGAAGTCGCGGATGCGGCTCCTCTTCACCGAGGCCGGAGTGATTCTGGCCGTCTTCCAGGTGATTCTTACGGTTATTGCCGGTCTTGCCGACGGTTTTGGTAAGAGCCCCTATTCTTTTACTCCCTCGGGCATCCTGATGAATGTGGTTTATGTGGGCGCGACGCTGGCCGGTATGGAACTCAGCCGCGCTTGGCTGGTAAATAGGATGGACGGGCGCCGGCCCGCGCTGGCCATTGCCTGGGTTACCCTTCTGTATGCCATTTTGCCCATGCCGCTGGCGAAACTAACGGCTCTTGGCGGCGGGGCCGAGACGGTGAAGTTTGCGGCCAGTTCTCTTTTACCCCTTCTGGCTGAAAGCCTGCTCGCCACTTTCCTTGCTTTTCTGGCCGGGCCACGGCCTGCCCTGGCATATCGCGGCACGCTGCAGGCGTTTCAATGGCTTTCCCCCGTTCTGCCCAATCTTCAGTGGGGCACCCAGGCCCTGCTGGGCACCCTGGTTCCCGCCGTTGGCCTGCTGATGGTCCAAAAACTCTACCAGAGCGAAACCCATCAGTTTAGGAGGGCTGACACTGAGGAAAGCCCCGCCGGGTGGATAATGGTCAGCGCGGTGGGGGTGTTGTTTATCTGGTTTTCCCTGGGGCTCCTGAACTACTATCCCACGGTGGTGCTGACCGGCAGCATGCGGCCCGGGATACAGCCGGGTGATGTAGTAATTGTAGTTAAGACAACGATGTCCAAGGTTAAGAAAGGCGATGTTATCCAGGTCCAGCACACCGGATTGCCAGTAATGCACAGGGTAGTGGAGGTGGGGGGCGAGGGCGAGTCCCGCTACTTCCGCACCAAAGGTGACGCCAACAACGCGGTTGATGCTGAGCCTGTTTTTGCCCAAAACCTGCGGGGGAAGGTTATTTATGTCGTTCCGAAAATAGGCTTGTTGTCAATGGCGCTTAAGGGATTATTTGCCAGGGACAATCAAACCGGTTCCCTGGCTCCGGCGGCTGCGGCCGCCGCAAGATGATTCTGCCCGGCAGAAATAGGAGAGGTTAGGGCCAGATGGTCAGAAGAAAAAGGCTTCCCAAAGGGATAAGGGCGGGCGTCCTGCTTTTTGTGGCTGTTTTGCTGGCGATGAGCATCTACGAAACATATGAGGCCTACCAGCGCAGCAAATCTATTGTTATGGAAGTCCCGGCCTTTAAGTGTGAGCAGGAAGCGAAGATAGACTACCGGGTGTATCTCCGGCCCAATAACCTTTTTGGAGCACAGGTGCTGGATTCCGGGAAGACGTACCTGGCTAATTTTGTTGACCGGATAGGCGTTTTCTTTGCGTACCGGCTGTCTGCGGACAGGGAGGCGAAAATTGACGGCACTTATGACGTTGTGGCTACGGCTGAGGCTTACGATGGAAGTGGAGACAACGCTAAGAAAATCTGGGACAAAAGCTTTATCATCGTGCCGCAAAAAAGCTTCAATCTCCAAGGAAAGTCTGCCGACGTGAAAGAGAACGCCTTTCTCGATCTGGCCGCGTTTAATTCTTTGATAGCTGACCTTAGCCAACAATCCGAGCTAACTCCTGGAGATGCCAGGCTGGTAGTTAGGTGGAACTTGCATACTAACGTGACAACGCCCAGTGGCACGGTCAAGGAGGACCTGTCCCCCGAAATGGTCGTGCCCATGGGTCGGAAAAGCTTCGAAATCAGCGGTGAAATGTCCCGTAAGAAATCCAGTTTGTTGACGACGAAGGAAGAAGTGCCCGACGCGGCCTTGCCCGGTCAGAGGAAAACGTTCCTTGCCGCTTCGTCGGTTTTGGCGGCAATCCTGATTGCCCTGGGGCTGGGAACCTGCAATAAGACTTCCGCCAGCCGGGGGGAACGCGACTTGCAAATCATCTGGAAGAAACATGGGGAGCGGATAGTTTCAGTTCAGGGTGAATTTGCGGTAGCGATGGAAACGGCGCCCGTACAATCTATGGATGATCTTCTCAAGGTGGCAGACGAACTGGGGAAACCCATAATCTACCAAAAGCGCGACTCTGGCAAGGTCCATTCTTTCTTTGTTCTGGATGGTTCGTTACGATATGAGTACCTGCACGGTACCGAACCCGAAAGGGAACTTGGAACGCTTTCAAGATAGGGGAGCTGGCCGGGAACTTTAACAGGTTTCTGGAAAACCTGCGCGGCATTGTTTCCGAGGTGGCCAGGGGCGCCGGAGAGATCAGAGAGGCCCTCGACGGCTTCCTTTCCACGGTTGCCACGTCCTCTCAGGCCGCCGAGCAGGTCGCGGCTGCATCTCAGGAGACGGCTGGCGCAGCTAGCGAGCAAGCCCAGCAGGTGGAGCGCGTGCACGGCGTCATTGAAGACGTAAGGAGGGCAGCCGAGGAAATGGCCGGAGAGGCAGCGGCCGGCAAGGAGGTATCCGCCGAAACCGCGGAGCTGGCCCTCACGGCGGCGAGGCTGACCGACCTGGTGGCGAGGTTTAAGACGAGCGCTGTTGGGGCGGTAGGGGGGGGGGGGACAGAGCTGAACTGCAGGGAACGCCATGCGTGAAGTGAAGGCGGGCGAGGCCAGGCTCATACCGATCCAAATGCAAGTACCCCCGGAGCTTCTTGGCTTGGTGGAGGCCGGGCTGGTTTGCTGGAAGGGTGGTAAACCGCAAGGATTGACAGTGCCTCCGGCGGTTAAGGACGCTGGCGGAGATGGTAACGGAGGACCGCCGGTGATTTGTTATTTGGATAACAGCGGATCCGCCCGAACAGTTGACAAAGTTAACAAAAAGGTTTAGTATAACAATCGGGGATAAGAAACTGCTCTTTCGGAGAGGTGTAGTGTGCTCTGGGAACATCTAGTGCGTTCTGCGCAGGATAGAGATGTTGCGGTAGAGGCTGTTTTGCGAGAGGAAGTACAAAAGGCTTGCCTCGCTCACTTAAGCCTCCATGGTTTCTTCAAGACTGAGCGTGAAATGCCCCGGTTCCTTCCGAAGAGCATTCTCCAATTGTACGAGTCTTCTGGATGGGCTCATGTTACCGATGCTGTGCTCGGTCTTGTTCCCGCAGAAGAACTCGATGTTAACGATTTTCTTAACCCACGTAACGGAGGGGGGCGCTAGCATTGACCGTTACCCAGTGGATGGCATTTTTCCGCCGGCATGCGGCCAAGAAACTGTTTTCCCTTTCCGACTTGCGGCAGTTGACTGCAACCGGTGACCGCGCGCTCCAGGTGGAGCTTTCGCGGTTAACCGGACGGGGACTTGTCACGAGGCTTTCCAAGGGGTGGTACGCGAATCCTTTCAATCCGCCTTCGGCGGAGGAGGTCGCGATGGTTTTGCGTTTTCCCTCTTATCTCTCCATGGAATACGCTCTGTTCAAGCATGGCGTTCTCAGCCAAACGGTTTTCACGCTGACGGCAGTAACCACCGGGTATCCTGGTAGTTTCACGGTTCAAAATACCGTGGTCGAGTACCACCGGATTTCAAAGAACCTTTTCTGGGGTTACGAAACGTGCGACGGCGTGAACCTGGCCTGCCCCGAAAAGGCGCTCCTCGACTTGGTTTACATCAGGCGTTCGAAGGGGCGCTTTTCTTGGGAAGATGTGTTTTCCCTGCTGGACGATATGTACATTGAAGACCTGGACCGGGAAAAGCTAACGGCCTACATGCAGCGCTTCGGCCGGTTCAGCCCGCGCCTGGAGCAAGTATTGGAAGAAGCCGGCGCGCTGTAGGCCGGCGACTTGCTGACCTCGCCGGGTGCCACCTGGTACGGGAGCGGTGGAGGTAATTTGGTGCGGTCGTCCCCCCCATGGCCCCGCTTAGCTCCGGCACAGGGTGGTATTCTTTGTGTTGTGAATGCGGGCACACGGGAAATTGGCCCGCAGGAACGCCGGGGAGGATTGCCTACGCTTATTTTACCCTGCTGCCAGAAGCCGGCTCAAGCTTTTCCCACGCTCTTGGCTAGCTGGTAATTGATGTACTGATTGAGGCTGACCCCTTCGGTTTTGGCCTTTTCCACCAATATCCGGTGCAGAGATTTCGGCGTGCGCAGCAGTATCCGCCCGCTGTACTCCTCCTCAGATGGTTCGGGCACCGGTTCTCCATGCTCAAGCGCGTCGGCGATCCAGCACCGCTTGGCGTCCTCGATCATCTCTTTGGCTTCCTCTAAGGTTTCCCCCTGGGAAACACACCCCGGAAGATCGGGGATCTCCACGGTGTAGCCTCCCTCTGGAGAGGGATAAAAGACTATGCGGTAGGGCAGGCTGGCGTAGTATTCAAGAGTCTTCTCCATCGGCCTCCATTCCCTCCAAGAGCTTGATTGCCCTGATTACGTAAGTTTGCAAAATGTAAGGCTGGCGGTACGGCACCACAAGTTTCAGGTCGCCTTTGCGGTATATATAATGGCTAGACCCTCCACCAGGCTGTGACTTGGCGAAACCGGCTCGGAGGAGGATTTTGTCCAGCTCCTCGAACCTGACGGTCTTGGGATTTCGCTTTATTCTTTCCAACAGTTTTCCCAGTTGGCCCATGCGGTTCTCCCTTGTGCCGATGATAGCGTATATGATAGCAGAAGTCAAGAGGGAGCACAACTCCGGTATTGTCGTCCCCCGCATGGCCCCGCTTAGCTCCGGCACCGAGTGGTATTTTAGCGTTGTGAATGCGGGGAGGAGATCAGGGGTATTGTATTGTGGCGTCCTAAATGCTATGATGTGGCCACCCGGAGGTGAAAAAAGAGTGGAAGTGGTGCTATGTGGTAACATTTCATTTTGGGAAAGGCTTTCCGTATAGTATAATAAAGGTGACCCGGACGGTACCGGGCAGAGTATCTTGAATAAGTGAAGAGGGAACGAATTTGCGGGAGATTTTTCCGGGCATAGCAGTGGATCCGGAAATCAAAAGCGGCAAGCCGGTTATCAAAGGAACACGGGTGCCGGTAGATATTATTCTGGGTAAATTAGCTGGCGGGGCTACTTACGAAGAAATAATGCAAGAATACGACCTGACTCGTGAGGAGATCTCTGCCGTCCTCCGGTACGCAGCAACGGTTCTCGGTGAGGAGCAGGTAAGGACGATAATATGAAAGCAACAATTATTACTGCGGACGTGGGTTTTGGAAGCCTGGCTTATTTAAGTGCTGTTGAGCACGCCGGAATTATACTTTTACGCTTGCCTGTAGAACTTCCTATAGAGACGGTTAACGAAATCTTACTCAATGCTTTGCGTAATCTCACCGCCCAAGAAATTACCGGCAGTATTGTCGTGGTTGACCAGAGGAAGGTGAGGATCCGGCGCAAAAAGAGAATCGAGTAGCTGTCGTGACGCGGTGAGATGGCGGAAAAGAATCACGGAGATGCGGTATTATAATAGCGGTTATACTTGGCGCGCCGACTTGCTGACCGACGACGGTTACGACAATGATTATGTGGTCTCGCCCGGTGAGTCGGGGCCGAAGGCGGCCGACCTGAACGGTGACGGTAAGGTTTCGTTGTCCGAGCTAAAGTCCCGAGGGGGAATAAAGCTCCGGCCGCCCGGGGAAACACGCCTGAAGATGAAACTCAAGCTCGACGAGAGCGCCGGCAACGACTTCCAGGGCGACACCCTGAACGTGACCATGATCTTCACCCTGAACCAGGACGCGAGCCAGTAATTTCTCCGGCACTTGTTTTTGCACTTGAAGAAAGCGAATAGGCGGGGCGGGTTCTAACCCGCCTCGCTGCTCCCTCGGGGGGTGCGCGGGCGGGAAGTTTTTAGTGCTGGTGATTGAGCAGGAGGGGGTTCCCGCGTCAAAAATAATTGACTTCTCTTCCCCGGCGTGCTATTATTTGTCCAACATAAGCGTTTAGCTTCCGACAAGGGCAAACCCGTTGAAAGGCGGGGGCGCAAAGCCACGGGCCTACGGCAGGGAAATTGCTATGGCGGCCGGGCTGCCGGAACGAGGCAGCCTGCCACCGCTGGCAGGCTTTAAAATTTATCTAACTTAGCCGGATACCACCTGGTACAGGAGCGGTGGAGGTAGTTTGGTGCGGTCGTCCCCCGCATGGCCCCGCTTAGCTCCGGCCCCGGGTGGTATTTTAGTGTTGTGAATGCGGGCACGATATGGTATAATCTACCCGGGACGATTGTCAGGTAGCCATGGACTGAGATAGCCATCTGGGCGACAGGGGGCGGCTGTGTGCGCGTCGTACTGCCGAGCGAGCTGCAGCCGGGCATGAAGCTGGCCCGGCCGGTATATTCCCTCACCACCGGGGCGCTTCTTCTCCGCGAGGGCACGATCATAAAGGCTGGACACAGGGATCTGTTACGCGGTCACAGTTGTACCCCGATCTTTATTAGTGACGGGGAAGATAACGGTGGTGCCGGTGCCGGCAGCCTTCAAATCATATCCTACGCCGACTGGGTCAGTACCGTGGCCGCCCTGCCGGATGGGCCGGAGAAACTCCTTTACCTCCAATGTTACCGGACCGTAAACGAAATATTTGCCGGCTACCGGGCAGGGAGCGTGCCGGACGTTGGTGCCGCGCGGGACGTGGCCCGCGAGGTGGTAGGGCGGCTATTTCAGGATCCCCAGTTGTGGCTGCAGTTGGCCATGCTCAAGGACCTGGACCAGTATTCGGCCGCGCATTCGGTGAACGTCTGCATCTTCTCCCTGTTCCTGGGGTTCCACCTGGGGTATAACCAGCGGGATCTGGTGGAGCTGGGCACCGGCGCCCTCCTCCACGACGTCGGCAAGCTCGACGTTCCCCGGGCCATCCTGAGCAAGCCGGGCAAGCTCGATGCCGGTGAATATGATATGGTCAAGCAGCACCCGGTGAGCGGCTACCGGAGGCTACAGCAGTCCCCGGCTGCGGGGGAATGTGTATTGAGTATCATCCTTGGCCACCACGAACGCTGTGACGGCAGCGGGTACCCGCTGGGCCTGAGCGGGGCGCGTATCCCGCAGAAGGCCATGGTAGTTGCTATCTGCGACGTCTACGACGCCGTAACCACCGACCGGGCCTACCGGCCACGGATGTTGCCGCACGAGGGCATGGAGGTGGTCATGGCCGATAGCACCCGGGGGAAGCTGGACCGGGACCTGGTGTTGGTATTTCTGCGGGAGATCGCCATGTACCCGGCAGGGACTGTGGTAGAGTTAAACACCGGCGAGGTGGCCGAGGTGGTGGAAGTGACACCTGGACTGCCCCTGCGGCCCGTCCTGCGGGTTATCAGCCCGCCGCAAAGCCGCGGCCGGGTTTACGATCTGGCCTCGAAGCCCACCTTATTAATCACGGGAGTGATAGGGAGGCATGGCCCGGCCGCCTGAGGGCGGGTCACAGTGTGAGTACGCGAAATAACTAGCTAGAATATGTGCGGGTTGGCATGGCCTAAGTTAGTCATCAAAAGATAGCTCTAACAGCGTATTGAGCCGGCCTGTGGGCTCTGGGAGATGTTGACTCGCCTGGCAGGTTGATGGTATAAATATTCCTGGCGAGATCCCTTCATATAGACTTGGTCCTGATCTCAAGGCAAACCTGCCGAAAGGCAGGGGCGCAAAGCCACGGGCCTAAGGCAAGGTAATTGCTATGGCGGCCGGGCTGCCAGGACGCCTTTTCTTTTCTGCCGCACTTGTCTGCGCTCTCCTCTTCTTTACTTTTCCTCCAAGTTTGGTTCATCATTGGCAGGAGAATGACCCTGCGCGTCGAAGAACAGTAATAACTAGACATACCAGGGCCGGTTATCCAGTCCAAGGAGAGTTCATGTCCGGGTCGAGACGCAGGCTAATCTCCATTATGGTTGCGCTTGTGGTAGCTGTTGCTATTGGCTTGCTTCTTTGGGCCCGGCCGCTGAATGTGCCGGATAACAACGCTTCGCGGCGTGGACTTCCAGGCACCGTTGTCCAGATTATCGCCGGACCGGCAGGAGGAGAACTGCGAACACCCCTTGATGTGGCTGTCGGGCCTGACGGCAGAATCTACGTGGCCGATGCCGGCGGCAACCAGGTGAAGGTCTTTTCGGGAAAGGGCGAGCCGGTGGGGTTGCTCGGAGAGCCAGACCACGGGTTTGTCTACCCCAACACCGTGGCGGTGGCCCCGAACGGGCAGATCTATGTGGGCGAGTTTCAAAAGCAGCGGGTGCAGGTATTTGCCCCGGACGGGAGTTATGTACAGACCATCGGTGCAGGTGTCGCAGGGCAGCCCCTTGAGCCGCTGGACCTGGCCCTTGACGGCCGGGGAAACCTCTACATAGCCGACAGGCGGGGAATGATAGTGGTTTTGGACGGGGAAGGAAAGCTGCTGCGGAAGATTGACCGGGTTGGTGCTTCTCCGGCAAACCTGGCCTTTCCCAACGGGATAGCGGTGGACGCGGCCGGGAGAATCCTGGTGGCTGACAGCGGCCACCGGCGGGTACTGCTCCTGGAGGCCGGCGGCAACTTGATTGCTTCGTATAGCGGGACTGAGTTAAACTACCCGCGCGGCGTGGGGTTCGCGGGCGGGGACAGGATGGTCGTTGCCGATACCTTTGGCAGCCAGGTGCTGCTTCTGGATGGAGGATTTGGTCTCCTTAAAGCTATGCGCCTGGACAACCGGGCTGGCGCCGGGGCCGGGCTTCCCAACGGGCTGTGGGTTCTGGGAGAGCGGGTATATGTGGCCGACAGGCTTGGAAACAGGATAGTCGTTTTTAAGGTGGAGTGAACTGGAGGCGGCCAACTTTGCGGGGGCCGGGCGGCCTAGGGATGACAACCGGGGTTGCCTCAGATAGCGAACCGGGGTGGGGGACATGAAGGGCTGGTGGCGCCCGGTATTGACGGCGGTGGTCATAGGGCTTCTGGCTGCGTCCCTTATTTTCTGGGGCGGGCCGGCAGGAGGGTATGCCGTCGGCCAGGCGGTTTACGATACTGTGGGGGATTCGGTCTACGGCGGGGATAGGGCCGGGGGAAGCCAGGGACAGCAAGGTGGGGCTCTCCTGACCGAGCCGTCCGTGCCGCCTGCGGTAGGTGAGGCGGTATATGCCCCTCCTCCACCGCCCCCTGACACCGAGCCCCCGGCGACCCCGGCGGGGCTGGCGGTGGAGAACCCGGGTACGGGAACGAGCCTGGTCCTGACCTGGCAGGCAAACACGGAAGAAGATTTGCAGGGGTACCGCCTGTACCGGGCCGGGGAGCGGGGCGGTCCTAACGCGCGTATGGGCGAAGGTGAGGTGGATGCCTTCGAGGCGCGCTATGTTGACGTTTCGGTGGCCAGGAATGCTTCATACTGGTACCGAGTGAGCGCCGTGGATGTGAACGGCAACAAATCGCCCCTTTCCGAGCCGGTAGCCGGTACGGCCCTGGACGTGACGCCGCCGGCCGTGCCCCAGGGCTTTAAGGTGCGCGAGCTGGACACGGGCCACGACCTGGAGATCTCCTGGGCGGCCAACACGGAAGAGGACCTCGGAGGTTATACCCTTTATCGCGCCGCAGACCCGGAAGGACCGTTCGAGGCCGTGGCCAGCCTCCAGGCAGGAGCGACTGCGTACCTGGACACCGGCCTGGTCCAGGGACGATGGTATTATTACCGTCTAACTGCCCTGGATACCACCGGCAATGAATCTGAACCGACGGCAACGCGAGGGGCCAGGCCGCGGCAGGCGGTCACCGTGGCGGTATACCAGGACGGGGCGGCCGGGGCGGCCGAGGTCTTGATGG
The DNA here is from genome assembly GCA_004347685.1 of Clostridia bacterium. Classification (GTDB taxonomy): domain Bacteria; phylum Bacillota; class DSM-521; order Neomoorellales; family SLTJ01; genus SLTJ01. The sequence continues at coordinate 91,238 of SLTJ01000032.1, forward strand.
GCCTGGATAGCACGGCCGTATTTCTCAATGTGGAGGATGATTGCATTACCGTCACGGCCCGTGCCTTTGACGGCCGGGGCGCGGAGGTGCCGCTGGCCGGCAGGTGGCGCTTCGCCGCCGCCTTCGGGCGCTTTACCCAGGCTCAGATTACTGGGACTGGTGAGGCTGAGGCCAGGTTCACCGCCGACTCCCCGGGCGAAGGTGAAATCGCCGTGGAGTTCTACTCGGCCGGCGCCGAGGAGCCGGCATCCTCTGACGCGGCCGTGGTGCGCGGGCTGGAGTGGCACGTGGAGCTTGAAGCCTCAGGAGACCGGACGGTTACCGGCGGCAGCGATATTATCCTCACAGCCAGGGTTACGGACCGGGACGGGCGACCTGTTACCGATCAGGCGGCCGCAGTTGTTTTCCAGAGGGATGGAGCGGGGTCCAGCCTTGCCCGGGCCGTTGACGAGGGCGAGAGGCGCCGGCCCAAAATTGGCAGGTGGCACGGAGAGGGCCGGGCCTCGGCGCTAATGGCGGGCAGGGATGCCGGTGTGTCGCGGGGCCGGCCCGGGGCCGGCGGTCAGGTGGAAGCCAGATGGGTAGCCAGCACCGTACCCGGTAAGGATGCAGTGCGGGCAGTGCTGCTTTATGACGACCTAAACGTGGGTGGCCAGCGGGTGAAGGAAGTTGATGTCTCGCGGGCGGTGAAGATAAGGGTTGAACCAGGGCCGGCCAGGTACGTGGGGTGGGCGCCGGAGACGGTGGTGCTGGCTGACGGTGGCGAGGCAAAGGCAGAAATCCGGGCGCGGGATGCCTTTGGCAATGCTACCCCCGACACAGGCGACCTGAAAGTATGGCTGCAGGTGCCGCTAGGGGTGCCGCTGGAGCTCTCAGGCGACGGAGGGAAGAACTGGGTTCCTGCCGGCGAGTGGGCCGATGCCCGGCCGGGCCGGGAGGTCAGAGTTAGACCGGCGCCGGAAGCGGAGGAGATTTGGGCCGGCAGTTATTTCGTAAACACCAGGTTGGAGGGCTCCTCGCTTTCGCCGCCGAGCGGCGTGGCGCAGGCCAACCTGCCGCTCCAGGTGACCATAGAGAAGGATATTGTCCGGCGGCAGGAGCCGGAAGGTTTGGGGCCGCGGGTATGGCGGTCGCTGCTGGAGATGGGGGCACGCCTTCTTTCCGCGCTGGGCCTGGGGGCGTAACTTAACGTTTGCCGCCGGTTTGCGGGCGCGGCCGCATGGCGCGGCCAGCCGCTCAGGGGGTTGGTTTCATGGCGTCACCTGCACGTAGACAAGAGAAACGCGCTGGAACGTCGGGCCACAGGAAATCCTTATTCCTGGGGGGCACGGTACTGTTTGTCCTGGCGGCGGGGTTGGCTCTCGGGCTGGCGATACTGCTGTGGCCGCAGGTCGCCAGCGGCTACGACAACCCGCACGGCCCCTACGACGCCTTCCCGGCGGGGTGCGCCGCCTGCCATATAACCCATGCCGGCGTGGGCCCGGGTATTCTTAGCCAGCCCAACATGACGGCCGTATGCTTCACCTGCCACGACGGCACCGGGAGCATATACGACGTGGTGACCGGTCAGTTCGGGGCGGGCAGCGGCAACTCCGTCTTTCACCCGGTGAAGAACACCGGCAACCCGGCGGTGGGAGAGGTAATCGAGTGCCTTGACTGCCACGACCCGCACGGCGATATTGTCCCGGGCAGCAATCCCCCGGCCAATTATCCCCGCCTGTTGCACAGCACTGACGGTACCAGCACGTACAACGAGGGGCCGGCCTTCTGCCTGGGCTGCCACGGGGCTACGGACAGGAACTTCACCGGCCCGGACGACACCTACTGGGAGGACACGCTGGGGAACCACGTTAACAACAACAGCCCGGCCCACTATAATTCTGCCAACACGAAGCTGCAGCCGGCCTCCGGCACCAAGGTGACATGCGTCAAGTGCCACGACAAGCACGCGGCGCCAAGCAGCAGGCTGCTCCCGGCAACAGAAGAAAGCCTGTGCCAGGGGTGCCACCTGGACGGCAACAAGGCGGCTCACCTGACCACCCGCTTTAATTTGACCGGTTCGGTGCACAACGTGGACGGGGCCGGCGGCTCGAAGCTCGAGTGCTCTAGCTGCCACGGGCCGCACACCGTGAGCGACGTCGCTACGGTTGGTTGCAGCCAGTGTCATTACCCCAACGCCGGCGACCGCAACGCGTACAAGGTCCAGGGGTCCACCTCAGTCCTGGCCGACCCCGACAATACGAAGGCGGCCTTTGCCGGTGCCGCCGGGACGGGCCTGGGAGGCACGGCCAACACCGTGGGGGACCTGAGCGATTTCTGCCTCAAGTGCCACGACGGTAATCCGCCCACGGCGGTAGCCAATACCACGACCCTTGTACCCTATACAATCCAGTTCCCCGCCACCGGTTTTACCAGCAACTCGGGCGGCTGGAACAAGAGCGGGTACAAATCCAACGGCCACGCCACCTCCAGCATGGCCGTCAAGTGCGGTGAGTGCCATGAGAGCCACGGGTCGGATTACGCGGCCCTGCAGAAGTTTCCTGAGGACACCGCCATCACGAGCGGTGAGTGCCTCAGGTGCCACGACGGATCACAGACCGGCAATGGGGCGAAGAATGTCAAGACCGACCTGACCAAGGCATACAGGCACCCGACCCTGGACTTCTCCGGCACGCACAGCAACACTGAGAACTACGGCAACATGCCCCTGGCCGACCGCCACGCGGAGTGCGCCGACTGCCACGACCCGCACCAGAACACCGGTGCCACTGCCAGCGCCCCGGCGCGGTCGGGGGCCATCGCCGGGGTTTCCGGGGTGAGCGTGAATTACGGTACCAGCTCGTGGAGCAACTGGCCCGGTGACGCCACCTTTACCCTCAAGCTGGGCGTGGACTACCAGTACGAGCTCTGCTTCAAGTGCCACTCGTACTACAGCTACGGCACCAGCCCGCCCCACTCGCCCAGCAGCGGCTCGCCCGGGTTCAACGAGACCGACCAGGCCAAGGAGTTCAACCCGAACAACCCGGCCTACCACGCAGTGATGGGGCTGAGCCAGATGCCTTCTGGGTATGGGAAGTTTGTCAGCCCGTGGGCGTACGACAGCCGCATGTATTGCACCGACTGCCACGGCAGCGACAGCACGAGCGTTGAAGGACCCCACGGCTCAAGCCAGCAATACATCCTGAAGGCGCCGTGGAATCCAGATACCAGTCAAGCAGGCGCTACGGGAAACCGCGGCACCGATACTTCCAGCCACCTCTGCTTCAAGTGCCATGGCTACGACTTTTACGCCGGTAGCGGTACAGGGGCGACCTCAAAATTCTCCGGTGGAGGTGGAGGCGGAGGTGGTAGCTCTAACCTCCACGCTTTATACAAGCAGAGTTCTTACGTCCACCAACAGGGCTGCGCTTCCTGCCACGGGGCCGTGCCTCACGGCTATTCCCGCCGCGGGATGCTCGTAACCACAGGCGATGATGTGCCTTCACCTTATAAGACCGGCGTGAAGATTACCGGGATTAGCGCAGAGCTACCGGCGGTAGGAAATTGGAGAAAATGGGACTGCACCACCGTTTCCGGCTGCCACTAGGGCTGCGGCAATTAGCAGCCAGGACGCCGGCAGGGTTGACACCGCCTTACCTGGACTTTACAATTGCACTAAGGAACCGTGATAGGGAGGTGTCCTGAGTGGCCGGACTGGTTCGCGTTTCCCAGAAAGCTATCAGCAGAGCTGTCAACATGGTGCTGCCCGGCCACCCGGAGGTGGCCGGGGCCTATCTCTTTGGTTCGGCCTTGGAAGAGTGCCGCCCCGACAGCGATGTTGACCTGGGGCTTGTCCTCTTCCCGGAGGTGAAGGAGCCGCCCGGATACGGTTTTATTAGCCTCGAGGCGCGCATAGAGGGCGAGTTGCCGCGGTTGGCGGGCCACCGTTTCGACGTGAACGTGCTCCGTCCTAACGACGTAATTTTTTCCTTCAAGGTAATTTCTACCGGCCAGATGATTTACGCGGCCGATGTAGAAGTGGTTACTGATTTCGTAGAGGCTGTTGCGCGCCGGTACGCCGACATTGGCTACCGCTACCGCCGTGCCCTGGAGGAGGCACTTGAATCCTAGTGGCCGCTATTGATAGGGAGCGGGTGCAGGAAAAGCTCGGCTTCATTAAACAGCAGGTGTCCGAGGTGCGCCAGTTGGTGGCCACCAGGGGCGCAGGGGAGGTCACGAGTGATCCCTGGCTAATGAAGGGGCTGAAGTACAGCCTCCAGGTGGCCATTGAAGCCATGATTGACGTGGCCTACCATATCGCAGCCAAAGGATACGAGTGCGCTCCCAGGGACGCCCGCGATGCTTTTGAAATCCTGGCGCAAAAGGGTGCTGTCGGGCAAGAAGATTTGCCTGTGTTTCTGGAGATGGTACGGTTCCGTAACCGCCTGGTGCACGGTTACAATAAAGTAAACGATGCTGTAGTGTATTACGCTGCCGAGAACAAGTTGCAGGATTTCGACCGTTTCGTGAAAAGCATCGGTGGTTGCTTGCAGGCCGGTGGGAGAGATGCGTAGAGCCACAACCAGGGGGAGTTTCCCGGGGCCGTCGAGGGCAGCAATGAGTTGGCATGATAAGTGAATTATTGCGCGGCGGGGCTGGGCGAAATGCCGGAGGCGGTACGGAGCCTCCTGGCCCTGACCGGCCGGGAAGGACCGCCAGATATGGGGTAATGCCGAGCTGGCCCGGGAACGGGTACTGGAGGTGCATATATGGTCATAGTAATGAACCAATCTTCTCTAGGAAGGGGGCGTGCCTTTGCAGCCGAAACCTCTATTTCTAAGTATTCGTATTGCTCTTGATACTGCTGGCTATGGGACTTTTGGCGGGGCTTCCGGCCGGCCGGTCCATTTCCGGCTCCACCCTGAAGCAGGGCGGGCCGCACGGTAGATAAGGGAAAAAGGCCAGTTGCGCTCGCCGTGCCTTTTTGCTATCATGAAATGGCAGGGACCGTTCGGGTCGGGCGCAATGGGCGATAGGCGGAAGCTTTTGCTCCTCGAAAGAAGGGTTAATGTGGCCGGACTGGTTCGCGTTTCCCAGAAAGCCATCCGTAGGGCTGTTAATATGGTGCTGCCCGGGCACCCGGAGGTTGCCGGGGCCTATCTCTTTGGTTCGGCCCTGGAGGAGGGCCGCCCGGACGGCGATATTACCTACCTGCAAAATACCAGTAGATAGAGCCATGGGACACACATCGAGCTAGAATGTTCAGAGGCACCTGCAAAGGAGGTGCCTCTGGCTATGTTTCTGTCAGTTCAATTGCCTCTTGGTTTAGCCCTTTAGCTCTGCTTGGCCTCTTGGCCGCCTTCCTTGCCCTGGGCCGGCTGCTCAGGTGGTTTGGCTGCTGTCTGGAACCAGTGGCAACTGTTGCAGTAGGTGCCGGTCACGTTGGCCGCTGCCTTGGGTTGATCGGCGCTGTGGCAGGCCAGGCAGTTGCCCAGGCCCTTGCTGCCCGCGGCCGCCGGGTGATTCGGCATCCACTGAGCATTGTGGCTGGCCGGACGCTGCTTGTGGCAGTTGTAGCAGAAGGGCGTGGCCCGCTCGAAATCAATGATCTTGTCGCCCGTGCCGGAGTCCACCGTGGTCGGGCCTTCCTTGTTGGCGTGGCACTTGGAGCAGTTAGATACGTTCTGGCGCCCGGCTACGCCGTGCTTCGTTCCCCAGTCGGCCGCCTCGTGTGACGGCAGGCTGGTGTAGACCGTGTGGCAGACTGCGCACTTGGTTGTTACCTTGAGGGACTTGTGGCAGTCCAGACAGGTCCACATGCTGGGCCGGACGAAGGGCAGGGTGCTGACCTTCTTGGCCATGTCCGGGGTCCAGGCAGCATAGTCGCTGTATTCGGCCTTGGTAGTGATGGCGCGGGGAGCGATATTGGCATGGACCACGTTTGCGTGGCAGGCAGTGCACGCGACCCCGGCTTTGGCGTGGCGGTCGTGAGGGATGATCAAGTCTCCAGAGGGCGTGGCCACGCGATAAGGAGAGTGACATTGCTCGCAAACCGCATTGGGTACCGGCTGGCTGACCTTGATGGGTTTGTTGAAGCTTTGCGTCTCGTGGGCCTGCCGGAAGGAATTCACGTCTACCTGGTGACAAACCTCGCAGGCTATCTGGCTGTGGGACGAGATCTGCCAGGTGGTCACCTCGGGCCACATTTCGTGGCATTCCGCGCAGGCGACGTTGGCTACGGTGGCCGTTGCTGCCGGTGTCGCCGCCGGGGCCGACCCGCCTCCCTCTGGCTGAGTCTTTCCCTGTTCTTCCGTAGCCGCCGGAGCCGTTGTAGCCTCGGAGGCTCCCTTGTCTCCACAGGCCGCAACAACCGCGATCAATGCCAGGAGGAGAAAGGTCATGAGAAATAGCCGCACCCATACCGGTATCCGTTTACTTCTGTTAGTACTAGAACACAAAGCTACTTTCAAGTTCGCCATTTTTTCACCTCCTTCCGTGGACGTGTGGTGGCGATCCCGCATGGCAAAGTATTCTACATCAGGTGACTGGATTCCTTTTTGTCACGGCAAAACCTGTATTACCTTTTTTGGGCAAGGCGTACCGCTGCCGGCACCGGCAGCGGGCATAAAACTAACGGCGAAGCGGGCCGGCACGTAATTTGTTATTGTGATCCCCAGGCCAAGGAGGAAATGAAAGCTATCCTGGCGAAATATACCTTGGACGAGATAATCCTCTTGTCCCGACACATCCCGAAAAAGCGGGCGTGCCGGGAGGAAACGCGCGGAGGCAAAGGAAAGTGGGAACTAATAGCAATAATGGTGGCGCTGTGGGCCTGGCTGGGAAAGCGGTACCTGTAGAGTGGGAAAAACAGATAGGCATTCCCAGGAAATGGGTGGTCTACTTTCTCGGACCATTGCTTATCTATGCCTTCTATCCCGACAGGGGGGTTACTCCCGGTTTTCCCATCTGCTACTTCGGGTTGACAGTTACCGGCAGTATCTTCCTGCTTTACACCCTGCTGGTACATTATCGCGGCGAATGGCATCCCAGGACCGTGTGGTATGCCGGAATTGTGGCAGAATTTACCTATCTGGGAGCCCTTATTTTCCACTCGGGTGGCCTGGAAAGCCCGCTCAAGATACTGTACGCGCTTACGTTTCTGGGGGTAGTGGTCAGCCAGCCCAGGGTAAAGGACTTCATTGTCGTCGGACTCCTGGGTCACCTGTCCTTTGCCCTGGCCCTTTACTTTTACTACAGGTCCTTTTCCTTCTATACTTCCCTGCTGTTCTGGCTCATTTGCCTGACCATGGGGCTGGTCTTCCTGGCTTCCATCAGGGTGGTTACCCTCCTGGAGGCAAGCCTCAAAAAGGCAAGGACGATAGCCGCCGAGCTGGAGGCTAAGAACAGGCGGCTGCAAGAACTGGCCGTGAGCGACGAATTGACCGGCCTGTACAATTACAGTTACTTCCGCCACCGGCTCCAGGAGGAATTGGGTAAGGCCGGGAGGTATGGAGACGCCGTGTCATTGCTGATCCTCGATATTGATGACTTCCGCAGTTTTGACGAGAAATTCGGTTACGTTCTTGGTGATCAAGCCCTTAGCACCATAGCTGCCCTTATTTTGCGGGAGACGAGGGTGGGAGACGTGGTTTGCCGTTATGGCGGCGATGAGTTCGCCGTCATTCTTCCCAAGACCTGGCGGGACGAGGCCTGTGTCCTGGCCGGAAATATAGTCGAAACCATAGGTCAGCATAATTTTTTAATCCAGGAAACGGGCGAAGCGCACCATATCTCCATGACCGCCGGCGCGGCCACGTACCCGGTTGACGCCCAAGGGGATGCGAACCTGATCAACTGCGCTGAAAATGCCCTGTTCGCGGCACGGCAGGCGGGTGGACAGAGGGTCCAGTGCTATTACAACGTCCTGGAGGAGTTGCGGACTGCCGGCGTAGATGAGGGAGAAAAGTTCTGGGCCTCCCTGGAAACGCTGATAATGGTGATCAACGCTAAGGATAAGTATACCCGCGGGCATTCGGAAAGGGTAGCGGAGCTGGTGATGGCCCTGGCGAGGGAGATAGGTTTGTCCGGGGAGGAAACGCGGATCCTCGGGTATGCGGGGTTTTTGCATGACATAGGCAAGATTGAGATTGACCGCCGGGTGCTGAACCGGGAAGGCTCCCTGAGCGACGAAGAATGGAACATTATCAAGCAGCACCCGCTGTACGGCGCGACAATGGTAGAGCCTCTGCCCAGGCTCAAGGACCTGGTGCCGGTTATCAGGCACCATCACGAGCGTTTCGACGGCAGGGGATATCCCAACGGGCTGAAGGGCTTCGCCATACCGCTGGGAGCCAGGATGATGGCCCTGGCCGATAGTTACGACGCCATGCGATCTAACAGGCCGTATCGCCGGGCCATGAGCGTAGAGGAAGCCTTGGCGGAAGTCAAGCGCTGCGCCGGTACGCAGTTTGACCCGGGATTGATCGAGCCTTTTATCAAGGTGGTGTGGGAGCAGGAAGCGGTGGCCAATGGTGCGCCAGGGTCCAGTACGACCTGGATTGTGAGCTAACTGGCAGCCCTCGCTTCGGCGGCAGTCAGTACCGGCAGGTTCTGCTTCTTGGCCAAGGTAGAGGCTTTACTGGCCAGGTTGATCAGGTTGTCTATGGTAGCGGCCAGGTGAACCCCGGGACGCAAGCCGCTCCGGCGGCCCCCGGCCACCCCGGCGCAGGCACTGACACTGATGCCTCCGGGATGGCTAAGGTTATTGATGCCCTTTACCAGCTTTTCGGCCAGGTTGCGGGCTTCCAGTCCGGTCCTGGTGGACAGGACGGCAAACTCGTCGCCGCCATAGCGGCAGGTCAGGTCAACCTCTGCCTGGCTGACCTGCCTTAACAGGCTGGCGACGTTGCGCAACACCTGGTCGCCGGTTACGTGACCGTATTGTTTGTTAACCTGTCCAAAGTCATTTAAATCAATAAAAATTATTGTTATTTCTTGCCCCTTGCCCAGTAACATTTCCCCTGCTGCCCGGAGACACACCGAGGTGTTCAGGCCCGTAAGGGGATCCTTCTGATACCCGTCCTGGCGCAACAGGTCGGCCTTGGTGAGTACACCTGCTACCACGAGTTCCGGTGGTTCGCCGCTTACGACCAGCACCCGTTCAACGTCGGCCTCTTCCATACGGCGCTGCGCTTCCCACAGCGGCGTATCTTCCGAAACCGTCACCAACTCGGTGGACATCACGTCCATTACCAGCCACCTGGGCGGCACACGCCGCAGGTCACGGGATGTCACCAGCCCCACCAGCCTGCCATCCTGAACCACCGGGAGACAGCCTATATGATGCTCGTTCATCCTGTCACTGGCATCCCCTACCGTGTCCCGGGGTGATGCGGTCACGAGTTGCTTTTGGATGAGGTAGCCCGCGGTGACAAATGGACGAGAGACTTCATCCTGTGAGGCACCGGTATGTAGGATGACGCCTTGTAGGCGTATGCCTAACAATCTGGTGCAGGTGGTGGAGTCGATTTGTGGAATTACCTGGGATATGATTGTTTCCGGCAGCAACCTGTCGCGCAGGGAATTGCGGATTACTGCGGCGAAGATTTCTCCCTGTCGGATTCGATTTACCGAATACTCCTCGGCAGCCAGGAGCGAGGCGAGCCGACCTACATCCTGTGGGCCCACGGGGCTTTCGCGACCTACCAAGAAAATATCGTAAGGAACCGACAGTTCGTTGAGCGGCCTAACTTCCAGGTTTCCAATCTGGCCTTCTACAACCATTCGTTCCGCCCTCGACCATATATGGTATCGTTTCCTTGAGCTAGTTTATCACAAAGGATGCACCGTGGTCAAGAGAAGAAATTGGCGTAACAGGTAACAACACCGGATATCGTTGAGACTGTGCTCGCCTTTAGCGAATCCGATTTTTTCAGATTTTCGCAAAGCAGGCTTGCTTTTTGCCCAAAGAGGTATTCGGCGGCAGGAATATTTTTCTGGCCGGTGAATTATAATACGGGTGTTAACGCGAGGGGTGAGATGCATTTTACCGGATAAAGAACTGCTGCAGAGGGTGCTGCGGGAAGCCCTGGCCAGGGCCGGCGATTTCGCCGATGTTTTTGTGGAAGAAAGACGGGTGGTCGGGATCACCTGCGAGGCGGACCAGATAGAGCGGATGGTGGCCGGGACCGACGTCGGCGCGGGGATCCGGGTTATTGCCGGCGGCAACAGCGTCTACGGTTACACCAACGACCTTTCCTGGGACGGGCTCATGAACGCGGCGCGGATCGTGGTCCAGGCGACCGGGGAGGGCGGTGGAGAGAAGGTTCTGGATTTGCGGCCGGTAACGGCGCCCTATGCTTTTGCCGTGGGTCTCGCTCCGGAAAAGGTCGAGGCCGTGGCTAAGGTGGAACTGGTCCGCCGGGCCAACGACCGCGCTCGCACCGCCGGGCCGGCTGTCCGGCAGGTGACGGTGGGGTATGCAGACACGCACCAGAAGGTACTTATCGCCAACACCGAGGGCCAGTATGTGGAGGACGAGCGGGTCCGCACGCGCCTGATGGTGAATGTGGTGGCCCGCAAGGACGGCCTGATCCAGACCGGTTATGAGGCCGCCGGCGGGTTCAAGGGCCTGGAGCTGTACCAGGAGGTACCGCCGGAGCAGGTGGCTGATAAGGCAGCTTCCCGGGCCCTGCAGATGCTCGAAGCCCGGCCGGCGCCCAGCGGCCGCATGCCGGTGGTGCTCAGCAGCGAGGCCGGCGGTACCATGGTGCATGAGGCTTGCGGCCACGGTCTGGAGGCGGACCTGGTGCAGAAAAAACTTTCGGTCTATGCCGGCAGAATCGGGGAAAAGGTGGCCGCGCCGCCGGTCACGGTGATTGATGACGCCACCCTGCCCGGGCGTTACGGGTCTCTGGTGTTTGACGACGAAGGCACCCCGGGCCAGAAGACCGTCCTCATCGCCGCCGGCGTATTGGCGGGGTATATGTACGACCGGCTTACGGCCGGGAGGGAAGGGAAATCCTCTACCGGCAACGGCCGGCGCGAGTCCTATCAGCACCGGCCTATTCCCCGCATGCGCAATACCTATATCGCGCCCGGCGCAGACGACCCCGCAGCCCTCATCGCCTCGGTGCGGCGGGGATTACTGGTGAAAAAGATGGGCGGCGGGGAAGTGAATACGGCTAACGGCGATTTTGTCTTTGAGGTGGCTGAGGGCTATATGATAGAAAACGGCCGGGTGGCCTATCCGGTGCGCGGCGCTACCCTGGCCGGGAACGGGCCCCAAGTCTTGCAACTAGTGGAGGGAGTAGGTACTGACCTCGGTTTTGGCATCGGTACCTGTGGCAAAGACGGCCAGGGGGTGCCGGTGGGCGACGCCCAGCCGACGATTTTGCTTAGGGAGTTGGTGGTGGGCGGCACCGAGCAGGGCTAGGAGGCGGCTGATCTGACCTGGTTTTTGAACAGCCTCCGGTTTTTACCACCTGGCTAGTTTCTGAAGGGGGCGAGGCAGTCTGAGCGACATTAAAGGGCTGGATGTGGCGGTCATGGCCGTGGATCTGGCCCGCAAGTTCGGGGCCGAAACGGCGGAAGGGTTTGTTTCCCAGTCCGAGGAACTGAATATTGAGGTGCGCGAAGGCCAGGTGGAAAACCTGAAACTGGCCCGGGAACAGGGCCTGGGGATACGGGCCCTGATGGGGGGGCGCATGGGTTTCGCCTTTACCAGCGACCTCAGCCCGGAAGCCATAGAGAAGACGGCTAGCCTGGCGGTGGAGATGGCGGCGCAGGCCAGTGCTGACGCGCATAACGGCTTTCCCCGGCCTTTTGCCGGATACCCCCGGCTCGATCTCTACGATGCGGCCATTGCCGAAACGCCGCTGGAGAATAAAATAGAGCTGGCTCGGGAAGTAGAGGCCGCCGGGCGGGCCTATGATCCCCGGGTGCAAGTAACCGAGGCCTGCGCCTACCACCAGAGCCTGGCGCACGTGCATGTGGCCAACTCTCTGGGGCTGGCGGCGGAGTTCGCCGCCTCGGTATGCGGCGGCCACGCCGTACTGGTGGCGGCAGAAGACGGCGATTATCAGACCGGCTTCGGCCTGCAGTACGCCTGGCACCTGCCGGATGTGGCGGCCGGGAAGATAGGCCGCGAGGCGGCGCAGCGGGCGGTACAGATGCTGGGGGCGCGCAATGTCGAAGCCCAGGAAGTACCAGTGGTTTTTGACCCCTACGTTATGGCCGGTTTCCTGGGTATCCTGGCCCCGGCCCTTACCGGGCAGGCCGTACAGAAGGGTAAGTCCGTCTTTGCGGGCCGGCTCGGGCAGCAGGTGGGGTCTCCTCGGGTGACCATTATTGACAGTGGGCTGAACACGGCCGGGATCGGGGCCAGCCCCTTCGACGGCGAAGGGGTGCCGTCCCGGGAGACGGTGCTCGTCAAGGAAGGGCGGCTTGCGGCCTTTTTGCATAACACCTATACGGCAGCCAAGGAAGGCACGGCCAGCACCGGCAATGGCAACCGCGGTTCCTTCCGGTCTGTCCCGGAGGTGGGGCCGACCAATTTTTACCTGGCCCCAGGAGACCTCACCCCGGACCGGCTTATCGGTGACATCCAGAAGGGGTTCTACGTGACCCAGGTGATGGGCATGCATACGGCTAACCCGGTGTCCGGCGACTTTTCCGTGGGGGCGGCCGGGTTATGGATCGAGAACGGCGAACTGGCCTACCCGGTGCGCGGGGCGGCCATTGCCGGTAACATTGGTGATTTGCTCACGGAAATCGAGGGGGTGGCCGACGACCTCAGGTTCATCGGCAGCGTGGGAGCCCCTACGGTGCGCATCGGCCGTATGTGCGTGAGCGGGTAACGGGCGGGGAGGGGACTGCTTGAAGGTACTTTTTATCGAAGGGCCCAACTTGAACCTTCAGGGGGGGCGGGAGCCGGGCGTTTACGGCCGGGTTACGGCCGGGGCCATCAGGGAAAGGGTGCAGCAGGCTGCCGGGCCGCTGGGAGCCGAAGTTGATTTTTTTCAGTCGAACCACGAGGGGGCCATTATTGACCGTATCCAGGCCGCGCGGCCGGAAGGAGTGGCCGCCGTCGTTATCAATCCGGGGGCCTACACCCATTACAGCCTGGCTATCCGCGACGCCCTGGCGGCGGTCGGTCTGCCGGTAGTAGAGGTGCACCTGTCTAACATCTACGCCCGGGAGGAGTTCCGCCATACCTCGGTGATAGCCCCGGTGGCGGTAGGTCAGATCAGCGGCTTCGGCCCGCACGGGTATGTGCTGGCCCTGGAGGCGGCTGTCGCGGCGGCCCGGGAGAAGAACGATGTTCGCGGATAGGCTCCGGCGCCTGCGGGAAAGGATGGCCGCGGCCGGCGTGCCGGCCCTGCTGGTCACTGACGCGGCCGGCTGCTTTTACCTGAGCGGGCTGACCGGAGGAGAGGGGACGGTGGTCGTAACCCGGGAGGCAGGCTACCTGCTGGTGGATCCCCGGATTACCTGCCAGGCGCGTGAAGAGGTCGGCCACCTGGAAATAAAGGAATTCCGGGGGTCTTTGTACGGCGCCCTGGAGCAACTGGCGGCCGGGGCCGGGATAACCTCTCTGGCTTTTGAGGCGGCCAACCTGAGTGTCCAGCAGGCGGACAGGCTTAAGGAAAAGCTGCCGGGGATAACCTGCGTGCCGGTGCCGGAAATCCTGGCCGAACTCCGCCAGGTGAAGGAACCGGAAGAGATAGAACGCATCCGGCGGGCGGCGGCCATCACCGACGCGGCCTGGGACGAAATCCGGCCGGAGATCGCCCCCGGTCTGACGGAAAAGGAGGTGGCCGGCTGGCTGGAGTACGCCCTGCGGTGCCACGGGGCCGATGGCTACGCTTTTCCCACCATCGTGGCTTCCGGCCCCAGGGCGGCCATGGCCCACGGCACGGCCGGGGAGCGCCGCTTGCGGCCCGGCGACCTGGTGGTGGTGGACATGGGGGCCGTTTACCAGGGGTATTGCGCTGACCTCACCCGCACCGTGGTGGCGGGGAAGCCTGACGCGCGGCAGCGGGAAGTATACGCCGCCGTGAAACGATCCGGAGAGACAGCCCTGGCCCTGGCGGCACCCGGGGTGAAGACCGACTTCCTGGAGCAGGTGGCGCGCGAGGTGCTTAAGGAGTACGGCCTGGAAGAATACTTCGGCCACCGCCTCGGCCACGGCGTGGGCATTTCGGTCCACGAAGGGCCCTCCTTCAGCCACGAGGCAAGCGTCGAGCTCGTCCCGGGCATGGTGATAACCATTGAGCCCGGAGTCTATATCCCTGACTGGGGCGGGGTCAGGATAGAAAACCTGGTGCTGGTGACCGCGAGCGGGAGTGAAGTCCTCAGCCGCGCGGTCGAAGGCTGGGGAGAATAGCGACAGTAACACGGGGGTAGAAAAGGTGATTTCTTCAAACGATTTGCGTACAGGTGTGACCATTGAAGTTGACGGCGAAATCTATAGCGTGGTTGAGTTTCTGCACGTCAAGCCGGGTAAAGGGGCTGCCTTTGTCCGTACCAAGCTGAAGTCCGTCACCACCGGCGCCGTGATCGAGCGCACCTTCCGGGCAGGGGAAAAGCTGACCCAGGCTCGCATTGACCACCGGCAAATGCAGTACCTGTACCGGGACGGCGATAATTACGTTTTCATGGATACGGAAACCTACGAGCAGGTGAGCCTGCCCCGGGGACAACTGGGCGACAAGGTCAAGTACCTGAAGGAAGAAATGGTGATAACCGCCATGTTTTACGAAGGCCGCACCATCGGCATTGAAATACCGTATTTCATTGAACTGAAGGTGGTGGAGACCGAGCCCGGTCTCAGGGGCGACACGGCCAGCGGCGGCTCTAAACCGGCACGGCTGGAAACAGGGGCCCTGGTCCAGGTACCGCTTTTTGTCGAGATAGGGGATACCATTCGCGTTGACACCCGGACCGATACCTACATAGAGCGGGTTTAATAATCCGGTCCCGGGGGAATAATATCTTGCTAGAGGTTGAAAATGAGACGGAGGGTAACAGCATGAAGGATTTGCGCAAACGCGTGGCCTATCTGCGCGGGTTGATGGATGGGCTCCAGGTCAACACCGCCAGCAACGAGGGCCGTGTCCTGGGAGAAGTTGTCAGCATTCTGGAAGATATGTCTGACGGTATGATGGATCTTTATTCCTCCCAGGACGAACTCGAGAAGTATGTGGAGAGCGTGGACGAGGACCTGTCCGAACTGGAGGATCAGGTAAATGATGAGGATTTTGCGGATGACGACGACTACATTGAAGTGGAGTGTCCGCAATGTCACGACACTGTATATTTTGACCCGGAAATCCTCGACGATGACGATACGGTGGTCGAAGTAACCTGTCCTAACTGTGGTGCGGTTGTTTTCTCCACCGCCGGCGACGATAGCGGCGGTGCCGGTGAAGGCCAGGAGGCCCTGGTAAGCAGCAAGACGACAGAATCCGGGATCGAGTCCTGACCCTTCCCTGTATTCACGGCCTTTCCCTTTCTTAGCCCACCCTTTTGGGCCCAACGCAACTAAACCTGGTCAATTGAAAGCGCCCCGGCCTCCGGCCGGGGTTTTTTCTTTGCATATATCTTCCAGAGAGCTAATATAGATAGACGAGGGGGACAAGGATATGGACGATGTCTACGAACGCCTGGTCCGGGAGATCATGCTCTGGCTCCCGGAACCTATCCGCTCCCTGGTGGGAAAGCTGGGGCGGGCCGCCGTGGTTGAACTGGAGGAAATCAGGTTGCGGGTGGGGCGGCCCCTGGCCCTGGAGGCGGGGGGAAGAAGTCTTTTCCTCACCCCTGAAGCCGGGCTGACTGAAGATAAGGGAAAGGGGTATAAGGTTAGCTCCCAGGATCTCGCCCGCCTTTTACAACTGGTAAGCCAGGCTTCTCTGTATGCCCTGGAGGAGGAACTGCGCCAGGGTTACATTACCCTCCCGGGAGGGTACCGGGTCGGCCTGGGCGGTGAGGCGGTGGTCGAGGGTGGACGTATCCGGCACCTGAAGCATATCTCATCGGCCAGTATTCGCCTGTCGCGGCAGGTGCCGGGATGCGCCGACGCCGTAATGCCCTTCGTTTTACGGAACCATGGCGGCCATCCCTACCGCACTTTAATAGTTTCCCCGCCCCGGTGCGGCAAAACCACCTTGCTGCGGGACATGGTGCGGCAGCTCTCGGACGGGGTTCGGGGCTCCGGCTTCCCCGGGGTTAACGTGGTCCTGGTGGACGAGCGTTCAGAAGTGGCCGGGTGCTACCACGGCATGCCGCAGAACGACGTGGGCGCCCGCACCGATGTCCTGGACGGCTGCCCTAAAGGGGAAGGCATGCTCATGGCCATCCGCGCCCTTTCGCCGGCGGTGGTAGCCACTGACGAGATCGGTACCCCGGTGGAGCTGGCGGCCGTTCAGGAGATGCTTAACGCCGGGGTGGCCGTGGTAACTACGGTGCATGCGGCTGACCTGGGTGAACTCAGCCGGCGGACTGCCTGGGCGGCCGTGCTGGAGCAGCAGGTTTTTGAACGTTTCATCATCATGGGACGTTCTTGCGGCAGCGGCACCATCGAGAAGATCCTGGCAGCGGACGGCCGGACGGTTTTGCTGGGCCGGCCCCTCCGGGCGTCTGCCGGGGCCGGCGGTCTTGGTGGGGGAGGTGAGGCGGGTGTTGTGGCTGAAAATGGGCGGAGCGCTAATGGTGGTCCTGGCCTGCGGGTACACCGGCCTGGCAGTGGCCCGGAACTATGCCTTGCGGCCCCGGCAGTTGCGCGACCTGCAGGCGGCCTTGCAAATGCTTGAGACGGAAATTGCCTACGGCGCTACCCCATTACCCGAGGCCTTATCCCGCCTGGGCGACCGGATGGAGGAACCGGTAGGCCGGTTTCTGGCCTCGGTGGCGGCCCTTCTGGCGGACGGGCAGGGGCGGACAGCCGGGGAGGCCTGGCAGGCTGGACTGGAGACGCTGCGGGATGGTTCCGCCCTGGTTGAGGCGGATCTTGACATCCTGACGCAATTTGGCTTTGGCCTGGGGGTTTCCGATTCTTCAGATCAAGTGAGAAATTTGCGCCTGGCCCAGGAACAACTGCGGGCCGAGGAACGGCGAGCCGAAGAAGACCGGACCAGGAACGAAAAATTGTGGCGGACCCTGGGGTTCTTAAGCGGCATTGTGGTGGTGCTGATCATCTTTTAGTTGGCGCCATGATGTTTTGGCCCAGCCTCTGGGCCGGTTGCAACATCCACCTAGCCCAACTGGTGCTGACCAGCCAGGCTTTGACGGGGGGAGCCGGTGTTGTACCTGGATACTATCTTTCGCATCGCTGGGGTCGGCATCTTGACGGCCGTCATTTCCGCCGTCCTCAAGCAGGCAGGTAAGGAAGAGCAGGCGCAGTTGGCCACCTTGGCGGGGGTGGCGGTGGTTTTGATGTGGGTCCTGCAACTCCTGGCGACTCTCTTCGACCAGGTGAGGTCTGTTTTCCAACTCTACTGATTGCTGGAGTGTATCGCGTGGAGATCCTCTCGATTGTCGGTATAGGGCTGGTGTCGGTGACTATAGTTATCATCCTGCGCCAGCAACGGCCGGAAATGGCCCTGATGCTGTCGGCGGTAGCCGGCGTGGTAATATTCCTGCTCATGGTGGGCAAAATCGGCAATGTTATGGATATCTTGCGTAATCTCGCCGACCAAGCCCAGATTAACCGCTTCTATCTGGGAACGGTTCTGAAAATAATCGGCGTGGCCTATGTGGCTGAATTCGGCTCCCAGGTATGCCGGGATGCGGGCGAAAGCGCCATAGCTTCCCGGATCGAGTTTGCGGCCAAGGTTCTTATCATGGTGATGGCTTTGCCCATAATTGCCGCCGTGGTTGAATCTATCTTGCGCCTGCTCCCATAGCGGGTACAGGGGGGAGGAGAGGGGGGTGAAGAAAAAAGAATCGTGGTCACGTGCCTTGCTCATCCTGACCGCTGTGATCTTGGTTCCCGCAGCGGCTCGGGCCCAGGAGGTGACCCCGGATTCGCTCCTTCAGCAACAGTTAAATTCCCTTGATATGGCCCAAGTGCAGTCATTTCTAGATGAGATAGATCGTGAGGTAGGCGAATACCTGCCTGACTTGAGCCTGGGGGCCATGATTCGGGCCGTCCGGGAGGGGCAACTGCATTTCAGCCTCAGGGATATTCTGGCCGGCTTGGCGCGCTACCTCTTTCGTGAACTGCTGGCCGATTCCCACTTGCTGGGGCAGTTGCTGATCCTGGCCATTTTGGCCGCGGTGTTGCAAAACCTGCAGGCGGCCTTTGAACAGAATACCGTCAGTCAGACCGCCTATACCGTGGTCTTTCTCGTCCTGATCACCCTGGCCATGAGTTCTTTCACCGTGGCCGTCACCACCGGCCGGGAAACCATCGCCAATATGACCGGTTTCATCTACGCTATCCTGCCGGTGGTGCTGACCCTGATGGCTTCGGTAGGGGGCATAGTCTCAGCCTCGCTGCTGCATCCCATGGTCCTGGGGGCCATTGGCGTGTTGACCACTGTGGTCACAGACATTGTTTTTCCCCTTATCTACCTGGCGGCCATCCTGGGGATAGTTACGAGGATTACCGATAGGGTACCGGTATCGCGCCTGGCCGGCCTGGCCAAGGATATAGCCACGGCCGCCGCCGGCATTACCCTGACCCTTTTCCTGGGGTTGCTGGTAATACAGGGGCTGGCCGGCACGGCGGCCGACAGCCTCACTTTACGGACCGCCAAGTACATGACCGGGGCCTTTATCCCGGTGGTGGGCAAGGTGCTGACAGACGCGGTGGAGGTAGTGGCCGGGACTTCCCTGCTGCTCAAGGATGCCGTCGGCCTGGTGGGGGCCCTGGCCATTGTCGGCCTTTCCGTGTTCCCGGCTTTGAAGATCCTTTCCCTGGTGGTGATCTACAAATTGTCCGCGGCCCTGGTGCAGCCCTTTGGCGACTCTCGCATTGCCGATTCCTTGGACTTTATGGGCAACTCCCTGATACTCGTCTTCGCCGCGGTCATAGCCGTGGGGTTGATGTTCTTTATGGTGCTGGCCATCATAGTAGGGCTGGGTAATATTACCGTCATGTTGAGGTAGGCAACCGTGGAATCACTGAGCGGTTTGATTCGGCAGATAGTCCTGATCGCCATGCTGGCGGCCTTTGTCGAGCTGTTTTTACCCCGTAATGACATGGCCCGCTTTGTCCGCCTGATAATGGGGCTCTTTATCGTCGTATCGGTGCTTACGCCGGTTCTTAACTGGCTGAACCGGGACGCGGCCACCGGCCTCGAAGCCTGGGTGGACGGACGGAGCCAGGCAACAGACACCCAAAGCATTCTGGTCCAGGGCGAGAATCTGGCTCAAGAAGGAGAGAAAATGGTTCTCGATGATTATTCCGCCCGCTTGGCCAGGCAGGTGCAGGCCATGGTCCGGCTGGTACCCGGGGTCGAGGAGGCGGAGGTGACGGCGAGTTTGCCCCAGCAGGAAGTGATGGTGGAAATACAGGTTCATCGAGAGGGGGAGGCGACGGTGGTAACCCAAAGGGTGCGGCAGACGGTGAGCGATTTCTTCGGTTGGCCACGGGAGAAGGTGCGGGTCAGGGTGAAACTTGAGCAATCTCCGGCGGAGAGGTGAGGCATTGATGAGCGACAATGAGAGAAAGAAGACCATCTTGAGCTTCAACAAGGAGCAGTGGCCACAGGTAGTACTGATGCTGGTCGTGACGGTGGGGGGAATTTTTCTTATTATGTTCGCCAATACCTTCGGTTCCAGGTCTGGCAACGCCGTGGCCGTGTCTGGAAATAGTGCTACCGGGCCGCCTCGTGAAGCCTTACCGGCTTCCGTCCTGGAACAGGAGGAAGGGGGATTGGCCGGGCAACTGGAAGGTATCCTTTCGCAGATTCAGGGGGCAGGTAAAGTGGCGGTGACGGTGAAGATGGCGAGCGGGTCCAGGTACGAGTATGCTACCAACCTGAACGTTAACACGCGCCAGAGCGGCAGTGGGGGTGGGGGTGAGGGACAGCCGGTCAAGGAGGATAGCCAGGAACACCAGGTGGTGCTGGCCCAGGCGAACGGCGGGGGGCAGCAGCCGGTGGTGGTCCAGGAAAAGCCGCCGGAAGTCCGGGGGGTGCTGGTGGTGGCTCAAGGAGGAGGCGATCCGTGGGTGCGCTGGCAGATCAGCCGGGCAGTTCAGACCCTACTGGGCGTTTCCCCTGACCAGGTGGAAGTTCTGCCACGGGAGAAGGGAGGAGTTTCGTTTGATGGTGGTGACCAATAAGCAGACAGTGTCACTGGCGGTCTTGGTTTTGCTGGCGCTGACCCTCATTTACCTTGGTTCCCGGAATGCCGGGGCGGAAAAAAGTCCCCTCCCTGCAACCGGGACGGGAGTTGAGGTCGCGCTGCCGCAGGCGGCTCCCGTGCCGGACGGCGGGCAGTTATTCAAGCCGGGCGATTACTTTATCGAGTACCGCCTGCAGCGGGATAGGGTGCGCAGCCAGGAAATAAAGATGCTGGAAAGCATCGTGGACAACCCCAACTCCACGGCCGAGGCCCGGCAGGAGGCCCAGCGGCGGTTGCTGGATATTACCGCCGAAATGGAGCAGGAGCTGGAGCTGGAGGCGGTGCTGGAGGCCAAGGGCTATGCGGAGACAGTGGTTTTTATCCAGAAAGACCAGGTTACCGTGGTCGCGAATATCGCCGACCTGTCGCCGGAAGAGGCTACCCGCATAGCTGATGTCGTGTCCCGGAGCACTGGTAAGGGGCTGCCGGACATTGTTATCATTCCGAGGGGACAATCCGAGAAACGCTGATTTGCAATAGCCTGGCCGGTATGCTATAATGTGGCAAAAGCTTGGGGGAGGATAAACGTGGAAAACGGAACAGTGGGGGAAAGCCAGGTGCAGACTGATCTGGGGGCTATTAAGATTGCCGATGAGGTGGTAGCCATCATTGCCGGCCTGGCAGCCACCCAGGTGCAGGGCGTGGCTGGCATGAGTGGCGGCATTGCCGGCGGCATTGTCGAGATGCTGGGCCGCAAGAACCTGACCAAGGGGGTCAAGGTGGAGGTTGGCGAAAAGGAATCAGCCATAGATACCTTTGTGGTAGTCAACTTTGGCGTGCGCATTCCTGAAGTCGCCTTTCATATCCAGGACGAGGTCAAGAAGGCCGTGGAGCAGATGACTGGCCTTAATGTGGTAGAAGTCAATGTCCATGTCCAGGGGGTGGTGTTCCCCGGGGCGGCGGAGCCGGAGGAGGAGCCCGCCCGGGTCAGATAGAGCCGGTCGGAGGTCTCGCGGCGAACGGGTAGAACTGTGGGGAAGGAGCCAGTTGATGTCACTCTTTGACCGGATTTTTGCCACTCTTTACGTTCTGATCCTGACCGTCCTGGCGGTAATTGTTCTGGCGGTTTCGGCCGGCTGGGACGAGCCCCTGGCCTCTGTGGGCTGGCTGGCCCGGGATCCCGACCTCCGCCTGGGGGCAGGAATCATCGCCGCGGTGTTGGTGGTCATCGGGGTGCGGTTGCTTTTCGGCGGCCTGCAGCGGCCTTCGCCGGCCCAGACTTTGATCCAGACTACTTCCCTCGGTGACATCCACATCACCCTGGGGGCCTTGGAGAGTATGGTTACCAGGGCCGCCCACCAGGTCCGGGGCCTGAAAGAGGTCCGGCCGGTCTTACGTTGCCTGCCCCAGGGAGTCGCCATTTTCCTGCAGGCGAGCGTGGGACCGGAAACAAATGTAGCCCAGGTTTCAGCGGAACTGCAAGACAAGGTGCGCTCTTACATAGAGGAATTGGTCGGCGTTCAGGTGACGGAGATCAGGATCCTGGTGGATGATGTGGTTCGCCGTCCTCCCGGGCGGGTACAGTGAGGGGTGAACTTGCTTGGACTGGACTAACTGGCTCGGGGGCAGGGGGGCCGGCATCGGTGCTGTGGCCGGCCTGGTTTTTGGCCTGCTGGTTATCTTGTTGGGCTTCTGGCAGACGCTCTTTATTTTTGTCTGTGCCGGATGTGGGTACTGGCTGGGCCGGCAGGCCGACGTTTACGGGAGCCTGAGGCGTTTTTTTGAAGCTTTTTTCCGTCGCCGCTGAGGAGGTCTGAATCTTTTGAGCCGCAAATCAGCCCGGGCCCGGGCGCTGCAGGCCCTGTTTCAGGTAGACATGGCCCGGGCCGACCCCGAAATCGCCATGGCCTGGATTCTGAAGGAATTCCCGCTGGCGGAAGTAAACGACGTGGCCTTTGCCCGGCGGATGGTCCGGGGAACGCTGCAGCACCAGGAGGAAATAGATACGCTTATCCGCCGGCATTCCGGGGAATGGGAGCTGGAACGTCTGGGAGCCGTAGATCGCAATATCATGCGGATGGCCCTTTATGAATTGCTTTTTTGTCCCGATATCCCCCCCGCGGTGGCCATTGACCAGGCCGTGGAGCTGGCTAAGATTTACGCAGGCGGCGAAAGCGGCAGTTTTGTCAACGGCGTGCTGGACGCGGTTCGGCGCGCCCGGGACGGAGAGGAAACATAGCCGGTGCCGCGGTCGGTGGTAGTGGGGCTGGACACCAGTTGTTATACCACCTCCTTGGCTCTGGTAAGCCTGGAGGGTGGGCTTCTCGGTGAGGCGCGCCGGCTTCTGCCGGTAGAGGCCGGGATGCGGGGAATGGCCCAGTCGGAGGCCGTCTTTCACCATGTCCGGAACCTGACGGGTCTTTGGCAGGAACTGCCGCTACCGGCAGGGGATACGGAAATCGTGGGCGTCGCGGCGGCTGTCCGGCCGCGTCCGGAGCCGGCAAGCTACATGCCGGTGTTTACCGTGGCCCGCTCCTACGGGCGTTTCCTGGCGGCGGCCCTGGGCGTATCCTGCTGGGAGACCAGCCACCAGGAAGGGCACATCGTAGCCGGACTGTACGGCCTGGCTGTAGGCGGCCGGGCGCCGGATTCGGGAGAAGAGGGACAGGAAACGGATCCCGTCCCGGTCCGGTGGGAGACGCTAGGAGCGCAACTGCCGCCGGAGTTTCTCACGGTACACCTTTCCGGGGGGACAAGCGAGATTTTACGTGTAGCCGTGGCCCGGGGGGGCAGGCTGAACATCGAAGTCGTGGGCGGTACCATGGACCTCCCGGCCGGGCAGTTGATTGATCGTATCGGGGTGTTGATGGGGCTTCCTTTCCCCAGCGGCCCGCACCTGGAGCGGCTGACGCGGGCATACGAGGGCGAGTTCGTGAGATTACCCGTAGCGGTGCACGGCGGATATTTCAGCCTTTCCGGGCCGGAAACCATGGCCTGCCGCCTGCTGCAGCAGGGTGAACCTCCGGGGGCCGTGGCCAGGGCGGTGGAAGACTGCATCGCCAAGGCCCTGGAAAAGGCGCTCCGGTATCTGGCCGCGGAGACCGGTCTGAAGCACGTCCTCATGGTCGGGGGAGTCAGTGCCAACGCCCGCCTGCGCGAGCGCTTGCGGCATCGTCTCGGGCACCGGGCCGTAGGCGCCAGTTTGCTTTTCCCTCCCGGTAAGTACTGCACGGATAACGCGGTAGGCGCCGCCGGCATCGGGGCAAAAAATCTTCTCGCGTCGTGGCAGGAATAGCGGACTGTAAGCCGAATTAAAAGCAGGGTATGATTCTTTCGTGGGAGGGAGTCGTGGTAGTGTTTCCTATTCTGCACAAGGAAGTGCCGGCCCCAAGTCTGACCCTTTTCGTAGTCAAAGCTCCTGAAATAGCGGCCAAAGCAGAGCCCGGACAGTTCGTCATCCTCCGCGTCGAGGAGAAGGGTGAGCGGATACCTTTGACCATTGCCGATTTTGACCGGCAGGCAGGGACGATAACCGTTATTTTTCAGGAAGTGGGCTATACCACTACCTGCCTGGCCAGGCTGGCCGTGGGTGACGAACTCCTTGATTTTGTCGGCCCTTTGGGGCTGCCGAGCGAAATCGAAAACTACGGGAAAGTAGTCTGTGTGGGCGGTGGCGTCGGGATAGCCCCGGTGTATCCCATCGCCAGGGCCCTCAAGGAGGCGGGCAATCACGTCATCTCCATTATCGGCGCCCGCACCAAGGAACTGTTGATTCTGGAATCCGAGATGGCCCGGGCCAGCGACCGGTTGCTGGTGGCCACTGATGACGGTTCTTACGGTCACCATGGTTTTGTCACCGACCTGGTACGACAGGTCATGGAGGAGGAAAAGGATCTGGCCGTCCTCTGGGCTATCGGTCCCATGATCATGATGAAGAACGTTGCGGAGACCACCCGGCCCTCTGGCCTCAAGACCATGGTTAGCATGAACCCGATCATGGTGGACGGCACCGGCATGTGCGGGGCCTGCCGGGTCAGCGTGGGTGGCGAGACGAAGTTTGCCTGCGTGGACGGGCCGGAGTTTGACGGCCACCTGGTGGACTGGAACCTGGCCGTGCGGCGGGCGGCCATGTACCGGGACGAGGAGCAGCGGGTAATAGCCTATCATCAGGGGGGTGGCTGCGGGTGCCACTAAATACCGCGAAATGGCCGATGCCGGCGCAGGAACCGGCCGTCAGGAGAAGAAATTTTGACGAGGTGGCGCTTGGCTATACCGAGGAGATGGCCCTGCAGGAAGCCTCCCGGTGCATTCAGTGCAAAAAACCCGGCTGCATCAAGGGGTGTCCGGTCGAGGTCCCCATCCCGGAATTTATCGGCCTGCTTAGTGAAAAAAATTACCAGGGCGCCATTGAGAAAATCAAGGAGAAAAATAACCTACCGGCCATCTGCGGGCGGGTTTGCCCCCAGGAAAGCCAGTGCGAGAAATACTGTCTGGTCGGCAAGAAGGGAGATTCGGTGGCCATTGGCCGGCTGGAACGTTTCGCGGCTGACTATCAGTTGCAGCAGGGCATAGAGCCCCCGCCGGTAGCCGCCTCCACCGGGTTCCGGGTGGCGGTGGTGGGCTCCGGTCCGGCTGGACTGACGGCCGCTGCCGACCTGGCGCGTATGGGGCACCAAGTGACCGTATTTGAGGCGTTGCATGTGCCCGGCGGGGTGCTGATGTACGGGATCCCGGAGTTCCGTCTGCCCAAGCACATCGTCCAGGCGGAAATCAATTCCATCAGGCGCATGGGAGTAGAGATCAAGGCCGATAGCGTGGTGGGCAAGATGACCACTGTGGACGAGTTGCTGAAGAACGGGTATGATGCCGTATTTATCGGCACCGGAGCCGGGCTGCCAAGTTTCATGCACATCCCCGGGGAGAACTTCAACGGTGTCTATTCGGCCAATGAGTTTCTCACCCGTTCCAACCTGATGAAGGCCTACCTTTTCCCTGAATATGTTACCCCCATCAAAGTCGGCCGCCGGGTGGCGGTAATCGGCGCCGGCAATGTGGCCATGGACGCGGCGCGCACGGCCCTGCGCCTGGGCGCGGAAGAATCCTATATCGTCTACCGGCGCTCGGCTGAGGAAATGCCGGCGCGGAAGGAAGAAGTTGAGCATGCTGAAGAGGAAGGAGTAGAGTTCCGCCTCCTGACCAGCCCGGTGGAATACTACGGGGATGATAAGGGCTGGGTGACCGGCATGCGCCTGCAGCGGTTCGAACTTGGGGAACCGGATGCCAGCGGGCGTAGGCGCCCGGTACCGGTCGAGGGATCGGAATATGACTTGGAGATAGACACGGTGGTGGTGGCCATCGGCCAGACCCCCAATCCGCTGGTGCCCCGGACCACCTCCGGCCTGGAAGTGGGACGCCACGGCACTATTGTGGCTTCCGAGGAAACAGGGGAGACAACCCGCCCGGGAGTTTTTGCCGGCGGCGATATTGTCACTGGGGCCGCGACAGTGATTCTGGCCATGGGAGCCGGTAAAAAGGCGGCCCGGGCGATAGACGCGTATCTCAAGGAGAAAAAACAATAGGAGGTTGGTGGCAGGTGGCGGCGCAGATTATTGACGGCAAAAAGATTGCCGACGAGGTGCGGGCTGAAATCAAGCAAGAGGTGGCCGAACTAAAGGGCCAGGGGATCGAGCCCGGATTGGCCGTGGTCCTGGTGGGGGAGGACCCGGCCTCGCAAGTGTACGTAAACAACAAACACAAGGCTTGCGGCGAAGCCGGGATTTATTCCGAAGTGCACCGGCTGCCGGGAGATACTCCCCAAGACGAGTTATTATCCCTGATTGACCGCCTCAATTCCGACAAGAAAATCCACGGCATTCTGGTACAATTACCCCTGCCGAAACATATCGCCGAAAAGGCGGTGGTAAACGCCATCTCCCCTATTAAAGATGTGGACGGGTTTGGCCCGGCCAATGTCGGGAACCTTGTCATCGGCGATGATTGCTTTTATCCCTGTACTCCTCACGGCATAATGGTTATGCTGGATAAAATCGGGGTGGATCTCAAAGGGCAAAGGGCCGTGGTGGTGGGGCGGAGCAATATCGTCGGGAAGCCGGTGGCCATGATGCTCCTGCAGCGGCATGCCACCGTGACCATGTGCCATACCAAGACCAGGGATTTGGCCTGGGAGTGCCGGCAGGGCGATGTCCTGGTGGTGGCGGCCGGGCGGCCACGGGTCATTACGGGCGAGATGATCAAAGAGGGCGCGGTGGTTATTGACGTAGGGGTAAACCGCCTGGAGAACGGCAAGCTCTGCGGGGACGTGGATTTCGAGAGCGCCTCCCAGGTGGCCGCGTGGATTACCCCGGTCCCGGGTGGAGTCGGCCCCATGACCATCACCATGTTGCTTAAAAACACTCTGGAGGCTGCCAAGCGGCAGTGATGGGGCGAAGGGCGGTAAGCGTCAGCGAGCTTACCGCCTACTTAAAAAAGGTACTGGCGGCTGATCCTTTCTTGCAGCAGGTATGGGTGAGAGGGGAAGTATCCAACCTGCGGCAGCCAACGTCGGGCCACATATATTTTACCCTCAAGGACGAGCAGGCGGCCTTGCGCTGTGTGATGTTCTGGCGGCAGTCCAGCCGCTTGCGGTTTCCTCTGGCCAACGGCCTGCAGGTGGTGGCCGGAGGTTATGTAGATGTATACGCCCGCGATGGCCAGTACCAGCTTTACATCCAGCAGGTCTATCCGGCTGGGGCAGGTGAAATTTTCCTTAATTGGCAAGAACTTAAGGACAGGCTGGAAAAGGAGGGGCTATTTGCGACCGGGCGTAAACGGCCCCTGCCGGCCTGGCCCCGCAAGGTGGGGCTGGCTACATCGCCGACTGGCGCGGCGGTCCGGGACATGATCACCATCATGCAGCGCCGGTGCCCGCAGGTGGAGATTATTCTTTCTCCTTGCGCGGTCCAGGGGCTGGAGGCCCCGGAACAGATCTGCGCGGCCATTGACCGCCTCTGCCGGTGGGGAGTGGACGTGATCATTGTCGGCCGTGGCGGCGGGTCCTGGGAGGAACTGGCCGCCTTTAACGACGAGGCAGTGGTACGGACCGTGGCCGGAGCCGGCGTGCCGGTGGTGTCAGCAGTAGGGCACGAGACGGATTACACCCTGACCGATCTGGCGGCGGACGTACGGGCGCCGACCCCATCCGCGGCCGCCGAAATGGTGGTCCCGAACGTCAGTGAGGTACTGGTCGTTCTGCGGAACCTGGGCGTGCGCCTGCAGGCGGCCATGGACCGGAATCTGGAGCAAAAACGGCTACGCCTGCAGCAGTTGGCCGCCTATCCGGTTCTGACCCGGCCGCAGCGTTACGTGGATGGCCTCAGGGAGGATGTGGACCGGGCCGGCCAGCAGCTTGGCGCCGCTATGCGGTTGTTTCTGGAAAGAAAACGGCAGGCCTGGACCCAAATGGCCGGACAACTGGAGAGTTTAAACCCCCTGGCCGTATTGCGGCGGGGATACGCGGTATGTAAAAATGACAGGGGGGAGGTGATTACCGCCGCGGGTTCAATACAGGAGGGCGAAGAGGTAGAGGTGCTCCTGCACCGGGGTAGGCTGGGTTGCCTGGTTCGTAGCAGGTATCAGCAGTAATCCGAACAAGAATGGGCATGGCATACTTTTCCAAGGGAGGAAACAGAATGGCAGGCACCTTGGGCTTTGAAAAGGCGATGGAAAGGCTGGAGTCTGTGGTTAAGACCTTAGAGGCCGGAAGCCTCTCCCTGGAGGAAGCCTTGCGTTGCTATGAAGAAGGAGTCGGTCTGGTGCGTTTCTGCCATGCTCAGTTGGAGGCGGCGGAGGAGCGAGTAAAGATCTTGCTGGCTGACGAGGATAACAGCCTGAGTGTTAGCATTTTTGATTTGAAAGCGCGGGCGGAGGGCGGCGTTTGAGCTGGGATCTTTATCTGGCGGAAAAGGCCGCCCTGGTGGAGGCCGAACTTGACCGGCTGATCTCCCAAACAGCCTACCCGCCTGTCATTCACCAGGCCATGCGTTACAGCCTGCTGGGCGGCGGCAAGCGGTTGCGCCCGGCCCTGGCCCTGGCGGCGTCCGAGGCGGTGGCCGGCGAGGCGCATCGTGTCCTGCCCCTGGCCTGCGCCATTGAATTTATCCATACCTATTCCCTTATTCATGATGACCTTCCGGTCATGGATAATGACGATTACCGCCGGGGCCGGTTGACGTTACATCGAGTCTATGGCGAAGGGATGGCCGTGCTGGCCGGAGATGCTCTGCTTACCGAGGCCTTCGCCATTTTGGCGGAGACGGCCGGGCAATGGCCAGATTTGCAGGCGAGGTACCTGGAGGCCATGGTCAGAGTAGCCCGGGCCAGCGGTCGTCAGGGGATGATAGGCGGGCAGGTTGTGGATCTGGAATCAGAGGAAAAGGAGTTCGGCGCCGAAACCCTGGAGTACATCCATGCGCACAAGACCGGGGCGTTGATACAGGCGGCGGTATGGTGCGGGGCCTTGATCGGCGGCGCCAGCCGCACCCAGTTGGCCGCGATGGACGTTTACGGCTGGCATTATGGCTTGGCGTTTCAGATAACTGATGATATACTTGACGTAGTCGGATCCCGCGACGAGATGGGAAAGGATATGGGGAGTGACAGGCGCAAACAGAAGGCCACTTACCCGGCTCTGTACGGGGTAGAACGCTCCGTGGACATGGCCGCCCGGGAAGTCGAGAAGGCGGTCGCGGCGCTGGAGGGCTGGGGTCCTCGAGCGGACCTCTTGCGGGAAGCGGCGCGATCCCTCGTGTACCGGCGGAGATAGGCCCCCACCCTCTCACCTCTCTATGGCAGGGTCGGGGTTGACAAGGGTCTTCAAGTGGTGAGCGCAAAGCGATGTTGACCTTAACGGGGTGAGCAAAAGAGCCAGGAGAACAAAGGCCGGTCGAGCTGGTTCTCGTGGCTTTTTGCGTTTGTGGCCAATCTATGCTATAATAGACGTGTCGGGGGAGGGTGGCGCAGTATTCTAGTCAGCCAACCGGTCTTGAAGGCGGGCCTAAAAATCCGTCAAGGGCACAGCGATGAAGTTCCTGGTGCTGGCTACTGACGCCCAGTCAGGGGCTGGTGCTGGGAGTTAAGGCAGTGGGGCGATCTACAAGGGCATGTAGGCGTTGACCCTGCTGCCGTGGAGACCCGAGTGCGTGGCTTGCGCTACGGCTCGGGGCATAAACCTGCATGTCGGTACAAAGGGTGCTGGCTGCAGCGTAGCCTGCCTTGAGTGGTGCTGGTGGAAAGAGGTCCTCCGGGGCTTCACGGCCGTGAAGTCCGGGTTTGGCCTTAGAAACCAGTGCTGCAAAAGAGGCTAGGGATCGGCACAGGCTGTGGGGGAAAACCTCTAGACTGCTTGCCTGGGGCAAGACTTGCCGGGGATTAAAGTGTGGACTAAGTGGTAATCTAGCCCTGCCGGCGGCAACGCGGTAGAGTAACCTTTAAGGGGAAACCGCCTCTGCGGTGACGGGAGGTAGGTTACTGGGAAATCCTGCTAGACCTAAGCCGCAAAGTTTACCCGGTGAGTTGCCACCCACCGTCAACATAAAAGGTGATCTGTTCTTTGGCGAAAAACGGGCAACGCGCTCTGCGGCAAGGTATGCTTACGGGACTGGGGGCTTTTTTTTTAGCCCTGGTGGTAAACTTCGGCTCCCAGGGCCTTCTCAGCAGCCTGACCTCTATCATTCTGTCTTTCCTGCTTTTGTTGGTTATTATCCTGGTGGGAATCATATTCGACGTCGTGGGCGTGGCGACCACCGCGGCCAAAGAAGCGCCTTTCCATGCCCGAGCGGCCCGCAAACAGGTGGGGGCCAGGCAGGCCATCCAGCTTATCCGCCACGCCGACCGGGTAGCCAGTTTTTGTAATGATGTGGTGGGGGATGTGGCTGGTACCCTGAGCGGGGCCGTGGGAGCAGTGATGGTAACTCGCCTGGTCGCGGGGGGAATGCCGGCCCCGGAACTGTGGTTGAGCACGGTAATGATAGCCGGAGTGGCGGCCCTGACCATCGGGGGCAAGGCTTTCGCCAAGGGGTTTGCCATTCGCGAGGCCGAGGCCATTGTTTACCGGGTGGGCTATGTGCTGGCCCTGGTTGAGGTCCACCTGGGATTGAGGTTATGGCAGGATAACCACAAGAGGGGAAGAAAGACTTGAGCTACCTCGAACAGATCCACCAGCCAGGTGATGTCAAAGCCCTGTCAGACAAAGAATTGCAGATCCTAGCGGGGGAGATACGCGAGTTTCTGGTGAGTACCGTAAGTCGCACCGGGGGACACCTGGCGCCGAACCTGGGTGTGGTGGAGCTTACCCTGGCCCTGCATACGGTCCTCAACTCACCGGTAGACAAGATCATCTGGGATGTCGGCCACCAGGCCTACGTGCATAAGCTCATCACCGGACGGCGGGAGCAATTTGGCCGCCTGCGGCAGTTAAACGGGATCAGCGGCTTCCCCAAACGGGAAGAAAGTCCTCATGACGTATTTGATACCGGGCACAGCAGCACTTCGATCTCCGCCGCCCTGGGCCTGGCGGTGGCCCGGGACCTGGCGGGCGAAGATTATGAAGTGGTGGCGGTAATCGGTGACGGCGCCTTATCCGGCGGCATGGCGTACGAGGGGCTTAACCATGCTGGCCACGTGGGAACGCATTTTATTGTGGTTCTTAATGACAACGAAATGTCCATTGCCCAAAATGTGGGGGCCATGGCCAGTTACCTCAGCCGCTTGCGCACCGATCCCAAGTATTTCCGCCGCAAGGAAGAACTAGAGAGTTTCCTCCGCCGCCTGCCCAACATCGGCCCGCGGGTGGTACACCTGGCCGGCCGGATCAAGGATAGCTTCAAGTACCTGGTGCTACCCGGGGTGATTTTTGAGGAACTAGGCTTCACCTATCTGGGCCCCATTGACGGGCACAATATTACGGCCATGCAGGAGGTATTTGCGAGGTCGAAGCGCACCCCGGGGCCGGTCTTGGTCCACGTTCTCACCCGCAAGGGGAAGGGATATGAACCGGCAGAGGCCAATCCGGATCTATTCCACGGCATCGGGCCCTTTGAAGTTACCTCAGGCCAACCCCTAGGACCGCCGGCAGGTGTGCCCAACTACACGCAGGTTTTCGGGCGGGCCCTGGCCAGGCTGGCTGAGGCTGATAGCCGGGTGGTGGCCATTACGGCGGCCATGCCGGACGGGACAGGGCTGAAGGAGTTCAGTCAGCGTTTCCCGCGCCGGTTTTTTGACGTCGGTATCGCCGAAGAACACGCGGTGACCCTGGCGGCCGGGATGGCCACCCAGGGGTTACGTCCGGTGGTGGCCATTTATTCTACCTTTCTGCAGCGGGCCTTCGACCAGGTGCTCCACGATATCTGTCTGCAAAGGCTGCCAGTGACCCTGGCCATTGACCGGGCGGGCATTGTGGGGGATGACGGGGAGACGCACCAGGGGCTATTTGACCTCACCTATTTGCGGTGCATTCCCAATATGACTGTCATGGTGCCCCGCGACGAAGACCGGCTGCAGCATATGCTGGCCGCCGCTTTACAAAATGAAGTCCCGGCCGCCATCCGTTACCCGCGTGGGCAGGGAGCAGGTGTCCCCTTGGCCGAGACCCCGCGACCGGTGCCCTGGGGCCAGGCGGAATTGCTGTTGGAGGGTGAGGACATAACCATTGTCGCGGTCGGGCCCCTGGTGTATGCGGCCCTGGAAGCCGCTGCCAGGCTGCGGGCGGAAGGTATCCGGGCCGCGGTGATAGATGCCTGCTTTGTCAAGCCTCTGGACCAGGAGCTGCTCCTGAGTTGGGCGGCAAAGACCGGGCGGGTACTGACCGTGGAGGAGAACGTCCTGGCCGGCGGTTTTGGCAGTGCCGTGCTGGAACTGCTGGCCCAAAACGGCTTGGCCATACCGGTCAACTGCCTCGGAGTTCCTGATGTTTTCGTCAGGCACGGCAAGCCCGAGAGCCTGCGCCAGCAATTGGGGCTGAGCCCTGAGGGCATCGCGGCGCGAGTCAGGGCTTTGTTGGTAACCGAGCGGGAACAGCGGGTCATCGCTGCCCGGCCCGGCCGGACCGGCACCCGGGTGGCCGGCCATGCCCGCGCCAGCGGGTAGGAGACTCTGGTGACGGCCCGGCGCGTAAGAGTAGATAAGCTTCTGGTGCAACGGGGCCTGGTGGCCAGCCGGGAACAGGCCCAGACGGCGATCATGGCCGGTCTGGTTCGGGTCAACGGAAGCCCGGCCGTGAAAGCCGGGAGTTTGGTTGCGGAAGACGCGGAGGTGGAAGTGCGGGGAGCGGGGTGCCCCTACGTCAGCCGCGGCGGTCTCAAGCTGGCCAGGGCGATAGAGGCTTTCGGCCTGGATTTGCGGGACAAGACCGTCCTGGACGTGGGTGCATCTACCGGCGGGTTTACCGATTGTTGCCTGCAAATGGGGGCCAGGCTGGTGCTGGCGCTGGACGTGGGCTACGGGCAATTGGCCTGGAAGCTGCGACAGGACCCGCGGGTCAGGGTACTGGAACGGACCAACGCGCGTTACCTGACGCCGGAACTCGTCGGACAAGAGGGCGATCTGGCTGTGATTGACGTTTCATTCATTTCCCTGACTCTGATTCTCCCGGCCGTAATCCCCTGTCTGAGGCAAGGCGGCCAGGTGGTGGCCCTCATCAAGCCCCAGTTTGAAGCCGGCCGGGAGAAGGTTGGGAAACGGGGCGTGGTGAAAGACCCGGACGTTCACCGGGAGGTAATCGCCAGGGTGATGGCCTGCGGCCGGGCACAGGGCCTGGCGCCCAAGGGCCTTACCTTTTCGCCCCTTCTGGGACCGGAGGGCAATATAGAATACCTTTATTGGGGCGGGCCGGCTCCCGGGGAGGTAGATGACAGTATGGTGCCGGAGGTCGTGGCGCAGGCCCACGCTCAGCTCTTGAAGGGAGAAGCATGAAAGCTATCGGCATTGTGGCGAACCTCCAGAAGGAGAAATCCTATCACCTGCTCCAGGACATTGTCGGGTGGCTCCAGGCCCGGAGGGTGGAGGTATTCTTGCCGGCCGAAAAGGCGCGGTCCGTAGGGCTGGTTTCCCTGGCAGTGGGAGAGGCTGAACTCCCGAGCCGGGTTGACTGCATCTTAGTCCTGGGCGGGGACGGGACCTTGCTGGACGCTGCCCGCCTGGCCTCAGCCGCGGGCACGCCCTTGCTGGGGGTGAATCTGGGGCAATTGGGCTTTCTGGCTGAACTGGAGCCGGATGATGTTTTTGCCGGTCTGGAGCGGTTGCTGGAGGGCCGGTACCGTTTGGAAGAACGCTCGATGCTCACCAGCGAGCTGGCGCGGCAAGGCCAGGTAAAGACCTCGGTTACCGCGCTTAACGATGTGGTCATAGCTAAGGGTGCCTTTTCCCGGATGCTGGAACTCGAGACCTTGGTCGGCGGAGTGTATGTGACCACCTACCTGGCCGACGGCCTCATCATAGCTTCGCCTACCGGGTCCACAGCCTATTCCCTGGCCGCGGGCGGGCCCTTGGTGGCCCCGGAGGTGGAGGCCATAATCCTCACCCCTATCTGCCCGCATACCTTTTATGTCCGCCCTCTGGTTATCCCGGCCGACGAAACCGTACAGGTTACCCTCTCCACGGCTGCCGGCGCGGAGGTGATGCTGACCGTGGACGGCCAGGTCGGCTATAACCTCTGCCAGGGCGATGTTATCCGCATTGGTCGGGCCGGGGTACCGGCCAGGCTGGTCCGGTTCGGGGAACAGGACTTTTATTCCACTTTGCGGCGGAAGTTGTTTGGAGGGTAAACGTTGTGAAGGGTGCCAGGCGGCGGGCAATTGTGGACATAATTGCAATCCAGGCCATCCAGACTCAAGCTCAACTTACGGCTGAGTTGAACAGGCGAGGTTTTGACGTTACCCAGGCCACCGTATCCCGTGATGTTAAAGATCTGGGGCTGGTCAAAGTACCGGCGGAGGGCGGCATTTACCGCTATGCCCTTCCCGAAGGCGGCCACGGCCCAGACCCCTACGACCGTCTGACCAAGCTTTTCGCCGATTCCGTAGTCAGCCTGGATTGGAGTTTGAACCTGATCGTTATCCGTACCTTGCCGGGCACAGCCCATGCGGTGGCTTCTTGCCTGGATCATGTCCGCCTCGCCGGGGTAATCGGTACGGTTGCCGGAGACGACACGATCTTGGTGGTGGTAAAGCCCAGGTCAAGGGTGCGCCTGATCCTCAATGAGTTACAGAGGCTCCTTCCGTAGGAAGACCGTTTGGGGTGGGAGTATGCTGGTTTCGCTGTACCTGGAAAACTTCGTTATCATTGATTGTCTGACGGTTGAGCCTTCACCGGGGTTGACGGTGCTGACCGGAGAAACCGGGGCTGGGAAATCCATCATCGTCGAGGCCGTGGGTCTGTTGCTGGGGGAGCGGGCCGCCGCCGATTACGTGCGGGCAGGGACTGATCGGGCACTCATCGAAGGCTATTTTCAGTGCCAGGCAGGGGAGCCGGTGGTAGAGGCCTGTAACGAGCTGGGGATAGCCCTGGAGGAAGATAATACCCTGCTGCTGTCGCGGGAGATTGCCGCCTCTGGTCGCAGCACCTGCCGGATCAACGGCCGGACGGTTACGCTGGGTATGTACCAGCAGGTAGGCCGGAACCTGGTGGATATTCACGGGCAGCATGAACAGCAATCCCTTTTTTCCCTGCCACGGCAGCTCCAGGTGTTGGACAGCATGGGCGGAGCCGGGTTAATGGCCGTACGCCAGCGAGTTTATGCCGCCTACCACCGGCAAAAGACCATTGCCGAACAATTGCAGGCCCGGGAGGAGACGGCTGCCGGCCGGCAGCACGACCTGGAGGTGATGGCGGCCTGGGTGGAAGAAATAGACCGGGCGGGGGTGGCGGCCGGGGAGAAAGAGAGTTTGGAACAGGAGCGG
The DNA here is from genome assembly GCA_004347685.1 of Clostridia bacterium. Lineage (GTDB taxonomy): Bacteria > Bacillota > DSM-521 > Neomoorellales > SLTJ01 > SLTJ01. The sequence goes on from SLTJ01000032.1 coordinate 126,460, forward strand.
CAGATCCTCCGGTCCATGGATAGGCTGCTGGCCCGCAGCCGGGAGGCCCTGGCTTCACTCCAGGGTGACGGCACCCGCGCGGGTGCCTGTGAGCAACTGGCCGGCGCTGTAGCTGGCCTGGAGGAAGTAGCCAGGATTGATGCCGGCCAGGCCGGTTTGGTACAGCAATTGCAGGAGGCGCTGTATCAGGTGGAAGATGCGGCCCAGGAATTGCAGCGCCGGGTGCGCGGCCTGGATTTTGATCCCCGCCGCCTGGAACAGGTGGAAGAAAGGCTGGATCTCATCCACCGCCTGGAACGAAAGCACGGCCGGGAGTTGGACGAGATTCTCCAGTGGCGGGAGGAGGCGGTCCGGCAACTCGACGACTGGCGGGAGGAGGCTACCGGGCAGCAGGAACTGGAAAAGGAGTTGCAGCAGACCCGGGCCGTGTACCAAGAAGCAGCGGAGACTTTAACCAGCCTGCGGGACGAGACGGCCCGGCGGTTGGCAGAGGCGGTCCAGGCCAATCTGGCCGACCTGGGGATGAAGGAAGCGCAGTTTGTGATCTGGCGAAGGCCGCGCCCTGGTTTTCACCCCTTGGGGAATGAAGACGTGGAATTCATGCTGGCGGCTAATGTGGGCGAGCCGCCCCGCCCCTTGGCCCGGGTGGGCTCCGGCGGCGAGGTATCCCGGGTGATGCTGGCCTTGAAGGTGTGCCTGGCCGGAGTGGACAATATCTCCACGCTTATTTTCGACGAAATTGACGCCGGTATCGGCGGGCAGACAGTGCAGGCGGTGGCCGCTAAACTGGCGCAGCTGGCCCGGGTGCACCAGGTTCTGTGCGTTACCCATTCGCCCCACATTGCCAGCTTCGCCCACCGCCATTATACCGTTGCCAAGCAGACCAGCAGCCAGCGAACGCTGGCGCGAGTGCAGCTTCTGGAGGGAGAGGAGAGGGTGCGAGAGGTGGCCCGGATGTTGTCCGGCACCGAGACCTCAGTATCCCTGGAGCATGCCGCGGAGTTACTGCGCCGGGCGCGGGACCTGGTACCGGGCCAGCCGGGATAAAAACCGGCGGCTACGAGTCTCCGCCTCTGGAGTTCCTGCCTCGGGCTGCTGTCTTGTCCAGGTGGTAGAGGCCCCTAGAAGGGATGTTTTCGGCGGCCAGCAGACGCCTCACTGTTTCTTCCCAGGATGAATGAAATTTGATGGCCATGCCGCAGTCAGAAGTGAGGGCCCGGGGGGCCGGTACCAGGGTAAAGCTCACATGACCGGCCTGGAGAACTTTTTCTGCCTCCAGGAGATGGTGGATGGAAGCGAAGATCAGGTAGCATCCTTCGGGCACACGGCAACCCTTCTTGGCTAAGAATACTTTTTCCTTCAGTAAGTATTCGTCATCCCGCCGCCCGGTCCTGGCCGGGCGGAATTAAACTTCCTTATGAGCTCTTGGCAGTACATAAGGCGTCTTTATAGGCCACGGCGGGTTTGGCGCCCGGCCTTTTGGTGATACTAATCTCAGCCCGTTGGCTCAGGAGGGAGGAAGGTTAGTGGCTGAAGGAGAATGGCCGAATAACTCCGTGCGCAGTTTTAGGTGCGGCGAGTGCGGTTTCGTCTTTCCGGTAGACCAGGGATCGCGGTGCCCGGTCTGCGGCCACGATTGCCGCACCGGTGGCTGTCGGACTATAGATGCCTCAGACGAGGACTACTAGGCCCCGACTTCAGGGATGACCAGGACGATTTGCACCGGGTCGCCCTGGCGGTAACGGTGCCGTGAATCCCACTGCACCAGGTCGCGGATCAAGGGCTCCTGGGTCAGGAGTTGCCAGGCCCGTCCCAGGGCCAGGATAAAATCCTGGCGTAGGGGCCATTTGTCCTTTACCAGGGGGCAGACGTAAGGAAGAGGCATGGTCTCCCAGATAAGGGTAAGAGTGCCGCCGGGCAAATAGTGGGGAGCCAGGGGAAAGGTGCGGCACTGCATGGGACGCTGGGGCCGGGGACAGGTAGAAGTGCAGTGGACGAAGAATACCGGGCCGTGCCAGCTTGAAGGAAAATCGTAATGCTCCGCCCGCTGCTCCTCCCAGACCAGCCAGTCTTCGTGGCCGGTGAACATGGTTTCCTCGCCAGGAAGAAGGTAAATGCCCAGTTGCCGGCTCTCCGGGCTTTCCAAGGTACAGCACGCTTTGTGGCACAGTTCGCCGCAATCCCCGGCCAGGGGAGAAGCATCGGCCAGTAAGGCATAGACCTGGCGGTAAAATTCGCGCCCGGCTATTGGTTTGTGCGGTCCCATAGCTCCCTTCCCGCCTTCCTTCCAGCGAATTTTGGCTACGTTTCCCGCTTCCATGTGCTATAATTGCCCTCGAAAACACCTACAGGTCGGAGGACAGGCTGGCAATGTTATCTTTGTCTGGGCTGCGCCGGCTGGCGCAGCAGGCCGGACTGGAAGTAGTGGGAGCCACCAGTGCCGCCCCCCTGGTCGAAACCCGGGCCTTGTTGGCTGCCAGGCAGGCCAGGGGACTGGTTACGCCGTGGGTGACGGCGGATCTTGAGGCCCGTTGTCATCCAGAAAGCGTGCTGCTGGGGGCCCGCAGCGTGATTATGGCCGCGCTACCTTATTACCACCCGGTCGGGTTTCCGGCAGGCGGACCGCGCGGGCGTATTGCCCGCTGCGCCTGGGGAATAGACTATCATCCGGTTTTAAGGGAACGGCTGCAGCTTTTGGCCCGACTTCTGCAGCGGGAACTGGGCCGGTTGGATTTCTCCATCCAGGTGGACAACGGTCCGCTGGTGGAGCGGGCCCTGGCGGTCCGAGCCGGCCTGGGTTTTGTTGGCAAGAACTGTTCCTTGATAGTCCCTGGGTATGGGTCCTGGGTTTTCCTGGGCGCAATGGTGATAGACGTGGAGGTAGAGGAAGCGCTACCCGGGGTACCAGCCTGCGGACAGTGTGAGCGTTGCGTCCGGGCCTGTCCCACCGGGGCCCTGGAAACGCCATACCTTGTTGACCCCGGTCGCTGTCTTTCCTATATTACCCAGAAGGGGGGAGAAGTACCGGCAGAATTCCGGGGTGCCCTGGCCGATCGGGTTTACGGCTGTGACACCTGCCAGGAGGTATGCCGGTATAACCTGGAAGCCAGCGGCAGCCAGGTGAAGGAATTCACCCCGGCAGGGGATAGCCACGCACCTTTGCTGGCCGAGGTAATCTCCCTGGACAGGGCGGCCTTTACCCGTCGCTTCGGTACCTCCTCCCTCGCCTGGCGGGGGCCAAACATCCTGGCCCGCAATGCGGTGATAGCCCTAGGCAACAGCCATCACCCGGAGGCGGTGAAGCTCCTCAGTCGCGTCGCGCAGGCGCACCCCAGCGCCATGGTCCGTTCCCACGCTACCCAGGCCCTGGCAGGCCGCCGGTAAAACTGCGCCTGGCCCAGCGTTGCTATTCACCGTAATTAATTGTGTTTTTGCGTACTTAGCCGGGCCAGAAGTCAGAAATCCATGAAAAACGAGCAGCAACTGGCGCCCTGTTCCGTATCTACCAGCCTGGCCCCTACCCCGGTACCGCCTCGGGCCCGGCCCGGTGTCCCCGGGGCTCAGCGGGCGCCGCCGAAACCCAGGAGGAACTTGAAGGCTTCCGGGTTTTCGACAAAGGCCTGGTACAGGCCCCTGCTCTTGACCACCTCGGTCGGCTGGGCCATACTGGGGGCCGCCATCATCTTCAGCCCTACCGAGTTGTGATAGTTGGGGTTGCGGATGAACTCGGTCTTGCCTTTCTCCCCGGCCACGCAGTAGTACGCGGCCCCCTTCTTGTCCCGGAAGGGCTCATACAGAGACTTGAACTGGCTTTCCACCAGGTTGGCCATGACCAGGCATTCTTCGCCGGGGTTCACCGTTACATGGCCGTACCCTGAGGGGACGAAAACCTTGTCCCCTTTCTTGGCGGCCACGGCAATTATTTCCTCAACGTCACCGCTGCGGGAATCTTTTTGCAGCAGGTACAGGGCTTCACCGCTCAGGACTTCGTAGTATTCGGTATAAGTATCTTCAGAATCGGGAACAGCGGGATGAAAGTGACCCACTGTCTTGGTGTACTCGCGGCCAAACAAACCCGGCAGGATGACGGTAAGGTCATAGCGGAGGCCATGTTCGGCAAAGAGTTCCATGTCTGCGCCGTGGCCGACCCCGCGATACATATAGTATACCGGTCGTTCATCCAGGGGAATCGGCTCGTAAAGAACGGTGGCCATATCTGTCAAGCGCCGGACATCTGGCCCAGGGTGCGAGATTCCCTCGGCAAAAACCAGTTGGCCTCCCTCGCCTAACTGGATTTCTTTTCCCCAAAGCATTCCATCGGCCCCCCCTATTCTTGTCGCCCTAATTATACCTTTCCTGGCCGGAAAATCAAACCCTTTTTAGCATTGGATTTGCCAGATATATTTATACCCGGCCGCAGGTGGTGAGGGTGAGGTGGCTTCTGTTTGTCACCTGCCTGCATATAATTTAATGAAAGTCACTTACTCCTGGGGTGAGAAGACCTATGGTAGATTTCCTGAAACGGCTGGATGAGTTCCGCAGGCAGGAGGAGAGCGAGGCCTGGCAAGGCACCTTTGCCGAGTACCTGGATATGGTGGTGGAAAGGCCACGGGTCGCCAGGACGGCGCATGCTCGCATTTATGATATGATCGTGGCCGCCGGAGTGGAAGAAAAGGACGGTCAGAGAAGATACGAGTTTTTCTCCCGGGAAATCTTTGGGTTGGAAAAGACCCTGCAGCGGCTGGTCGAGGAATATTTTCATTCCGCGGCCCGGCGCCTGGATGTACGCAAGCGCATTCTTCTGTTGATGGGGCCGGTAAGCGGAGGCAAGTCAACTATCGTGAACATGCTCAAAAGGGGGCTCGAGCGCTATTCCCGTACCGAGGAAGGGGCCATGTACGCCATCGCCGGCTGCCCCATGCATGAAGACCCCCTACACCTGATACCGCGGGAACTACGTCCGGAGTTCGCCGAGAAATACGGTATTGTCATCGAAGGCAGCCTCTGCCCGGTATGCAGGTTAATGGTGGAGGAAAAGTACCGTAACCGGGTGGAGCAGGTGCCGGTGAAACGCATCTTCCTTTCTGAGGAAAACCGGGTGGGCATTGGCACCTTCAGCCCCTCTGATCCCAAGTCCCAGGACATCGCCGACCTGACAGGCAGCGTGGACTTCTCCACCATTGCCGAATATGGCTCGGAATCTGATCCCCGCGCCTACCGGTTTGACGGCGAGCTCAACAAGGCCAACCGGGGGCTGATGGAATTCCAAGAAATGCTCAAGTGCGACGAAAAATTTCTCTACAACCTCCTCAGCCTTTCCCAGGAAGGGAATTTTAAGGCAGGCCGCTTCGCCCTGATTTCGGCGGATGAAATGACTGTTGCTTCATTGTGCCAAAAACCTCATGCTTGTTTTAGAGGGCTTATCTTCCTGATTATACCACACTTAGGAAGCGGTAAGGGCCATTTTTTGATGCGGGTCTTCCCCAAGGGGCCGGGTCGTGCTCCGTCCCTTCGTGCCCCCCTGCTCCGGAGAAGCAACAAGCAACAGCGGTAAGAACCAGGAGCAGCTCAGGCCATACCTGGTTTTTTGTGTCTGGCCCCCTACCCCTCCCCTGGGAGGGGTTTTTGGTATGGAAGCGACGCCTCGGCGTCGCCAGTCAAAGCCTGCCGGCCCCGGCCTGATTATACCGGCGCGGGCACCCCGGTCCGGCAAGGGTAAAGGCCGTGAGCATATCCTCCCTGCGGTCCGGTATCCCTCCCGGCCCCTCCCTTACGGTCGGCCCTTGCCGGCCCGCCCGCGCAAGGCCTTGCTCCCAAGGCCGGCAGGCCAAGTTCAAGAGAGGGGGAGCAAGCCAATGGCGCAAAGGGTACTCAATGACCACCAGTTGGCGGTGAACCGCCGGGAGGGAGCAAAAGGGGGAGGAAGCGGCGTAATGGTTCTCCAGGGCAGGCATGGAAAGATCATTATCGACGAGCCGGTGATCAAACAGCCAACGAGGGAGGACATTGAGGGTGTCTACAGGGTGCTGGTGGAGTGCTTGTTGAACCAGCACAGGAGGGAACAGATGGCGCAAGAAGTAAAGGTGAACTAGTCCGGCAAACCAAGCCGGCATAGGTCGTGCCAAGTCCGCAAGACGGGCTTGGCACGATCACTATTCAAGGGCCGAGATTGGGGATGATCTGGAAAAGAGGAAAAGGAAGAAAATGGCTTTACTGAAGGCCTTCGGTTGAAGGGCCTTTTTCTTCTCTGCCCGAAATGGTATAATATGACTGAAGGAGGAGACGGGAGAGTTCATTCCATTGGAGGAACAAAATGAACGATGCCAGCATTTGCCCGAGCTCTGGAGGGAATTTAGAGGATAGAAGCATCCAGATTGACTTTCGCCACCAGGGCCGCTTAATTGTGGTGGAAGGCATCCCAGCTCAAGTCTGCAAAGACTGTGGGGAGCAGGTGGTATCCGCCAGCACATCGAAGGATATTGACGCTTTGCTATGGTAACTTAGGAAAGGGAGGAGTGAGCAGGGTGACGGAAGAAAGGCTGAGAGAAAGGCTGGAAAACTATAAAAAGGCCTTGAAACGTCTTGAGGAAGCTCTGGGTAAAAAACCAGATCCGTATATTTACGACTCAGTCATAAAAAGGTTTGAGTTCACCTACGAACTGGCGTGGAAACTAATGAAGGCATTGATCGAATACCAGGGCGGGGAGAGTGTGTCGTTTCCGAGGGGCATTTTCAAAGAGGCTTATGCCAGGGGGCTGATCAAGGACGGAGAAGTGTGGCTGGGTATGTTAGAAGACCGGAACTTGACGAGTCACACTTATGATGAGGCCAGCGCCAAGAAAATCTATCAACGCGTGAAAGACCTTTATGCTGTACACCTGGCCCTGCTGGCCCAAATTGTGGAAAGGGAATTGGAATAGTGATGTTTGGCCTGAAACAGGATACTTTGGCGGCAATCAGGCTGGTATTGCAGCGCTACGCGCAGGTGGAACGGGCCGTCATTTTCGGTTCCCGGGCCAGGGGGGATTTTATGCCTAATTCCGATATTGACCTTGCCGTTTACTGCGATAACGAGCTGCCCCGCGGACTATATCTCGACCTGGATGAAGCGGTGGGAATTTATAAAGTGGATGTTGTAAATCCAAACCAAGTGCGGAATCAAAAATTGCGCCGCAGAATTGCGGAGCAGGGCGTGGAGATTTACGTTCGACCTACTGGCCAGGTACTCGAACACGAGGTGAAGCATTAGTGCCAAGTCCGCAAGACTGGCTTGGCACGTTGGCTATCCAGGGGTTCCCTTGGCCGGGGGATGGGGGCGAGAAAGTAGACAATGGCGTATTATGGCAGGATCAGAGAACTAAAGCGCGGGACTACCCTTAGATCGTATCGCCCCTTGCCGGTTTTGGTAAGTTCCACCCGGTCAATGATAGACGACAGGATCTTGTTTTTTTCCGTCTTATCGGTTGCCTTCCTGTAAACCTCTAGGGCGCTTTTCACATCGGACTTGAAGGCGATGATGGCGCGCTCGACCTCCTGACTTTCCTGGTTCTTCTCCAGGGGTATGATTTTATCCAGGCTGGCCAGTTCTTGCTCTATTTCCTTCTTGCGCCTGAGAAAGTCCTCGTCACTGTAAATGCCGGCCTCGTACTTGTCAAAAATAAAGTCGAGCCTTCGTTGAAGGTCTTTTCTCTTCTTCTCGACCATCGTGGCTACGTCCAAGGGGTTTTCCGCCTTCCTGGTGGTTTGCTGGTATTCTTTTTCGTAGATTGCTTTGAGCTCTCCGTTGTCCAGGGTTCCCAGGTGCGCCAGGGCGAGCAAAATGTCCCGTTCCACGTCGCGGTACTTGACGAAGGTACAACCGTCAGTATTGCACCACAGGAATTCTTTTTTGTAGACGCTTACCGAGCCGTCCTTTTTTCTGTAGTGCTGCGTAGAGTACTGGCGGATCATCCGGCGGCCACACTTCGTGCAAATGACCAGCCCCGCCAACTCACAGGGGGAGAAATCCAGCTTCGTATGGGGCAGGCGCCGGCTGTTTAGTTTATTCTGGGCCAAGTTCCACACCTCTCTCGTGATGATAGGTTCGTGGGCATTTTCTACCACAATCCAGTCTTCTTCCGGCCGGGGGTAGTATTTGTTGCCAATCCTTTTCCGGGTACGGTACTTGACCGTGCCGATATAGGCCACGTTCTCAATGACCCTTTGTACCGTTAAGTAGGACCAGCCACCTTTACCGTTTCTGGGGCTCGGTATGCCTAAGCGGTTCAGGTAGCCGGCGATGGCGCGGAAGGCCACGTCCTTGACGTTTCCATCCGCCTGCTCCATGCCGTAGACGTACAGGTCAAAAATCATGCGCACGATGTTAGCTTCTTCCTCTACAATTTCTAGCCTGGTGGTCTTGCTGTTCAAGGAGTAGCCATAAGGGGTGGCACCCACCACCCAGCGCCCCTCGTGGGCCAGGTTCAGTTTGGAGGAAAGCATCCTTTCGCGGATCATCTCAAACTCTTCCCTGGCGAAGAAAAGCTCGAACCGGATTTGCCTGGCGTCGGAAGGGTTTTCTATGTCGTAAAGCTTGTAGGGCGTAATAATGTAAATCCGCTTTTCCTTGATGAGGTCGAAGATCTCCCCCATATCCGAGTAGGAACCGCGGCCCAGGCGGGCGATCTCCTTGACGGCGATGGCGTTATACCTTCCCTCCCGCAACCACTTTAGAACTTCCTGGAAGACTGGCCTGGTTTCGATCTTGTCCCCAGAACCTATTTCTTCGGCCATATCGTAAGGAATGGAAATGTCGTCAAGGACCTTGGTCATAATCTTCTTTTGCGTGGACAGGGTATCCTCCCCTGTTCGCCGTTCCCGCTCAATATCCTGTCTAGAACGGCGAAGGTAACAGATGATCTTCTGGACATTGGCGTAATCGCTTTTGGTCATCCTGGCACCACCCTTTGGTGTGTCTATTTAGTATGGGAGTATTATATTAATCCAACCCAAAACTGTCAAGCTATTCCAGACCCCTTTCGATGGTTTAGAATTGAAGAGTTCTGGAGGTGGGCAAGTGAACCACGTCTCTTTGATTGGCAGGTTGGCTGGCGATCCCTGCTTACGTTACACCGCGAAGGGAACCGCTGTCACCGGGTTCGTGCTGGCAGTGGAGAGGCTACTTCAACCCGACGACCAAGCGGACAGGGCGGTGGAGTTTATCAAGGTGGTGACCTTCGGCAAGGTGGGGGAGGCCTGCTCGGGGCACCTTTATAAAGGGCGCCGGGTCGCAGTTGAGGGATCCCTGCGGACCGCAAGGTGGCAGGGAGAAGATGGACGGGTGCGGCAGCGGGTGGAGGTTGTGGCTCGGTTAGTGGAGTTCCTGGACGGGAAGCGCAAAAATGACCAGGGTAATGAAGAAAATGAGGCTGCCGGTTGAGAATGGGTATTTTCTATGGTATAATCTTACAAGACGGGCTGGTAGTGCCACGGAATCGCCATGATTCTGGGGCAAACCATAAAGATTGACCTGGAATTCCCTTCCCGGCGGCAGGGACAGCCCGTGTACTCCCGATAGGGCTTTGCCGGGGACCGGAGGGGGTGAGATTACGGCAAAAGCATCTATCTATCTGGAAACAACCATCCCCAGTTACTTGGCAGCCTTCCCGAGCCGCGATATTGTAGTAGCTGCCCACCAACAGATTACGCATGACTGGTGGGTACATGAGCGACACCGGTTCGAGCTGTTTATTTCAGAGACTGTATTGGCGGAGTGTCAATTGGGTGATCCGGAGGCTGCTCAACGCCGGTTGTCTTATTTATCCGGGTTACCGGTTCTCTCGATGGACGATAGCGTGCTTAAGTTGGCCAAAGTGTACCTGGAGGCCTTATCCATACCTGCCCGGTCCGGACTTGATGCCTTGCACCTGGCCTGTGCCGTGAGCCATGAAATAGATTACGTGCTAACCTGGAACTGTAAGCATTTGGCACACGGGGAAATTCGCCGGGCTTTACAAAAAATAAATCTCCAAAAGGGGTTGTTTATCCCCGCCATCGTTACCCCTGAGGAGCTTATGGAAAGGAGTGAGTAAGGTGTGGGAAGACCCTATCGTTTCCGAGGTGCGACGCCTGCGCGAGCAAATGTTAAAAGAAGCAGGGAGCCTGGAAAATCTGGTCAAGAAGTTACGAGAGAGCGAGAAGAGACATGCTAATCTACTTGTGACTAGAGGATTGGCCCGGGAGCGCAAGGTTCAACCCAGTGGTCATTGAAAAGAAATCGCTATCAAGCCTTTAACACCCCAGAAAACAAAGGGGGTAGTTAGGGATCTTGAGGCCCTACCCCAGAAAGGTAGGCTTGTTTAGTCCGGCCCGAGGACCCTTCACTAACACGGTGGAGGGCTTTTTTATTGCCCAAAAACGTTACCTGGAGGTGCTGAAAAGAAGTGCGCAACCGCTACCTGCGCCTGGCCGTCTCCCTGGCGGCGGCCCTGGCGGTAAGTTTTTTCCTGGTAGCCTCCACGGGCGAAAAGCCAACGGTGTGCCGGCCCGTGGTGGTGGTGACCAAGGTGGAGAGACTACTTCAACCCGACGACCAAGCGGACAGGGCGGTGGGGTTTATCAAGGTGGTGACCTTCGGCAAGGTGGGGGAGGCCTGCTCGGAGCACCTTTATAAAGGGCGCCGGGTCGCAGTTGAGGGATCCCTGCGGACCGCAAGGTGGCAGGGAGAAGATGGACGGGTCCGCCAGAGGGTGGAGGTGGTGGCCCGGTCAGTGGAGTTCCTGGACGGGAAGCGCAAGGGCGACCAGAATGATGCCGAAGGAGATGAGGCAGCCGGTTGAGGATGGGCATTTTTTATGGTATGATCTTTCTAAAGCCTGGTAGTGCCAAGGAGACAATAAAGTGCTGGACCAAACCATAAGGATTGATCTCGAGTTACCAAGGGAACTGTTCGTCAAAGGCCGAGAATCATCTCAACGGGCAAAAATGGAGGCACTGAAAAGGCTCGCGGCAACCTTTTACGCAGATGGGAGCTTATCCCTGGGCAAGGCGGCAGAACTGGCCAAGGTATCCAAGCAAGAAATCGCGGATTTTCTAGCAACGTGTAACATTCCCTTGAACTATGATGTCAACGAGTTGGAGGATGATTTAGCTACCATTGCTGCAATGTGGCCTACGATGTTCAATAATGTGCTGGGGGTGAACTGTGACGTGACTGCGATCAGCAGCAAGGACCTGACAATCGCCAGGAAAGTGAAACAAAGCCTCACTGAAAAAATCCCACTGTATGAGGTTCGGCTATTCGGTTCGCGGGCGCGGGGGCAGGCCAGTGCCGATTCGGACCTTGATCTATACCTGGAAACCGGGCCTCTCTCTCGCGAGCAAAGGCGATTGATAAGCGAGGTGGCCTGGGAAATTGGTTTCGCTAATGACGTGGTTATTTCTCCGTTGGTTGTTTCTCAGGGTGAGGCCAGTAATGGTGCGTTTTCCGTTTCCACGCTTTGTAGAGCAATTAAGGCTGAAGGGATTTCGGTATGAAGGAAAACCCCAAGCTTACTTTGATCCAGTACAGGCTAGCTTTGGCGAGGGAAGTTCTCGCGGACGCCCAAAAACTCTTCCAAGCCCATGGTAGTCCCAGGAGTATCGTTAACCGGTCTTACTACGCGATGTTTTACGCAGCACTGGCTGTTCTAGCAACAATAGATCAGGGTTCTGCTAAACATAGTGGCGTGATAGGCCTCTTTGACCGCCATTTCGTCAAAACAGGGCTGTTTCCCAAAGAGTTGAGCAAGGCTTTACACCGTGCCTTTGACTTGCGGCAGCAAGGAGATTATGGCGAGGCTACTGTGGCAGTCGATATCGAAGATGCTACCGAATTGTTGGAAAGCGCCCAAGCATTTGTGGCTGCCATGCAGGGATACGTGGGGAACAAAGAGCTGATCCCATCAAAACAATAGCTTTTTCGGAAGACTGGCCAACATGGCGGTATCGAAACACCGTCAAAAGCGTTGCCAATCAAACCCTTCACTAACACGGTGGAGGGCTTTTTTGTTGCCCAAAAACGTTACCTGGAGGTGCTGAAAAGAAGTGCGCAACCGCTACCTGCGCCTGGCCGTCTCCCTGGCGGCGGCCCTGGCGGTAAGTTTTTTCCTGGTAGCCTCCACGGGCGAAAAGCCAACGGTGTGCCGGCCCGTGGTGGTGGTGACCAAGGATGTTGAGCCTAACACCCCTCTCACTTCCCAAAACCTGGCGGTCAAGAACATCCCCGCCGAGGCGGTGCCGGCGGGAGCTCTGGCGGCCCTTCCAGCCGGCAAGGTGGCCGGCCAGAGGCTCTGGCCGGGGGAGTTCCTGCTCTTGCCCATGGTCAAGGATAACCCGGTCGCCCTGCCCGTCCCGGAGCACCGGGTCTTTTCCATCCCGGTAAGCCTCAAGGCTGCGGGCGGCGTGAAGCCGGGGGACCAGGTGGACATTTTCCTTTTCACCGGCGACAAGACCAACCGGGGTGGCGGGGAAAGCCGCCTCCTCCTCTCCGGCGTCACCGTGGTGGACCTCCTCAACCAGAACGGCCAGGCCCTGGCCGGCAAACAGGAGAAGGCCACGGGATCAGCGGCCGTGCCGACCGTGGCGGAAGTGGTGGTCACGGCGGCGCAGGCCAATCTCCTCAACGCTGCGGCCAACACCGGCACCCTGGCCCTGGCCCGCTACCTGCCGGACAGCCGGCCGGTGGCGGATGTGCCGGCGGTGCTGCTGGAAGGAGGGAGCCTGCAGTGAAGAAGTTAAGATTCCCCGGCCGGGGTAAGGAGCCGCAGCCCCCGCAAGATGGGGCGAACCTGCCGCGCGTGATTACCTTCTGGTCTCCCAAGGCCGCGGGTAAGACCGTCCTGGCGGCGGCCTTGACGGTAGCCCTGGCCGGGACGGGGAGGCGCGTGGCCTGCGCGGATCTTGATTTGCTCACCCCGGACCTCCCGAGCGGGGGCTACGGCCTGGACCAGGTGAGCGAAGACGTGTTACGGGGGGACTTCCATGCGGCCAAAACCGCCCTGGCCCTGCCCCGCCTGAAGCCGGCGGGGGTCTACCTCCTGGCCGGCCCGTCCCATCCCCTGCGGGCGGAAACCCTGGGCCGGACCGAGTTCGTAAGCTTGGTAACCGCCTTCGCGGAGGCCTACGACGCGGTGGTGCTGGACACCAGCCGTTTTTTATCTCTGGAGGCCACCCTGGCTGCCCTGGACGCAGCGGACCTGGTGGTCATGCCCGTGGCGGCGGTGGAAAACCAGGTCCGGCACCTGGGCCGTTATCTTCCCATTCTGGAACGCGACCTGGGCCTGGGGCGGGACAAAGTCCGGCTTGTCATCAACCACCTCACCGGGAGGCAGGTGCTCCCGCCTACCGCCATCGAGCAGGCCCTGGGGCGGCCGGTAGCCGGAGAAGTACCGCACCGCCGGGAGTGGGCCGGCTGGGGCGGGGAGGAACTGCCGCCGGTGAGCGGACTGGAGAACGCCTTGCTAGGTCTGGTAAGCCTTACGGGAAAGGGGGAATAAAGAGGTGGGCGTGGTTAACCTGACAGAAGAAATCCACCGCCGCCAGGACCTGGTAGCCTCCGGGCGGGACCAAGCCGGTCATCCCCCAACTGGAGAAGCCGAAGATGTCCTCTTTCTGGTCACCCAGGCCATCCTCCAGGACTATGCCGACGTGGTGCAGGCCGTAAGCACAGGGAAGAAGGACCAGGCCGTCCTGGAGCGACTGGCCGCCCGGATCATCAGCGAGCGCGGGTACGTGCTTAAGAGTGGCTCCCAGGGGACGGTGAAGGCCATCCTGGACAACCTCCTCCGCTACGGCCCCCTCCAGGACCTCATTGATGACCCCGCGGTCACCGACATCTTTGTCAACGGTCCCCAGAACGTCTACAAGCGGGTCAACGACCGGGACATCTTCTGCCCGGACATCCGCTTCCGGGACGAAAAGCACCTGGAGCAGTTCATCCGCGCCGTGCTGGCCAGGGTGGGCCAGCGCATCACCCAGGCCGAGTGCCTGGTGGACACCCGCGACCTGCGTAACCGCCTGCGCATCAATGCCGGCATCCCTCCGGCGGCCAAGACGCCATATCTTTGTATCCGCAAGCACGTGGTGGCCAACTTCACCGCCGCGGACTTCCAGCGCAGCGGCACCTTCACCCCGGAGATCGAGGAGTTTTTGGCCCTGTCCCTGCGGGCGCGGCTCAACATCCTCATCGCCGGCCCCACCGGCAGCGGCAAGACCACCCTGATGCGCTTCCTGGCCTCCCACTATATCCCGGAGGATGAGCGCATCGTGGTCATGGAGGAAGAGGAGGAGCTCTTCATCCCCCACCGTAACCAGGTGGCCCTGGAGGCCAAGAAAAGGGCCGGGGAGGACGACGTGGAGATCACCCTGGACGACCTGGTGAAAAACGGCCTCCGGATGGCCATGCGGCGGATGCTCCTGGGGGAGTTCCGGGGCAAGGAGGCCTTCGCCCTCATCCGCGCCTTCGGCACCGGCCACGACGGCGGCCTGGTGACGGTGCACGCCAACGACCTCTTTAACGCCGTGGACCAGATCGCCGTGATGATGCTCTACGCCAACACCCCCTTGCAGTACGAGCACCTGAAGCTCCTCATCGCCCAGGCCTTAAACCTCATCGTCTACCTGGAGAACTACCGCATCACGGACATCGCCTTGGTGGCCGGCTACGACCACCAGCGCCAGGAAGTCCTCTTGGAGCCCGTCTTTGAAACGGAAAGGGACGCCGCCGGCAACCTGGTCTATGTGCGGCACCCCTTGAGCGATGCGGCGCGCCAACTTTTCTGGCGGCGGGGGGTGGCCATCCGATGAAACAACCCTTAATCCTGTTCCTGCTGGCGGGGACGGCGTGGTTTGCCGTCTTTGCCACCGTCCTGGCCCTACCCGGCCCCGGGCCCCTAAATCTTCTCCACATGCAGCAGGTCCTCGACCGCCGCCTCCTTTTGGCCCTGGAGCAAAGGGAGCGTTCCCGGGCCTTCGCGCAGAAGCTCCGCCGGATGCTGGCCGCCGCCGGCCCCCGGCCCGGCGGGGCGCCGGTGAGCATGGCGGCCTTCCTGGCCGCTTCTTTGTTTCTAGCGGTGCTCCTGGCCCTGCCGGGGGCGCTTTTCCTGCGCAATCACCTGACCGCCCTCCTCCTGGCCGGGGTGGGGCTGGTACTCCCCTACCAGGCCCTGGAGGTGGCCTACAGCCGGAAGCGGCGCCAGCTCCGCCGCCAGGTGGCGCCGTTTCTGCTGACGGTGGGCAATCTCTACGGGGTCTACGGCGACCCCCTGGTGGCCCTGGAGGAGGCCCTGCCCCGGCTGAAGGACCCCCTGCGCCGCGAGGTGCGCTGGTTCGTCACCGCCTGCAAGGGAGGGCTACCCTTGCCGGAGTGCGTGGAAGGGGTAAAGAACCGGCTGCCGGAAGCCACCTTACGTCGCTTCTGGGACGACCTGCGTTTCTTTGTCGAGCGCGGCGGGGACTTCCAGGAGAGCATCACCGAGCACGTCAACCAGGCCTACCAGCGGGAGATCAAGGCCACCGAGCGGGGGGCCGACACCGGCAGCACCGTCACGGTCTTCCTCATCCTGGTGGGGGTCTACGTCGTGGTGCTGGCGACGCTAGTCCGCGTCCAGCCGGAGCTGATGCGCTTCCTGGTGGTGGACCCGCGCGGCAAGATGGCGGTAAGCCTGATGACCGGCATCTTCGCCGCCGCCGGGTACTTCCTCAAACTGGCGGTCACCCGGGAGGGGGATGACTGATGACGGCCAATCTGTGGTTGTTCCTGGCCCTGGTGGCCGCCTTGGCGGCTACCCTTGACGCGGCCTGGGAGGAGGCCAGGGAAAGGCAGAGGATTCGCCGCCTGGCAGCCTGCGCCACCGGCCCTAAAGGGAAGAAAGAAAACCCGCTCCTTACCCTGGCCGGGCAGCTCCTGGGGTGGTACGGCCGCCATTCCCTCCAGCAGCGCCTGGCCCAGGCGGGAAACCCGCGCCTCATCGGGGAAAGCCCGGCCCACTTTTACGCGGCCAAGCTGGTGCTGGCCCTGCTGGTAGGCCTGCGCCTGGGGGGTACCGGGCCAACTTTGCTGGCCTATGCCTTTCTCGGCTTCATGCTCCCGGACGGCCTGCTTTACCTGGCGACCAGGCGCCGGCAAGAGGAGATCCGGCGGGCCATGCCGGAAATGCTGGACTTTTTGCGCCGGTCCCTGGCCGGCGGGGCCGGGATGCGGGAAACCCTGGCCGCCCTGCCGGAGAGGTTATCCGGTCCCTTGCGAGAGGAGGTGATGCTCTTGGCCGCCCGTTACGCCCTCACCCTGGACCTGCCCCGTTCCCTGGACGCCTTTGCCCAAAGAACCGGCCTGGAGGAGGTGGAACATTTGGTCCTGGCCCTGAAGCAGAGCGAGGTGACCGGAAGGGTGAAAACCTTACTTACCCGGCAGTCCGAACTCTTAAAGGCCAGGCAGGAGGCCGAGGAGGAAAGGGGCGCCCGCAACCGGGCCAACTTCCTGCCCCTGGTGAGCGTGATGGTGGTGGCCAACATCATGATCCTGGTGGTGATGCCGTTACTCATTCAATTTACCAGCAGCTTTGGCCAGTTCTAACCTTACTCCATCATTAACCTTTACCTTTAACTTTAAGGAGGAGATGACAGGTGTTTCCCTTTGCCCGTACCGCCTTTACCTACTTGACTACCGTGTCCCCGCGGCTGGGTCGCTTCCTGGGGGACAGGAAGGGCACCCCGTCCATCGAGACGGTGGCCATCATCGCCTTCATCGCCCTGGCCCTCTTTCCCTACCTGCGGGACATCGGCGGGGCCATTGGCAACGTTTTTACCTCTTTAAGCAACAACCTGAACAGCCAAGTCCGTCCCTGATCCCGTGGAAGTAGCCGGTCTAGTGGCCGCCCTCCTGGCGGCTTGGTTTGACCTGAAAAGGCGGGAGGTCCCGGACTGGATCACGCTGCCGCTGGTCCTGGCCGGGACGGTTTTTTCCCTAGTGGAGCGCGGCCTGGGGGTCACGGCGGGCACCCTCCTTCTCGGGGGTGCCCTGGCCGAGCTTCTCTATCGCCAAAAGGTCTTTGGCGGCGGGGACCTGAAGCTCCTCCTGGGCCTGGCCTTGGCCGGCGGGCCGCTTTACGGGCTGGCCGTATTCTACGGGAGCTTGCTGGCGGCCCTGCCGCTTTTTTTCTTCTACATGCTGAAGGAAAAGACCAGAAAACCTGATGTCCCCTACGCCGTGGCCATCCTGGCCGGGGTGTTCTGGGTTTACTGGAAGGGGGTGTGGATCATTTGAGGGGTTTCTGGCGGGACCGGCGGGGCGGGGCCGAGGCCGTGGCCTTTGCCGGGGTGATTGTGCTCTTGATGCTGGTGGTGCTTAACCTTTGGCCACCTCTTTTTACGGCCTACCAGTATTCCAACCTTACCCGGGTACACCGGCAGACCCTGCTGGGGATGGAGGTGGCTGGCGGCCTGACCCTGGCCCTAGAGGAAAGGGCGCTGGAGGAGCTGGCCAGGTGGGGGTTCGACACTTCACAGGTGGAGATCAGCGGTACGCCGGCGGTGGTGGACTACGGCGGCACGGTAAGCCTGACCATACGTTACCGCTATACCTACCGCAGCTACGCCTTCAGCGATTTCCTCCTCTACCCCGTGGACACGCCCCGGGTGATGGCCGCGGCAGGGTCCTCGGTGAGCTTTAACTTCCAGAAGTGAAGGCGCCTATGCCCGGGGCTTGGTGTATTCGTGGTAACGCTTTTTCGTGAGGTCCCCGGTTGCCCTTGCCAGGAGGTCGTGGAGGTGTGCTTCCTCTTCCGGGGTTAGCGCCCAGAAGTCCTCCTGGCCGGCCTCGTCTTTCAGCCGGATGGGGATGGCGAATTCCCGGGCGAGCAATTGCAGCAGTTCGCTGGCTTCGCCGCGGGTCAACTGGTCCTGCCGGATGGCCGCAAGCAGTTTTTCTACTTTGGGAGATGGCGACACAGGAATCACTCCTTGGTTTTCATTATAACGGCAGGGGCGCCGGTTGACAAAGGCGCTCAAGACTGCAAGAGGGAAATGGGGGATGCACATGAGCTTTTGGCGGGACAGGAAAGGCGCGGCCTCGGCCCTCATCGGCGTCGTCACCGTGATGATGGCCATGATGCTCTTTGCCCTGGCCTTTGACGCGGCCTTCCTCTACGCCCGGCGGGATGCCATCAAACAGGCCCTGGACTACAGCAATATGGCGGTCTACCGGGAGCTTGACCGGGACCGGTTGGCGGACGGCGACCTGTATCTCAACGAGATCACCGCCCAGGATACCTTCCGGGAATTCCTGGCCCAAAACCTGCGCCTGGACGGCAACCTTAACCCCCGGCCGGGCAGCCCGGCGGCCGGGCCGGTGGAGGTGGTGGACTTCCGGGTCTTTAACCCCCAGGACCTGCCCAACACCGACGGCCTGGGTAACCCGGTGACGGAGGTTTCGGTCTATTCCCAGATCCGGGTACCCGTGCGGCCGGTCTTTGTCGGCCTTTTCACCACGGTTTCCGTGCCGGTGGCCATCACCACCGACGTGCCGGAGGGGTTGCCGTAAAGGGGCGGGTTACCTTTTCGCCGGCCCTGGCGGGCCTTGCTCCCGCCGGTGGTTACGGGGGCTCAGGGGTAGAGGAAATCCCTGGCATAGCGGCGAAAAGTTACCTGCCGCGGGCGGCAAAAAAGCCAGCCCGGCTTTTGATATCTCCTCCGGGCTGGCAGTTTCCAGGGCAGCAGCCAGCGGGGGATGAAAAAGTTCTCGCAAGGAGCCCTAAAAAATACCCTAAAGACGCTATCATTTGATAACGATTAAGGTATAATAAGGAGGGAGAGTCATGATTGCCAGTGAGGCCTCTGTTAAGGGTTTCCTGGCCGACTTACAGGTGGCCCTTCAAGAAGGCTTCTATCTCGTGCCGCGAAAGAAGAACCTGGAATCCCTGGCCTTAACGGGACTTACTATTCAGGAGGTCAAAGACATCATCCAGGGGCTCACGGCGGCCGATTATTGCCGGGGGCCGGAAGAGGAGCTCGATCCAAGGTATCCAGAGGGGGATGTCTGGCTTTTTGAGGTGACGTACCTAGAAGTTCAGTACTACGTGAAGTTGAAGATTGAAGACGGGAGGGTCAAGTGCCTGGCCTTTCACGAATCCGAGCGCTGGCTGGGACATCCGTACCGTTAACGGAGCGAAAACTCTATTTGGAGGTGGTTTCCTTGGCTGAGCGGGTCTATTGCCCCAACTGCAGGGAACTGGTGGAAACGAAGGTGGAAACCCGGGTGGAGACATATCCGGTCAAGGGCGAGGATATTCCGGTCAGTGCCACGGTGCGGGTCTGTGAGGCCTGTGGTGAAGATATTTTTGACGAAGAACTTGATGAGCGCACCCTCGCCTTGGCCTACGACGAGTACCGGCGACGGAAAGGCCTGTTAACACCGCAGGAGATCAGAAGTATTCGCGAAAGCTTCGGCCTGAGCCAGCGGGGACTGGCGGAACTGCTCAACTGGGGTGAAGTTACCATTCACCGTTATGAGAACGGCGCGTTGCAGGACGAGGCCCATAACAGCGTCCTGCTGGCCCTAAGGGACAACCCCCAGTTTGTTTTGAACCTTTTGGCCAGAAACGGGGGCAGACTTGCTCCCCGGGAAGTGGAGAGGGTGCGGCAAAGGGTCTTCGAGCTATTACAAGTCAGTGACGAAACCGGGGACGGGGTGGTGCAATGGGTTGTTCTTCCCAAGTGGCTGAGCGACCTGGCGGAGGAGAAAAAGCTCAACCTTTCCCAGGTCCTCCAGAACGCCCTGCGGGAGAGGTTGGGTACTTCGTGAGTGGACGTTCATGCCGCCCAGGCGGTACCAACAAAGGGAGGAGGGAAATTCATGATGATACGGCGCAAGGCCGCCAGGCCCTGGCTCTTAGTAACGGGCCTGATGGCGCTTCTGCTCCTGGCCGTACCCCCAGGGGCCCTGGCGGCGGACACCAAGCTGGGTAACTATGAGGAAGCGCCCTACCGGGACGTGGTAAACATTTATACCGTTGACTTTGGCGAGGGCCTATCAAGGACCTATGTAGAAATACCTCGCGAATACGTTTTTTCCCCGGACAAGCTCCACCGCACCGTGACCATCAACGGCCGCGAATGGGAGGACCTGATAATTGTTTCGCGGTATAAAAGCGGGTCTTACCTGGTCTTCGATATGTTTGAACAAAAGAGGTCACGGGCTGATTGGTTTTTTGAAAACCTGAACACCAAATGGGACCCTCAGGTTAGCGAGGAGCAGCGGGAGCGCTCCGTCCAAAATGCCTACCGGGCGGCCTTAGAAGATACAATTACCGACTTCCTGGGCAAGTATTGGGAATACCCCTTCGGTCGTGGTGGCGGTGAGCCCATCGAGCCCATCGTTTCCATCAATGGCCGGCCCTGGCAGGAAACCGCGTGGAAGGACTACATCACTACCCACATCCGGCAAAACCTGTATCCTTCTGATCCCCTTCTGACCAACAAACAATATTGGGAGGTATTCCTTAACCCAGCGTATAACGGGCGGGCAAAAGAGGTCATCGAGGCCATGGAGGAGCAACAGATCGCCATTCCAACTGCTGACCAGACCGTCGCGGCGGGGAGCCAGGTGGTCCTCACCCTGGGCAAGAAAGAGGTTATCACCTACCGGGACGGCAGGGCCGACATCCGCACCCTGGACGTGGCCCCCGAAGCCCCTGAGGGAGTAACCATGATACCCTTGCGGGGAGTGCTGGACTTCTTCGGGGCCAATTTGAACTATGACGGCCCCTCCCGGACCGTAACGGTGCTGGACGGGGACACCAGGGTGGAACTGAGGATAGGGAAGGATATCGCTCTGGTCAACGGCCAGCAGGCGCCGCTCTTGCGGTCGGCGGAGGTCAAGGACGGCCGCACCCTCATCCCCCTCAGGTTTGTGGCGGAAGGACTCGGCTACCAGGTCACCTGGGTGGCGGAAACGCAACAGGTTATTATCAGGAAGTAGCGAAGGACAAACATACCAGGGGCTTGAACCAAGGGCTTTCCTAAGAGCAGGGCTCTTTCTGGAGGGCCCTTTTTTCATGCTTTCGTGAAGGGAGGTTTGACTGATGAACAGGCGGAAATGGGCGACTACCGTCTTATCGGTACTAATGGTGCTGTTGAACCTTTGGCCGGCCGGCACGGCTCGGGCGGCCTACCTCAATGACCCAAAAGACCTGGGGAGTCTCAGCAAAGGGCAGGCCATCACCAGAAACGACCCGGAAAAAGGTACGGAAACCGTCAAGTTTGACGCCTACTGGACCATCATCGTAGACGGCCAGACGGTGGGGGAGGATTTGACCATCACCGAGCCCGGGAAAACGGCCGGGAATATCAACTACATTGCCCGCAGCCAGGCGCAGCAGTGGGTGAACGCTTTCAATGGTTCCTGGAGCTACGCCGAAAACAAAATCCGCTGGGCCACACTGACTGCTAACGGTAAGTCTTCTTCTCGCGTTCATATCCGCCCCCTGGCCGAACTAAGCGGGGCCTACGTGGAGAAGTACGACTACACCCAGAAAAAGGTTTGGGTTCTCACCACCCCTTGGCCCTCCGGGAACATCCCGGACCTACGGGGAGTGGTGGCCGGCCAGCCCCAGACCTTCTGGGTAGAGGCCTATGCTTCGACCCCTGATGTTCAGGGGTTGAAATATAAGTTTTTAGTGGACGGTACCCCCGTCATCGATAATGGTAGTGCACCCTCAAATTACGCCGGCTTCTACGTTTCCTACACCTTCCCTTCTGCCGGGAGCTACACCATGCGCCTGGAGGTGACGGACATGGTGGGCCGCACCACCCCCATCACCAAGACCGTGTCCGTGGCCCCGGCTCCCCAGCCTCCCCCGGCCCCACCGGCTCCACCGCCGGCGGGCCAGCCTGTGGCCGACTTCGACCTGCCGCCCTTCGGCGAGGTGGGCCAGAACGTCCAGGTGGCAAACAGGTCCCGGGCCAGCGAGGGCTTCTGGCTGGTACACAGCGAGTGGACGGTAACTCCCCGGACCTACACGGGCAGCCTGGGCATGGCCGGCGGCACCCTGGTCTTTAACCGGCCCGGGACCTACACCGTCAAGCTCCAGGTTTGGGACAACCAGAACAACACCTCCACCGCCACTAAGAGCATTTCCATCTCGGAAAGCGCCCCGCCGCCTCCACCACCGCCCCCGCCCCAGCCGGAGAACATTCCGCCCGTGGCCCGTTTCGACATGGTGGCTCAGGCCTCGCCGGGACTGAGCGTGCCGGTCACGAACCGCTCCTACGACCCGGACGGCGACATCGTGGCGGTGGACTGGGACGTATCCCCTGGGGCCAACGCCAATCTGGGCGATACCGGCGGAAGCATCGTTTTCAACCAGCCAGGCACATATACCGTTGCTCTCACGGTGGAGGATGACCGGGGGGCCAGCGATTCCGTCACCCAGACCATCCGCATCACCAACGAGCCGCCAGTGGCGCGCATCTCCGCCCCCAACACCGTGTTCCAGGGGGATGAGGTGGAGATCACCAGCAACTCCTACGACCCCGACGGGGAGATCGCCGGGTACGCCTGGAGCGTCAGCCCCGCCGGCATGGTGGGCACCCTTACCGGCGAGGGCGGCAGCGTCTACTTCGACGAGCCTGGCACCTACACGGTGCGGCTTACCGTGGAGGACCGGTTTGGCCGGAGCGATACGGCGACAAAGACCGTCGAGGTCAAGCCGGCGGTACCTACGGCCTTTTTCCGCTGGAGCGGGACGCCCAAGCAGAACCGCAAGCTGGTCTTTGATGCCTCGGAAAGCTACGGCTCCGCCCGTTACCCCGTGGACTTCAGCCAGAACCGGTGGGAGTTCCTCCCGCCGGCGGGGGTGAGCCCGGAGGCGGTGAAGATCGTTTCCTCGCCAGATCTGAAGACCAGGCAGGTCCTCTTCAAGGAGCCGGGGGACTACCGGGTGCGCCTGGCGGTGAAGAACAGCAAGGGCACCAGCTCGGAGTGGTACGAGCAGGTGCTCACCGTTTACCCGGACCAGCCGCCGGTGGCCGACTTTTACACCCTCCGGACCGTCACCCGCGACCCGGACAACAACAACCGGGCGGCCATCACCCTGATGGACCGCTCCCATTCGCCCGACGGGGACGTAATTACCAAGCGGGTGTGGCAGTACCGCTACGACAGCGACAACGACGGCAGCTTCACGGACGAATCCTGGGTCGCCCTGGACAGCGGTAACAACCCCACCCCCACCCTTTACACCGGCCAGGTGGGGAAGTACGAGTTCATGCTCTCCGTGGAGGAAGGCTTCGGCCAGGAAACCATCCCGGAATTCCTCACCCCGGCGGACAAGAGGGGTGCCGACACCGTCACCAAGCCCCTGGACGAGAGATCCGTGGAGGTCATCAACGTCCCGCCGGTGGTCAACTTCGATGTCATCAAGAAGAAAAAGGCGGATATCCTTTTGGTCACCGGCGAGCTGGATAACAAGGACGCCAAGTACGGGAGCTTTCAAAACAACCTGGCCGGCTTCCGGAACACCCTCTCCGCCAGCAGCATTGACGCCAACATGATCCAGGCGGACGCCGTGGGCAACATGGAGGTAGCGGCCCAGGAAGACGCCAGCTACCTCTACTACTACATCGGGGGCACCGTGGAACCCAAGTACGTGGTCAAGGTAAACAAAGCGGGAAGCAACATGGGTGGGATGGTGATTTACCGGCGCGAGGCCGCCACGGGGAACCTTGTCGAGATCCTAAACCTCGGCACCTATGATATAGACTTGCGGGAGAGTTACGGCGGCTATGTGGACGGCCACAGCTTCAGCATCGGTTCGTCTTTTGTTTCCGGCGGCGCCATCCAGACCCACTTCAGTTGCGGGCACATGGATATCTACCGCACGGTAACGGTGGCCGCGGACGGCACCATCACCATCGCCTACAGCGGCTCTTCGGGTTACTACTCCTACCAGGACTGGACGTATTCCGGGGGAGAACTGGGGGTTATCTCCGGCAACCGGACGGTGCAGGTCAACGACGGGCACCGCTTCAAGACCTGGGGTCCCGCTGGGGGGAGCTATGCCTACCAGTTCAAGCTGAACTACGCCCCAAAGCTGCAGGACGTGGCCACCATCCTGGCGGAGAAAAGCGTTTCCTTCCGGGAAGACGCCCGCCCGTATATCGTCTACTTCGGCGACAACACCTTT
This sequence comes from Clostridia bacterium, assembly GCA_004347685.1. Lineage (GTDB taxonomy): Bacteria > Bacillota > DSM-521 > Neomoorellales > SLTJ01 > SLTJ01. The sequence goes on from SLTJ01000032.1 coordinate 150,657, forward strand.
GAGGACTTCGGCAACGAGGGTGCCTTGGCTTCCTTCCAGCAGCAGGTGGTGGCCAGGGGCGGGCGGGTCATCGGCCTGGGCAGCACGCCAAACCAGCCCCAGCTTCAGACCCTCATTTCTCAAGCCGGGGCCGGGACCTTCGTGCTGAACGGCACGGATATGGCCGCGCCCATGCAAAGCGCCGCCAACTGGATCGTCCAGGACATGGCCACCGACGGCGGCCTCCTGGAGCAGTACGTGCTGTTGGGCGACGAGGTGGTGTACCAGACCTACTACGAGGACCCCGAAGGGGATCCCAAGTGGGCAGAAAGGTGGATTTACGACCACGACCCGTACTGGTTTAAGAACAGCCTGGGCCAGGCGAGTTTTGCCGGCCAGCACCTGCCCGGCCCGGTAACCCGGTTTGACAAGGTGGGCAAGTACCGCGTCCAGTTCCAGGCCCGCGATAATCCCAAGCCGGACAACCGTTTCGATGAGTACCGCCTGTGGTCCCACATGCCCCTGGACGACCTGGTGCTCTATATCCACCGCCGGCCCCTGGCCCTCTACGCCCTGCAGCTACGGTCCAGCGGCAGCGGTTACGATGTGACGGTGCAGGATGAGTCCTACGACCCCGACCACCAGGGGGAAGCCGGGAACGGCCTTAGGGCCAGGGAGTGGCGCTGGAAGGAAGCCACGGCCGCCACCTGGAATACCGGCCTCCCGTCCAGTCTGCCGGTGGGCAGGACCTACCTGTTCTCTCTGCAGGTACAGGACATTGACGGACCGGGCGGGGTGGGGGTGTGGTCCCTGCCCACGGTGCGGGTGGTCAGCACCGCCTCCCTGAACATGCCGCCGGTGGCACAGTTCACTGTGAATCCCAACCCCCTGCCCTTGGGCAAGATACTCACCTACAACGACTTAAGCTACGACCCCAACGGCGACGCTATCGTCCAGCGCCAATGGCGGGTGAAGAAGCTCCCCGCGGGTTCCTGGGTGGACTACGGCGGAACCCCGCCGGTAAACTTCACCGCCCTGGGCCTGGGGGACTACCGGATCGAGCTGAAGGTCAGGGACCAGCGCGGGGCCTGGTCCGAGCCTTACTACCAGGTCCTCACGGTCATCCCGGACAACAACGCTCCCGTGGCCCGCTTCACGGTCAGCCCTAACCCCCTGCCCCTGGACGTACCGGTGGCCTATAACGATACCTCCTGGGACCCGGACGGCGACCCCATCGTGGCCCGGGAGTGGCAGTGGCAGAAAAACGGCGGGGCGTGGGTGAACGGCCAGCCGCTGGACTTTACGGCTCTGGGTACCGGCAGCTACACCATCCGCCTGCGGGTCAAGGACCAGCCGGCCTTGAGCCAGATGACGCCTTTGTGGTCCGAGTGGTACAGCCAGAGCCTGACGGTGGTGGCGGGGAACCAGAAGCCCGTGGCCCGGTTTACCGTCACCCCTAACCCGGCGGTCACGGACGAGCCCGTAACCTATGACGACACTTCTTACGACCCCGAGGGGGCCGGGATCGCCGAACGGGTCTGGCAGGTAACCGATACGGCCGGCCGGGTGCTGGGCGAGTACCATAACCAGCTCCCGCCGCGGGTGTTTGCCAATACCGGCTGGGGGGACGGGGGCGCCGGCACCTACCGCATCGGCCTCCGGGTGCGGGACAACTCCCCCAACGGCGTCTCGCCGGCCCTGTGGTCCGACTGGACCTGGCAGACCCTGACGGTGGTGATGCCCCTTTCCGGCTCCGGGGAGATCAGCCCCAACCCGGCCCTCTCCGGCTTCCGGGTGCGCGTCACCATTTGGACCAGCGGCTATGCGGAGGAGGTCAGGGTGAAGTTCCCCGACGATGCCTTCTTCCGGGGCGACGAGATAACCTTGGTCCCCGACCACCCCGCCAGCAGCAAGGAGAACACCTGGCGGGGCGCCTACCTGACGGACGCCAAGACCCCGGACGGGCCGTACACCGTCATGGCTACAATCCGGCGTAGGTCTGTGGCGCCGCAGACCGTGACGGTGCCCTTGACGCTGGTTATCCGGGGGGACATCTACGACCAGATCAGGGTGCGCATACGAGACAGCCGCTAGAGCAGAAGGGGCCGGGCCACGGCCCCTTCTCAGGCTGACAAAATCAACTGCTGCGGGTGACCCGTGTTTTTTTGGCAAAGGGCCGCCAGACCGAGAGGTGCGGTAAGGGAAAATGGGACAGGAGAAGCAAGGCGGTGAGGCAGTGGAGGCGAGAGAAGGACTGCGCATTGGCGAGGCGGTCCAGCTCCATTTTGCGGGTAAGAAAAAGCCCTGCCGGCAGGGAGTGGTGGTGGGGCTTTACGACAAGTTTTTCAACATCCACTTCGGCCACTACCAGGAGAGTTTCCTGTGGGTGGACCAGGTGTTCGGGGAGCTAAGGATAGTTCGGCTCGGAAAACGGTCAGCCTTCAGGGCCGGCTGAGCCGGAAGGGAGGGATAAGCATTGTCTATCATCGGGCAGGGAAGAAGCGCCGGCGGGTATGCTGTCATTCAGAACAGTACCCTGGACGGGCTCTTGCAACACGGCGGGGTGGACCTGGCCGGCTTCTACTTAGCGCTAAAGCGCTTTATTGACCGCCGCCAGGGCCCCACCTCCAACCAGACCATGGACTGGAGCATCAAGTATTTTTGCACCAAGTTCACCATGGGACAGCAACGCTTCTACCGGCTGGCGGAGAAGTTATGGCAGTTGGGGCTTTTGGACGTGGAAAAGGTTATCTCCCCGGACGGGTGGCAAAACAAGTACCTGGTGCACGACTATCCCCCGTACCAGGGGCCGCTACGGCCTTTTCGCCAGGGGAGTTTTAAGTACCGGAAGGGTGAAGGGGCGACCTTTGGGGAAGATGAGGAACAGGGCAAAGAAGCCCCTGTGGCGGTAGCCGCGTTCGGGCAGGAAACCTGTGCGGAGGTGGCAGGCGCGGCGGGTGATGACGGCAGCCGGGAGGGAATAGCCGGAGCGGGTATACCCAAATCAGGTATACCCGAATCAGATATACCCAAAGCGGATATACCTGCTGCAGGTATACCCGCCGCGGATACGCTTAGAAAAGACAACGTGGCAGGAAAAGACAAGGATGAAGAAAAGGATAACGGGAAGGAGAAAGAAAAGGGTGGGAATCCGTCCGTCCGTCAGTCCGTCTATCACCACGAGCCACTTGGTCAAAGCAGAAGACCGACGGACGGACGGATTGATTTCGGCAACCCCAGACAAGTAACGCAATACTACGCCCAAAAGTTTGGCGCCACGGAAAGGCAGGTGATGCTGGCCATATTGGCGGTGCAGGCTCAGCTCGACAAGGGGACCGTAATCATGGACACCAAGGCCTACTTCGAGAAAACCCTGACCCAGCTCCTGCAGGAGGAGGACTTTCGCAAGCACTTTGTCTGACGGCTTTCAGTTAGGCGTTGCTACCTCATGTTGAATACCGGAAACGGTGAAAACCAGTCGTAGGCAGCTACCACTGGTTTTTTGATTAAAAGGGTGGTGGCAGCCCGTAGGGTCCCTCGTTCCCTACCGGCTGTCACCGGATCGGGCACCGTGCGGCGCAGGCAAAGCCCTGCCCCGCACCGTGCCAGCGTTAACAGCGGTGCGAACCAGGAGCGCCAGGAGCGCACCTGGTTCTTTTTCAGAAAGCCCCCTCCCCCGCCCCTCCCCGGGGAGGGCTGGGAAACGGAAGCGACGCCGGCGGGCGTCGCCAGTCAAAGCCTGCCGGCCCGGCCTGATTATACCGGCGCGGGCACCCCGGTCCGGCCAGGGTAAAGGCCGTGAGCATATCCTCCCTGCGGTCCGGTATCCCTCCCGGCCCCTCCCTTACGGTCGGCCCTGGCCGGCCCGCCCGCGCCAGGGCCTTGCTTCCAAGGCCGGCAGGCCAAGTTCAAAAGGGAGGGGGAGCGGGCCATGGTGCAAGGGACACTGTGGGGCGGGGACGAGACGGTGGAGGAAAGGAGGAAGCGGGTGCAGGTGGTCAGGGTGGAGATGGTCAAGGAGCGCACGGCCGCCTTCGTCACCAACCGGGTGCACAACTCGCGGGACGCGGCCGCCATCCTGGCCGACTTCCTGGCCGGGGCGGACCGGGAGCACCTGGTGGTGCTCTGCCTGGACAGCAAAAACAAGGTGAACGCCCTCAACGTGGCGGCGGTGGGGGTGCTGAACATGGCGCCGGTGCATCCCCGCGAGGTGTTCAAGCCGGCCATCCTGGCCAACGCGGCGGCCATCATCGTCGGCCACAACCACCCCAGCGGCGATCCCGCGCCCAGCCGGGAGGACGTGGAGATGGCCCGGCGCCTGGTGGAGGCCGGGCGGCTGTTGGGGATCGAGGTGCTGGACAGCCTGGTCCTCGGGGACAACGGCACGTTTGTCAGCTTCAAGGAGCAGGGGCTGCTTTAGGCAGCCCCTCCCGGAAAGGAGAGAAAGAAGATGTGGTTCAAGGACGCCGAGCACGAGCGGTCTTTCGCGGAACTGCGGGAGAAGGCCGGGGCCAGGCCCGGCGAGCGGGAGTACCTGGCGGCCCTCTACGTCCTGGCCGCCCTGGACAAGCCGGTGGCCAAATACGTCCAGCCCCGCCGGGTGGCCTTCACCGCGCTTTTTAAGGCCGCCGGGCCGTGGAGCAGCGGGGAAAAGGCCCTGGTCCGCCTGGCGGCCACCCTGTTCAACGGCGAGGCCTGGAAGGTGGCGGTGCACGACGTTTTCTCCTGCCTGGACCCGGCCAACTGCCAGGCGGCCCTGGAGGCACTGAAGATCCGCTATCAGAAGACCGCGTTGTTTTAGGGAGAGGGGGCCCGCTAAGCGGGCCCTTGACGCCACCCCGGAAAGGAGGCCTGGCCGTGCCGCTGGTGTTATTGTTTTTCCTGTCCCTGGTGGCCTACTGGTTACTCCTGCGCTGGCTTACCCGGCGGCGGGTGCTCACCCTGCCCCGCGCCCTGGCGACCGCCGCCATTCTGGCCTTGGCCCTACTGGACTTCTTTCTCACCGCGCCCCTCTTCCTTCTGCCCAAGACCGTCTGGCCGCCGCTGGCGCCGGCGATGACCTGGCCGGAGGTGGTGGCCTACCTGGCTTCCCCGGCCCCGGGCGGGGGCAACCAGTGGTGGCAGCTTACCCTGGACCTTTTCCGCACCCGGCCGCCGGGCTTCTGGCTGGCGCAGGTACCTTTTCTCCTGGCGGCTTTCCCCCTGGTCCGGTGGGCGTGGCGGGCCGGCTGGCCGGCTGGCGAGCCCCGTGCCGCCCGCACGGCCACCCACGGCAGCAGCCGCTGGCGCGGCCGGGCCGAACTGAAGACCACCCTGCGGGCCGTAAACTGCGGCCGGCCGCAGGAAAGCGGCGTGGTGGTGGGAGGGGCGGGGAACAGGGCCTGGCTCACCCGGCCGGAGGTGGGCAACCCCCACGTCCTCCTCATCGGGGCCACCCGGAGCGGCAAGAGCCGGCGGGTCATCCTGCCCACCGTCTGGGTGCTGGGCCGGGCTGGAGAGTCCATGATCCTCACCGACCCCAAGGGAGAACTCTACGCCCACGCCGCCGGCTGGCTGCAAAGTCAGGGCTACCAGGTGGTGCTCCTGGATCTCCTCGCCCCGGGCCGGGGCAACCGCTGGAACCCCCTCGCCGCCGTAGCCCAGGCCTGGACCGCCGGCGAGGGCGAGGAGGCGGCGCGCCTGGCCTGGGAGATCGGCCACATCCTGGCCTATAGCGAGGGGCCGGGCACGGACCCCATCTGGCCCCAGGCAGAGGAATCCCTTATCGCCGCCCTCTGCCTGGCGGTGGCCGTGGAGGCCCCGCCGGAGGCGCGGCACATGGCTACAGCCTTTCGCCTGCTCACGGAACTGGGCCACGGGGGCGGGGAAGCCCTGGACGCTTGGTTCGCGGGGCTACCGCCGGACCACCCGGCGCGGCTGGCCTACGGCACGGCGGCTTTAAGCGAGAGCCGCACCCGCTCCAGCATCTACACCGGCACGGCGGCCCACTTGAGGCTCTGGGGGGACCCCGGGGTGGCCTGGCTGGGCGCCGCCTCCGACCACGACCCGGCCGCAGCGGGGTTAAAGCCCACGGCCGTCTTCCTCCTGATGCCGGACGAAGCCGGGGCGAGAAGGCCCATCGCCAGCCTCTACGTCAACCAGGCTTACGGCGCCCTGGCCCGGGTGGCCAGGGCCAACGGCGGAAAACTTCCCGTGCCGGTCTGGTTCCTTTTGGACGAGTTCGGCGTGCGCCCGCAAGCGTGCTGAAAAGCATCGCGTGGGTCTTTCTGAAATCTGCCTTTGGCAAGGCAGTGGGCTCGATATGGAATTGCCCATCATCACCCGGCTTATCCGAAAGGGAAACCAGACGGGGAGTGCAGCATGCCGGGAAAGGCGCAAGTCAGCCAACCACCAGGCTGCGACTGAGCGTCGAGATGAAAAGTCCTGTATGAGGATAAAGGCTTGATTGCCTGAACGATAGCCAGAGGGGTTTTATCGTCAACCACGGCGGAAAGATGGTTACAAACGCCGTGTGGCAGTGGGGTTGCGTACAGTTGCCTAAGTGCGCATACCACCATATCCCCTGCCTCCCAGCCGCAATAAGCGGAAAATGGCGAAAGTCGTATCCGACAACAGGACGCGCCGCGTTCAGACTGACCTAAACGGGGATGACCTAAACCGGAGTGCTTGCATCCGCAAGCTATGGAAATTGTTCCCGAAAATCCGGTATGGTCACGGAGCCCTCGTAGTAGTCCGAGGTGGGGAAAGCCCGCCACATGGCGAAGGAGGGCAGTTTACTCTCCACTACAACGAAGGAAAGGTGCGTGAGGCATCATGAGAAGTCCCCAAGTTGTACTGGAAAATCTACAGAAGCAGTCCTTGAAAAAGGACTACCGGTTCGAGCGTTTGTACCGGAATCTCTACAACCCTGACTTTTACCTGCTGGCATACCAAAACCTGTACGCCAACAAAGGAGCCATGACCCCCGGCGTGGACGGACTAACGCTGGACGGCGTGGGTATGAAGCGCATCGAATCCCTGATTCAATCGCTCCAAGACCACAGCTACCAGCCACAACCGGCCCGCAGGCGGTACATCCCCAAGAAAAGCGGGAAAGGCCAGCGGCCACTGGGGATTCCATCGGCAAACGACAAACTGGTGCAAGAAGTCGTGCGCATGCTGCTGGAAAGTATCTACGAGCCGACTTTCTCGAAATTCTCCCACGGGTTCAGGCCGAACAGGAGCTGTCACACGGCACTCGCCCAGGTGCAGAACAACTTCACGGGAGTTAAATGGTTTGTGGAGGGCGACATTAAAGCCTATTTTGATACCATCGACCACCACACGCTTGTGGGCATCCTGCGCAGGCGCATCAAGGACGAATCCTTGATCGCCTTGATCTGGAAGTTCCTCAAAGCGGGATACATGGAGGACTGGCAATACAACGCAACCTATAGCGGCACGCCGCAGGGTTCGGGAATCAGTCCCCTCCTCGCCAACCTCTACCTCCATGAGTTGGACATGTACATGGAAGAGTACAAAAAGCAGTTCGACAAGGGCGACGAGCGCGCAGTGGGTAAGGACTATGGGCGCACCCATAGGACCCATCAGTACTGGAAGGAAAAGTACGACGCCCTGTGGCACACCATGACAGAGGAAGAAAGGAAGGCGGCCCAAAGAGAAATCAAAGCCCTGCGCAAGCAGTTCCAACAATACCCTGCCAAAGACCCCATGGATGAAAACTACCGCAGAATCCAATACGTGCGGTATGCGGACGATTTTCTGATAGGAGTAATCGGCAGCAGGGCAGACGCGGAGAAAGTTAAGGCCGATATTGGCCGGTTCCTCTCCGAAAAGCTGAAGCTCGCCATGTCCCAGGAAAAGACGCTGATTACCCACGGACAGGACAAGGCACGTTTCCTGGGATACGACATCTCCATATGCCAGGACACGGCCACAAAGCGGACATCCAGAGGGCAATCCCGCGTGTACACCTACCGTGTTAAGCTGTTCGTCCCCAAAGAAAAGTGGGTCGGAAAGCTGCTGGAATATGGTGTACTTAAAATCAAGACGGACGAGCACGGCAGGGAAAAGTGGAAACCGCTGCAAAGAGACGACTTCATGGGATTGGAGCCTCGCGAAATCGTATCCATGTACAACGCGCAAATCCGGGGCATGTACAACTACTACCGGCTAGCAAATAACGTCTCGGTGCTGAACAAGTTTTACTACGTCATGGAGTACAGCATGTACAAGACCTTTGCAGGCAAATTCAGCACCACTGTTGGAAAGGCCAAGACCAAGTACACGCGCGACGGCGTATTTGGCGTGGAATACATGACCAAGGCCGGCCCCCGGAAGGTCACCTTCTATAAGGGCGGATTCTCTCGTGTAACAGCGCCGCTGGGGGCTGGCGTGGACTGCAAGCCGGAGTACGTGGTCAACCACCAGCCCAAGGAGCTATTCTTCCGCATAAAGGCCGCCAAATGCGAGCTTTGCGGCAAGGAACACACGCCGGTCAATGTGCATCAGGTAGAGCGCCTGAAAGACCTGTCCGGCAACCTTCCTTGGGAATGTGTCATGCTGAAAAAGCGCCGAAAGACACTGGTCGTCTGCGAGGAATGCCACCAATCCATTCATTTAACTCTGTAGATTACGAGTAAATGGAGAGCCGTATACATCGAGAGGTGTACGTACGGTTCGGGGGCGAGCATCCGGAAACCTGCCGCAGCAATGTGGCAAGGCGCTGGATGCTTAGCCTACAACGTGGGGAAGCTCCCGGCCATGGCGGAAAAGCTCACCGTGGCCGCCGGCCGGAACATCCGCTTCCTCCTGGCGGTACAGTCCCTGGCCCAGGTGGCCCACGTCTACGGGGAAAAGGCGGCGGAAATCCTCCTCGGCAACTGCGACACCTGGCTCTACCTGCGGGCGGCCGACAACGAAACCGCCCGGGCCATCAGCCAGAAGGCGGGGACGTACACGGTAAAGACGGTTTCCGTACAGCGACGGCCGGGCCTGGCCGCGGGCGGGACGGAAGGAGCGGCCGGCCGGCCGCTTTTGACGCCCGACGAGGTTTTGCGCTGGCCCGCCGGCCAGGCTTTACTCCTCCAGGCCGGTCAGTACCCGGCTCGCCTGCCTTTGCCAGACCTCTCCACTTGGCGGGAGGCCAACGCGGCCTTCGCCACCGCCCCGGCACCAGAAGGGCAGACCCCCCGCGCCGGGCCGGTCCCCACCTGGGTGCCCCGGCCGGAGTCCGGGATGGTTGTTTCTTCCGCCGGCCAGCGGCAGGCCGGGCGGGAAAGGGACGGCCAGGACATCTTCGGCCGCCGCGGGAGGTGAGGACCAGGGAGCAATCCCCTTTTCGTGTTAACCTTTTCCGGGAGGAGGTGAACCCATGCCCGCCTTCGTCAACCAACTGATCAGCTTTCTCCAGTCGGCCCTGACCTGGGTGGTGGCCCTGGCCATCCCGGCCACGGCCCTTACTGCCGGCTACCACGCCCTGATGCGGGCCACGGCCCAGGACGAGATGACGGCCCTGCAGCACTCCCGGGCGCTGAAAAACGCCCTCGTCTACGGCGTGGTGGTCATCCTGGCCGGCAGCATCACCAACGCTGTGCTGGGCGCTTTCCGCTAAGGGGAAGTCCCGGGGAAGGAGGTGGGGGCTCTTACCCCCTCCTGCCCGGGGCCGGGTTTCCACGGAAGGAGGGAGAGAGGATGCTGGAAACCCTGCAGAACGCGGCCACCCAGATGCTGACCGCCTTCTTGCTCAACTACATCAGCGCCCTGCTGGCGCCCCTGGAGTGGGCGCTCAGGATGTTCGCCCAGGCGGGGGCGCTGCGGGACCTGACCTCCCAGCCCTGGGCGCAGAACCTCATCGCCGGGACGCAGGGCATCGCCGCCGCCCTCCTGGCCCTGCGGGTGGCCTGGGAGGCGCTGCAGATGGCCACACTCAGGGCGGAAGGGGCGCCCACGGACCCCGGGGCGCTCCTCAAGCGCACGGTGATGGCCGGGGCGGCCATCTTCACCGGCCCGTGGGTGGCCCGGCAGATGCTCGTCTTCGGCAACGCCCTGGCCGCCGCCGTGGCCCAGGCCGGCCTGGGCGTGGGCCTGGAGCAGTTGGACCTGGCTTCGCTCGTGGCCTACGCCGCAGACCCCTTTCGCCTGCTGGTGCTCCTTTTGCCGGCGGTGGTCCTGGGCTTACTCATCTTTTTCCAGGCCATGATCCGCACCGTGGAGATCACCCTGGCCGCCATCATCTCGCCCCTGGCGGCCCTGGGGTATGTTTCCGGCGGCGGGATGGCCGATGTCTGGTGGCGGGAGGTGGTGGTTTTAAGCACCGCCCAGGCGGTGCAGATGCTCCTCCTCTACCTGGCCACCGTCTTTTTCGCCACGCCCACCCAGTGGGACAGCAGCCAGTTCACCCTGGGGCCCTTTCTCTTCGTGGCCACCCTCTGGGTGGCCTGGCGGACGCCGCACATCCTGCGCAACTACGCCTATTCCTCGGGGGTGAGCAGTGGTATGAGCAGCGTGGGCCAGGTGGCCATGTGGCGGGTGATGGCCCGCCTGCCGTTTTAAGCAAGGAGGTGCTTGAACATGCCCGAGTATTTGGTGCCGCGGGCGGTGCGCTCGCGTATGGAGGTCTTTCCCGGCTTCGGCCTGGTGGAGATCCTGGCGGTGGCCGCCGGCGGGGCCGTGGGCGCGGTCCTGCAGCTCATCCCGGCGGCCCTGCCCTTGACCCCGGCCCCCCAGCTCTTCGCCCGCTTCTTCGCCTTTACCCTGCCCCTGGGGGTATCCTACGTCCTGGTGCGCCAGGACCTGGGCGGCCACAGCCTCTGGGGCCAGCTCCAAGCCTTCCGCCGCTGGGCCAACCATCCGCGCATCTACTACTACCGGCGAGGTGATGTCTGATGCCACAGGCATGGTCCAAGGTGCGACTCCAGAAACCCTCCGGCCGTAACCCAGCGGCCGGGCCTGGGGAAAAGAACACGGTGCAGCAGTGGCTGCCCCTGCGGGACATTGCCGGAGGCTGCCTGGTGCTGGCCGGCGGGAGCGTGGTGGCCGTGGTGCGGGTGGAGCCATCACCCTTCACCCTCCTCTCCGCGGGGGAACGGGCCAGGAGGATCGCCGCCCTGCACGAGGCCATCCAGGCCCTGCCCGGCCCGGCCCAGGTCTGCGCCATCCCCCGCCCCATCGACCTGGACGCTTACCTGGCGGAACTGGAAGCGAGGCTGGCGGAAACAGACGGCAGCCGGCGGGCGGTCCTGCGCGGCTACGCGCGCTACGTGCGCGGCCTGGTGGCCGGCGCCGCGGCCATGGAACGGCGCTTTTACGTCCTCCTGCCGGGGGACGGCCGCAAGAAGGGCGGCCGGGAGGAAACCCTGCAGCGCGCCGGGGAGCTGGTGGCGGCCCTGGCCCGGGCGGACCTGGCGGCGCACCTATGCGGCGACCAGGAAATCCTGGACCTCTTGTTCTGCTTCTTCCACCCGGCCCAGGCGGCCTTGGAGCGGGCGGAGTTCCCGGCGGCGGCACCCCTTTACCTGACGGCTGGGGAGGTGGGCGACCATGGCCCTGCTTGACCTCCTGGCGCCGCCGGCCCTGGGCTTCCAGCCCCGCCACCTGGTATTCGGCGACCAGGTGGCCCGGGTGCTGGCCGTCCTGGACTACCCGCCCCGGGTGGGGCAGGCCTGGCTGGCGCGGCTGGCCAACCTGCCCGGGGTGTCTTTAAGCCTGCACCTGGTCCCCACCGACCCGGTGGACCTCCTCCAGGCCCTGAACAAGAGCGTGCAGGAGTATACCAGCCGCCTGGCGGCCGGGGGCAGCGCCCTGGCCCAGTCCCGCTGGCAGCAGTCCCTGGAGGAAGGATGCCAAACTGCTCCTGAAGAGGTGGACCAGGAGGCGCAGAAGGTCTACCGGGTGGCGGTGATCCTCCTGGTGCTGGCGCCGGACGAGGAGGAGTTGAACCGCCGCTCCCGGCAGGTGGAGGCGACCTGCGCCGCCGCCGGGATGCGGGCCCGGGCGGCCGTCTACCGCCAGGAGGATGGCCTCAAGGCGGCGGGGCCGTGGGGCCTCCTGCCGCCGGAGATGGCCGGCCTGGCGGCCCGGGAGATGCCGGCGGAAACCATCGCCGCCGCCTACCCCTGGGTGGCCGGGGGTTTGAACCACGGCCGGGGCGTGGTCTGGGGCCGGGATACAGGTGGCGGCCTGCTCCTGGCCGACCGCTGGCAGCCGCCGGAGGGCTCCGGCATCACCAACCCCAACCTGAACATCCTGGGCACCTCTGGCGGCGGCAAGTCCTTCGCCGCCAAGGTCCTGCTCCTGCGGGAATACGCCCTGGGGGCGCGGGTGCTGGTCCTGGACCCAGAGCGGGAGTACCGGGGCCTCTGTCGGGCTTTAGGGGGGAGCTGGGTGAACGCCGCCGGCGGCAGCGGCCGCATCAACCCCCTGCAGGTGCCGGACACGCCGGACGCCGACGAGGAGGACGAGGAGGCCGGGGGTACGGCGCGCGGGCCTTTAAGCGCCCACCTGCAGCGGGTGAAGACCTTTTTCCAGCTCTACCTGCCGGGCCTGGATGACCTGGAGCGGGCCGTCCTGGACGAGGCGGTGCTCGCCGCCTACCGGGAATACGGCGTGGACTGGCAGACCGACCCGGCTACCGTCAAGATTTGGCCCACGGTGGCCGATGTCTACCGCCACGTGCAAGGGGCGGGGGCGGAAAGGCTGGCCATCTTGCTCAAGGGTGCGGCGGAGGGCGCGGAGAGCGCCTTGTGGGCCGGCCAGACGAGCCTGCCGCCGGCGGGGGAGTTCACGGTGCTGGACATCCGGGAGCTGACGGATGCCAGCGATGCCGTGCGCCGGGCGCAGTACTTCAACATCCTGGGCTATGCCTGGGACCTGGTGCGGGAGGGGCAGGCCAGGCAAAGGCGCACCGTGCTGGTGGTGGACGAGGCCTGGCTGTTGGCCGATCCCCAGACCCCCCAGGCCATGGGCTTTTTACGCAACGTGGCCAAGCGCATCCGCAAGTACCTGGGGAGCCTGACCATCATCACCCAGAACGTGGTGGACTTCCTGAGCCCCGAGCTGGCCCGCCTGGGCGAGCCGGTCATCAACAACGCCAGCTTCAAGCTCTTGATGCGCCAGGAATCCCGCGACCTGGAGGCTTTGCGAGAACTCTTACGGCTTTCGGAGGCGGAGGTTGACCTCCTGGCCGGGGCCAGGCGGGGCGAAGGGCTCTTGCTGGCCGGCAACCAGCGGGTGCACCTGCGGGTGGAGGCTGCGCCCCACGAACTGGAGGTGATCGGCTGATGCCGGCCTGGCTGGTGAAGCTGGGATGGGTTGCCGGTAGATTGTTCCTGGGGGACGACCTGGGGAAGAAGCTCCTCCAGGCCCTGGCGGTCCTGGCCGGGCTCATCCTCGCCCTGGTCTTATTCCTCCCTGCCCTGGTGACCTGGATCCCCCTGGCCACGGTGGAGAAGATCAACGACTTTTTCGCCGCCGCCGAACAGGCCTCCGCCACCACCCGTACCCCGGACGACCCGGAGGGCATTACCATCCCTTGGGAAGAGGTGACGGCGGCCTGGGCGGTGCTTTACGACCAGGACTTCAGCGCCGCCAGCGTAGGTGCCATCAGCGACCTGGCCGGGGAGTGGGCCGAGCGCCACGAGCGGGTGGAGGTACACAGCGACGGCCAGGGGAACACTTGGACGGAAACCCACGTCTGGTATACCCGGCGGGATTTCCAGGAGGTGATGGAGCGGCTGGGGTTCACCAGGGAGCAAAGGGAGCAGGCGCGGCGCTACCTGGAGGCCCTGCGGGAAGGGGGCCTCAGGCCGCCGGCCGGCTGGCGGGCCCGCCCCGGCCCCGGCTGGGCCTGGCCCGTTCCGGGGTACGATAGCGCGGCGGCCATCAGCAGTCCCTACGGGCTGCGGGTCCATCCCATCACCAAGAGGCCGCAGCTTCACCTGGGAGTGGACATCGCCGCGCCAGAGGGGACACCGGTGGTAGCCGCCCGGGCGGGCACGGTGATGGGCACGGGGACGGACGAGGAGCTGGGGCGTTACGTGGTTATCGAAGGGGGTGGCTTTGAAGCCCGCTACGGCCACTTAAGCGTTATCGGTGTGCGGCAGGGGGAGAGGGTAGAGGTGGGCCAGGGTATCGGCCGGGTGGGGAACACCGGTCTTTCCACCGGGCCGCACCTGGACTTCCGGGTGCGCTTTGGCGGGTGGTGGCAGAACCCGCTGCAGTATTTCTGAAAGTTGAGGGAAGCCTTGCCAGGGGTAGTTGTGATATAATAACGGCAGGTAGTTGTACGCGAAAATAAGGGACAAACAGGGAGACCTTGTATTAATGGGTATGAACAGCAACCTGGAACGGCTCAAGGCGGAACTGGCCTCCTTGCCCAGAGAAGAGGCGGCGGAGTTACTGGCCTACATTCAAAGCAGGCTTGACCTGGAAGTGCGCGATTGGTTAGCCGCTGGGAGACGCTTCATTGAACAAAACAAGGGCGCCTTGAAGGACCTGGCCAAGTGAAGTATCCCGGACGGAGGTCGTTATAGCCCATACTGCCAGGCAGATCGTAATCGTATAGGAGGGAGGTGTTGAAGTGTGCCCAGCGGAAAGCTGTTGCGGCAAATCGTAAAGATCGGGGCGGAATCAAATAACGAGGAGTTTTTCCGCCTGGTTGAAGCGCTAATCATGGAAGAAAGAACGAAAAAGCACCACCTGCTGGCCAATGACCTTGAGAGAATACTTTATGGAGAGCGGGCACCCGGGGTGCGGCCGCAGCGGCGTTTCTCTCACGATGTGCCGAAGGATAAGGAACGGGGTCTATCCCTATTGGAGGTTCGGGAGCCGGTCAGAGACTTGGGCGATATTGTGCTTTCCGATGAAAATCGCTCCATCTTAGAAGAAGTTCTTTTGGAGCAATCCCGCGCTGAAGTGCTGGCGTCTTATGGGTTGAGGCCAATCAGCCGCCTTCTCTTCTGCGGGCCACCAGGATGCGGCAAAACCTTGGCGGCAGAGGTCCTTGCCAGTGAGCTATGTTTAGAACTCGTAGTTATCCGGTTTGATGCTGTCATTTCTTCGTTTCTCGGAGAAACGGCGGCCAACCTGAGGCGCGTGTTTGATTTCCTGGAGAGCGGGCACTTTGTGGCGCTTTTCGATGAGTTTGACGCCATTGGCAAAGAGAGGGAAGACACCGGGGACCACGGGGAACTCAAGAGGGTAGTTAACTCGTTTCTCCAGATGATGGATAGTTATCGCGGCAAGAGCCTTATGATAGCAGCCACCAACCATGAGCGGCTACTGGATAAAGCCTTGTGGCGGCGTTTCGATGAAGTGATGGTGTTTGAAAAACCCAACCTGGAGCAGATCCGGAACCTTTTAACGGTTAAGCTGCGTGGAGTGCGTTATGAATTACCCATAGAAGACCCTGCTTTCCTGAACCTATTCAAGGGCTTCACCCATGCCGATATTGAACGGATTATAATCAAAGCCATCAAAACCATGGCCCTGAAAGGCAGGGAATTCCTGACGCCCGAAATCCTAGAGGAGGCCAGGAAACGCGAGGAGAGCAGGCTTCATCTGATGGCAAGGCTCTGAGTTTCAAGATGGGGGGAGCAGCATGAATCTCTATGATCACTTGCCATTTTCGCGATTAGAACCGATTAATCAGCGCCGTGTACGACCTGGGTTCTCGACCACCACTCCCCCTTCTGACCCGAAGGCCTTTGCCGCAGACGTTTCCGGACAGCTCTCTCGGGCTGTCGAAGAAGCGAGAAAAGAAATTCCGGGGTTTGACCCCCGGCTGTTGTTAAAGGTTCGTGCCCTAGGAATAAGTCCGAGCGATTTGGAGGCCATCGAGGGTTTAACGGTTATCAGCCAGGAAGGCAAGGACCTGCTTGTTCTGTTTGCTAAGGAAGAAGGCCTGAACGAGTTCAAGAATAGGTTGGATCAAATAGCCCGTGGCGAAATCCCGACTCGCAAAGATGTTATGTACGCCGTTAAAGGCTGGGAAAACTGGAGCAAAGAGGATAGGATAGGGCCTGCCCTAAGGCGTCATGGCATCCCTACCCAAGAGCCGTTCCGGGTGGATGTAGAACTGTGGGCGCTAGAAAGACGTGACGAACGAAGCTCCATGCTGGCGGCCTTTGAGGCGCGATGCCGGGAGAATGGGCTAAAGCAACTTGACCGCCTTACTCAAGAAACGATCATCATGTACCGGCTGGAGGTGTCCCGGGCGGGACTGGAATTTCTCCTTTCTCACCGTGACGTGAGGATGGTTGACTTGCCGCCTCTTTACCAGCTCGAGGTAGGGCTTACCCATGTATCAGTACAAGACCTGCCAGAGGTACCTCCACCAGAGGCCAGCGCTCCCGGGATCACGGTGCTTGACAGCGGTTTGAACACCAATCATCCACTTTTAGGTCCCGCTGTGGGGGATGCACAGAGTTTCCTGCCCGGACTTGGACCGGAGGACGAAAACGGTCACGGGACAATGGTTGCTGGGCTGGCACTCTACGGTGATGTGGAACAGCAACTCCGCTCGGGGCGTTTTATACCCGAGTTGCGTCTCTTTAGTGGACGAATAACCGATGCTTCAAACTATTCGCCCGGCTTTCTAGAAAACCGTCTGATCGAGGCCGTGGACTATTTTACAAAGGAATATGGCTGTAAAATATTCAACCTGTCCATTGGGGATGTCCAAAAGCCTTATACGGGAGGCCATGTCCGAGGACTTGCCGCCGTATTGGATACCCTGGTCAGGCAATATAACGTGCTTTTTGTTGTATCAGCAGGGAATTTTTGGAGAACCGAGGAATTCCCTCAGGATTGGAGGGGGCAATACCCAGACTACCTGTTTACTGACGAAGCTCGCATCATTGATCCCGCGCCCGCTCTAAATGTGTTGACGGTGGGGAGTTTGGCCAAGTATGAGCAGCCGCGTCTAGGACAGAGATTTCCCAATGACGTTAACTACCAGCCTGTTGCCAGGCGTGATCAGCCCTCACCGTTTACCCGTAGTGGTCCGGGGCCAGGTGATGCCATAAAGCCAGAGGTAGTGGAGTATGGAGGGAATTTTTCCGTAGACTTACGAACTCAGCCAAATAAACTCCTCCCTAACGACCTGTTAGGTGAACTGAGTACGTTTCATGAGTATACCGGGGGCAGGCTTTTTGTTGTAGATGCTGGGACAAGCTTCGCTGCTCCAAAAGTGGCTCATCTTGCCGGAAGACTTTTGAAGCGTTACCCAGAGGCAGGGCCGAATTTGTTGCGGGCTCTCATTGTTGCGCATGCGGCTATTCCGGAGGCAACCCGGGAACTTCTTCAGGATGCCTCTAAGGAAATGAACCTGGTAGGGTATGGTAAACCGGATTGGGACAGTGTTATTTATTCGGTAGACTCCAGGGTGACCCTGTACTGTCAGGAGAAGATTAGTGGCCAGACGCATCACTTTTACGAGATACCCCTTCCGGAGGACTTTTTTGGAGGTAGGGCGAGGCGAAAGCGTTATATTACGGTGGCCCTGGCGCACATACCTCTGGTCCGCAGGACGCGCATTGAATATAAGGGTAGTAGTATCAATTTTCGGGTTGTAAGGGCACGATACTTGGATGACATCTTGCCGATCTTCCGTTACACCTCTAAGGAGGAAAGGGAGGCGCTGTTGCCAGAGGCGGGAAAGTTCAAGCCGACACCGAATGTTAGAAATAAGGGCACTGTACAGGCGGCGACCTGGCAAATTAAGCAGGTAGATAGCAGATGGGAAGACGGCCGCCTTTTTATTGTAGTTACCCGCGCCGTTGAGCCCTGGGCCGAGCAAATCTTTGACGAAGAAGATTACGCTTTGGTAGTAGTGCTGAAGGACGAATCTGAGCAGGTACGTTATTACACGCAGGTTCGGCAACTACTTCGTGCTCGGATTAGGGTCTAGATCTAGACTTATAATTACTCTAACCAAAATAAAAGCGATACCTATTCTGAAGGCCACTTCCTTTTTCAGGGGGTGGCCTTTTTGCGTGCCGTTACCGGAATTAAGAACCAGGAGGGTGGAAACATGAGCGCTTATGCCATTGTGGGGCGGGAAGCGGCCCAGGCCGTGGCCGCCTGCCTGCGCCAAAGGGGGATGGCCGAGGCCCCGGTGTGGCTCGCTGGCCGCGGCCAGGGGGCGACGGCCCTGGAGGAAGCCGCCCGGGTGCCGGCCGACATTCTCCTGCTGGACGTGGAAACCGGCCCCGGCCTGGGGCCGGCAGTGCTGCGTTACCGCCTGGCTCGGCCCCAGACGCGGATCGTGCTCCTGGCTGCGGGAAAGGTGCCGGGGGACGCCGAGGTGGCCGCGGTGGTGCAGGCGGGGGTCTACGACGTGGTCACCGACCTGGAGAGCCTGGGCATGGTCCTGGACCGGCCGCCGGGCGACCTGGCGGCAGCCGCCCTCTGGCTGGACCCGTCCTTGGCCTTCGGGACCTCCCGCCGGGAACAGGTGCGGGAACGGGTCATCGAGCGCCGGGTGGCGGTGACCCAGCGGCCGGTATTAATTGTCGTGGCCGGTGTGGCCCCCGGGGTAGGCACCACCACCGTGGCCTGTACCCTGGCCGGCTACCTGGCCCGCCAGGGGCACCGGACAGTTCTGGTGGAAGCGGGAGAATGCCTCAGCCTGGGCCTCATCGCCAACATGGACCTGGGGCCGGACCCGGTGGGGTGGCTGCCCAACCTGGAGGTGTGCGCCGACCCCGCACCGCGCAACCTGGTGCGGGGGAGAAAGCACGCCTACGTGGTGGCCGACCTGGGCGCTTACCCTCGCGCCGAGCTGGCCCGCCTGGACGCCGACCTGGTGCTGGTGGTGCTGCCCCAGGCCCACCGCCTCCAGCGGGCGGTGACGTGGCTAAGGGGTGCCAACCTCCCGCCGGGCGCCCCGGCGGGGATGCGCTACGTGGTGACGGCGGCAGGGGAAGCCGGCCGCCGCGTGGCCGCGGCCTGGGAGGCCCTCTGTGCCGAAATGGCGGCGGTCCAGGGGCAAGGGGCAAAGGTGGATGTCCACCTGCTGCCGGTCACCGGCCACCACCTGACCTGGCCGCCGGGTTACCGCCAGGGAGGCGAGGAACTGGCCAGGGCCTGCGCCGGGATCCTGGCGGAAGTCCTGCCCGACCTGCCCAGGCGGCGCGGTTGGCCCTGGCACCTGCTGGGGAAGCGGAAGGAACCAGGCCGGACGGGAGCTACTACCTCCGGGGGGAAGCGGGCGTCCGCGGGTGCGCCCCGGTAGCCATGTAATGCAGGATAAGAGAGGCACAACCCAGCGCAGGCAAAGCCTGCGCGTGCTTGATTCATAAGGGTTTCCCCGTGTGCCGAACCGTGTGCCACGGCCATTCTACCCTGAGCGCGCCACGTGGATACAGAAGTGAAGTTTGGTCAGGAAAGGCGGTGAGGTAATGAGCGAAACCAGGGTAACCAAGAGACGGGTGGCGGTGATGGTGGACACGCCGGTTTTCGCCCGGCTGTGGGCCGAGGCCCAGGCCGAGGGAGTATCGGTGGCCGAGGTGGTAAGAAGGATCATTGACGAGCGCATCCGGGGCGACTCCGCCCGCCTGGGTGTCCCGGTGGTGGAGGATGCCGTGCGGCGGGTCATGGAGCCCCATGTGGACCGGCTGGCGGGGATGCTGGCCCACGCTGGCGTCGCCGCCGGCACTGCGGCCTGGCTGGCCCGGGCGCTGGTGAATCTCCTCACCCAGGTGGACCCCGACGAGGCCTGGGAGCAGGCGGTGGCCCGGGCCAAAACGGGTTTGCGCCGCAGCCTGAAGGCGGCGGAGGAGGACGAGGATGAAGAAGACCGGGACTAAGGCGCCACCCTTTTTGAAAATCAAGCACAGCGAGCAGGCCCAAAAGGACGCCGCCCACGTCCGCTACATCGGTTCCCGCCCGGGGGTGGAAAAAGTCCTGGTGCAAGACGATCTGGCTGCCGACGCGGCGCACATCGAGTACGCCGGGGCGCGGCCCCGCAGCACCGGCCTGTTCGGGCCGGATCCTGAGCATCCGCCCCTTTTGGCCGCGGCTATGAAGGAAGTGGGCAACCGGTCCGGCGGCCCCTCCTGGCGGCTGGTCTTGAGCCTGCGGGAGGACGACGCCCGGGAGCTGGCGGTTAGCGGCCTGGCCGCCTGGCAGGACCTGACCAGGCGGTGCATGGCCCAGTTCGGCCAGGCCACGGGGATACGGCCGGAGCACCTGCGCTGGGTGGCCGCCCACCATCCCGAGCCCGGGCACCCCCACGTGCACGTCATCGCCTGGCTGGCGGACGGCGCTCCCCGGCGGCGGGGCTTGCTCTCCAGCATGGAGCTGCGGGAAGTGCGCCGGGGAATGACCAGGGAGCTGTTTGGCCCCCTGCGCGCCCGCCTGGCGGCGGAGCGTACCCTGAACCGTAACACCATGCTGGACACCGTGCGCGAGGATGTGGCCCGGGCGGAGCGCCTCCTGCGGCGGGTGGAACTGGAGTTGCAGGCCCAGGAGCCGGTGGGCGAGAGGTTGCCGCCCCGCCTGGAAAGGGCGGACCTGGAGCTTCTCGCCCGCCAACTGGAAGGCCTGGCGCAAAAGATGCCCGGGCACGGCCAGGCCAAGCTGGCCTACCTGCCGGCGGAGATCAAAGAGGAAGCCAGAGAGGTTGCCCGCTGGCTCCTGGAAAGGCCCCAGGTGGCCGGGGTGCTGGCCGGCTACGAAAAAGCCACCAGGGAACTGACCAGGCTCTATACCCGCCAGCCGGAGAAGGCTGAAGAAGCCTGGCGGAAGGCCTACGACGACCTGCGCGACCGGGTGGCCCAGGTGGTAGTCCGGTCGGCGGCGGAGCTGAACCGGACCTCCCGGCGGCCCGCTGCCACTCAGGAGCGTAACGTGGAAGAGAGGCCAAAACCGCAGGTGCAGGACAGGGCGGAGCTGCCGGCGGGGGAAGCAGGCCGGACGCGGCAACCCCACTCAAGTAAGGGCATTGATTTAGCCCGCGTTACCTGGCGTTCCGCCTGGCGCACCCTGGAACGGGAGCGCCTGCGGGCCGAGGCCAGGGCGGAACTGGCCAGCCTGCGGGAGGTCGAGCGGGCCGAGGAACGGGCGCGGCGGGAGCGCGAGCGCCAGGGCGGGGGATTAGGAAGGTTATGAGGCAAAAAACAAAGGAGGTTTGATCCGGATGATTATCGCGGTGGACGTGGGCTACGGTTTCACCAAGGCCCTCAACGAGTACCAGCGGAGCGTAGTCTTTCCGTCCCTGGTGGCGCCGGGCCAGGACCGCTCCCTGGAAGGCATCTTTGGTGCGGGACAGTCCGGCCTGGACTGCCTGCACGTCAGGGTGAACGGCCAGGAGTTCTTCGTGGGTGAGTTGGCCTGGAGGGGAGGGATGGGCGCCTCCTTCACCCTGGAGGCGTGGAAAATCGGTCACCAGAATACCCAGGTCTTGTTGGCCACGGCGGCGGCCCTGCTCTTGCCGGTGGGAGTTGCCACCATTCACCTGGCCACCGGGCTACCCTACGAGGACTACCGCCACCAGCGCCAGCCCATGGAAGAGATGCTCAAGGCCTTCCGGGCCGAGGTGGAATTCCTGGGTGGCCCCCTCACCGGGGAGGGTCGAACTGTGCGCTTTCATCAGATAACGGTATTCCCCCAGGCCGCCGGCGCCGTGTATGCTTCCCTGGATACCCAGACCCTGGCCCAGGTGGCCGGGAGCGGCAGGCTGATCAGCGTGGTGGACGTGGGTTACAAAACGACGGACGTGGTGACCTTTGAGGCCGGGCACACCTTCCGCCTGCGGCCGGACCTCTCCGGTACGGTGGACCAGGGGATCAGCGACCTGGAAAGGCGTTTGCTGGCTGTCTTTACCGAAAAAACAGGGCGGCGCCTGGACCCGGCCAGGGCGGGGCGGTTACTTGAGGAGGGCGGGATAGAGCTTGGGGGCAGGTTCCTGGACCTGCGCGAGGAAATCAGCCGGACCAGGGAAGCTCTGGCGGGCTTAATCAGGGATAAGGTGCGAACTATATGGCGCGACCAGGGAGAGTTTATCTGGCGGGTGTACCTGGTGGGCGGCGGTTGCGTCTACCTGGCGGAGGCTCTACAGAACCTGCACCCGGCCATGCATTTGGTAGAGGATGCCCAATTCGCCAACGCTCGCGGTTTCCTGGCTGTGGCCCGGCGGCGGGAAAGGGGGCTGGCGGGCACAAGGTAGACCTTGATTTGTGTTGCGGCAGTAGCTCCTCAAGCCACGACCCTCCTTATAATTGGGTGTCCGGCAGGCTCACGCCTCTTACTATGCAGTCTCAGCGTCTGTTTTTCCGTTACCTGCCGGACAGTTTTTAGCGACAGAAAAAGCCGTCAGACCGGCGGCGTCCTCCAACCCTTATCAGCTAGTGCGCTTGTTGATTCTACCCTTGTCGGACAGGAGGTGATCCCTTGGGGGGAAAGAAGTTTTCCCTGCGGCTTTGCCCGGAAACGGAAGCCATTCTCGCCAATGTGTCTCGGGAACGGCGGAGTGAGTACGTGCGGCAGGCCATCCTGTTTTACCATAACCAGGGTGCAGTGCTCAGGAGGATAGAGGAGAAGCTTGACCTGGTGATGGAGGGCCTGGGAGAGGGGTTTACTCTACCAGGGCCACCGGAGCGGAAACAGGGGACTATAGGAGGTGAACCAGCCATAGAGGCGTACCTCTTTTCGGGGCAGGAGGAGATATTTAATATCTAGGAGGAGGGGGGAGAGAAATCATGGGCACGTTACCTTTAATCCTTTGGGCCGGCCCTGGAAAAGCCCATAGTGATGATGAGGCCTTTTTGGGAGATTTTTGATGGAAACCAGCAGGAAAATCAAATAACGTGTCGAATAGCCATAACATGCTATTAACCTTTTAGAGAAGGGCTGTATGATGAAAGGATTTCCAGGTACTAAAAGAACACTAGTTCAAATGGGGGGGGGGGGGGGGTAATAATTGCTATAGATGTCATTTAGTGGAAACAAATCCCCTCTACTTCCTCCTTCTCTTTTTTCTTCTTTTCCTTTGCCTCGCCCGAGGCAAAATCATTCTTTTCCTCCATAATTTCCCTAACACCAACAGCAAATTTACCTTCCCCGGGTATCCTACGCTCAAGGCAAACCTGTCGAAAGGTAGGGACGCAGAGCCACGGGTTTTCGAGCCCCTTTTTCGGGGTATGATCGCCAGGCTGCTGCAGGATTCTTGCCTTTTAGCTGGTAGCTTTACCCGCTACCATGGGCAATAAGCTTTTGAAAGAAAGCTCCTGAAGGTAGCTTGCTTCAACCTGAGCGCATGGTTGGAAGTAGTCATCGAATGGCGGGCGGCCTTAAGCAACCCAGGCTTCTTATCTGTTGGGCGGTCCTATTTGTTGAGTGCATACCTGCCAGTGGATGCTACGCCCTACATCCCATAGGGGAAATGCCGAGCAGAGGTGGCAAGGCTAGTGACTGCCCATCACGAGTTCAGGAGAAAGCGCGCAGCGCTATTTGCTTGAAGGAGGAACAAAGATTTGGTTGATGGTCCATTAACTCAGGAAGAGATCGAAGAACTAGTGGCTCTGATCAAGGAGGGCAAAGTTCTGGCACCCGCCGGGCGGGCTACGCTGGAAGGAGAAACTGGTGATAGCGATTCTTTGCAGGAGAAAATGGCTGACCGTTTTCCCAATAAGCTGGGTGCTGCCCAAATGTTAAAGGGCAGTTAAATTCGACCTTATGAGGGAAGGAGGTGAGCAGTATGAAGAAGTGGGGGTTATTGGGCGCCTCCATAATCCTCGCTGCGGGCATGATGCTGTTCTTCTTCCAGGACAGCGAGGCGGGGGCAGCTACGGGAGGCGTCACCGCCCAGGCCAAAGTTAACCCCAACATCTCCGTGAGCGTCAGCCCCGCCAGCATAGTGCTTGAAGGGGTACCTGGTTCTACAGTTATCAGTACCAGCCCCGTAGTGGTCAACGTCAAGTCCAACGTGAACTACAACTTGAGCGTCAAGGCGACCCAGGACCTAACGGATGCCAGTGTGAGCCCGGCCTTGACCCTCCCTATCAGCCGCTTGAGCTGGGCCCCGGCGGGAACAGGAACGTGGACGGCCTTTAGCCTGACGGACACAAGCATCGCTACCAATGAACCCAAGGCCGCTGGAACAGGGAAAGACTACAGTTTCGATTACCAGTTTGCCATTGACATCAATGACCCGGTAGGCACCTATTCCACGGATATTGTCTATACGGCCGTGGCCTACTAGTCCATGCAACTGGCGTACAGGGATTGCTATTCTGTCAGAGGGGCAAGCCGGGAAGCGAGGGGCAACAGTCCTGCAGCTAGTGGCTTGTGCTTCTCCGGCTTGCTTCCTTAGTCTGTCATTTGCTTGGCCGAAGGGTAACGCCTAGCTGATGTTACGGGTGGTGGGACGGAGGGCTGGCGTTGAAGAACCTGGAACGGAAAGCGCTTTTCTTTTTTCTCGGCTTATTTTTCGGGCTGCTGTTTACTCCAACGGCCTATGCGGAAGTAAGGCTGGGGCTTACGCCGGCCAAGGTAGAGTTGTCTTTGGCCGGAGGTGAAGGTGGCAGTGGAGAAATAACCGTGGTCAACGAAGGCAGCGAGCCTTTGGAAGTAAGCTTCTACGTTCGTGACTATTACTTTGCCGACGACGGCAAGATCGTTTTTGCCGAGGGTCAGGAAAAAAGGTGGTCGGCCAGCAAGTGGCTTGAAGTGGGGCAAGTATCCGGCCGCATTTCCCCGGGCGCAAGTATCAGGCTTCCCTACCGGGTACGCGTGCCACTAGGTGCCGAGCCCGGCAGCCACTGGGCGGTCATCTTCGCCGAAGGCAGGGCGATAGGGAACAATACGCGCACCTCGCCCCTGGGGGTCCGGGTGGGGGCAGTGGTGCTGATCACTGTTCCCGGCGACGTGATTGCCAAGGGAGAAATACTCGACTTCCGCGTCCCTGCAGTTGGCTATAAGAAGGTTCCCGTCACCTTCAAGTTCCGCAACAGCGGCAATGTCCATATCAACCTGCGCCCCCAGCTAGAGGTGTTCCACAAGGGTCAGGTTATTAACCGGACGCAGTTGGACGAGGTTGTTTCTTACCCGCAAACCGTCCGCGAGGTAAAGGGCTACCTGCAGCTTGGGAATATCTGGGGACTGCACGAGGCCGTGCTGAAAATCGAACAGGAGGGGGGTACTATGGTTTACCGGGCTCCATTTCTTTTGCTTCCCTGGCCGTGGATCCTGGGTGGCCTTCTTCTTCTCGCTTATCTTTTGGCCTGGCTTATCATACGCAGGAGAAGGAAACAGGCCAGCCCGAGACTTGACGAATACCCGGCTCCCGGCGAACTGGCCGTGGGGAGAGAAGCGGCTGCGGTCCGCCAAGCCCTGGGCATAAGCGCGGCCCTCCCGTTGCCAGCGCAGCGGCCTTCCTCCCGGTCCAGCCGGGCTGATTTTACCAAGACACTCAATATCTTGACGGAAACCGTCGAACAGCTACGGCAGGAAAACGCCCTGCTAAGGCGCAATCTGGAAGACCTCTCTAGCCAGGCGAGCAGCGAACGCTGGGAAAAGGTGGTGGCAGAAAGCCTCATTGACGCCCAGACGGAAATTGAAAACGTCCGGGCTAAAGCCGCGGCCAGCATAGAGAGGGCCAACCGTGAGGCCCACAAGCAGATGGCCGAGATCGAAAACCGGTTTAGAGAAAAGTTCAAGGTATTGCTCAATGATTACAAGGCCACGCTCTCGGACGTAGAGAGGTTTTTGGGCAGGCTTGGTAGTGCGGGAGGAGCAGTAGATGAGGGCGGAGACAGTTAATCCTTTCATTGAAGAGATGGTGAAGGTTTTCCAAGAGGAACTGGCCATAACCTGCCAAAAGAAAAGCGTTTCCCTCCAGCATGTCCCAGTAACCTGGCATGAGGTAAACGTGCTTATAGACATCAGGGGTGCGGCGGAAGCGGCGGTTATCTACAGTATGGAGGAAGATACGGCCTGTGCCCTGGCAGGGGCCTTTCATAAAGATAAGTCCTTCCAGGGCTACTGCTACGAAGTAGAAGATTCGGTCAAGGAGTTATTTAACATTGTCAGCGGGCAAGCCCTGAAAATACTGGAGAATAAAGGTTTAGCCTGTACCCTGCCGGGACCGCCGTCCGTCATTATAGGGCGCCTGCGCGCCGTCCCTGTAGTACGCCGCCCCCTGTTAGTGGTAATCTTGGATACGCCTGTTGGCTTGGTCCGGGTGAGCGTGTCAATGGTGGATAAGGCTGGCCGATAAACTGTTTTCCTTCGCACTTTCTGCTTACCCCCATGATCGTGGCACAATAGTAATCATTTAGGAAGGGGATCGTGTTGTCGAGCGTTAGTGCCTACGTGGAGGCCGATGAGAAGGAGCCACCGGTACATAGCGGAACGCCGGTAGATTTTGAAGCCATTTATTCTCATTACCTTAACCTGCTATACTGGATGACACACCGTTTCTGCAGTCCTGGATCACCGGACTTTGAAGATTACCTTCAGGAAGCCGCTATTGCTCTGTGGGAAGCAACGCAGAGCTATGATCCCCATAAAGGTAACGCCAATGCCTTCATAGCTAACTGCGTGCGGTGCAGGCTAATAAACTATTTGAAGGCCGAGAGGCGCCGGCAGCCCACCATCTCCCTTGATGCCCAGCCGGACGATGCCAACGGACTATATGAAAGGTTAGGCCTTCCCAGCGCCAACGTGGAGGCCATAGTTATCGGGAGAGAAGAACGGAAAAACCTAATTGACAGCCTTACCCAACTAGAAAGGAATTGTGCCCTTTTATTTGCCTGGGGTTTCTCCTACGATGAAGTAGCCAGGGTTTTGGGCATAACCACGAAATCCGTGGATAATGCCTTGCGTCGGGTACGGCTAAAGGGATGCCGCGCCTTTACTCCTCTAAATAAATTCCGGGGAGGGAGAAAGGATAAACTGGAGGCGAGTGTTTGACGCCCTGGAGGCGTATGACCGCTTGTTACAGGAAAACCGGGTAGTTGAGGCCCTCGAAATTCTTTACCAGGAGGCCGGAGCAGATAAGGTCACTGACGATGATTGGCGGGTAGCCCTGGCCCGTTTCCGTACCGTCTATGGCCGACCTCCCCTCTTCCCTGGGGAGCAAGACGGCGGCGAGTGAAATAACTCTTCCTTAAAACCAGGTTAGTCAACCTTTTCCCCTGGGTCTCGATAGCTTTTGGCAGGAGATTGGAATAAAATGTCGAAGAAACAAATTAAGCCATTAGAAAGGACTGGACACAGTGGCAAGGCCTGTCGAAAAGATGAACAATTGTTCAATTATGGGGGGGGGGGGGTAACAATTGCTATAGATGCCATTTAGTGGAAATATGTCTCTGCTGCTTTTTTCTCCCTCTCTGTGGCTTTGCCCGGTGTGGAAATACTCCTGCCCGCTGTCGTTCCCCTGACATTTTAACTGCAACTTCACTTTCTCCCAATATCCTACGCTCAAGGCAAACCTGTCGAAAGGCAGGGACGCAAAGCCATGGGTCTAAAGCCCCTTTTGGGGGTATGATCGCCAGGCTGCCGCAGGATTGTTTCTGTTTGTATCGGCAGCTCAAGCTGCCATTTTTTGTTAAGAGGGAGTAAGAAGGTGGTAGATCTGTCAGCAGGTTTGTCAGGGGTTGAAAACCTTCGGACATTTATCGGGGCCATGCAGGAGTACGACCCCACATTACTTAGCCATAGCTTGGGGGTAACTAATATCGCTTGGCAGTTGGCTTCTTACCTAAAAGTGGAAAATGGCTTTCAAGTTCTGCTGCAGGGCGCCCTTCTCCATGATATAGGCAAGACCTTAATTGACCGGGCCATTTTACAAAAGCCTGGCCCGCTAAGCCCAGCGGAGCAAGAGATCATGAAGCGTCATCCAGTGGACGGCGCGCAAATGCTGGCCGAAAAAGGCTTTAGCAAGGAACTCCAGGTGGTAGTGCTCTATCACCACGAGCGTTGGGACGGCAAGGGTTACCTGGGCCTAGCCGGGAATGACATGCCGCTTAATGCTCAAATTGTTGCCCTGGCTGACGCCATAGACGCCATGTCCAGTGACCGCCCGTACCGGGAGGCTCTTCCGCCGCTCGCGGTTTACGATGAGATTGAGAAAGGTGCTGGCAGCCAGTTTTCTTCTGAATTGGTTGGCCGTCTTGCTCAGGCAGGCTTTTGGCCCACAGATGGTTTGGGGAAAGAAAGGGTGCTGCATCTCATTAATCGGGAGCGCCAGTGGCTCAATTTCTTGGCGGAGCAGTTTCACAGTCTGCGGCACCCCCTGGTCCAAATACAAAACAGGAGGCTGGATAAGTTGGTAACGGCATACTATGGGGAATAGGATTGCGTAGTGCAGGAACCCGTCAATCACTTTTTTGAGGGGTGAGGCAGGCTGGACTACAGTCAGCCCGGCGTGACTGCGCCCTAGGCATCACTTCCCAGTCCTGGTTTAAGAGCAGTGATTAACATCTTACCCCCTGGGTCCCTACATAAGTGAATTGCCAGGGGTACAACGCCGGCCAGTTTCCAAATCATAATAGGGAGAGCAGCCGAATAGCCCTTTCCCGTGTCTGATCCATTGTTTACTCGTGCCAGGGAGGTGGGCCAGATGTTGACGTATTCTTCCTAGACATGGTAAGATATGGTATATACGATCCAATACCAGCGCTAAGGGTAAACTTACCAAAAGGTGAGGACGCAGAGCCATAGGGTCTAAGGTGCTGGTGTGATGGCACTACGACAGCCTGGCCGCCGCTGTAGGACGGTCTGACCTGCCCTTTCTCGCGGCAGGTCTTTTTGTCTCTAGAAGGGCTGTTCTGTATTGCCGATAAACAGTGTCGGGGTTGGCGATAAAACTTCGGCGCTTCGCTCGGCGGCTTCCCCAAAAAGGAGGGCGGTGAGCCATGCAGCGGAAGCCAAAACTGCGGGAATTGATCGTTAGAGTTAAAAACGGTGAGGAGGACGCCGTCCTTGAAGTGGTGCAGCGGTTCATTCCACTGGTCAGGAAGTACAGCCGTCGCATGGGCTATGACGAAGCCTGTTCCGACCTGGTCGTCTGGATTGTAAGCGCGGTCCACAGGTATGAACCGCGTACCACCTGGGGCCGGGACGAACTCCAGAAATATTTCGCGAGCAAACGGCATGACTAGGAAAAATTTTTTTTGGTAGGGGGTTGTCAAAATGCCCCCTACTTTCTCTTTATTAAGTAGAGGGCAAGAAATGAAAACCGGGGGAGGTGAAAAAGATGGAACCCTACACCTGACGACGGTGAATACGACCTGGAAGAGGCTAGGGTGGTGGCCTGGTTCGTGACCGGCCTACGCCATGAAGCGCTCCGGTTGGCCAGGAAACACAGGCGACTGAAAGAGCGTGAGTTGCTCATCCTAAACGAACAATTGAAGAACGAGGCGGGAGGTGAGGCCATAGCCAGAATGCTCAGTACCGTTAACCCACCGCCGGACCTCCTTACCGAATTAGAGAACAAGCTGGTCCTCCAGGAAGCCCTCGCGTTGCTCACGCCGCTGCAGCAGAGGGTGGTCGTGGCAACGGTCCTGGAGGGTGTAACGGAACAAGAATTAGCCGGGGAAATGGGGGTGACCAAGCAGGCGGTAAACCGGATCAAAGAACGGGCTCTGGACAAGTTGCGAAAATATTTTGTCCTGGACAAGCCTCCCAGCAAGTAGAGCCTAGTCCAGGACGGACAACCACAACCGCCCCGATCCGCAGGTAGTGGATTGCCGTTGATCATTGTACTCTATTCACGACTTGAAGTAAACCCGGAAGAGAATCCCTGTCACCGTGCCGGTAACTCTTCTCTACAAATTGCTGAACTAGCCTGGGTAAAAATTTTCCTTGAGGGGGTTGTCAAAATCCCCACTGCTTTCTCTTTATAGGGTGAAGGGTCAAGAAGTGGGTCTTGTAGAACGGGTGCAACAAGTGTTCTTTGAGAATGTAACGCCGTTACCGCCCGGAGCGCCAGGCATTGCGGTGGCGGCGAGGCTTGGTGCCCGTGCTCACGCCGGTGTACCTGACCGTATCAGGCCGGAAGGTGGCACAAGGCTATAGTGCCACCACAAACGGTTGGATAAGGTTCGGGGAACCACCCTCCCTCCGGAGAGGGTCTGGGCGTGGAGTGAGCCCTGTCGGCCGCGGTAAAAAACGCGGTGGGAACCACAGGCGGGGTAGGCGCGCGCCAGCAGCGAGGCGCAAGCGGGTACCAAGGGCATTTGCCCAATAGGAGGCTGGGGGCCGGGCAACAGATCCAGCAAACTCGGAACCGGGGACTTCTTAAAGTAGAGCAAGAGCCGAGCCCCTGAAACGTTAGCAAACTGGGGTTGTCCAAAAATTCGACTTTATTTCATAGGACAAACCGCCGGGTGAATAGCATTAGCAGTAGAGGGGTGACGGCCCATGCTCATTTTGCAAGGCAAGAACGGGCGGATCATCATAGACGAGCCGGTCATTAAAGAGCCCACGAGGGAGGATATTGAGGGCGTCTACAGGGTGCTGGTGGAGTGTTTGATTGCACAGGCACTGAGGGAACAAAATCAGGAGGCCGGTGGGAAAAAGGAGGCGGGGGAGAGGGATACAGAACCCAGTCAGCGAATTATTTCCACAGTACCATACGGGTAAAGAGGCGGCAACTATAGCATTGGTTCTTCATATTATTACAGGTTTTAAGCGCGAGCTTTATAGTCAGGAAGAGACCACCATCGAGGTGGTTCTTTAAGCAAACGGTAATTGAACTAATGAGTATACAATCATTGAAATAATCGTAGCCCACACCAATGAGGCCGAGTACCGGGCCTTTATAAGCAACCCCAAAAACGAGGCCCTGCGCTCCCGCATCATCGTCATCCCGGTGCCCTACAACCTGAAGGTGAGCCAGGAAGTAAAGATCTACGAGAAGCTCATCCGCGAGGCGGATATTGACGTGCACGTGGCTCCTTACGCCCTGTGGACGGCAGCCATTTTTTCCGTGCTGACGCGCCTCAAGGAATCCAAGAAGCAGGGCATGGACTTGCTGAAGAAAATGAAGCTGTACGACGGCGAGGACGTAGAGGGGTTCAAGCAGAAGGACGTGGCCGAGCTGCAGGCCGAGGCCGAAGGAGAGGGCATGAGCGGAATAGATCCTCGTTACGTGATAAACCGCATCTCCAGCGCCCTGATTACCAAGGATACGAAATGCATAAACGCCCTGGACATTCTGCGCGCCTTAAAGGATGGGCTGGACCAGCATCCCTCCATAACCAGGGAGGACCGGGAGAAATATTTTAACCTCCTGGCCTTGGCCCGCCAAGAGTACGACGAGGTGGCCAAGAAGGAAGTGCAGCGGGCCTTTGTTTACTCCTATGAGGAATCGGCCCGGACCTTGTTTGAGAATTACCTGGACAACGTGGAGGCCTTCTGCAATGGGGTGAAGGTCAAGGACCCCATCAGCGGCGAGGAACTGGAGCCGGACGAGAAACTCATGCGCTCCATTGAGGAACAGATCGGGGTGGCGGAAAGCGCCAAGAAGGCTTTCCGCGAGGAAATCCTCATCCGCCTTTCTACCTATGCCCGCAAGGGCAAGCGTTTTGAGTACAGCTCACACGAACGGCTGCGCGAGGCCATTGAAAAAAAGCTATTTAGCGACCTGAAGGACGTGGTAAAAATAACCACTTCCAGCAAGACTCCCGACCCCGAGCAGCTCAAGCGTCTCAATGCCGTGGTGGACCGGCTGGTATCCAGCCACGGGTATTGCCCTGTCTGTGCCAACGAACTTCTGAAATACACCGGAAGCCTGCTCAACAGGTAGCCGGGCGATGGCGGATCAGCGGCAAAGGCGTCAGACGGGACAGGAGGTGGTACGGGTGGCCTCTTTTCTCGTGTCACGGGATGACTGGTCCTTGCACCGCAAGGGCTACATAGACCAGCAACGGCACCAGGAAAAGGTAAGGGATGCCATCAGGGATAACCTGGCCGATATCGTCAGTGAAGAGAGCATTATCATGTCCGACGGCAACAAGATTATCAAAGTCCCCATTCGCTCTCTCCAGGAGTACCGTTTTCGGTTTGACCCCGGCCAGGGGGAGCACGCCGGGCAGGGCCAGGGGGATACGCAGCCGGGCCAGGTGCTGGGAACGGAGCCGGGACCAGGTCCTGGCAAAGGGGGGGCTGGAGCCGGGAGCGAGCCGGGTTTTGATTACTACGAGGCCGAAATAACCTTGGATGAACTGGCCGACATGATCTTTGAAGATCTGCGGCTCCCCCACCTCAAAGACAAACGGGCCGAGGATCTGGAGAACATTTCGTATTACTTTAATGACATTCGCCGGGCCGGCCTCATGGGCAATCTGGACCGCAAGCGCACCTTGCTGGCCAACCTGCGCCGCAACGCCATGCATGGCCAGGCCGGTATCGGCGGCATCTCCAGGGAGGATATGCGCTTTAAAACCTGGATAGAAAGCAGGCAGGCCCATACAAACGCGGTCATACTTGCGATGATGGATACGTCGGGGTCCATGGGAAACTTCGAGAAGTATATTGCCCGCAGTTTCTTCTTTTGGATGGTGCGCTTTCTCCGCAGCAAATATGAAAGGGTGAAGGTGGTATTCATCGCCCACCATACCCAGGCCAAGGAGGTTACCGAGGAAGAATTTTTCACCCGGGGGGAAAGCGGCGGTACCAGGTGCTCTTCAGCTTACCAACTGGCCCTGAAGATAATCGAGGAACGGTACCCGCCTCATGATTACAACATTTACCCTTTCCATTTTTCCGACGGTGACAATTTGCCTTCCGACAACGATTTATGTGTATCCCTGGTGCAGAAACTCCTGGAAGTGACCAATATGGTGGGCTACGGCGAGATTTCCGGGCCGTTCTACCGGGGCAGCAGTCTGATGCAGTCCTTTCGCCGGGTTAAGGACCCACGTTTTGTCACGGTGACCATCAAGGACAAAACTGATGTTTACCCGGCCCTGCAAAAGTTTTTCAGCGAAAAGGAACTGGCCTGAGGGGCTTCTTGTCCGTGTTGAGGCTGAAGCCCCGGGGCAGGAGGCGATCGTATGGACGAACTGCTGGAACTGGAAAGGGCGGCCGAGGAAATCGGAACTCTGGCCGCCGGGTTCGGCCTGGAGAGCGGGGGGATCCAGTTTGAGCTTTGCCCGGCCGACATTATCTATACCTTTGGAGCTTACGGAATGCCCACCAGGTTTGCTCACTGGTCCTTCGGCAAGCAGTTTTACCGCTTAAAGACCCAGTATGACTACAACCTGAGCCGGATATACGAACTGGTAATCAATTCCGATCCGTGTCAGGCCTTCCTGCTGGAAGGTAACTCCCTGGTCCAGAATAAGCTGGTTATGGCCCATGTCCTGGCTCATAGCGATTTTTTCCGGCATAACTGGCATTTCCGCTTCACCGACAGGAAAAATATCCTGGAGGTGATGGCCCTTCATGCGGCCCGGATGCGGGAATATGAGGCGGCCCACGGGCGCCGGGAAGTGGAGATATTCCTGGATGCCTGTCTGGCCCTACAAGAGCATATTAATCCATATCCCTGGCTGGCCAGGACGAAGGAGGAAGAAAGTAAGTCGGAGCCGCCGCCTACCGGCTACGATGACCTGTGGGTTCTGGACCGAAGGGAGACAAAAGGACCCGCTCCCGCGGCAAGCAGGAAAAACCCGCCCCGGCCCGAGAAGGATTTGTTGGGGTTCGTCATGGAAAATGGCTACCAACTGGAAGACTGGCAGCGGGACATTATCGCCATGATAAGGGAAGAGATGCGGTATTTTTGGCCCCAGATCGAAACCAAAATCATGAATGAAGGCTGGGCTACATTTTGGCATACGCGCATCCTGCGGGAACTGGACTTGCCGGAGGCTGAAGCGGTGGAATACGCTAAGCTCCAGGGGCAACTGCTGCAGCCATCCTTTATGGTGCTCAATCCCTACCTGGTGGGCGTGCGGATTTTCGAAGACATTGAGAAGCGCTGGGACGAGGCTCCCGAGGCCGGCCATGGTCGGGAGAAGCTCTTTGAGGTGCGGGAAATAGAAAGCGATATGTCATTCCTCCGCAACTACTTGACTAAGGATCTGGTGAGCGAACTCGACCTCTATCTATACAAGCGGGTGGGTTCTTCCTGGGTGGTCACGGAAAAAAAGTGGGAAAAGGTGCGGGATACACTGGTGCAATCCTTGAACAACGGCGGGTTCCCTTATATTGAAGTACTCGACGGGGATTATGGGCACCGGGGTGAATTATATCTCAAACATCTGTTTGAAGGCCGGCCCCTGGATGTCCTCTATGTGGAAAGGACACTCCCCTACGTCTACTTGTTATGGGGTCGGCCGGTCCACCTGGAAACAGTAGCCGATGGGAAAACAACCCTTTTTTCTTATGACGGCAAGAAAAACAGTCGCCAGGTTATCGGCGAAGGCTGATCTTTGCTGGGATGAGTGGCCGGGATCGGGTCAAGCAGGTTGGGAGGCGGCAAAAAAACGGGCCGGCGGGCAGGAAAGCCCCTTTTTTTGTGGAATTGCTACCCTACCAATCTGAGGGAGGGAAAGACATATGGCTCTAAGCCCGCGTCCGGCCCTCGCGGCTATCAAACCTTACGAGCCTGGAAAGCCGGTAGAAGAAGTAGAGCGGGAACTGGGTATACGTAATGCCATCAAGCTGGCCTCAAATGAGAACCCGCTGGGGCCGTCGCCCCTGGCCTTAGCCGCCATGCAGCAGGCCCTGGAGAAAGCCTCATTTTATCCTGACGGCGCCTGTTTTAACCTGCGCCGGGCCCTGGCGGCCCATCTCCAGGTAGGTGAGGATTATCTTATCGTGGGTAACGGCTCTGACGAAATCTTGAAGCTGATTACCGAGGCCTTCCTGCAAGAAGGTGATGCAGTCTTAGTCTGCCCACCGACCTTTTCCGAGTATGAATTTGCCGCCCAGCTCATGGGGGGGAAATGCCGCTATGTCCCGGCCGTGGATTTTAATTACGACTTGCCTGGCCTGAAGGCGGCCGTCGGCCGGCAGACAAAGATAATCTTCCTGGGCAACCCGAACAATCCTACCGGTACCATGGTTACCGCGGCGGATCTGGAGGATCTAATTCAAAGCCTGCCGGATGAAGTTCTGCTGGTTCTGGATGAAGCATACTGCGAATACGTAGACAGCGGGGCATATCCGGATTCCCTCGCCTACGTTCGAGATGGCAAAAAGAATATCATTGCCTTACGTACTTTTTCCAAGATTTACGGTTTGGCCGGGCTGCGGGTCGGCTACGGCATTGCTGATCCGGCACTGATTGCCAGCCTCCACAAGGTCCGGGAGCCTTTTAACGTGAACTTCCTGGGCCAGGTGGCCGCGGCTGCGGCCATTGGCGATACCCGGCACCTGGAACAGAGCCGTCAGGTGAATGCGGAGGGCAAGGAGTTTCTTTACCGGGAACTGCAAAGTCTTGGCTTGCGCTACCTGCCGACCCAGGCCAACTTTGTCTGGATGCAAGCGCCGCGCCCCTGCCGGGAGGTGTTTAAGGAATTGTTGTCCCGGGGAATCATCGTGCGCACCGGTGACATCTTCGGTTATGACGACTACCTGCGGGTAACGATAGGAACGCCAGAGCAGAATGTCAGGTTTGTAGCCGCTCTGAAGGAAGTTTTGTCGGCCGGTTAGATCCCCGCCCAAGGGTTGAGAATCACGGCGGGCAGGTTTTTTATGGTGTGGGTGGCATAATTTGCTTTCTCCCCTAATAGATATCAGGTAGATACTAAGGCCAAAGAAGGGGGAAAGCAAATGTTGCGGCTACGGACTTTCTGGCTGGGTTTGGTTGTGGTGGGGGTTTTGCTCGCGGCCGGCTGCGGCGACAGCCTGGACAAGGTTAAGAGTGACTTGGGCGGGCAGGCTCCGGCCGGGTCTGAAGGGACCCAAGGTCAATCGCCTGGAGCTATGCCTGAGGCTTCCGGCAGTGGGGCCGGACTGCCGGGCCAGGTCCCGGGTGACATGGTAACGGTGAAGCTTTATTTCAGCGACCCGAGCGGGCAGTACCTGGCGGAAGAGAAGCGCACGATACCGAAGGTAGAAGGGATCGGCCGGACTACGGTCGAGGAACTGATAGCCGGGCCCAGCCCCGAGAGCGGGCTCCTGCCAACCATACCGGTAGGTACGGTGCTGCGCGATATAAACGTGCGGCCGGACGGCCTGGCCATTGTTGATTTTAGCCGCGATCTGGTGAACAATTTTGTCGGTGGCAGCGAGAGTGAAAGGCTGGTAGTTTATTCGATTGTTAACACCTTAACTCAATTTCCTACGGTGCATAGGGTGCGTATCCTGGTAGAGGGTCAGGAAGTAGATACGCTGGCCGGGCATGTTGAAACCTCTGCCGCCCTGGCCCCGGCTCCGGATCTGGTGATGAAAGGGAAATAACAGCATTTGCCAATACCACCCGGTTTTTCTTTCAGCAGGAAATTCGACTCTGGCCTAGAATAATATCCCTGGGAAAGGGTTGTACCCCGAGAAACCGCGAAGGTTCGCGGCGGCGCAGAGGGTGCGCCGTAAGCCCCCGGTCATCTTGGCGTGATCAGGTTCTTGCGGCGTTACCCGGTATCCCCCTTGGGCTTTAAGGGGTTTGCCGGGGAGCCAGAGAAGAAAAACCGGTGGTGATTGACCTGTTCAGACGCTGGGAAAGGTTTTGGTTCGTCATAGCGGTGGTGGCCCTGGTGGCCCTGACGGGACACGGGGCCCCGGCTCGGGCCGAGGCATCAGTCAAACTGGTAGTTAATCGCAGCCCGGTAGAGGTAGATGTAAATCCGTATATAGATGCCAACGGCCGCACCATGGTTCCGGTGCGTTTTGTGGCGGAATCCCTGGGAGCAGCAGTGCAGTGGCTGGAAACAGAACGACAAGTAACCATAGCTTATACCGGCCGGACCATAGTCTTACATATTGACGATACCCGGGTCCGGGTTGACGGCCGGGAACTGGCGCTGGACACGGTCCCGGTTATTGCCGGCGGCCGTACCATGGTGCCGTTACGGTTTGTGGCTGAAACCATGGGGGCCACGGTTGGGTGGAACGAGGCCCTCCGCACGGTCTTCGTCCTGACGCCGGAACCACCCCTTGCGGACAAGCCCCCGGCTGCCACGCCGGAGCCAAGCTATGTGGTGGTGACTGGTAGCCGGGTCAATATTCGCTCCGGCCCCAGCCAGGATTATGGAGTAATCTCCCAGGTGGCCCGGGGGGATAGGCTGGTAGTGCTGGAGGAGGCGGACGGCTGGTATCGGGTCCAGTTGCCGGCGCAAGGTACGGGTTGGATTGCGGGGTGGCTGGTGGGAAAACCGGAGGTATTGGCCGAAAGCCCGCAACCGGGCACGTGGGTAGCCGTGGTAACGGCTAACAATGTCAATATCCGCAACGGACCGGATACTACCTCCCCGGTGATAGCCCGGGTGAATGCAGGAGAGTCCTACGAAATTGCAGGTGAGGAAGGCCAGTGGTACAAGATCCGTCTGGGAACGCAGGAGGGCTGGATAGCCGCTTGGCTGGTGGCAGTCCGGGTAGGGAATCTGGCTTCCCGAGGTGAGGACTTGCCCCCGTCGGGTCCTGACGGGGACTCCGGTGCGGGCGTTGTCATCAATGATGTCACGGCCCAACCAACGGGGTCGGGGGTCGAGATCCGGGTAGCGGCATCGGCTCCCCCTTCATTTAAGGTTTTGTCCCTTACCGGCCCACCCCGCCTGGTCTTTGACCTTCCCGGGGCGGTACTGGGAGACCAGTTCGCGAGCACCCAGCTTGAAATGGCCGGAAACGGGCTGGTAAACGGGGTGCGGGTATCCCAGTATGAACCGGATACGGTGCGTATCGTAGCTGATCTATCGGGCGAGGCTTCTTGGCATAGTAGCCGTGAAGGTAACGCAATCACTTTTGCCGTTGGTTTGCCTTCCCTGGCCGGGCAGGTAGTGGTCCTGGACCCGGGGCACGGCGTGCGCAAGGGCGGCGACTGGTCCGACCCTGGAGCCATCGGCCCTACCGGCTTGCTGGAACGGGAGATAGCCATGGATATCTCCCGGCGCACCGGGGCTATACTGGTAGATAACGGAGCCACGGTTATCTTTACCCGTACCGGGGACACGGCTCTTTCCCTGGAGGAAAGAGCACAAATGGCCAACCAGGCGGCCGCGCAGGTTTTTGTCAGCATCCACCTCAATGCCTCGCCGAACCCAGGGCTTCAGGGCACAAGCACTTATTTTTACGCGGCCGGATCGGAACAGAGGACAGAGAGGCAGAGGCTGGCTGCCGCCATCCAGTCCAACCTGGTGTCGTCCCTGGGGCGGCCCGACCTTGGGGTCAGGGAGGCCAACTTCGCGGTTCTTCGTTACAGCCAGATGCCAGCCGTACTGGTGGAAGTGGCCTTCATCTCCAATCCAGATGAGGAGCAGCTCCTAGCCCGGGAAGATTTTCGGCAGCAGGCCGCTGCCGGAATTGCCAAAGGCATCATGACCTATCTGGGTTCTTCTTGAAGACTTGCAGACAGTAATGAGCCATAGGAAGTGGCCGGCAAGACCTTGCTGGGCTTGGTCGGGCCAGCCGGCAGGTCGCGCGCGGTAGCGTAAAGATACGCTGCGCTCGCGTCCATGTGGCGCGCGCCATGCGCGTTTGGAACAGCCGCGGGGAATTCCGCCCTATGCTGGCTGCCTGCAAAGCGTCCGCCTTGGCGGGCTTTTTTTGTGGCCGGGCAAGCCGGCTTTTGATTTTTCTGTGGGCTTAACCACAAGAGCCTTGAAAGTTTTGTCGCATTGACATTGGCATAACATCTGGCTACAATTATTGCGGCGCAAGTAATTTTCCCCTCCCCGGATACATACAAATACAAATTAGCCACGAAGTTACCTGGCTGAATGGAGTGATTCTATTGCCTGCTTGCCGTATCGGGCTATTCGATTCCGGCCTTGGGGGTCTTACAGTGGCCAGGCAGATTTGGGCCCGGGCACCGGAAGCTGCCATGTTGTATTTTGCCGACACCGCTCACGTCCCTTACGGTGAGAAGACGCCGGCGGAACTTATTGGTTTTGCCGATGCCATTACGGCCTTCCTGACAGCCAGCGGCGCGGGGCTGATTGTTGACGCTTGTAACTCCACCTCGGCTGTGGCCCTGGATTACCTGCAAGAGAAATACGAGGTGCCGGTAATAGGAGTGATTACGCCTGGCGCCGAGGCGGCGGCCAGGCTCACCAGTAACGGGCGCATAGGAGTTATGGCTACCAGAGCGACTATTTGGAGCCAGGCCCATCTGGCCGCGTTGCGGAGAATGGACGCCGGCTTGGAGATATTTACCCAGGAGTGTCCGCTCTTAGTCCCCCTGGTAGAGGAAGGGCATGTTGACGACGATCTGGCCCTGGCCGCGTTGGCCCAGTATTTACAGCCGTTGAAGGCGGCCGGCATAGATACCTTGATCCTGGGCTGTACTCATTATCCTTTCATGACCTCGGCCATCAAGGCTATCATGGGCCCGGGGGTGGCTGTTGTTGATCCGGCGGAGGAAGTAGGCTTGCAGGTGGCGTCACTATGTCCCGCGCAGGAGGGGGCTGGCGTTGCCCATAGCACCGGCGGCCGTGAGGACACGTTTTTTACCAGCGGTGACCCCCGGAAGTTTTCACCGCTGGCCGCCAAGTTACTGGGGAGAAATCTCCCCGGTCGCGTCGTGGCTGTTTCCCCTCCGCCAAATATCGCCATCCTGGCACTTGGCAAAAACTAGTTTTTGTGCTATGCTTGGCTCTGTTTAGTAGTAGTACGACAATGAACAGCCGGAATCATGGTTCTTCTGAGGAGGCTAGGCGATGGCACGCGCAGACGGGCGACAGGCTTTTGAAATTCGCCCGGTAAGAATTACCACCCCATATATGAAATACCCGGAAGGGTCAGCATTGATCGAGGCTGGCGACACAAAGGTAATTTGTACGGCTACGATAGAGGCCAAGGTTCCCGGGTTTCTTAGAGGTAAGGGACAGGGTTGGGTGACGGCCGAGTATGGGATGCTGCCTCGGGCTACCGAAGTGAGAACAGTACGAGACGCCACGCGGGGCAGGGTGGCCGGCAGATCCCAGGAGATACAGCGCCTTATCGGTCGTTCTATCCGGGCCGTTATTGAGATGCCGGCCATGGGCGAGCGCACTGTTTGGATAGATTGCGATGTGCTGCAGGCCGACGGAGGGACCAGGACCGCCTCCATTACCGGCGCCTACGTGGCCGTAGTCCAGGCCCTGGCCGGGCTGGTGGCCGAGGGCGAAATCAAGCGCCTGCCGGTAACCGATTTGCTGGCCGCTGTTAGTGTGGGGAAGGTTGGCGAAGAGCTGCTCCTGGATCTTGATTTTGCCGAGGATTCCCAGGCAGGGGTGGACATGAACGTGGTGATGACCGGGGCCGGGAAACTGGTCGAGGTACAGGGTACCGCTGAACAAACCCCTTTTACCCGCGAGGAATTGCAGCAGATGCTGGACCTGGCGGCAGAGGGTATTGCCCGGCTGTGTGAGGTGCAAAGGCAGGTTTTCGCCGGCTTGGGTATTTTTGTTGGACAACTTCAAGCGGGGTAGCAGGGATAGTGTCCGGGGCAAGAATGGTGCTGGCTACGAAAAATGAGGGCAAGCGGCGGGAGTTTGTCGAGCTTTTGGGCCGGTTACCGCTGGAAGTAGTTTCTCTGGCCGGGTGGCCGGAAGTCGAAATGGCACCTGAGACAGGAACTACCTTTGCCGAAAATGCTTTGCTCAAGGCGAGAAGGGCGGCCACGGGTACAGGCCTGCCGGCTGTGGCCGACGATTCCGGCCTGGAGGTAGACTATTTGAATGGGGAGCCGGGCATATACTCGGCGCGGTTTGCCGGGGACGACAGGGACGACCAGCGCAACAACGCGAAGCTGCTCGAATTGCTGGCCACGGTACCCCGGGAAAACCGTACCTGCCGGTTTCGCTGTGCCCTGGCTGTGGTTACTCCGGCCGGGAAAGAATGGGTCGTTGAAGGCACCTGTGAAGGTCTGGTGGCCTTCGCCCCCCGGGGTTCGGGCGGATTCGGCTATGACCCCTTGTTTTATCTGCCCGAATATGATTGCACCATGGCCGAACTACCTCCTGAGGTAAAGAACAAGATCAGCCACCGGGCCAAGGCTGTAGCCAGGGCCATGCCCATACTGCAGGAGGTTATGTCCGTGTAAAAGGCAGCCAAAAAAGCGGAGGTGCTGTTCTGGTTGTTCAGTGCATGTTGACAAAAGCGTGGTTTTAAGCTATCATGAGGACGAACGCGGGCGTAGCTCAATGGTAGAGTTCTGGCCTTCCAAGCCAGTTACGTGGGTTCGATTCCCATCGCCCGCTCCATTTTTTATGAAACTACCCCAAGTATGAAACTACACCAAATAGCCTTCCACACACTTTTAATTAGTGTTGTGCCTGCAGGCATGAGTGGTTTTTGCGTTATAGGTCGTCTCATGAGCGCCCGTAGCTCAGGGGATAGAGCAACGGACTTCTAATCCGTTGGTCGCTGGTTCGAATCCAGCCGGGCGCGCCAGGAAAGATAGAAATGGCAAGCTCTCCATGGATGGGAGAACTTGCCATTAGTCTTCTAGGAGCCAACTTTATCACAACTTTGTCACACGCACTATTCTATTTTGCCGCCTTGCCGCCAAAGAGGAACTCCTCCAGGCGCCTGGCGGCCTCTTTTTGCATACCCGGGGTGACATGGCTGTACAGATCCATTGTAATCTCTATGCTCGAATGTCCCAGCCGCTGTGAAACCACCTTTGGCCGCTCGCCCAACTGTAATAACAACGTGGCATGGGTATGGCGCAGGTCGTGGAAACGAACTCCCAGGTTCAGCCTCCGGCTTATCGCCTGCCACCTGTTGGCCAGCGTACCAGGGTTGATCGGGCTGCCGTCCTCCAGGCAGCACACCAAGTCAAGATCATGATACGCCTCGCCAAAGGATAGCTTGTTCTTGGCCTGTCGTATCTTGTGCTACTGCGGGGTCCTGGTTACCGCGTGGTCAATCTCCACACACCAGCGGCTGTAGGTGGGTGTGGCCAGAAAGGAGGCCCCAGCGCTTTTTTTTTTGCGATTGGCAGGACTTCAATCTGACCGTGCCGAATTTATCCGCATCATGCAGAAGGTAACATTTTCCCGCAGAGCTACGGATGCTGGCGGTGGCACTGCTCGCCGGGTGCGGGGGAAGAACATCTTCGCAAAGTGGAAAGAAAATCACCTTTGGTTCCGGCTAGTTCGGGTTAGGGCAGTACGAACATAAAACGTTGCCATGCGAGAGAAAGGGGCGGCAGTTGTGTGCCTAGAAAGCCAATAGGTAATTTATTTTTGGAAAGATATTCCCTGCCATCAATGGGGGGGGGGGGGGGGGAACTATTCACTAGCGGGAAGATATGTTCCCTAGATGAAACGAAGCTCGAAACGCAAGAGCCGCAGCCATACTATCAGCACCCACACGGCGCTCTTTATGTGGGCGACAGCCTACACTGGCTGGCCTCCCTTGAGACGGCATCGGTTGACCTTGTTTTTGCCGACCCCCCTTATAACCTTGGTAAAGCTGAATGGGACGAGTTTAAATCCCAAGACGAATACATTGATTGGTCCCTGGAATGGATTAAAGAGGCAGCCCGGGTTCTAAAGGATCAAGGCACCCTCTACATTTGTGGGTTTTCAGAAATCCTGGCGGATATTCGCCGACCCGCGGCCCGCCTTTTCGCAAGTTGCCGCTGGTTAGTATGGCACTATAAAAACAAGGCTAACCTTAGAAATGACTGGGGCCGCTCGCATGAATCCATTCTTTGTTTCCGAAAGAGCAAGGACTTCATCTTCAATGTTGACGATGTCCGCATCCCTTATGGCAATCATACACTTAAATACCCAGTTCACCCCCAGGCCGAATCAAGCCAGTATGGGAACGGTAAGAAGGAGTGCCAGCCCTGGGAACCGCACCCGCTGGGGGCCAAACCACGGGACGTCTTTGAAATACCAGTGACCAGCAACGGGATGGGAGAGAAAACCCCCCACCCAACGCAAAAACCGGAGGAACTTTTGCGCAGGATCCTCCTTGCCTCCTCCAATCCTGGGGGACTGGTGATCGATCCTTTTGCCGGTTCTGGCACCACCCTCGTATGTGCCGAACAATTGCAACGTCGGTGGGCCGGATGTGACATTAACCCAGAATATTGCTCATGGGCAGTTGCTAGACTGGAAAAAGTTCCTGCTCGCTCGATCGTGGAATGGATTAATCTGGACCGCGCCACCATGTTCCGCCGGTATTCCATTCGGTAGGAGGTACGCAGCAGCTACTGATACACTAATAGGGCTTAACAAAAGGTAACAAACATACTAAGCTTAGATCATGGAACTATTAACCATCAGCAAAGCGGCAAAGAGATTGGGCGTTCACCCCAACAGCCTGCGTAACTGGGAAAAGCAGGGACTTATTAAGCCAGTCCGCATTTTCGGCCCGGCTGTACGGGGCCAGAGGCGGCAGGAAAGTCAGGGAGGGTTTTCGGGAACTGATCGCGGAGGTTCAGACGGGTGAAGAAGCGAAAGA
>SLTJ01000024.1 GCA_004347685.1 Clostridia bacterium
ATAAGCAGAGCCGAGTCCAGTACTATTTTTCAAGCTGGCACAGGGTGGCTGAGTAGTTACTCCGTCTCCATCATCTAGCATGAATGATGCCAGGGCGGCCAGGTCGGAAAAGCAATGGGGAT
The DNA here is from genome assembly GCA_004347685.1 of Clostridia bacterium. GTDB lineage: Bacteria > Bacillota > DSM-521 > Neomoorellales > SLTJ01 > SLTJ01. The sequence continues at coordinate 123 of SLTJ01000024.1, forward strand.
ACTCTGCCAGGAAGTTTTTCATTTCCTTCCGGCTGTAACCCAGATGGGCAATATTAAATTTCACTTCCGGGAAATCTTCCAGGAGTTTACGGGCAAAACTACCGTCTCGTGTAAGGTCTACATGTATCAGCACCGGCCACCCAAGGGAGGCCGCCTGGACTACGGCTTCGTAGTATACCCTTTGAAACCTTTCCTTAGAAATGCCCAGGGTCCTGGGGATGCTGCTTATTTCCACAGCCCTGTCGCCGACAGGAATATAAAGAAGCTTTAACCCGCCAAAGCCCTGCTTTGCATACTCTTCCAGGCAGAGAGAATCGGGATCAGTAGCGCTGCGAATATCCAGGAAAGGTATTATCCGGCACCGGGTGTCCTCTTGCAGCAGCTTCATCGTTACCGGGACCCGGCTGAGCTCCAATCTTGCCAGCCATTTCCATCCCCATGGCGGCACCAGTTTGGACATGGTTTCCCTGTCCTGTCCGAAGTTGTCCATAATACATGTTACCGCGGCTGTTATCCCGCCCCGGCCACATTCATTGACCTGTTGGACAGCCTCCTGGCACGTGTCCATCCCGGCAACCAGGTGCCAGTGCACATCTATAACCGGCAATCTTCCTCCCCCCGCCGCGTATGGTCAGCATAAGTACAAGGTTTAGCATAATACTGTTGCGGCCAATTTGCAATGGTGAGATTGGGGTGAGAACTACATTCATGCCGCCTCGTTCTTGCGTGGAGCTGCTTTCCGGCCTTTTGCTTTGATCTGCTGCCGGTGAGGGCCGGAGAGTAGAAAGAAAAAAGCGCGGCCAGGAGCCGGCCGCGTTACGGATATTATTTTGTCGGGCGAAGCTTATAGCCTGATAACCGGCCTGGTTGGCCTGGCGTCAGGCCACGAGCCGTACCATTCGAGAATCTCAGGGTGAGGGGCTGGCCTCCCGGGTGCTGGCGGGGGACTATCTTTATATACAAAGTTCTTTGTCTTCCTCTGTCATTACGATGTGCTGCGCTTTTTGTTATCACGACTTCGATCACCTGGTGCCCCTGCTGGGGCGGCTCGGGATCGAGCAGGACGGGCCCTACAGCTACCTGCCCAACTCCCTGAAGGATTTCCCGCACCAGGAGGAAGTGCGGCGCTTATTTGCGGAGGCGGGGCTACGGGACGCCAGGTACATCGAGTTAACAGGCGGGATCGTGGCCGTGCACGTAGGCAGTAAGCAAAATGAGTCGCGGGTGAATGGAAGGGGGATAGCGTGATGCTGTCCCCCCTTTTGTTACCAGCCGGGCCGGTCCCGTAACAGGGCCTACGCTAATCATCGGGGTCCTTCGCGCTTTCCACTCCCGGCCAAACCTTGCGCGGCTTACCTGGCCAGGCCGGCTGTGCGGCTGGGTATCCGGCATAGACCAGCAGGTTGGCCTCCCCGTAAACTTCGGCGGAAAGTCCCATTTCCACCTGAACCTGCGCTGTTTGCCCCCCCGTGGCCTGGGCAAACACCGCATTGTGGCAGGAGGGTGGCTGGTGGAACCTCACCCGCGCCTTCAGGTTGGAGAAGGCGATATTGGCGGGTCCTCTAACCGGTATGTCCTCCTCGAAGTGAACCGGCGTCCTAACCACGAAGCTATCTCGTGCGCCCATGCACCAGATGTGCAGGTCATACTTGCCGGTAACCTTGACAACCTTTTCTTCCGGGGTGCGCTCGATGACCAAGACTGTTTCCAGGACCGGATTGTTTACGTGGCTGCCCAGCACCTGCGTGGCCTGCTCCCGCGCCTCAAGGGCTACCTCGACATTTCGCCGGAAAGGGGCACTGGTCTTTCCAAAGACTGCCTGGGTGATGGTCTCAATTACAAGCGGCTCGCTGCTTTGCTTGGGAAGGGCACCCTCACTCATACTTATCCCTCCTTGTACAGTATTGCCAGCCAGTATGGTTTGCTTCAAATTATGCGCCTCAGGTCTGCTGCGTTCACTGGTGCACTCATGTTATATAGGCGCGGGGTACACCCCGCGCCTTATTCCTCCTCTTCCTGGAAACGCCCTCCGCAGACGGGGCACACAACCGAGGTACACCCCGCGCCTTATTCCTCCTCATCTTCCTCCGTCCCGTCCACACCGCCTTCCAGCGGCCACTGCAGCTTGATGGTCAGTTTACACTCGTCTACGTCTTCCTGGTATTTGACGGAGCACTCCACTTCGCCATCCGGGAACTGGATACCCTTCCCTTCGACGCTCAAGCTGTTCTTGCCAATGCGGGAGGCAAGCTTCTTGAGGTAATCGGAGACTTCCGCCAAACTGCCGGCGTATTCATCGGTCCACTTCACATGATACACCCCCTCTCTTTGGATTGCACTGCATCATATGCACGTGAAGCACCGGTGGTAAGTATTTACACTAAAAAAAATTAATGGCAGGCCATGCACCTTCAAACCATTGCTGGCAGTATTATGTATTAGTTCCTGGAAAGGAGTGTCCCTTGCCGATGGGTGACCTGCTGTCCCGGGTGCTGGGTAGCTATGACCTGGTCATTTCCGGCATCCGGCAGGAAAACCTGAAAGCCAAAAAGGGCGTCTGGTTTATCGATACAGATCAAGGGCTATTGGTGCTGAAGAAAATGCCGGTGGACAGCGTCGAAAGGCTACGCTTCCTCCTGGCCGCGGTCAGGCACCTGCAGGAAAGGGGGATCAAGATTCCGCCTCTGGTGCCCACCCGGAGCGGGGAAGCTTACGTGATGGCAGACGGTTTCTATTTTATTGTAAGCCAGGCGGTGAGGGGTTTTCCGCCCCATTATGAAAGGGAGCGGGAACTGGCGGCCATGGTAAAGGCTCTGGCCGCCTTTCACAAGGCATCTATTGGGTTCGTGGCGCCCCCCGGCAGCAAAGAAAGGTCGCACCTGGGCAAGTGGCCGGAGAGTTATGCGGGGCAGGCTGTCGCCCTCGCGGAAATGGCCGGCTCGGCGAGGCTGGGGGACTTTTGGCAGAAAGCGGGGCCATACTTGCGGATCTTCCGGGACAGGTGCCTGCAGCTGCGGGAGGAACTGCTCCAGTCCGGTTACTGGAGCTGGGTGGAGAAAGTGCGGCAGGGGGGAGGACTGTGCCATCAGGATTTTGCCGCGGGTAACCTTGTCATCGACGCCTGCGGGGAAATCAACGTTTTGGACATAGATTCGCTCACCATGGACATCCCGGCCCGTGACCTACGCAAGGTCATGAACAAGGTGATGAAAAAGCGCGGCTCTTTTGACGCGGATCTGGGCGCCAGGATGCTGGATTGGTATTGCCAGGTCAACCCGCTATCCCGGGATGAGTTGAACGTCGTCCGCATTGACCTGGAATTCCCCCACATCTTCTGCGGGCTGGTGGGCAAGTACCACCAGGGGAGGGGGGAGGACTGGAGTGAAGGTAAGTTCCTGAGGAAACTGGAGGAAATAATCGCCTATGAAAGCTCCAAGCACGCGGGGCTGCGCAAGGCCCTGGGCCGTTAGGAGGGTGGAGATGGTAACAGCGGGCGATGGCTGTGGCAACCTGGAGGGCCTGGCGGCCCGGGTTCTTTCCCGTTACCCCTTGCACGTGCTTAAAATAAGTACGGTGCAGGCGAAAGGGAAAAAGGTGGTCTGGCGGGTACGGGCGCGCGAAGGCCATTTTTGCCTGAAACGCCTGGGCAAGCGCATGGATAGCCTGCTTTTCTCCGTCGGCGCGCAGAAATACATGCAGCAAAAGGGAGCGATTGTGCCTGCCGTGCTGGCCGGCGAAGATGGGGAGATCACCGTGGTGGGAGCGGACGCCTTTGTGGTTTACCAGTGGGTGGAAGGGCGGCCTGTCTCCTTTGGCACGCCGGAAAGCCTGCGCCAGGCCGTGCGGGGGCTGGCGGCCTTTCACCGCCATAGCAAGGGATACGTCCCTCCCCGGGGAGCCAGGGTCTCGCAGAAGTGGGACCGGTGGCCGCAACAATACGCCTCCATCCTGCAAAGGTTGCGCGATTGGCGGGAGGCGGCCGGGAGGGAAAGCGGGGCCTTCGCCGGGGCCTTCCGGGAGGAAGCGCCGTTTTTCATCAGGAGGGCGGAAAAGGTACTGGCGGCCTTGGGCCAGTCCGGCTACCAGCGGCTGGCCCGCGACCCGGCCAGCCACCTGGTGCTTTGCCACCAGGATTACGGAGAGGGCAACGCTCTCCTCACCCCGCGGGGGGTCTACGTACTGGATCTAGATAACGTCAGCTTCGACTTTCCGGCCCGCGACCTGCGCAAGCTCATCAACAAGATCGCCGCGGCCCCGGGGGGCTGGAAGGTGGACAGGGCGCGCCAGGTGCTACGGTATTACAACGAGGAAGAACCGCTGAGCGAAGAGATGGAGGAACTGGTGTGGCTGGACCTGGCTTTCCCGCACCTGTTCCACGACGTGGCCAAAAACCACTTTAAGAAGGGCAAGGACGAATCGTCCCTTAAACTCCGGGAGGCCGCGCGCGTGGAGAGTGCCAAGTCGCTGGGCTTGTTGGAAGGAGAGGACGGGAATGCGGGTCGCACTGGTAGCCACTGAAAAACTGCCCGTTCCCGCCCTGCGCGGGGGCGCCATCCAGCTCTATATCCAGGAGGTGCTGCCTTACCTCAGCCGTTCCCACCGGATTAGCGTGCTGGGGATTGAGGACAAGGAGCTTCCCGCTTACGTGACGGAGGGCGGGGTGAAATTCTTCCGCCTGCCGGCCCGGTCCACCGAGGCGTACCGCCAGGCGGTGACGGAGGCCTTGGGGCGGGAAAAGCCGGAAGTCATTCACGTCTTTAACCGGCCGGCCTGGATATTGCCCGTCCGGGCCGCTTCCCCGGCCAGCGCGCTGGTCTTGAGCGTTCACAACGACATGTTTAACCGGGAGAAGATTGCTCCGGAAATCGCGCACCAGTGCGTGGACGCGCTGGGCAGAATTATCGCCGTCAGCAACCACACGGCGGCCAAGGTGGCGCTGCAAGTGCCTGCGGCGCGGGCGAAGCTTACCACCGTCTACTCGGGAGTAAACCTGAAAGACTATGTGCCCGTCTGGAAAAGCGCCGCCCTCTCCCTGCGCCGGTCTGTATGCAAGCAATGGGGGATCGCCCAGCGGGCCCCGGTGGTGTTGCACGTCAGCCGGCTATCGCCCAAGAAAGGTACGCACGTGGTCCTGGAGGCCATGGAAACGGTGTGGGAGAAAGTGCCCGCCGCCGTGTTGCTGGTCGTCGGCAGCAAGTGGTATGGCAGCAACAAGGCGGACGAATACGTGCGTCTCCTGCATAAGAGGGCGGCGGAGGCCAGTGGGAGGGTGATTTTCACTGGGTTCGTCCCTCCCGCCGGGGTCTCCCGTTACTACGCCAGCGGGGACGTCTTCGTCTGCGCTTCCCAGTGGGAAGAACCGCTGGCCAGGGTGCACTACGAGGCCATGGCGGCCGGACTGCCCATTGTTACCACCGACCGGGGCGGCAACTCCGAGGTGATCCGGGGCTTCGGCAACGGCTTTCTCCTGGAGGAGTACGACAACCCGGAAGCCATGGGGCAACTGATCCTTTACTTATTGCAAAATCCGGAACAGGCTCGGCGAATGGGCCGGAGGGGCCGCCAGCTAGCAGAAGAGAGATTTAGCTGGGAGCGGGTGGCGGGGGACCTCCTGAAGATCTACCACCAGGCCGCCAGGGCACGCGACTGAGGGGGGTAAACGGGTTGCGAGTGGAAGTGATTGGCGCCGGTTTCGTTGGCGTGGTGACCGCCGTCACTCTGGCCCGGTTCGGGCACCGGGTCACGGTTTTGGATGTGGACGACAGGAAGATAGGCAAGCTGTCCGGTGGGACCGCCCCCTTCTACGAGCCGGGGCTGGACAGCTTGCTGCGAGAAGCGCTGGCCAGCGGCTGCCTGGATTTCCGGCTCTTTCCCGCCGGGTTGGCGAAGGAGGCGCAACTGGCCATGCTTTGCGTCGGCACGCCGAATGACGCCCGGGGGCGGACGGATCTCGCGCAGGTGGACAGCGCGGTGGCGGGATTGCTGGCCCACGGGCTGCCCGAAACGATCGTGATCAAGAGCACCGTCCCCGTGGGAACGGGGCGCAGGCTGGCAAAGCAACTCAACGACGCGCGTCCCGCGTGCCGCCTGGTCGTCAATCCCGAATTCCTGCGGGAAGGTTCCGCGCTGCACGACGCCCTGCACCCGGACCGCATCATCGTGGGGGTGGCGGAGCCGGCGCAGGCGTCCTGCCTGCTGGAACTGTACCGCGAACTGGAGGCGCCGGTGCTGGTTACCGGTCTCGAGGAGGCGGAATTGATCAAGTACGCCAGCAACGCCTTCCTGGCCACCAGGGTCTCCTTCATAAATGTGCTATCCCGTCTTTGCGACCACTGGGGGCTGGACGTCAACGTGGTGGCGCGCGGTATGGGCATGGACCACCGGATCGGCGGGCAATTCCTGCAAGCCGGGATCGGGTTTGGCGGGTCCTGCCTGCCCAAGGACCTGGATGGCCTCATCAGCCAGGCTGCCGCGTGCGGGGAGAACGTCAACCTTCTCCGTGCCGTGCGATGGGTGAACGAAACCCAGCCGGCCTGGGTCATGGAGAAAATCGAACGTGCCCTGGGCGGTTTGCAAGGTAAGCGTGTGGCCGCCTGGGGCCTGAGCTTCAAGGCGGGCACGGACGACCGGAGGGGATCACCGGCGCTGGAACTCCTGGGAAGATTGTTGGAGGCCGGAGCCAGCGTCATCGCCTATGATCCCACCGCCACGGGTGGCCCGGAATTACCGCCGGGCCTGCAGATGGCTGGCAGCCTCTATGAGCCCCTGTCCCAGGCCGACCTGCTGCTGGTGCTTACCGAGTGGCAGGAGTTCCAAGAAGCCGACTGGGACAGGGTGAAGAGCCTGCTCAAGGGGAACGTCGTGCTGGATGGGCGAAACTGCCTGGACCCGGACCGTTTGGCCACCGCCGGACTGACCTACCTGGGTGTAGGGCGGGGGAGGCCAGTGGAATTACGGAAGGGGTGCTTCGTATGGCCACCTGCGTCGTGACCGGCGTGGCGGGATTCATCGGTTCGACCCTGGCGGAGCGGTTGCTGGCGATGGGACACCAGGTCAGGGGCGTGGACTGTTTGAGCCCCAGTTATGACCCGCTGCTGAAGGAGAGGAGCCTGGCCGACCTTAAAACGCAGGCAGGTTTTCAATTCTTCCGGCTGGACCTGGTGGAAGGTGTATGGACCGCGACAAAGGCCGGACATGGCCATTTACCGCTTCATGAACCTGATCATGGAGGGGAAACCGCTGCCGGTTTTCGGCGACGGCCAGCAAAAGAGGGACCTTACCTACGTGGAGGACGTGGTGAGGGCCAACTGCCTGGCCATGGAAAGGGCGGTAGAAGGCCGGGCCTTCGATATAGGTACCGGCCAGCCGGTCATCCTCCTGGAACTGGTCGAGGCCATTTAAGCGGTGACCGGGAAAAAGGCCGCAATAAGACACCTTGCCGCGCAGCCTGGGGATGTGCGGGAGACCAGGGCCGAGCTGGAGGCTTCCGCCCGCTACCTGGGATACGTACCGCAAGTGGAGCTCAGGACGGGACTGGGGCGGCAGTGGGAGTGGATGTGCGAAAGACGGAGCACGCAGATCAATTCCTGAAAGGAACTTTATTCGGCAAACCGTTTTCTGTGCAGGGCGCCGGCCAGGAACGTGTGAAGGTCACGCCAGGGATTTTTCCACGGCCGCCACTGTCCGGTCAATGTCTTCCGGGGTATGGGCCAGGGAGATGAAGACGCTTTCAAACTGGGAAGGAGGCCAGTAGATTCCCCAGTTCAGGAGGCCACGGAAGAAGGCGGCAAAACGGTTGGTGTCGCTGGCCGTGGCGGCGGCGTAATCACCGACTGGGCCGGCGTGGAAAAAGAGGGTGAACAGGCTGCCGACGCGGTTCACCGTGCCTGGAATATTGTTTCGGGCCAGAGCCTGGCTTATCCCCTGCTCCATCCGCTCCCCCAGGGTTTCCAGCTTGTCGTATGTGTCTGGCCGGCGCAGTTCCTCGAGGGTGGCCAGCCCCGCAGCCACGGCCAGGGGGTTGCCGGAAAGGGTACCGGCTTGGTAGACCGGGCCGGCCGGGGCCACCATCTCCATGATGTCCTTGCGGCCGCCGTAGGCTCCTACCGGCAGGCCACCCCCGATGATTTTGCCCAAACAGGTGAGGTCAGGCAGTACGCCATAACGTTCCTGGGCGCCGCCACGGGCGACGCGGAAGCCGGTTATCACCTCGTCAAATATAAGCAGGCTGCCGTATTCCTGCGTCAGCCGCCGCAGGCCGGGCAGGAACCCGGATGCCGGGGGGATACAGCCCATGTTGCCGGCCACGGGCTCTACGATGACGGCCGCGATCTCCTCCGGGTATTGGCGGAACAGGGCCTCGACGCTATCCAGATCGTTGTATTGTGCGGTGAGGGTTTCACGGGCAAAGGCTGCCGGCACGCCAGGACTGGAGGGTACGCCCAGAGTGAGGGCCCCGGAGCCTGCTTCCACCAGCAGGTAGTCAGCATGGCCGTGGTAGCAGCCGGCAAACTTGACGATCTTGTCCCGGCCGGTGTACGCCCGGGCCAGGCGCAGGGCGCTCATGGTCGCTTCGGTGCCGGAGTTCACCAGCCGCACCATCTCCACTGAAGGGACGGCCGCGATTATTTCCCCGGCCAGGAGCACTTCCAATTCCGTGGGCGCACCGAAGCTCGTCCCCACTTCAGCCAGGACCCTCCGTACGGCCTCTACTACCGGCTGCGGCCGGTGGCCGAGGATGAGGGGCCCCCAGGAGCAGACATAGTCAATGTATTCCCGGCCGTCGGCGTCCACCAGCCGGCTACCCCGACCGCTTTGGATAAACACCGGCTCTGCGCCTACGGCCCGGAAGGCCCGTACCGGGCTGTTGACGCCACCGGGAATAACTTCTTTTGCCCGGGCAAAAAGCTCACGGGATCTGTCCATGCTTATCTTCCCTCCAGACAGAGACGCTTAATTGGGCGCGTTGATTTTTTCGAGCCGCCCTTCTCAGGGGCACTCCCCGGGCCACCAATGGTGGCACCAACAGAGGATGAAAACGGGTGAAGCGGGAGGCCCGGACTTTCAATTTGGAACTTGCGCTAGATCGTTCCTACGAGTTCCAACCTCTAACCTCTGTTTTCAAGCCGGGCTAAAAGTATGTCATGCTGGTCTTTTTCAGTTCGGCGGTGCTGAAGAGCGTCCGGTAGTTGCTTATCCCTACCCGGGCCGCCAGCTTAGCCGCTATTTCCTCACATTCTTCCCTGGCGGTGCCGTGGATCATGGCGTACAGGTTGTACGGCCACTCGGGGGTGGCCGGCCGCTCGTAGCAGTGGGTCACCTCGGGGGCCGCTGCCAGTTCCTCACCTACCCTGGCCGCCTGTTCCGGCGGCACATGCCAGACTACCATGGCATTGGCGGCTATGCCTGCCTCGCGGTGGCGGATGATGCCGGCCAGGCGGCGGATCACCCCGCGGCTCATGAGCTTCCTGGTGGTTTCGATAAACTCATCTTCGGTCATACCGGCCTGCTCCGCCAGGGCCGCGAAGGGCCTGGGGGTTAAAGGCAGGTTTCCCTGCAGCAAAGAGATGACTTGTTTTTCCTGCTGGCTAAGCACGGGCAGCTTCCCTTTCCAGGTCAAAATTAACCACTACCTTAAACAACCGCAGGGCCGGCAGGTTGAGCATCTCCTGAATACCGGTTTCTTCCTTGATCTGTTCGATAATCCGCTGCGCTTCCCGGGCTGATGGGCAGATCAGGGTAAACCAGACGTTGTACTCCCCTTCCCGGAGGTAATTATGGGTTACCCCCGGGTAGCGGTTAATGACGGCCGCTACTTCGGTTACCCGGTCCTCCGGCACCTTCATGGCGCACAGGGTGCTAAAGAAATCCAGCTTCCGGGAATTAATTATGGCGCCCAGGCGGCGCAGGATGCCGCTTGCCTTCAGGGCTCCCAGGCGGTCGAGGACCTCGTCTTCGCCGATCCCCAGTTGTTCCCCGATGGCCGCGTAGGGCCGGGGTACCACGGGAAAGCTTTTCTGCACCAGGGTAAGAAGTTTCCTGTCCAGGGCGTCCACTAGATCCCCCGCCTCCCGTGGTAGAGGCACCAGGGCTCCTCGGCCATATAATCCCCATCATGGTAGTAGTAGGCCCGGGCCCGGCAGCCGCCGCAAATTTTCCGGTAGCCGCACCTACCGCACTCGCCGCCGTATTCCTGGGTGCGCAGCCTCTGGAAGACTTCGCTTTCCTGCCAGATGCGGCTGAAGGGTGTCTCCCGCACGTTGCCCACGGCGATGTTCAGGTAGGCGCACGGCTGCACGTCGCCCTTGGGTCCTATGATGCAGTAGGCAGTCCCGGCCAGGCAACCCCGCTCAAAGCGTACCGGGATGTTCAGTTGTTTGGCGATGCGCATGAACTGGGGCGCGCAGGTGGGCTTGAGCTCAATGTCCACTTCCTGCTGCTTGCGCAGGATGCGTTCCAACAGGCGCTCGTACTGCTCGGCGCGGAGGGATTCTTCTTCGATATTTACCGCCCGTCCGGTAGGCACCAGGAAGAAAATGTGATGCGCGCCGGCCCCGAGCCTAATGGCCAGGTCGGTGATGGCTTCTACTTCGCCGTAATTCCATTCCATCACCGTGGTGTTGAGCTGCACTTTGACTTCAGCCTCGCGCAGGTAATGAACGGCCTGGACCGCCGCCTCCCAACCGCCGTTGAATTTGCGCAGGCGGTCGTGTTTCTCTGGGTCCACGCTGTCCAGGCTGATGCCCACGGCGGCCGCTCCTACCTGCTTTAGTTCCCTGGCCACCGCGCGGTCAATGAGGGTGCCGTTGCTGCCGAAGACCGGCCGCAGGCCCCGGGAACGGGCGTGAGCGACCAGGTCGAAAATGTCATCGCGCATGAAGGGCTCCCCGCCGCTGAAGATCATGATGTGGAAACCGGCCCGGGCGATCTCGTCCAGGAGGTCCTTGCCTTCGGCGGTGGAAAGCTCCTCCGCGGCTCGCGCTCCGGCGTCCCGGTAACAATGGTCGCAGAACATGTTGCACTGGTTGGTGGTGTTCCAGGAGATTATCAAGCTCTCAACCCTTTCCAGAATCCTGCATCCACCTGGCTACGTCCTTAGCAAAGTAGGTTAGGATGAAATCGGCCCCGGCCCGCTTGATGGCCGTGAGGGTTTCCCAGACGATATTCTGTTCGTCCACGTAGCCGGCCGCAGCCGCCGCCTTGATCATGGCATATTCACCGCTAACATTGTAGGCGGCTATGGGGCAATTAAAATGCTCCCGGGCCAGATGGATGATGTCCAGATAGGCCAGGGCCGGCTTGACCATGACCATATCCGCCCCTTCTTCCAGGTCCAGGCTGATCTCCCGCATGGCTTCCCGGGCATTGCCGGGGTCCATCTGGTAGGTGCGGCGGTCGCCGAAGGCCGGCGCGGACCCGGCTGCCTCGCGGAAGGGCCCGTAAAAGGCCGAGGCATATTTGGCAGCATAGGTTAAGATGGGCGTATCAATAAAGCCGTGGGCGTCAAGTTTTTCCCGGATGGCTTTGACCCGGCCGTCCATCATGTCCGAAGGGGCGACCACGTCGGCCCCGGCTTCGGCGTGGGAAAGGGCCGTGCGGGCAATGAACTCCAGGGTGGGGTCATTCAGCACGCGCTGGCCGTCCACCACGCCACAATGCCCGTGGGCCGTATACTCGCACAGGCATACGTCGGTGATCACCAAGATTTCGGGAAAGCGGGCCTTGATGGCCTTGACCGCCTGCTGTACCGGGCCATCAGGATTCCAGGCCTCGGAGCCGATATTATCCTTTTTCTCCGGGATGCCGAAGAGGATCACCCCCGGCAGGCGGAGTCCGGCCACTTCCTCCACCTCGTAGAGGAGCTGGTCCACCGAATACTGGTAGATGCCGGGCATGGCCTGCACCGGGTTTTTAACTCCCTGGCCGAAAATGACAAACAAGGGGTAAATCAGGTCCGCCGGGGTCAGGGTTGTTTCCCGCACCAGGCGCCGCAGGGTTTCACTTTGCCGCAGGCGCCGGGGCCGGTTAACCGGAAACGGCACGGCTTTCCCCTCCTTCCAGCCCGATTTCGGCGTCGGTGAGGTAGCAGGCCGGGTCGGATTCCCAGAAATCGCCGCTTACGGCCTCGGCCCGGGCGCGGAAGTTGCCATTGCACAGGTCCAGCCACTGACAGAGGCGGCAGCGCCCCTTCAAGAGGGGCTTGCGGTCCTTCAGGCCGGCCAGGATGGGGTGGGTGGTATCGGTCCAGATCTCACCAAAGGGCCTTTCCCGCACGTTGCCCAGGGTGTGGTTCTGGGTAAACTGGTCCGGGTGGACGTTGCCGTACCAGTCCACCTCGGCAATGGCAATGCCGGTGCGGTTGCCGCCGTTGGCCCGCAGCAACTCCAGCACCTGACTTGCCCGGGCCGGGTTTTCGCGGCTCAACTTGAGATAGGTATACACACCGTCGGCATGGTTGTCCACGGTCAAAATTTCCTTCTCTAAACCCCGGCGGTGAAAATCCAGGGTGCGCTCCATGATCAGGTCCAGGGCGGCCCTGGTTTCGGCGTGGCTGATATCTTCACGCACCATGGCGCTGCCCCGGCCGCTGTACACCAGGTGGTAGAAGCAGACCCGGGGAATGCCCTCGGCCTCCACCAGGTCCAGGATGGCCCCCAGTTCGGCGTAGTTGTGGCGGTTAATGGTGAAGCGGAGGCCCACCCTCTGCCCCACTTCCAGGCAGTTGTGGATGCCCCGCAGGGCCAATTCAAAGGCCCCCTTCCTGCCCCGGAAACGGTCATTGTTTTCCCCTATGCCGTCCAGGCTGATGCCGACATAGCCGACGCCGATTTCTTTGAGTTCCCTGGCCACCTGCGGGGTGATCAGGGTGCCGTTGGTGGAGATGGTAGAGCGAATGCCTTTTTTCCCCGCGTAGGCGGCCAGGTCGAGGAGATCGGGCCGGGTCAGAGGCTCTCCTCCGGAAAAAAGGATCACCGGTACCTTGAAGGCCGCCAGGTCGTCAATGAAGGCTTTTGCCTCCTCTGTAGACAGTTCCCCGGCATACTTCTTGGCCTCAGAGTCCGAGTAGCAGTGAATGCAGTGCAGGTTGCAGGTGCGGGTACAGTTCCACACTACCACCGGCCCGCTGCCGCTGGTGGTTCCGTGGCGGCTCTGGCTAGAGCTGTGGTGGTAGCGCAGGCTGTCGCCGAAGTAATGGCTGTCGCACAGGAGCTTGGTCACGCTGATCATCTATCTGTTACCCCCGCTTCCAGGTCTGAGGTATCCCCCGTTTATATTGGGCTGGGCCGCCTGGCCCCGGCTCGCTCAGCCTCCTCATTGTACCAGATCAAACACCCCCGGCCAATGACTTACATCACATTCCTTGAAAATAATTCACCAGGGCCCGGACCAGGCCGGGAATGGTATACTCGCTGGCCTCGACCGTAGGGGCCAGCCCGATGTCTTTCAAAGCCTGGCTGGTGACCGGGCCGATGGAGACCGCTGCTACCCCCCGCATGAGTTCCTTTACGTCCCCTCCGGCCAGGGCAGCGAAGTTGTAGGCGGTGGAGGAACTGGTAAATGTTACCGCGTCTATCCGGTGGATGGCCAGCAATTCCCGCAAGGCCGGGGCATTTTCCGCGGCCGGGAGGGTACGGTACACCGGCACTTCGTCCACGGTGGCGCCCAGGGAACGCAGTGAGTCAGGCAGTACCTCCCGGGCCACCTCGGCCCTGGCCAGCAGCAATTTACGGCCCTCCACACCGAACCGGGCCAGTTCTTCGAATAGACCCTCGGCCCGGTATTCCCGAGCCTGACAATCCACCCGTAACCCGAGGCGGCGCAGGCAAGCAGCCGTTTGGGGACCGATGGCGGCCAGCCTGGCGGTTCCCAGTTCCCGGATGTCCCTTTGCTTTTCTGCCAGGAAGCGGCGGAAAAAGAAGTCTACGCCGTTGGCGCTGGTAAAGATCAACCAGGCATACGTCGCTATCTGTTCCATGGCCCGGTCTACGGCCGCGTAAGCATCGCCGGGGGCGGTGAATTTGATCACCGGCACCTCCACGGCCTCGGCCCCCAGAGCCTCCAGTTCCCGGGTCAGGATACTCGCCTGGTGCCTGGCCCGGGTGACGAGCACGCGGCGGCCGAAGAGTTCCTGGCGTTCGGCCCAGGCCAATTTTTCCCGCAGGCCGGCCACTTCTCCGACTATGATGGTGGCCGGATTGGTTATGCCGGCTGCCGCTACCCGGTCGGCGATATCGGCCAGGGTGCCTTCCACCACTCTTTGTTCCGGCGTTGTCCCCCGGTAAATGACGGCCACCGGCGTCTGCAGGCTTCGGCCGTGGCGCACCAGTTCGGTGGCGATCCGGGGCAGGTTCTGTACCCCCATGAGGAATACCAAGGTGCCGGCACCAGTAGCGAGCTTATCCCAAGCGATGCTGGAATCTTCCTTGCCCGGCTCCTCATTCCCGGTGATAAAGGCCACGGAAGAGGTGAAATGCCGGTGGGTGAGAGGGATGCCGGCGTAGGCCGGGGCGGCGATGGCCGAGGTAATACCTGGCACTACCCGGTAGGGTATGCCTGCCTCGGCCAGGGTCTGGATCTCCTCGCCGCCGCGGCCGAAAACAAAGGGGTCTCCTCCTTTTAACCTTACCACCCGCAAGCCGGCCCGGGCCTTCTCCACCAGCAGGGCGTTGATTTCGTCTTGGCGGAGGGTATGCCGCTCGGGAGACTTGCCCACATAAATAAGCTCCGCCGCAGGCGGGGCCAGATTAAGCAGCTTCACATTCACCAGACGGTCGTAGATTACCACGTCCGCCTGTTCCAGGGCCTCTTTGCCCTTGAGGGTAAGCAGACCCGCGTCGCCCGGGCCGGCTCCCACCAGGTATACGCTTCCTTGCTTCAAGCTCCTCCCCCTCCCGCGGCTGTCCTGCCGGCGATGCGGGCCAGGATCTGCCCGCCGCCCCGGGCCACCAGCGTTGCGGCCAGTTGTCGCCCCAGCTCTTTTGCTTCCGCCACCGGGCCGCGTTTTTCCTCCCGGAGTAATTCACGTCCCTCCAGATCGGCAATAACTCCCTGCAGGCAAAGCTGTCCATGGTCGTCAGCCTGGGCCAGGGCCCCGATTGGGACCTGACAGCCACCGCCAAGACTGGCCAGAAAGGCCCGCTCGGCCGCCACCATCAGGGCTGTAGCCTCGTGGTGCAGGGGCTGCAGCATGGTTATGATTTCCCTGTTATCTGCCCGGCCTTCAATGGCCAGTGCCCCCTGTCCAACCGCGGGCAGACAGATCGCGTACGGCAGCGAGTCTTTGATCCTTTCCTGCCACCCCAGGCGCAAGACCCCCGCGGCCGCCAGGATGATCCCGTCAAGTCCGCTTTTCTGCATCTTTTCCCACCTGGTAGTCAGGTTACCCCGTAAATCCACCAGTTCCAGGTCCGGCCGCCAGTACCACAATTGAGCCTTGCGCCGGAGGCTGCTGGTACCTATTCTCGCTCCCCGGGGCAAACTGGTCAGGGTGAGATTCTGGTCGGACAGCAGCACGTCCTGCGGATCCTCCCTGGCCGTGATGGCCATGACGGTCAGGCCCTCAGGCAGCTCGGTAGGCAGGTCCTTGAGACTATGGACAGCCATGTCAATCCGCCCGTCCAGCAAGGCTGTTTCCAGCTCCTTGGTAAACAGCCCTTTGCCGCCAATGCGGGCCAGGGGCACGTCCAGCATCTTATCGCCAGTGGTCTTGATGGTCTCGACGCGCCATGAAAGATCGGGATAAAGCCGGGCCAGCCTTTCCTTGACCCAGTTGGTCTGCCACAGAGCCAGTTCGCTGCCCCGTGTCCCCAGCACTATGGTTGAGCGCCGCAGTTTTTGCCCCTTCCTTCCGGCAGTGTCTTCTCGCCAGCGGAGGATCCACCCCTGCCGGCCTCTTCACCTGCCGCCGGCCCGCTCACCAATTCCTGCTCTGGCTGCGCATTAACCTCCAGGGCAAACACCTTTTGGATTATTTCCGCGTAGAAATGTCCCTGGTGCTGGCCGGCATAGTCCTTCAGGTTGACTATCGGCGTGTGCAGAAGTTGGTTCACAATGGAGCTGGCCATGGAACTGATGACTTTCTGTTGCCGTGGTGTCAGCGGGGCCAGTTTATTAAAGGCCTTGGCCAGTTCCGCTTCTTTAATGCTATTGGCCCGCTCCTTCAGGGCTACGATAGTAGGCACTACTGAAAGTGAGCTCAACCAGTTGAGAAAAACATCAACTTCATCGGCGATAATGGTTTCCGCTACCTCAGCCGCCCTTTTCCTGGCTTCCAGGCTTTCGCTGACCACGTTCGCCAGGTCGTCAATGTCGTAGAGGCTGACCCCCGGTATTTCCCCTACTTCTGGATCCACATCCCGGGGTACCGCAATGTCAATGATGAGCACCGGCCGGTCCGGCCTGTCGCCCATAGCCTTTTTTACCTCAGCGGCGTGCACGACGGTGTGGCTGGCTCCGGTGCAACTGATGACGATGTCAGCCAGGGCCAGGTGTTCGGACAACCGGTCAAACTTCACGGCCTGGCCGTGAAATTCACGGGCCAATTCCTGGGCCCGGGTAAAGGAGCGGTTGCTCACCAGTACGCCGGCAGCCCCACCGTTCACTAAGTATTTTACCGCTAAAGTGCTCATTTTGCCAGCCCCGATGACCAGGACGTTTTTGCCATCAAGCTGGCCGAAGATATTGCGGGCCAACTCCACGGCCGCGTAGCTGATGGAAACGGTATTATGGTCAATTTGGGTTTCGGTGCGCACCCTTTTGCCCACGGTGATGGCCTGCTGGAAAAGGGTATTCAGGATGCCGTTGCTGGCTCCCTGCTCGCGGGCTGTCTGGTAAGCATCGCGTACTTGCGCGAGGATTTGCGCCTCTCCCAGGATCATGGAATCGAGGCCGGACGCCACCCGGAACAGGTGGTAAACGGCATCATACAAGGAATGAACATACAGGTGCTGCCGGATCTGCCTGGCCGGCAGCCCGCTTTTTTGAGCGAAAAACCGGTACAGGTGCTCCGTAGCTGCCTTGACATCCCGGGCAGCAGCGTAGATTTCAGTGCGGTTGCAGGTGGAGAGGACCACGCAGCCTTCCACGGAAGGGTGTCCCCGCAGGAAAATAAAGGCGTTGCTCAAGGCGCTGCCCGAGAGGGCCATTTTCTCGCGCACCTCCACCGGGGCCGTGCGGTGGTTTAACCCAATGGCGAGGATATACACTCTTGCATACGCTCCTTTGCCCGGGGAATGTTTCCACTTTTGATCAAGTCCAGGAGACCGGCGTTGAGAATCCGGAGCAAAATCTCCCGTCGCTCTACCTGCTCGTCAACCCCTGACTGGAGCTGCCGGCGGGCCTCACCCAGCATGTCTGCCAGTATGCCGTATTCCGGGCCATATCTCTCCTCCAGTTCTTCCCGCAACAGACGGGCCAGCAAGGGGCTTTTCCCCCCGGTAGAAATGCTTATCACCAAATCGCCCCGCCGGACTACCGAGGGAACAATGAAGTCGCACAGCTCCGGGGCGTCAACCACATTCACTATTATCCCCCTGGCCCGGCAATCCCTGGCTACTAGCGCATTCACCTCCGCCTGATCGGTGGCGCTTATCACCAAGAAGGCGCCCGCCACGTCCCCCGGCCTATAGGACCTGGGAAGAAGGGCGAGAAGGTCTTGCTGGCACCATTCCCGCAGCCGCGGCGTGTCGAGGGTGGGACTCACTACCGTAACCCTGGCGCCGCACTCCAGGAGCGATTGTACCTTGCGCTCGGCCACCTGGCCCCCGCCAACCACCGTACACGGCTTGCCTTGGAGATCACAGTAGACTGGATAATAACCACCCATGCGCGTCACCTCAGGGACGTCAAAAGCCTTTCGGCGTTAACATCATCTTGTACTAGTACTTCTGCACCGGCAGGCAATTTCCTGCCAGTAAATACGTTGCCCAAAAAACAGATCTTTAGGGCCAAACACGATCAGTTCGTCCTGATCGCCTCCAGGAATTAAAGAGCGGCAAGGCATGTGGCCTGGATTTCAATCTAAGCTGTCACAGCCAGTTTCAACCGATTTCCGAGCTCCCGCCCCGACCGCTAAAATTGGTGGCATTGATCACAATATACCTTGCTGGCCGGGTTAGGCCGATCATTTTCCTTGATGTTGTGGCAGGTCTTGCAGTAATCCATACCCTTTGCGGCCACCACATTCTTATGTTGGCCAGTCCAGCCAGAGGTCTGGTGGTTGGGTGGCCGCTGGCTGTGGCAGGCCCGGCAATCCGCGACACTGGCCGCATAAGCGACCACATCCTGAGGCTTTTCCTTGCCTGTCGCCAGGTGACACTGGCTGCAGGTGGAGAAATCCTCCCGGGCCGCTACCCCGTGCTGAAACGACCAGCTCGCCTGCTGGTGGCTGGCCGGTGGCGATATGTTGCGGTGGCAAGTATTGCAGGAATTACTAACCTTGCGCTCCTGGTGGCACTGCATGCAGGTTTCCATCTGGGGCTCACCGAATTCCTGCAGTTGCTTGGCCCCGGTGCTTACCGTCCAGGCCGACCAGTTTTTATCTTTGGTTAAACCTCTTTCCGCGACTTTCCCGTGGGCCACTCCGGAATGGCAGGCTACACATTCTACCCCGGCTGCTTCGTGCCGGTCGTGGGGGATGATGATGTCTTTATCCACCGTCACTTTACGATTGGGCGAATGGCAGTCCTGGCAAATATAATTCTTGATCGGCTCTTTGATCTCGATGGGGGTCGCGTAGCTGTCGGTAACATGCTGATAAATCTGTGACAGGGCCCCCACCTTGTCCTTTAGGAGGTTGCCCAGGCCCGGGCCCACATGGCAATTGATGCAATCCACCTGGCTATGAGAGCTTGCCTGCCAGGTAACATACTCCGGCGTCATTTCGTGGCAGCTAGAGCAGAACTTCGATTGCGAGGTGGCATTAACCACTCCCAGACCGGCTGCTCCTACAATCAAGATGATTCCTACCACCAGGATAGCTAACCGTAATTTACCCTCAACTGTGCCTAAATCGAAGCCGATAAAAAGCCGCTTGATAAAATTCCCTAGTCTCTGCACTCTTGTCCCCTCCCCGAGGAACCGGCGTCTGGACTTTACTTTAAACACGCAATTTAATGGTGGCCTGGGCAGGTATACACATTCCTATGAGCACGACAGCCTCCTCTGCACCGCCGCCTCAGTACAAAGTACATCAGTGATGTTCGCCCTATATCCTCACCACCCGGGACATTTGTTTTTGATCTTATTCTCCATCAAAGCCAGGATTCCTGCAGGAGAGAACCGGTTTATCTTAATAAATTAGTACAAAAGGACGCCTGACCAGCGTCCTTTTGTACTAAAGCTAGATCTACAAGCCCTTCACGGTTATTGTCCCGTCATTCCCCAGGGTATGGCAGTTGTTACAACTGGCCCCGTAGTTAGCGACGAAGTGATTTTCTTCGCCGGTCAGGTGGGCTGTGTGCAGTTTCTCAGCAAAGTTGTTGCTGTGGCACTGCAGGCAGTCCTTCGCGGTTTGCACGTCTACCTTGGCGTGTTTACCCTCCTCGGCCATCTTGGCGATTTCGGCGGCGAGGGTGTAGTCGTGCTCGGCGTCACTCTTGACGTGGCAGCTCGGGCACCCTTCGGTAGCCTTGTCCTCCGTAGTGGTCTCCAGGGTTACCGTGGTCACACCCGCATCGGTCAGCCCTTTCACCACCACCTTGCCGTCCTGGCCCAGAACATGGCAGTTCACGCACGCCCCGCCGTAATTGGTCACGAAATGATTCTCGGCGCCGCTCAGGTGGGCCGTATGTAGTTTCTGGGCGAAGTTGTTGGCATGGCACTGGAGACAGTCCTGGGGCCCCTTCACGTCTACCTTGACGTGCTTGCCCTCCCCGGCCATTTTGGCGATTTCGTTCGCTAGGCTGTACTCGCCTTGATGGCAACTGTTGCACCCTTCGGGCTTATCCGCTGAAGATACCCGCTGGACTTCACCGGCAGCCTGCTCAGGCGGTTGGGCTTCTGTTTCTGTCGCACCCTCCTGCTCACTCGTTTGCGGCGCCGTCTGACCTGCCTGTTCTCCTGTCCCGGCGCTCTCCTGCTGGGCCGTCTGCCCGCAGGCCACGGCGATGAGGGCCAGGAGGGCAACCAGGGCTAGAACCAGCAACCAGTTTTTCCTGGACAATTCTTGTCTCACCTCCTTTCTCAGGGAATCTATGTCAACCGGCAGGTGCCGGCTGGCAGCGCCCTAAAAATCCCGGTTCCCGACAAAGTCGGCGATCTCACCCAGGACATTAACGTGTTCGCAGGGAGGCAGCACATGTAAACACGCCTTAGCCTTGGCCACGTAATTCTGCGCCGTCTCCAGGGAATCTTCCACCGCTCCGCTGGCCCGGACCATCTCCAAGGATTCAGACAAAATTTCACTTTCACTTACCTGGGCCAGCAGTTCCCTCAACCGCTGGCCCCCGCTGTCCCGGCGCAGGGCCAGGATCACCGGCAGGGTGAATATGCCCTGCTGCAGGTCACTGCCGGTGGGTTTGCCAAGCTGGCTGGCATCCGCTACGATGTCCAAGACATCGTCCGTGATCTGAAAGGCCATGCCCAAGAAGTACCCGTAACGGGATAATGCCTGCACCGCTCGGTCCGAAGCCCGGCCCACGGTCGCCCCCAGCTCGCAACTGGCCGAAAGCAGCAAGGCCGTCTTGTACCTGATCCGCTTGAAATAATCCCTCACCGATTGGTCAGGATCATAGGTCGTCAGGATCTGAGTTATCTCCCCCTGGCTCATTTTGACACTGACTTCGGCCAGCACCGAAGCCACGCGTGGGTTTTCTATGGTGGCAATGCACATCAAAGCCCTGGCAAAAATGTGGTCGCCCGCGTGCAGTGATACCTGGTCACCCCACACGGCTTTCACCGTGGGCTGGCCACGGCGCAATATAGAGCAGTCAACCACATCGTCATGGACCAGGGTAGCCATATGGACGAGTTCCAGCGCCGCTCCCAGCCGGACGGCGGGGCCGCGCTGGTAAGCAAACGGGCGAGCGCATAGGATAGCCAGCGCCGGCCTGAGCCTTTTACCGCCGGCGTTTAGCAGGTGCGAAGACGCCGCACTCAGAAGCGGGCTGGGGGATTTCACCCACTGCTGCAATTCTTCCTCCAGAGCGCTCAGTTCCGGTTTGATATCCTCCAGAATGGTCAGAAGTGACATTGGCCTCTGCCCCCACGGTTTGCACCCACCATAACTTATCACCTATTCGGTACCAGGTCCCAAATTCCTGCAAGCAAGTATTAAAAACTACTAGTACTTTTAGGTGGCGGACCCAAGGGGATAGCTCTCGTGCCAGGCCCGGGCCGAGGCGATGCTTTCCTCCCGCCCCGCTTATTTTTATTTTTTCGCCGGTAGGGCCACCGGCGCCGCAGACGTCTGTCTTAGAATCTCCATGGCCTGCCGCATTAGTTCTTCCCTTGTCGGCAGTTCAGCCGTTCTGGGATGGCCCGCCGTCATATTTCTGATCTGATCGAGCTTCTTGTTGATGGCCTCCACGTACGCGGGCAAGTCGTGTTCTAGATAAAGGTTCAGGTAATTCAAGACATAATGCTCGTTAGTGGTGGAAAAGAAAGCCGCCTTCACCGCTCCCCGGCCTCGGTTAGCCAGAGGCAGCCAAGGTGGGGCGAAAACGTCAAAGTGATCCACATAAAGGAAGCGGAGGTGCCTGGCCTCGGTTAGATATTTAATTGCCGGCTTGAGCCAAAATCTCTGGGCTCCAGATACCGCAATGACAGTCTGGTTATTGCTTGAGCGCCGGATTAGCAGCGAAAAAGAGAGGCGGCGCTGGCGATGCAGGGTTTCGTGCAAGCGCTTCTCAGCTTCTTCCTGCTCAATGGCAGCCAGATCCGCTACCACCGGGGCCATACCCTTCCGGGCTGGTTCTGCTTCACCCCGCGGCGGCCAGAGCACAGACGGGTTTATCGCCCAGTCTTCACCAAGCTTTTGCCGGATACGGCGCAGGATTGTCTTGACCGTATTCTTCGAGACACCGAGGCTGGCCGCCACTGCGTTCCGGCCGATACCGACGCGGACCAGCATAGCTACTTCCAGTTCCAGGGGTGCCAGGGAAGTTCGGGCGTCTATGTACAATGTCGTCCCTTACCCTCCCATAAGAAGCCTTGAGCAAACCGTAAGCCGAATTCTGTCATGGATGGCCATCTATCTGGGACGCCAGTTACCCGGCGCCTCAAGCGACCTTACCCGGGAACGAAGCGGGCCACTTCATGGTTCCCCTATTTGGTCTTGCTCCAGGTGGGGTTTACCGAGCCAACCCGGTCACCCGGGCTGCTGGTGAGCTCTTACCTCGCCTTTCCACCCTTACCCGGCACTCAGTACAACGTGGAGATGGCCAAGAAGGCTCTCTTCCTGAGAGGTAAGAGAGCACCTTCTCGGTACGACACCTTCTACACTAAACTGAGTGCCGGGCGGTCTGTTTCTGTGGCACTAGCCTTGGGGTCACCCCCACTGGGTGTTACCCAGCACCCTGCCCTGCGGAGTTCGGACTTTCCTCAGGCAACCCGGCACTCAATATACCGTAGACTCCATACCACCAAGAAAGAGTATTTCCAAAGTGTCAAGGAAGGAGGCCACCGAAGTTATCTCTACGGTATATTGAGTGCTGGGTACCCGTGGCCATCTGGTTTACTCAAGGCCCATATCTCACGCTCATTATTTTACTCGCAAAAGCCTTTCTTGTCAAACCTGGCCCATGTTATAATAACTCCACCAGGCATGCTTTCAGGTTCGGAGGCTTTGGTAACGAGGGGGCGAGGGCCAATGGAGAGGCTGGCTCGCGAAGAACTGTTACATCTACTGCATATTCCCAGCCCCAGCGGGGCCGAGGAAAGGCTGCTGTCCTACCTGGAAACAAGGTTCCGCGCCCTGGGGCTGGAGACCGGACACCTGCCTGTCCCTGGCAGCAGTTACGACCTCCTGGTCAATCCCCTGACGGCGCCCAGGCTTCTGATTGACACCCATGTGGATACCGTTCCGGACATCATCGAAGGACAGGATTGCCCAGTGCGGGTACAGGGGGACGCTATCTACGGCCGGGGCAGTGCCGACGCCAAGGGCAGCCTGGTGGCCGTAATTCTGGCCGTAGAAATGCTGCGACAAAAAGGGAGGCCGGTGCGGAACCTGCCCATGACCCTGGCCTTTACCGTGGACGAAGAAAGGGAGGCCCGGGGCTCAGAGGTTCTGGCCGACAGTCTCGCTCCTTTGGAGGCGGTGGTCATGGAGCCAACCGGCCTGACCGTGGCCGTAGCTGAAGCCGGCTCCCTGGTGGTGGAGGTTACAGTTACCGGTATCCGGGCTCATGGTAGCTGCCCGGATGCCGGAGAGAGCGCCATCAGCAGGACTTTGGCTATCTTGGAGAGGATTCACGGTTTACCCTTTGTGCAGGAGAGGCATCCCCTGGTCGGCCCGGCCGATTTCAACGTCCGATATCTCTGCGGCGGCAGTGAAGAGCTGGCGGTAGCCGGTCTCTGCCGGGCCCTGCTGGATTTCCGTTTGTTGCCCGGACAGGACGTCGAGGCCGTCAAAAGGGAGTTGGGGGAGTTTTTGGTGGCCAGTGGTGTCACTTACCGGGTGGTGGAGACAAGTCCTCCCTACCAGTTACCGGAGGGGGAACCAGTAGTCAGGCGGCTCCGGCAGGCCTGTCGCCAGGCCCTGGGCCAGGAGGGACGCATAGGCGGTATGGTGAGCTGGACCGATGCGGAGAACCTTTTTTCCCGGGGTATTCCGGCAGTTGTCTTCGGGCCCGGCAGGCTGGAAGTGGCCCATACTCCGGACGAAAGCGTCAACATCAGGGAAATAGTGGCCGCGGCCAGGGTCCTGGTCGAGCTGGCCTTATCCCTTTAATTCTCTTCTCGGACCATCTGGACCCAGCGGCCCCATTTGCCTTTACAGTGAAAACCTAGGCTCTCGTAAAAGGCCCGGGCCCGATCGTTTTTCTCTCCCACCCACAATTCAAATTTCTTGTGGTCACTGC
This sequence comes from Clostridia bacterium, assembly GCA_004347685.1. Lineage (GTDB taxonomy): Bacteria > Bacillota > DSM-521 > Neomoorellales > SLTJ01 > SLTJ01. The sequence goes on from SLTJ01000024.1 coordinate 24,143, forward strand.
GGCGGAGGACATCCAGCCCGGCCAGGAATAGCTGCCGGCCGATGCCGCACCCCTGGTAATCCGGGTCCACCACGATTTCATGTATTTCCCCCAGGCAGCGGCCGGTCCAGGTCAACCAATTGCTGTCTACGGCCATAAACCCCACCGGTTTTTCCGCCACCAGGGCGACGACGAATTCCCCGCCGGCTCTTTTCTTGAGCCAGTGAAGGTAGGTATTGATTTCCCGGTCCCTGCGGTACCCGTAGCGCGGTAACCGCTGGTACGCGCGGCGATAAATCTCGCGAAATTCCTCCACATGCAGATCCGGGTCCATTAGCGTTATCTCAACTGCGGTTGTTTGCATTACCTTGATCGCCCTTAGCAGTATACCACGCGCGGTTTCAGGTTATTTAGTCGCCGCACGTGGTCGTGCGGCCCCGGTGGCTGGCTGCTGACGAATCCACGACACCGCTTATGGTTGTCCTCACAGCCATAAATTACTGTGGCGGCCGCTCCGATCAGGCTGGCCATTGCCCAGAAGCACCGCCAGGCCTTCGTCAAGCATGGCGGTCAGGAGAGGGATATCCACCAGGCGCCTTTTCCCTTCGTGCAGGACCACAGCCACAGCCAGGGCCTGGCGGCTTTCTCTTTCCTCCCCAGTCACGTAAAAAATGTAGGCTGTCTCTTCCAGCCGCCGGATGAATACCTGGCGAAAATCGCTGTCCATGATTTTCTCCAGGGCATTGGCGCGGATCCTTTCCTCCTGTTCCGCCCTGGCCAGCTCGTTGATCCAGACCGGGCTGTTTTTCCTTTCCTGCAGTTGTCGGGCGGCATCGGCCAGCGGTTCCCGAGGCAAAGTCCAGCCATACATCAAATCCGTCTGTAGGAGCTCGCCGGATCCGGACAGCAGCAGGGACATTTGCGCGGTAATTTCTTCGGCAGGCAAATAAGCGTATATCGGGGGGACGAGACGTTCCTCCCTCTCACCCAGCCAGAGCCGGGCCAGACTAAATTTCCGGGGCAACGGCCTCCCCGACTGCCGGTTCCGGTCTGCGTATTCCCAGATCAACCGGCGGCAGTATTCGGGGTCAATGTCAACGTAAGCGGTATCGCCAGCGGCCAGCAACATCTCCCTGGTTACCGCGTATTCCTGACGGCTGCCCTTCAGCACCTCACAGTCCAGGATACCAGTCATATCGTTTACCAGGAGGTTGATGATCTGCAGAGCACCGCCCGGAAGCCTAGCCGCAAAGTAAAGTATCCTTCCGCCAGAGGAATCGAACTGGGATACCATGGCCGCGTATGGGGATCGGGCACGGGATTTCGTGGTTTCCGGGGAGGTTTTTCTCGGTGGCACGGTAACCGGCGCAAGACCGATAGATTTGAGGCGGTGGAGGGAGCGGCGTAACTCCTTGGCCACGGCTTTATCCACCTGCCCTTGGGCCAGGACCGCAATGATGGCTTCCCCGGCGGCCTGGCGGCGACAATCACCCAGGGCCCGGGCCGCTATCAAGGCTAGGTCGCGGTCAAGGCTTGAGACCAAGCGCTGCAGCACTTCCAGCGAAGCCTGATCGCTGCTGCCGGTCAGGTAACGGATGGCTTCAGTGGCCAGGGCCGGAGAAGTCTTCAATGTTTCTATGGCCGCCTCCGTAGTTGTCTCGTCCAGGTCTTTCAGCCTTGCAGCCAACTGGCCGGCGCTATCCCCTTCTTCTGCCCTGGCCGTCCAATTACCTGTCTGTCCGGAGTCCTCCGGGGTCCCACAGTTCATGTCTTCGGGGGTATGGGGCATAGATTACTCTCCTTTTGGCACCCTTGATCTTATCCTAGACGTAACTACTCAGCCTCCATACCGGTCGGAGGTCGGGCGGCGAACGACTGAAGACGCCAGCCGGGTTATCAGCCTTCGTGAAAGTGACGGGGAGGCCGCTGATAGCGGCTGTGATAGCGGTGGCCTGAGCAGTTACTTTTGATTTTCCTTGGTGCGGGTGGGGGGATTTGAACCCCCACGGGGGAAGCCCACCAGATCCTAAGTCTGGCGCGTCTGCCGTTCCGCCACACCCGCACTGGGTGCCGTATACTAAAAAAGCCACAAGCGGCTGCGGCTTCTTCTAGCTTTCTCTGGTGAGCCATCGGGGACTAGAACCCCGGACACCAGGATTAAAAGTCCGACGGGAACGCCGTGCCGGGTCACACCCGCGAAGCCTTGTCACACCTAAACTTGCGGCCCGGCGTTTAAGCCATTTCGTCAGGACCACAGGACTAGCCCCTCTACGTCTTGAAATGACTTCGACGTCCACCTTTATTTTCCTCCTGTGTCCCAAAAAAATTCAAGTCACGCGCAGAGGGCGGCTGGTGCAAGCCACCTTTCTCCACACCGGATGCCACACTCCCGGCAGCCCCGCGAGGCACCGCATACCCGGTGGCCCCGGCGCTATTCCACTCCTTCACGACTTTCTTAGAATAGAGCTTGAAGCCGTTGACGGCGTGGTTGAAGGTGTAGATATCAACAAAGTCCAAAGCCCTGATATCCTCGTCCCTTAGAACTACACCACGGATATATATATATTACTACGTTTTCGGCGTAAAGCAAGTGCCAATTTATGAGGTACGCATAACCGACGTCGTCCACCGAGATGTTGACCATGAGAGCCATCATGATTAACTAGCCACATCGGGATCAGCCTGTTCGTTAACCGTCAATGCGCACGCATAGTTACCAGTGCTTCTTATCAATTCGCAGCATTACTAGCTCGTCGTCCAGGCCGTGGCGTAACAGGTCAAGACGAGGAGACGTTGCCAGCAGACTCTCCTCGGCTAAATGCTTGATACGAAACGGAAACAGGCCCGTACTCTCTACCAAATCCTTCAGTGGTGCACATCCATTAGCTCGAGTATGTAAAGATGCTTCAATCAACCACGAGGCAATTTGGGGATTCTCAATGGGCACAGACAGCCCCTGGCTGTAAACTCCTTTTGTACCTTTTTCGCTGAGCACGCCCCAATCAATAAAAGATCGTAGCACGCGGCGGGCTGCTCTGGATACCGTCTCCCGCTCCCCGTACTGCTCCTTTATACGACGTTGGATGTGAGCTGCGGTTGCCGAACCTTGGAGTTTCAGGAAACGGCCAACGTGGCTCGCTATTGACGCCCAAAACGGGTAGACAGCCATGACCATTCCCCAATGAACCGCTATGCGGTCTGTGCGAGGAATACTCTTGAGCAGTTCAAGGCCGTCAACTCGCAGGGCCTCGAGTTCATGCGGGACATTGAGCCAAACCTTCATCAGGATCGTAATAATCTTCTCGCGGTTACCGCGCTCGGCTTCGCCACCTATGGACACCTTGTCCTTTAGGAGTTCCTGCAATGTTTCATTGATGGCGGATTTATCGGCGCCGGCCAGGACGAGGTTCGCGGTCATTTCCAGCCACTCCAGGCGAACTCGCTGACTAAAACCAATCTGTTTTGCCCGGCTGCTCATGTGTTCTTCCTTTCGATCTGTACAAGAGGAACGATAGTTTCCTCAATGGAAATACCGCCGTGACTGACAATACGTTCTCCCTCGCGGACAAATGCCTTCCGGGCCGGGGCAATAAGAGGAAGGAAGGTATCCGGTAGGCCTACCGGTTCCCATAAAGCGGCTGAAAAACGCTCCTTTACCTTATCCCGAAGAAGCTTATCGGAATAGACACGAACCCGCTCACCACGCAGATCGGCCACCGCCCCTTCAGCAGGACATCCACAACCTTCAGCTTCAATATTGCCGTGGTCGGAAGTCAAGAAAACATTAAAACCTCGATCCAGCAAGAGGTCCAAAAGCTCAGCCATGTAAGGTTGCTGTGCCCACTGGCGCACTTGATTATGCATGCCAGCAGTCCCCAGTTCCATACCATGCATAATTTTATCTACCGTGTCAATAACCAGTCCGGCAACGGTCACCTTGGGACGGGAGATCAGTTCTTCGATGCGCTCTAGGCTACCGTCACCCAACCCCTTGGCGTAAACGACCTCGTTTAAGGAAAACCCTTGATCCGCCCAGAACTGCGTCCAAAGAGGCTGTTCTTTATCGGTGGTCTGGAGGCTGTTCGGAAAAAAGATGGGAGGCTTGCCAGCGAAGGCAGCCTGACGCGAGACCGATGTGAGCGATGGGATCCATGCAAACACTGTGTTTTCGCGGAAGCGGAAATTGGGTCGCCGCGTCGCCAGCGCCTCTCGAACAACAATCCATTGGTCAAGTGAAAGCCCATCCACCACGAGCAGAGCGATCTTTGCTGGTGGTGATGAGTAATGAGGACTGAGTAATGAGCGGGCGAGGAAGCGTGGAATGTGGTGGAGCATCACGGGCGGAGTGGCCGGAAGGTTGATCAATCCGGCGTACCGCTTTACCACCCAAGACAAAAACCGCTTATCGACCATTTCCGTTAGCGGGGTTACGTGTTCTTCGCATCCGGCAAGAACCTCTCTATCGCTCATCACCCATACCTCATCACTCATCACTTTCTTGAGTTCCGCCCACCCACGGGCAAAGTGGAACCACTCCCCGTGTCTAGCGTCTTCGGCCGGAACGGAGGACCGGAGGTTCTCGATGAGTTTAGTCAGGCGACAGCGCCTGTCTTCAGCTTGATCGGTTCGAACACCTATGCTAACCCAGGTCTTAGAAAGCGTGTCCGCATGCTCGTGGGATACGGAATGCAAAAGCCCCTCCAGGAACAGATTGTCCATGTAAACCCGAATGTCATGGTGGTCAAAAGGGAGATCAAGGGGACCACCGATTGCTAAGCGGTATGGCTTTTTGTCCTCCCGCACAGTAGTTTCCTTTTTTTCCGCCACGCGGTCAAGAAAGACCGGCCAGCGCTCTTGGAGAAACGTAAAGAAAGCCTCCCGGTCCGGGACGATAGTTTCCAGCGGCCAGTCGTCAAAGGTATTGTTATGACGCAGAAGCTGGATGAATCGTTCGTCGAGAACACCCGGTATGCGCTGTGCACGGTAATGGCGCCGAAGCAGCACACGGAGCAGATCGGTTGGCTGCTTGATGAGCTCGGGTGCAATTTCAAAGACGTGCCGGAGAACGAACTCCTTCGTGGCGTTGTCCCCGAGCTCTCCAGGCGCGTGTCTTCTCTGGGCATCATATAAGGCATCAAGGTCACCACGGTCCAAGGCTGTTACAACCGGGTAGCTGAGATTAGGGAAGATGTCGCCAAGGCTAAAAGAGAGCCTACGGCCCGCTTGCAGCAGATCAAACGGCAAATAGCCCAAATCGCTGGCTTGGGCTCGCATTACAACCACCAGGTCTGTCTGTTCGCCCCGATCCCAACGGGAACGGAACTTCGATTCATAGGCATAGCGAAAAGCGACGTGATCTTCGAAGGTAATCAGCTCAAAGCCCCGCTCCCGAATGCTTTCGAGAATCCTTTCCTCCAGCAGGAGAGCGTCCGGGTCGGCCACAAGGGTGAGCCGTGTGACCTTGGGGGTAAACTCCCGCAGAATCTGACTGCGCCAGGATTCTGCGGGAAGTGATGAGTGATGAGTAATGGGTGATGAGTTATTGCTCATTTTGCGTCACGCCTCTTTTCAACGGAAACTCGAAGGCCGCCGACAATGCGTCCTGTCTCTATTGCCAGGTTCATCAACTCATCGAAACGCTGTTCGTCTAAATATCCAGCATCCGAGGCAACATAAAGTTGGGATCGCACTTCAGCGCATGAAGACCCCCTCACTCATTACTCGCAAAATCAGTAAAGGTACCATTTCGGGATAGGCTTGGGCTCTATGTTCCATTTGCTCCTGAAAGTTTTGTTCTTCCTGGACAAGGAGGTTCAGGCGGTAACTGCGGACCTGCGGCAGGCCGATTCGCTGTATGGCTTTGCGCCGTGCCGCAAAGGCGTATTCCGCTTTCTCTCGCTCGCGGGCGATGCGAGCCCGGTGTTCTTGCATAAGCGCCTCGTAAATAGGCTTCCCGTGTTCCTCCGCTGCCTCTTGCAGTTGCGCAAAGGCATCTTGAGAAGACTTGCCGTCAAGAACGGAGTGGACGGTTGGGTCAGCCACCAGTAGCTGATCCCAGATATGCCTGGCTGTAGGGGTATAAACCTTGCCGCTGTCAGCAAGGAACAGAGGCATAATCCTCCGACGGCTCCACTCCGAAGTAGCGATAGAGATCCGCCAAAGGGACCAGACCCCTTGAATTTCCCGGGCGAGTCCTGGGATCGACACAATAGGAACCGGCTGCCCCGGAACAAAGCGGGGAAGACGCATCGCCAAACCCCGGATGCGGGGCTCTTCGAGCCCCAAGTGATGAGTTCTGAGTGATGAGGACTGGGTGAAAGAACCTTCCATGGTTTTGCCGTCTGGCCAGGTGAGCCGCCAGACATTGTGAATGCCTTCATTCCGGATAAGTTCGGCCTTTGCCTTATACTCATCACTCATCACTTTCGCCACATCACTCCTGGATCGAAGCCATGTCACCGTCATGGTTTCGATCCAGTGGGGTAAGGGATGGGCAAGAAGCCGTTGGGCTTCCCCTGGGTCCAGGTCTTCCGGTATTCCTAGCACCAGTGCAGTCTCACGGGACTCCCTTACCTGTTCTTGAAGTCGTGTGACCACGTTATCCACGGATTCTTCGACCTTGTCGGGATTTAAAATCGCCTCGATATATAGTTCATCGAACATTCGACCGGCCTGGGCCGAATCGAGAACATCGCCGGTCTTGTCGATGCCGAACTCTTCGAAGATGACGGCCAGCTTCTGCTCCAGGACCTCTTGTACCCGGTGTTCAACAGAATGCTCAAATACGAAGTTGATTGCGCGAACCGTATGCGTCTGACCGATACGGTCCACCCGGCCTATCCGCTGCTCGAGCCGCATCGGGTTCCAGGGAATATCGTAGTTGATTACCACATGGCAAAACTGAAGGTTCAAGCCTTCCCCACCGGCGTCAGTGGAGATGAGGATGCGAGCCTCGTGGGCAAATGCTTCCTGAACCCGTTTCCGTTCCTCCATATTCATGGAGCCATTGAGACAGACTACCGCGAACCCTCGCTCGCTCAAGAATTGCCGCAGCATCTCCTGCGTGGGAACGAACTCAGTAAACACGAGCACCTTGAGTTCGGGATCGCCTTACTCAGCCTGAAGGCGGTATATCCACTCGAGCAGCGCCTCCGCCTTCGCATCGGTCCCGGTCTGCTCGCAGCGAGCCGCGGCTTCCAAAAGCATTTTCACCTCGGCACGCTCGTTCTTGAGCGCCCTGAGGCGGGTGTGTAGCCGCGCTTCCAACTGCTCCTGGCCGTCCAGTTCGGCCCATTCATCTTCGGAGTAGAGAGAGAAAATGGTTAATTGCTCCTGGGGGTCGGAAAGTGCTTCAAGCCGCTTCTCGAGCGTCATCCGGATTGCGCTCGTGCTGGACACCACCAGGCGCTGCATCAGGGTCATCAGGAAGCCAATGTAACTGCGCTTTTCCCTGATGGCCTGGTTATATCCCTCGCGGACATATTCCGTGACGGCCTCGTAAAGGAGTTGCTGAGTACGGTGTCGCGCTTCCCAGGATACCGGGGCAAGCTGCACGTGCATTCGCTAAAATAAAAGTGAGCCATTTTGGCTCAGATTGATAATATCAAAGTGAGCCACCCAGGCACCAGAATTGCGCGTAGTGATATTGTCAAACTGAGCCATCTGGGCCGATTTTGCTATTGTAAACTGAGCCACTTCCCCAAAACCCCTGTATACTGGAGGAAAAGCTCATAGTAGCAGGGGGTAGGAAAGGGAGTGATCAGCATAAGCCTTTACGAACAAATAAGACACCTATATGCGGTAGAAAAGCTTTCTCAACGAGCCATAGCCCGCAAGTTGGGTATTTCCCGCAATACGGTGAAACGTTACTGCCAGGGCGAGAACATGCCCTGGGAGGACGCGGCAGAAAACCTCACCCCAGAGGCTCTCCACCTCAATGATCTTGCCGGCCTCGCCTCTATTTTGTAGCCACACCCAATCCCCGTGTCTGTGGATCAAGAAAAGTTCCTCCAGCTCTCCGGCAGTAAAATTATCGCCGCTAGTAATGTAACCGGCGGTTCTAACGTTCAGCGACTTTTTCAGGGTTTAAGGCTATGGAGGCGGGAAAATCTTTGAGATTCGACGTGACTACCTTCTTCCCCTGGACCGCCGCTGTAGCAGCGATGAAGCTATCGGCCATGCCCATAACCTTGCCCTTTGCTGCCCATTCCCGCCTTAACGTTGCGGCGGCTTCAGCGATTTCGCGGTTGATAGGGATGATTTCCCAGTTTTCGAGAAGGGACTTAATTGTATTCTGGGCCTTGGCTGTCCGTGCTGCAGTCAAGAGTTCATGGTATATTATTACATTGGTAAAGGCGGCCCCGGATAATATCGTTTCTTCCAGCCATGCTGTAACTCTTGACGAAAGCCTTCCGGTGAGGTGGTCAATTAACACACAGGTGTCTATCAAATATCCCATGGCAAGACCATCCTATCCTTGTCGCGTACTTTTTCAACCCATTCCGCTCCTGTGCTTGAGGCCCATTCAGGCGCATCCTCGGGAGCTAAGGCCCCTTGGGTTTCTTTGAAGGATTTCACTTGCATCTCACGGCGCAATTTTTCAGCCACCGCATCGACAATAAAACTGTTACGGTTGACACCATGGGATTTAAGATATGCGGCCATTTGGTCCACCATTCCCGCTGGAAACCTGATGTGGAGCATTCTTGTCTCAGACATACTGTAACACCCCCTGTTATATAAGAATATAACAGATACCTGTTGAGAATACAATTGCGTTTCTTGAGCTTCCCAGAAGTCCATCGGTACGCCACCTGGAAGAACATTCGCCAGAGATTGGCCGGCAGGTGCTACACATCACGATCCCCATGGTCCTTGTGGGTAATCCCGAGACCGGCCCGAGTCTCAATGGTCTTACCCAAGCCCACCTCGTCCGCCAGGAGGTAGCGCACGCGGTCGTTGGATGTGGCGCGGGACGCGGTAGTTAACCTCACCCCAAAGATTTTCCACCACAACGATCTTACCGTTCCACCTATCTCTTACAGCCACCCACTGACCCGTGTTCAACGTCCCTATCCCAAATGCAAATAGCTAAAGGCGGGGGGGCATCTCATTCGCCACGCTCCCACCTCCTGAGCCTGGTCTGGCACTCCTGGTGGGGCAAACGTCTCCCTGAGCTTACCATCAATTTTAAAGCTTCGGCGGCACGGCGTGGGGTGACAATTCCGTGTGTGACAAGTTCATCCAGGATCCACAAGGTGCCGCGAATGCTAACGCCTTCTTTTTCAGCCACTTTCCGTAGTAGCTGATCGCCGGTGAGTAAGGTGGCCTTTAACTCCCTGGCCAGTACCAGGGCAAACAGGTCGTTGGAGGACACCCCGCGATGCTTTCTAACCAATGCTTGAACCTGGCTAATTTGCTCACCGGAAAATCCATGCTCCTGGAGACCCAAGCTCAGGAGATATGCACCTGAAGGTTCGCCCAATTCCGCGATGATCACATCGGGGACAATGAACCTACACGGGAGGAGAAAGGCCTCAGCCAGTAGGCCGCCCCGGTATGGGTCTATCCAGATATTGGTGTCAGTGATGCAGGGTGAGGGGCAGTCCATGGTGCTTCGTTGCGATCTCCTCTCCCAGCTTGCCGTAAGGTATGCCAAGGAGTTCCGCTGCCCGCGTTTCAGAGATTACACCCTCCGCTAGGGCCTGGGCCACCATGCGGTCAAAGCGATGGCTGACTTCGGCGGGGAACTGGTCCCCTGGTTCCACCCGGTGCCAGCCACGTGCTCGGAAATCACGGAAGTAGTGCGCGGCAGCCGCTTGAGAAAGGATTCCCAGGTCCATGGCCCGGTACAGCAGAGCCTGCATGCTCATCCCGTACTTGTGCTTGAGAAGGTGGAGTTCCAGGGGACCAATCCGGCATCGTTTCCTGCCTAGCTCCTCATGTGCCCTTGCCGACGGCATCAGAAAAGCCCCAGCAAAGCGGAAGGCCGCTTTTTCCCCGTCCACGGAACTGACAGGCTTCAATACTAGATGCCCAAGCTCGTGGGCGATACTCAGCCGTTGACGGTCACCAGGGTACCCGGCGTTTATAATAAAGACCGGGATGTAGTCGTTGGCCAGGGTCATGCACGCGTCAAACCCCTGATCCGCCTCTACCGGCACTACCAAAACACCGTGTTCTTCCAACACCTCCACCAGGTTTTCAATGGGGTCCAGACCCAAACCCCACGCCTGGCGCAAGTTCGCGGCAACGTCTTCTACTTCCTCTAATGACTGAATCTTACCCTTAAAGCCTTTCGGCACCTTAAAGCTAGGACGGCCCGCCGGGAACAATAGCTCTTCAACTTCCAGATAGCGTTCAAGTTTCTCTTGAACTCGCGCCCACATGGCCATTTCAGTCTTCTTGACCAGCGAGGTCCTTTTTCGGTAGGCCGGATCGGCAAGATTCACCGTGACCGGGCGCAGAAAATACTCCGTTTTTACTCCCAAGGCACGTGCCAGCCGAATTAAGACCTCCGAGCCCGGGGTGTCAAGCCCCCGCTCGTACTTGGAGATAGCCTGCGCGCTAACCCCAACCCGCTCGCTTAGTTCGCGCAGGCTCAACCGGGCAGCGGTACGCCCCCGCTTAATGCGTTCCCCGATCATCGCTTCACCTCCTGGTTTACATTATTCCACATGGGATCATATTTGTAAACCGGAGATAGTGCCCAAACCGCTTCTTGTTACACCCTTAGACGGGCATGTACGCCGACTATAGCCCCGACTCGTAGTATAGCAAAAAACCCAAGGATGGAGCACTTCTATAATGAATGGCCGCCGCAGTCCATGGTGCTGCTTCGCAATTTCCTGTTCCAATTTGCCAGACGGTTTGCCCAGGAGTGCGCACGCCCGCGTCTCGGAAATCACACCCTCCGCCAGGGCCTGGGCCACCAACAGCCCGGAGTTCCTCCTAACCGGGCTTCCGAACAAAACCGGTAGGGATCCTGGCCAGGGGCACTATTCGGCCACCCATGCCTCGAGGATCATCCCGCCAGCTGAAGTTCAAGCTTAAAGATGTCCACACCCAAGGCAGTGAACCGATCACGCTGCCGCAGAATCTGCTCGTAATTGCGTTGCGTCAGTTGCAAGGTGGTCTCCTGGGCGGGGTGGCGTTTTCCCAGGGCGGCGGCAACCGCCGCACAGCCCTCGCGGTGGAATATCAATACCATGGTAGGCTGCAAGCCCACGAAGAAAACCACAGCGTAAGCTTCCATATCCGTGTGAACCTGACGGTGTGCCCGTTGACCCAGGTTCCATCAGGGTTGGCCAGGTACTTCACTTGAACTCTTCCGCTGTCTGGTCGCAAGACATCATAGCCCTTCTCCACCCGACTTTCTGCCAGACGGCCACCCAGCAGACTGGCTACCAGCCGTTCGCTGAATTCCGCCAAGGGGTCGCGATTAGAATGCGGGCATCCCAGTCTTTCCAGCAAGGCCAGGCGGGCACGCCAGTACTCCTGGAAGTATTTGATCAGCGAACCAGCATCAGTATTCAATTTTTCCAAATCAATCTTCCCCACGGATCAAAGCGGACTACACCGGCGCCTTGCACCCTTGTTCCGGGAACAAAGTAATGCGCTTCGGCGTTAACATGTGCCCCCGGGTTCCTGAAGGGAAGGGTGCTGCCGCGCAAATCATATTCTCGTCCCGCCAGGAGTTCAATGTCTCCGAAGAATACGCAGTCCTGCCGATATGGCAAGTGGGCAAGCAGTGGTCGGTCTTTCTCCAGCCTAATATCTTGGTCGGGAGTTATCTCCCAGAGTTTTCCCGCCCCCTCGACCCAGGTCCCGGTACATGCTATCCTTTTGAGCCTTCCAAAACCGTAGTTTCGTTCACCACCAACGGTAATTCCTTCAAACATGTCCACGTCACCTACAAATAGTGAACCTTCGCGCGACTGCAACGGCTGCCCCATAATTCTTGCCCCATCAGCAACCCAAACGGCGCCAACCATAAACACCTTTTGGCTTGGTTTTTTGGATGAGCCAACGACATGCCGGATGAATTCAAGCTCGTGCAGGCTTTCGTCCGCGGCAGTCCCCGTAACCTTCTCGATAGTTGTAGAGACGTGGGAACCAAGAAAATGTCCCCGGAATTCTTTATCAGAAAGATTGCCCCACTTTAGCCCTTCGGGAGTATAATTTGGGTTAAAGATGCTCTCGCCATCAGAAAGGTAAAAATAAGAAAAGAAAACTTCAAGTTTGATCTCATCGCCAACCTTACGAAAGTCTATGGTGGTAGGTGTCTTAAAAAGCCTGGGTGTCAATCTCGCCGTGACCGCACCCCACAGGCTTTTGCCCGGAACGTAGCACCGGGTTGACGCCAGGATGGTCCCGGCTTGGTTTGGCAGAAACCCGATATGAACCGGGCTAAGTAGCTCGAAACAAACCAGCAATCTTTGCCAGCTCATTCTCCTTCCTCCTGCGCTTTACTGGCACCAGAGGCTCCCCCATCGTCCAGTGCCTTGGCATGGTAGCGAGCATAGGTCAGGCTCTGCTCCCATAAGCCCTTGACAAATAAGTAGCGTTCCAATTCCTGGGCCAATTCTCTTAGCCATGCCGCGATTTCCTTGAGGTTTTGGCCAGAGGGCGCAGGCTTGCCGAGGTAAATAGCCACGTGTTTTTCCCCGCAAAGGCCAACCAGCTCCTTTAAGTAGTGCTTGGCGATGTCCGACTTGGCGGTTTGCAGGTAAAGCATGAGTCCATAGGGTCCGTTCTCCAGCAGCACGCCCAGACCCTTGGTGGCCACATTTTCTTTATCCTTGACTGGCCCTTTTCCCTCTACCATGGCCTGGCCTGTTTTCATACTGAGGAAATCGAGGTTGGTCATCCCTGTTCCCCCCCATCAACGGCACCGGTTTTCAATATCTCAATGCGACCGAAACCTCGCGTGCCCATGCCCCCAATCCCTAACACCTTTAGTCCGGCGAATGCCTTTTCAAGAAGCTTCTCCAATTTGTTTTCATTGACACCTCCGTTGCCCCGGCGGGAGTCTATCGCTACTTCAAAGCCCAAGATGGTACCACGGGGAATAGCCTCATAGGTAAAGAGTCCCCCGGTTTCAGCCGCCCCAGTTGCATCGTTAATTTTGACCGAGGTCCGTACCTCCAGGTGATCGTTGACCAGGTGGTAAAATAACTTGTCGGAAACCATCACTAATCGTTTTACAAAGGCGAGGCTTTTGGGCAAAGAAATCTTCACTCCAGGCTGGCTAATATCTTCGCTTTCCACAAGGAGCCAACCCATCTGGATGACTTTTTCGCCCGTGATGCCTTTCACTGCAACCACCTTATTTTCAAGCGGCGGTTCTTTAGGGAGGACCAAATCGCCCTCAGAATCATGACCATTCATCAACCACGTCTCCAAGCGTTCGGCCGTGCTCACCCATATGGTCCCTAACCCGGAGCTGACCGGAAACAAGACTATTTCCACGTCATAGAAGCGCAGCATACCCTGGGCTTTGGTGTTTCCAAAAACGGTATCGATCTCGGGCAGGTCAGCGTCCTCTTCCTTGGCCAGTTCGGCATACGCTCGTACCGCACCTGCCATGGAGGTGCCAGGTATCTTCGGAATCCCCGTTGCCGGCTCCCGTACAATGCTCATGTCAACCCGTCCCAACCGGTAACCGCCAGTGCCGACATGAACCGGATCTAAGCATAAAGCCAAATAACTTTGCGGTTTCCTCATTTTTTCTCACCCTCCTCTTTGATCACATGTTGAAATAGTTCTAAGGTCTCCAAGAGTAAACCGTCTTTTAAGGAAGCATCCAGCCGGCGCTTCATATTCTCACTCAACGTATCCCAGGAGTTGCCGAAAGAGCGGCATAGCACTGCCTGCCCGAACCTTGCAAAAACCGGCAAGGTTTCAAGGCCAGCAGTTTGCCATTCCTCCAGCTTGGTACAAAGCGCATCTTCCAGATTATGACACTGGCTTTGGCTGAGGTTAGCGGTAAGGTCGTGCCAGATATCAAAGACATCCCTGAGCCGGTGCAAGGGAAACGGGCGAGGATGCATGTCCCCATAGGCGATGGATGGACGAAGCGGCCGTTGTTGACCATTGGCTTGGTAGCTCAGCCGTCGCGCGTCGGCAGTCGAGCCCAAAAAATCAAAGTCAAAGTAGCCTGGCGTCAACCAAAATTCTTGCGTAACGTCTACCGGGCTTAAATCGGTAAGTCTGTGCCTCTTGCTTTCTGGCTCTTTCTGCGGGTAAAACCCATAAAAATCATCCTGGGCATGGCTGTCAGTATTCCACCAAGGAGCCTGGAGCATGCCGCTGCTAAAGCCATCATCATCCAGCAGCCGCTGCCCTGCCTCTAATAAAACATAGAGCGGAAACTTCCGCTTGGCGACCAGCAGGCCCACATGTAAAGGAAGTTTCCCTAATACTTTTCCAAAACGTTGGTCAAAAAGGTCTAGCAAGTTGCGCAGGGTCTCCGGCGCCTGGTCGGCTGGGAGTAATACCTGACAGAAGACCGGGGAAAAAGCCAGGACAAGATAAGGCAGATAATGCTCTGCTTTGAAGTAATTCGCGTCTACTGTGGTAGGGCAAACCGTCTGCGGTAACGCCTGTCCCGTCTCCTCATCAGCCCAGGCCAAAATACCCCTGTTTAGCAGGGCAGATCGCACAACCTCAAAACCTCGTCGTTCATCCTTGCCCTGCTGCCAACAGAACTTGTCCAGCGTGTCTACCGTAACAAAATCCTGCCCGCTCGCATTGAGGCACAGAACCACCAGTGGCCCGGGCAACAGGTCAGGAACGGTGACCCGGTAAGTCTGTCCCCGGCGTACACCGTCAACAGGATGGCTCGTGGTAAAGTACAAGCGTTGGGGACGCTGGGCGAATGTTTTCTCTTCGATTTCCGAAAGCCAAGTACGTAAGAACCCCTGCGTTTCTTCCCAGATCCGGAAAAGGCGCGCGGGAGATGGGTTTTGGGAAAAGAAGTAGTGGAGGATGGCATCCTCGTCTCTTCCCCTATATAAACTCTCGATCTCGTCCAACAGCCTGTCCACATCGTCAACTTGCCCACCGGATTCTTCGAAGAAAGTGTTCAGGATGTTCTTTCTCTCAGTTGCTTTGGGATGTCCGCCAACCCAGTGGGCGAAGCTCTTGGCCGCTTCAAAAGCGCGTGAAGGATGGCTATTTGGTAGTAGAATTTCACCTCGCGAAATACGATCTTGTAAACCCTTCACTACCTGGCCCGGTTTCGGAAAGAGGCGCTTACCGCGTGCCCAGCCGTCAAAGGTTTGGGAGTATATGGTCGTAAACCACTCACCGCTCAGCCATCGCGACAGGTCGAAGCGTAGGGTGAGCAACGCCACCTGGTTCCGGGTGTCCGCTACCTCATCCAACCAGATGGTCCGGCCCGTCCGCGCCCCCTCCCATTTTTCTTGCCTGCCTGAACGTCTTTCCCGGCAGACAGGACAAGTTTGGGCGACTACAGGCTTACCGCGGAACTGGCAGACGGGGCATATGTCCTGACCACCGACCGGGCCAAGCAGCGGCGGATTGTCGAGCAAAAGGTGGTCTTCCTTTCTGGAGCCGTCCCTTTGGGCCAGGGAAAGCACTGTCGCCACACGAGGTAAGGCGGCTAGCTTATCGCGGGACTCGATTTCCCGGATGATCATAGTCAGCGTCCTGCTGGGCTTGCTCAGCGTCAGGAAGGGCCAGAGTTCACCATCCGAGATCTCTCGCACCCGGGGAATGATTTTTTTGGCAAGCTCTTCCACCAAAGGAATCGCCTGATCGTCATCTACACCTGGAAAGGTTAAAAAGACCCCATTTAGATCCTGGTAAAAGAGGTTCCCCAGCGGGTACTGGACCTCAATGGCCTGCTGGATTGCCTCTAGAATTTTCCGCAGGATATCCTGGCGGCGCAGGATGTCCGCCGGCTTGCGGCCACGTTTCACGAAGCCGAGCCCGTTCCAGCCGAAACCCAGCAGCCTCCAGTTAATCTGGTCGAAATCACGGTTGCCGTCGGGTTTCGTTGGGCAAGGCTCCAGGCCCATGGCTAGTGTCGCCAGGACAGGTTTATAAAGTGACGCGACACCGTACGATTGTGCCCACAGGGTGACATCGTTGGCCGGTTCGCGTGTTTCACCCAAGGCTTGGGACAACCCTCGTTGCAAGATGCCCACACATTGTTCGCGTAGCTCCGCAATGCTAATCTCATTTCTTAGGTAGAGGTCAAAGGCCTGGGTAAGTTCTTGGTCCATCCCCTTTCTAAGGTCGTCAAGGTAAGCAGGGTCGATTTTATCACCAGGTCGGTGATGGCCAAAAGGCGTGACAATGCACATGTCATCTATAGGCTGCTGCCACCGCACAACACCTTTCTCATCGGCGGAGGTCATGCGGTGGCAGGTATTGAGAATATCCAGCAAAGGGCCGCGTTGATCATCTCTTTGCCTTTTATATCTTTCGGGAATTTCTGCGAAAGAGTTAATCGTCCAATCCTGCCCGCCACCGGGGTCGGGAAACTTAAATTTCGTCTTGTATACAGGGTCAAGGTTGTTAAGGAACGATGCCGAAAAGACATCCCTGGAGGCATGCCCATCATCTTCATAACCCCACTGATTTCCATGTCCACCCGCCCGCGAGTTATATCTGAGAAACCGCGCACTACATTTTCCAAACATGTGGAGCAGCGCCGCGATCTCGCCCATGAGGATGGCCTCTTTGTGCGCTTCAATCTTTTTTAAAAGATCATGCATGGTTGGCCGCCTCCTTCTTTTGGCCAATCAGGCGCTCTACCACCATCTCAAGATCGGTAATATTGTAGATTTGTTCCTCGTAGGCCGCTATTTTGCCGGTACGCCGGCACACCCATTCCTTGCCGTGCTCCTGATACCAGGACTTAAAAGCTTCAAAGATAGCTGTGTCGCCTTCGCGGCGTTTCCTATATTGGCTCTTGCTGAGAGGATTACCGTCGATACCAAGGTAATCACTTTTTACGGCGCCCTGGTCGTCCATAAACTTAAGGAAGGCTACATCGGGTTCCAGGAAAGATTGCTGTCCGGCTTCACTTGTCAAGGCCCCTTTAATTATCAATTTTCCGTTTTCCGGGCCCAGCTCGTTCTGCGCTATGCCCCAGCCGGCGGTTTTCTTAGCCGAAAAACCGTATTCCAGCAGCATGGCTTTTACTGCTTCCGCACTGGCCTGGAGGTCCTCGACTATCTGTTCCGCAGACCAGTCCTTACCCCTGGGATACGGGATGTAAAGCAAGCAAAATATACCCTTTGTCCCTGCTGGGACGACCTCGATGTTGATTGGTGCCCGGCCCTGGACCGGGGTACGAGTATCACGGTATAGTGGCGTGGCCACCGCCCTGGCAATGTGGCCTTGTTCGTCTTTGCTAACGCTATCCCAAAAAGTGGGGAAGAAGTGCAGCCTGCCGGCTTGTCCGCTCTCGCCCCCCCGGCTGGAGCCGAAAAGTCGGTTGATAGTCGTTTCTTCAATGCCCGCCATACCCGCGGCAAAACGCAGATGCCCTTTCCAAGTGGTCGGCTGCACCAGAGGTAAACCGGTCAAGTGGTCCAGGGCGAGGGGGTTATGCATTTCCAACCATCTTCCTTCGCGTTCTTCAAAAGGATGAAATTCATCCTCAGCCTTGCTGCTAAAAGGTTTGGCCAAATTGAATTCAAGCCGCAAAAGCCAGGAACCAGCAGGCAACTCCTCAACATCGGCCTTGGTTGGCAAAAACCGGTGTAATTCAGCCCTCCATTCTTCGGCGGCTTTTTCAGCTTCAGAACGGAGCCGATTGCCGAGGGTGCGTTTCCCGTTTTCTGCGAAATCGGCACCCTCCTCAGTAAGGTACGCATCAAATATGCGCCTTTGCGCCATGAGCCTTCATCACCCCTTTCCTCCTTCAACAAGAAGCCCCATTATGTCTGCCGGATATAGAGCAATTCGAACGGCCAGGCCGCCTAAGGCTGCCTGCACTTCAGTTTTGAGCCGGTTCGTATCCGTAAGGAGCATACGTAGCGCCTTGTCTGCCTCGTTGCCGTCACGGGGTATAAAGCCAAAAATACGCATGGTCCACTGTTGGTTACAACTATCTCTATAAAGGTGGGTTACAAACACGTCAGAGCCTTTGGGACGATCCTTTGAGGTTTTATCTACAATCTTAAGGTAGGGATCACCCCAAGGCGAGTTGGTTGTCCCCATAATCCGGTGCCTTTCGATGGCGAGAGTTTCTTCGTCATACCGCGAAAAGTTACTGGGGGCCCTTAGCCGTTGTCGCAATTGCGCGCGCACGGCCGGGGCGGAAGGCAGCCAGTTCGTCGTTGCTACCGGAAGCCACCGTCTATAGTTAGCAGTATTTGCGGTAAGGCCAAGCTTTGGCCAGATCTCTTCCGAAGTGAGCTTGGCATCCTCAAGGATAACCGTAGCTCCAACCAGATTTCTAATGTCCGGTAGGCTTATTGCCTTCTTTGAGGTGTCATTTTCTGTATCAGATTCATGGGCTTCTGGTTCCTGCTTCAGCCGCTCCTTTTTGTCCAAGACGTCATACCATTTATCAAAATCCATAGAGACTGGCAGGTCATCACCCCAATCCTTGACCCTGATCACACCCTGTCCCTGGCTTGTCTTCGCCCCCAGTGCCCCATACCGCTCAATCAGACGAAGGGTATAGTGCAGGGAAGTCCTCTCTACTTCTCTCAGGCCGCCATGGCGCATGTGCAGCAACGAAAGGCGCAACGGTTCAGCACTTTTTTCCGCCGGGATTCTCCAACCACGGTGCTCGCTGCTGCCTGGATTACTGAGCTTTATCTCCAGCAGTTCGCCCGTATTGCTGTTGTTATCTTCACTAATTACCAGCCGGAACCGCCGGCTGTAGCCCGTGCAACCGAAGAGTTGGCAAGCCGGGCAAATGCTCGCCAGCTTACTTTTTCCATTATATAGACACGCTCTCTGGCTGGGGTCGCAGACATGAAACCCCAGCCCACGCAAGATGGCTTCATACCACCACCTGAGGGAGCCCAAGATGCCGGTTTCCAAAATGTTTCCCCCTTTTTTCTCAGCATTTGCGGTCCAAAGGGGGGTAAGAAGTTCAATCTGTAACGGCCTTATTCCCACCTCATCCTTCAACTCCTGTTCTTGTCAACGCTTGGTCGTACCACATGAGGAGCTTGGGGTCTTCCTGGAGGACATTTTCGGGAATCTTGCGGGCTACGGTGATGATGGTGGCGTAGTCGCGCTCCTGCCAGGCCTTTTTGAACCCGGCGCGGACGGCCTCCAACCGGAACACCTTCAGGCGCTTTTGCTTGGATTCCCGGTACTCCTCAAACTCGCGCAGCAGGGCCCGCTCGCGCAGCTTTTCCAGGTCGCCGGCTTTATTCGGGTCGGGCACGTACCAGCGGTCCTTCGATCGAGTACTGAGTGATGAGGACTGAGGACTGAGTGAAGAGAACTGCAGAGCACCGTTTTCTTCACGAGCGCGACCAGAAGCTAGTTCCTCCTGGATGATCTTGCGCATCTCTTCGCTTTGCTTGAGCCAGGAGATAATTTGCGCTGGTACCGGCCCCTGGCCGTCGTAGCGCAGGAAGTTCTGCTCCAGCAGCTCGGAAAGCTCCAGGGTTTTTTCGTGCTTCAGCCAGCCGCCTTGGGTTTCCCGCATGAACTGGGGCTGGAGTTCCTGGAGGGTCTGCGGCTTTTTTGTAAGCTGCTGCTTGAGCCATTGGATGGCCGAGGATTCGTCGGTGACAAAGAGTGAAAGCTGCAGCACCTCTTTCACGGTCATGCGCTTCTTGTCGTACTCAGCCACTTGGTCGGGAAGGAAATACATTCCGTCCCGCTCGGGGAAACGCTGGGTAAGCCCGGTGTAGAACTCGCCTGCAGACAAGGGAACGGTAACCCCGCGCTGGACGTGGAAGGCGACCATGCGGTCAAAGAGCAGGTAGTTTTGCCGCTCGGCGATGACTTCAAGATGTTGTACAATGTCCAATGTATCTTGGGCAAGGTCGAACTGACTCTGGACCTTGGACCTTGGACCGGAGACCACGGCAACCGGTAGTTGCTTAAGGTGGGTGCGAATGAAATCCCAGACGCCTGCTTCAGTACCTGCTTCTAGCTTGAAGCGTTCCTCAAGACCGCCGTTGGGCTTGTAGGCGGAGATGACAAGATCCTGCTTAACGGCGGTGCTAGTCACCTGGCGGTAGGAACCTTGCTGTTTATCCAGCGTTCGCACGTCGGCCACGACAAACCCGGCAGCCTGTATCGCCTCCTGAATGGCGTTCCAGACGGCGTTGCGCGAGTTGTGGAACTCAATGGTTATCCAACGGCCTGGCTTGAGGACGCGATATGCCTCCGAGAAAGAAGCAGCCATTATACCTCCATATCGAGAGAGCGTTGTCGGGTTTACAGTCCGTGCTCTATGAACAACCGCCTCCACAGAGTCATTGGTTGCGATACGGAGCCACCCCTCCCAGATCGAATTGAGATCCGCATAAAAGAGATTGCCGCCGAAAGGAGGGTCCGTGAAAATGTAGTCTACCGATGAAGATGGAACCATGCTCAAATCGGTAGCTGACCCCGTTGTGATGGCGCATGTTTCATTGCGGGGAACCAGATTCCATGCTTGTGTAATATCTTGCGCTTTATCGGCGATTAGCCGAAAGGGGTTTTGCTCTTTTTGCAGACTCGGGATCGTGAGTTTTCCTTGTTGTCCGCCTCCTCCTCCGCTCCGATACCTGTACCTTTGAGAAGCCAGCCATTGACAGGACGTAAGAATAAAGAGAACTCCTTTTCGTGTAGAAAATGTGGGGATTGAGCAGGCAATATCCCATATCCGGCCGAGGGTGATGAGATTACGTCGGGTGTAGAAATCCGAAACGCATACAATCCCTCGGAGGTGAAGGGCATCTCGCTTATATTGTTCGGAGTCTGGGTTGAGATTTAGGGTTGGGCATGATTTGGGCAGCGTATGTAGCGCTATCTTACGGAGTACCTCATGATCGCCGGGACTGAGTGGTCGAATTGACCTCCCCTTTCCTTTTCCAGCTTCCAATGCAATGGGTGCTTTCTTAATGCGCTTCACTTTAACGCCATGATGGGTAAACGCGGTCTCTATCTGCCTGTCAAGAGACGATTTCTTAAGATTCGCATTGCAGTGAGGGCACGAGAAGTTTTCCTGGACCGTTCCAGAGTCCTCATCCAGAGCTGCCTCCCAAAATATGATGTCGCCCTGACATTGAGGGCAGAAGAAGACGTCTGACCAAATAGTGAAATTGATTTCTGATTGAATGGATGGAGTACTTTCACTGATATACATCCATCCGATCTCGTTTGACTTGCTTGATTATCTTCTTCAAGGAATGGTTTACTGAAGAGCTATCTGCAACACGGCAGTAGTTCGATGAAATGAATGTAGCAGCAGGAGCAAGGTCATTAAGTATCGGCCTCCTCGCCCCTATCTTTCCGATAACGATGTTATTCAAGTCCCTGATCAAGCCATCCGGCGTAACTTTGTAGCCAAGCGACTCGATAGTAAAACGTTCACCGCATAGCAGCGAGGCTACTCCCGTCATCCCGGTTCCACAGAACCCGTCAAAAACGACATCCCCCGGTTCGGTATAATGCAGGATGTACCGCATGATTGCCTTATGCGGCACCTTTGTATGGTAGGAGTGGGCGTTATAGATCGGGTCGTTCTTCCCCTCACTCACGTCCGCGGCAAACGGCTCACGGCCGTAAGGTATATTCGGGTCATACGGCTTGCCGTAGTACCTGATAAAATCCTCTATGAACGGGTTCGGGCAGGCGGTATAATACGGCGGGTCGGACAGGGCCAGGATGTCCTCATCCGAGCCTATTGGGAGCCCCTCAATTTTGCGAAACTCCGGGTCCTTCAGCTTTTCTCGCAGAAGACCAAGGAAATGTTCCCGCCGAGCGTTGTCATCTGGGAATGTCATCCCAAGGCATTCAACGGGACCGGTTGGCACGGTTCCTGTTTCGGGATTGAAAAGGCTCTCCATAGTCATGCTCTGTTTTGCCTCCGCATATTTTCTACCGCTTTTGCGAAGTCCGGAGAATCCGGTTGTTTGCTCCATTCATCCCAGAAATCAATCGTGGCGCTTAGAGGTTTTTCGTTTGGCGGATGGATTCTAATACGGCTGGGTAACAAGACGGCATCGCCAACAACCAACGCCTCGCCAATGTCCAAAATCGACAGTGTTTCCATCAACCCTTCCAAACTCTCCGGCATAAGTTTCCGGACTGTGGCTTGGTCGTCACCATTAGTTAGGCGAAGGGCTATCACATTGTTGCATTGACTGAGGATTGTCGCGCTCACATCAGATGGACGCTGGCTGACGACAAGCAACGCAACCCCATACTTTCTGCCTTCTTTCGCTATTTTCTCGAAGTTCTCAATGGCACGTTGTTCGACGGGATTTCTGCCTTCCTTCTTGGGCAGGTACAAGTGCGCCTCGTCGCACACGAAAGCCATCGGCTTGCGTTTGTCGCGGTCGCTCCAGAATTGCACTTGATAGATGATGCGCGCCACAAGCCCCACAATAACCGGCAGGATATCTGCCGGGACTTCGGAAAAATCGATGACCTTGATTTGCGCTTTTGACCCGGAATAATCCATCAGCCGCTTCATCATGTCAGCCATAGAATCGTATTGGTTCTCTGATTCAGGTGATTGGAACAGAAAACCATAGCGCTTATCACTTACTTTACTATTGAGACGAGGAATCAAGCGATCAAACTCGCCGTTGAAAGGACCCTTTTTCTCGGTGTTAGGTTTTGCCCCTGGAACCATTTGCTCATTAAGTTCCTTAAGTTTGGCAATGACGTTTTGAATTGAAAAAGGGATTGGGCTATCGAGAGTAAATGCATTCAGCACTTCTTCCTTCTTGAGTATTTCGAGCGTTTTTTCCTTCTCCGCGACAACTGTATCCTGAAATGCCATTACCTGGTTGTGGGCGCTGAATTCGCTACGGTCGATGAACATGGCCTGCATCTCCTCGGTATTAAGGAGCCAATAAGGTAAGTATAACAGCGATGGATCGTCTTTGCCCAATTCTTCCGGTCCTGGAATGCGCAAATGGCGTGCATAGGAAAGTTCTCGATATTCTCCGTGAAGATCAAATATGATCAGGTTCGCCGATGGGAGTTTCGCGGCTTGTTCAAGAATAGCTGCAACCGTCCAGGATTTGCCGGATCCTGTGCTTCCCAAGATTGAGGCATGACGCTGAAAAAACTTGTTCCCGTCCAGATAGGCCGTTGCGTTCTCATCAATGGTATATCGGCCCATTTCCAGGGAGTGGGCAGTACAGCCTTCCACGGAAAGTAAGTTCATAAAAGCTTGCAGTTGCGCATCGCGCAGAATGTAGCATTCGCCGTCAATCTCGGGTACCTGAACGAGAGAACGAGAAAAGCGTGGCCTACTATCTTTGTCTAGTCCAACCGTTCCAACCAAGGTTAGACGTACGGTATTCATTACGCTTTCTCGCGGCAGGAACAATTCGGTTACCTCATCGGTGCCCTGTAATCCGGTATCTGTCTCGTCCTCAAGAACAGGTGTTTTTATCACCTTATCTATGATACCGATCAACCATTCCTCAAGAGCGCCAGGTAAGGCAAGAGCAACCAATTGGCCGACACGCGCTTTTCGTAAATCCTCATCGCTGTGAACCTGAATATTCACTCTACGAGTATCAACAGTGCGGACCTTCCCTAGAGAATATGAAGCGTCAAAAGTAAAAAACGCCATGTTTACCCTCCTAATATTTCTTTTGTAAACTGTGAGATATCCCAAAGGACCTTTTCAGGTATGGATAGCCAGTTTGCATACATTTTGTTAAATATGCGTGTTCCGTTACTGTTTGCTTCCTGTGATTTGCAAACAAGCCATAGATTTGCGGCCTGTAAAAGCAAGGATTCGATGCGAGGATTGGAATCCCGAGTGATAATCAGCCCTGCACAGCCCTGATTTACGAGTTTGCGCTTTATGTACTCTTCAATGTGCTTATCATTGAAGCCATACCCAAGGAAAAGAAAATGGTGTTCCCGCTCAATAGCGATATCGGCCTTGCTTAGAAGTTCTTGCCTATAGCGTTGCAGTGTTTCATACTTCGATAAGCCCGGAGTAATCATGACCCGTTGAGCGAAATCGGGTGGATTCCACATCCAAGCATTATTTTCAATCACCACTCCCTGATGGAAAAAGTAGTTGAGAGAGCCATGAACTTTATAGAGCCGGACGTGCTTCCGGTTTTTATACGTTGGTTTCATTTTCCCTCGTTGGTAAACTCGTTCGGGGGATAACAAGGCTCGTTCCACAGCATCCCAATCGATTCTACGCTCAACCCCTCCGACAAATCCGTTTGTATACGGAATGCCAGAGTGATCACAGGCATATTCAAACAACATGTCGTAATTCGGTGTGAGAACATGCAGGATTCTGTCGCCTTCCGGAAGTCCACCGACTAGTCGCTTCAGAAAGTGGGTCGCGGGCCACTCGATTTCGCCATTAGCAATTCGAAAAGCGTACTCGCGGTCAACCGAAGCAACAAAGCACCCTGTAATAGCAGTGATTTTCTGCAACAAAGCGTAATCAGAAACGCCATCTAAAGCGGATTCCAAATCTGTCCCGCTCCGAAGAGATTGCATAACTCTGTCCCATTCCTCTTGCTGTGTTCTTTTTAGCGAATGTCCGTTCATCTGACACAAGAGTTCATCTCTTAGGGCATCCATCCCAAATCGATTGTCCAAAGCGCAAGACATTCCTGTACCAAAGAAAACAAATGGTTTCTCTCGGAAAAAATTTCTTAGCGCTTCGGCAGCAATATTATAGGTCAAATCGTCTTTACACATATTTCACTCCAATACAATCCGGACTTTTCCGGGTTCTTTGCCCTTGGTGAGTTGCTCCAGGTATTCCTCAAACCTCTTCTTCATCTCCGCCGGGGTGACCGGTGAGCCGCCAGAGAGCAGCGCCGCGCGCAGGTCGGCAGTCTTGACCGATACCTTAAGCAGCCCGGAGAGCACTTCTTTTAGGGCGTGGATGAAATCCTGGTCAAGGTCGTCCGGCAGCGAGCGTTTTTTGATGAAGCCGTCTACCAGCTTCCGCGGCTCGGGCTTGAGCAGATCCAAGTTGGCCCGCGTAGTCGGGTCCTCCAGGTTGGTAAGAAGCGTCTGGGTCCAGTTCTCCACCAGCTTGTCGAGCTCCTCGTCCAGACCGTCCAGCACCGAGCTTGCCGGCGCCGCCGGTGGTTCCGCGGCAGGCTTGTAGTTGCAATGCGGACAAACGGGCGAGGCGTCAAGGTCCGGCTCGGTGAGCGCGAAGCAGCTCTTTAGACCCGCCAGGCGGTTCTGGTAATCGGTCAGGTGTTGGCGGGGCATGAGGTCAATAGTGGAGAGTTTTTGCAGGACTTTCAATCGTTCATCCCCCATGAGCCTGGCTTTAGGCTTATCCTCGTTAACGCCCAATCTCGCCTTGGTGTGTAATCCCAGGTACACCTGCAGGTAGGCTTTTTTCAGGTCAGAGAGCTTGCGCTGAGTCTCCTGGCGGAAGGCTGCCGCGCCGCGCTTAGCTGGGTCGCCGATCTGTCCGAGGACATCTTCGCGCACCGCCTTCATCTTGTCCATCCACTCGTGCCCGCCGGGCAGAACCGCCTCGGCCGTGGAAAGATACGCTGCCATGACCCCGAGGCCGGTCACCAGTTTCTGAAGAGAATCAATCTCTTCCAAGGCCTGAAGCCCGTCGCGATGGCCGCTCACCTCTTGGGCTTCGTAACGGAAGTTCTTGAGCTTACCGGGAGATGTATAGGCCTGGATTGATTCCAGAAAGGTCTTGGTCTCATTAAGCTGGGAGCGCAGCTTCTGAACTTCACTCTCGGCCAGTAAACTCCGGCCCCAGAAAGACAGGCCTTTTTGCACGCTCTGATGAACAAGTACTAACCTTTCCACCGTGCTGGTTATTGCTTTCTGCAGCTCGTGAACGGGTTCTTCTTTCCCCTGGGTGACCAGCTGCGCCATGCCTGGTGTGAGCCTGAGCAGCTCAAACAGGGCCTTCAACGCCGGCAGGTTCCAGTCTTTAGGCCGCTCGATGTGCTTGAACTGGGTCAGTTCCTCGACGCCGGTCCCGGCCAGTTGGGGAAGCCCTGTGGCGTCGAACTTCTTGCCTGGAATGGCCAGTACCAGCTCGCCGGAGTAAACCAGTGCCGCCAGGACCACCACGGCCCATTCAGGCTCCAAACGCAGGGTCTGCGGGGCCAGGTATTCCACCCCGAGGATGTCTTGGATCAGCTCAGAGCGGTTGACCACTTGGCCGGGGCCCTTCTTTTTCGCGATGTCGAGGATGTGCTGGGCGTATTTCGAACGATATGGATCAAGCCTGTCGCCGTCGAGAAGCTCAAGGGCATCCAGCACCGCGGTTGCTTGCTTGGTCGGCTTTTGCCCCGCGATGGCCCGCAGCGCGTCCTGGGCGGCCTGGGCCCGGTTGGCTCCGGTGATGAGCACCGAGAAGCAGGGGTATTCAGGAGCCTGGTCCTGGAAGTACGCCCCGAAACAGATACCGGCGATGGTGTTTATGAGGTCGCGAAAGTTGATCCGCTCGTTAGGGGCAATGCCGGAAAGCTCGCGGATTGATTTACCCTTGGCCCAATCAACGAGGGGCTTGGTACGCCCCTGGTAGGTTACCTCGAAGGCCGTAATCATGTTTTCCCGCAGCCACTGCACCAATTCCCGCAGGAAGCCCGACGCCTTGGATTCATAAACGGACTTGGCCTGCCCCGAGGCGGTGGAAGCCAGATCAAGGGCCGCGGCATACCCCCGCAGTACTGTGTGAAAGGCTTCATCCTTGTTTATAAGACGCAGGAATACCTAGTCGGGCTTCTTTTCATCCGTGAAGCGCGGCGCATCGAAGGGCTGGATGAAGTAGAGGTAGAAGTCGCGTGGCGGAACGGCTGTGGAGCGCTCGTTGGGCGCGCCGAAAAAGAGGTACCCCTGGCGCGCGGCTTTCCGCTCCAGCCATTCCAGCTCGTGTTGCCAGATTTTATAGCCGGTGACGTAGGTCTGGTCTGTGCACTCCATCACCCGTTTCAAGGCCTCGTAGTAGTAGCGGTCCAACTGGGAGGCATCCAAACTCTCGGCGCGCTTTTCGATCAGGGCGTCGAAGTCATCAGTCTTCTTCAGGTCGAGGTAATACTGGCGGTTGTCCGGGTTCGATGAGATAAACTGGCCACTCACCGTCTTGTGTATTTCCCGCAGGACAGTTTCCACCTGGGAAAGCAAATCGTCGGCCGGATCGCCGCCCAGGTCCTCGATGCCGGGCTGGTAGAGGCAGAGGCTGTCGCGCAGTTCCTCCGCCGTTGCGCCCAGAGGGGCGTGGATATCGCCTGTAGTCAACCGGTGAACGGATAAGGCATGGACCAGCCGCAGCGCCATGGGCTTGTAGGCGGGCCGGGTGAAGGCCTGCTGGATGCGGGCCTCCAGCACCTGGCTGCAGTCGATTACCGCCTTGATGTCCGGCACTGCGCGGAAGGAGGAGTTTTCACAGAGGTTCAGCCAGTAGCTGTCGTAGGCGATCAGCCCCGGGCGGTCGTCCGGGATATCTTGATTAAGCAACCTCTTCATGGATAGGGAAAGGGTCTTGAGCACCTCGCGTTTCTCCGCCGCGGTGACCCGCTCAAAGGTGTCAATGTAGTCGGGATGCACCGGGAAGAGGCGGACAAACTCGTCCATGCGCTCATTCATGCGCCCGTAGAACTTTGAAAAGGGAGTCAGGTATGCGCGGATTTTCGCCTGCTGTTCGCCGGTTTTTTTGAGAAGCCGCTCGGATACCACGAACTTGACGTCCTTGCGCGCAATCAGGATTTGCTCGAAACGGTCCTTGACCCGGCGGATACTGTCCGCCACGAAGGAAAAGCGGGGGCTGTCAAAAATGGCCTCCTGCACACCGGCGATAAAGCGGAAGCGCAGGTCCTTGCAGACTTCGCCGATCTCCCGGAGGAAGTTCAGGTCGAGGATAAGTTCCTGATCTTTGCGTGTGCGGAGGTAATCGAGCAATTCATCCACCACCAGGAGCAGGCCATGGTCAGGGTATTCCTGGTGGAAGGCGGACATCATCTCCTCGAAGGCCCTCTTGTTGTTGGATACTTGCGCCGCTGATGGGAATGTGTAGGTCACTCCTAAGGCCGCCAGGTGCCCCTCCAGTTCAGCCACTAGGATGTCACGCAAGGACATAGTGGTCGCCCCGATTTCGGTTCGCACCACCTTGAAACGGCCTCCGATTTTGCCCGCGGCGCTGGCAACGTGGCTATCGTTAAGATGGGAAGAAAGTTCCCCGTTCTCCGCTACGGCGGATATCACCGACATTAGATGAGACTTACCAGTACCGTAGTTGCCGACGACCAGCAGCCCCTTGTTATCGGTCGGCTGGTCAAACTGAAGCTGGGGAATGACGAGGTTTATCAGCCTCTCAGCCATCTCCTGGGAGATGACATAGGTCTGGACAAACTGCCGGGCGGCGGCGGCTTCGTCGGCTTCCCGCAATTGCACTACGGACTCGATAGGTTCGAACTGGATTAGGTCTCCATATTTCATCGCGTTCCCCCCATGCGGTTTTGCCTGTAAGTGATGAGTGATGAGGACTGAGTGATGAGTGTATGTGTCTTTCCTAATCACCCATCACTTTCCACTCATCACTTCTGATTTCTCCGGACTAACGATCAGCAAATCACTGATCACGTATCGCCGGTATTCAGGGTGTTCCGGCATGGCATAGGTCAAATGGCCACTGTTGGCAGATCCGTTCCAGGCCACGACCAGCGTCTTGTTTCGTGAAAGTCCTTGGAGGAGCCGCAGAGGGTCCTGTTTGAGGGACACATCAAACAGCAATTCAATGTTATCGAGCAGAACCAGGTCACCGCCAGCAGCGTTCACGATCTCTGAGAGCAGGCGGGGAAGCTGCAGTGCCCGCTGGCGCCCGGTGAGTTCAAGCAGGCGGCGAGACAACTCCAGATTGACGTTGATAAGAGGCGCGCCCGTACGTTCGTGAATATCTTGAAGCGCGGTTGTTTTCCCCGCTCCGGCTGGGGCCACTATGATGATGAGGCGGTGGTACAGCTCGGCAGCCAGGCCAATTCTATGTATTACCTGATCCGCAAGAATCTCCATTTTACTTCATCCCAAGAATCTTGTCACAACAGTTAGTGACGGTATATACTCCTTCGGTAAGATTTCCCGTAATCCTGCTACTCAAGGTCCAAACTCTTTGCACTCCGGCCAATGGTGGCACATCTACTTACATGGCAACGGGAAAACGTTCCGCTTCATTAAACCTATACCCTCAACCCAAATAGCCGCCTTAGAAACGAGAACCAGTAGGGAGATTCCCACTGCCCTATCGAAGAAATGACAGGGGTCCCGTTTAGAACCGGCAGAATTTGTATGGCAATGCCAATTTGCAACCCCCAATTTTTCTGCGACTGTTCTGTTCAATGGCCTCGGTTGTGCGCAGCCGCCGCCTAATCGAACCCGGCTCAGGACATTATCGCCATCGCGTCATGCACGTCCCCTGGCTGAAATCATGGGTATTCCCGGCGGTGATTCATAAATAGTCTCTAGCTGATCGGTCGTACAGCCCTTGCCAGATAAGACCTGTTCTTGATCACCTGCGCCAAAAATTCTTCCCCGCCGCGCAGGGCGAGGCTTAGAAGGATTTAGCGCATCCCCTTACCCTCCCAGTTGCCAGGTGATATCTTCGCCATAATATTCCTCATTTCCTTCCGGCGGCATGGTCGCGAAGAGATTTTCCCATTAGGCCTCATCACAGACAAGACAGGTCACTTTGCCTGCATCCTCGTCCCACAAATACTGGTCCCGCGGGCGGATGGTACCCCCGCACTGGCCGGCTTTGCCATAGGACTAGCCTTCTCATCTACTTCCCGCACGTCGGTTACCTTGGATTTTGGCTTTTTGGACATAAAATGGCCCTCCTTGTAGTAGCCAGCGACAACCTTGGACGCCATGCCTGAAAATGGCGATAGTAAGCAAGCTGGCGGCAATTATGGGTGAACGTGGGATAAGGCATATCAGTGGGCTTTCTGAGCAAACAGGCATAGCGAGGAGCACTCTTACAAAGTTGTGGTACAACAGGGTTAAGGGAGTTACCTTTGATATGCTGGAGAAGTTATGTGAAGTCCTGGAGTGCCAACCCGGCGATTTGCTGGTCTACGAGCCCGACAACGCCCAGGACGGCCAGCAGGGCACTGACTGGGCTAGGAGCAGAAAGGTGAGGAACCAAGAACGGTAAGGGAGGTGGGTACAGTGTATGCCTACTTTGACGTGGAGCGGGCGGCTAGCGAGGCTGGATTAGCCCCCGAAGTCCTCAAGCAATTGAAAGAGGAGACCAGGCGGGAGTTTCCGACGGACCAGATGATGTACGAACTGCACTTGCTACGGGCGGTGAAGGCCGCAAAAGAGAAAGCAGGAGGACGGCCTGCCGTTACCTGAGCCGGGAGCGGTGGCGCAGTATGTCACGGTGGGGCGCAGTAGCCCCCGAACCCTGAAACCCTTGTCAAATCTGGTGAGCCATCCGGGACTCGAACCCGGGACACCCGGATTAAAAGTCCGGTGCTCTACCGGCTGAGCTAATGGCTCACTTGTTCCTTATCGGCTGGCTGGGGCGGCTGGATTCGAACCAACGATGGCGGATCCAAAGTCCGCTGCCTTACCACTTGGCTACGCCCCAGCGCTGGGGTGGGTGAAGGGAGTTGAACCCGCGACCTCCAGGGCCACAACCTGGCGCTCTAACCAACTGAGCTACACCCACCACCGATTACCTTGCTATTATAGCAAACGTATTTGCTTCGTGTCAAGGCTCGAAGCGGCCAGACGCCCCGGCTGGTTGCCCTCCATGCCGGCCGAGCTGGCCCATAGCGGATAAGTAGCGGCAGGCCGTGGTCGCCAGCCGCAGCGCCCCGGGGACCGAAGGAGGGGACAGTTAAGCTCATACAACGCCTCTCTCCAGGCCAGAGTCAATGCGCCGAAGGGGGCATGGAGTGTTCCCTACGCCGCCCCTGTTTTCCGGCTGGTGGCCCGCACTCCGACGCGAAAAGCAGCCAGGTTAAGCTGATGCACGCGGCCGCTGAACAAGGACTTAATGACCCGTTCATAGGTCTCAATGGCAAAAGGCATCCAGCCGGTGCCGGCCAGGGCTCCAGTCATGACTGTATTCTGGGTGACCCAACTCCCCCCCTGCCTGGCCAGTTGGTCTGCGGGCACTTCAACCACCTCGCGGCAGTGTTCCCGGATAGCCTGCCGCAGTTCATCCAGCGGTGGGTATTCGGCTTCGCCGCACAGTACGGCCAGAGGGTAATTGGGGCGGCTGTTCATCAATACCCGGGTATGGTAGCCGCCGAAGGTCCGGAGCACCCGGACTGTCTCCAGGGGCTCGAGGCCGACGGCAATATCAGCCTGCCCTGCCGGGATCAACGGGCCGCAAGGTTTGTCCCGCGACAGGCGTAGGTGGCTCATCACGGCTCCGCCGCGCTGGGAAACGCCAAAGGTATCGGCAGCCGATACCTGCCAGCCCTCCTCAACGGCCGTCATGCCGATCATCTGGCAGGCGAGGACGTTGCCCTGGCCACCTACCCCGGCAATGACGATATTGAAGTTGTCTCCGGGGGTCCCCACGGCTATCCCACCTTTTCTTGGTATTGTTCCACCACGATGGCGCCGACCGGACAAAGACTGGCACAAACGCCACAGCGGTTGCAGATAGCTTCATCTATGCGGGCCTTGCCTTGAGCTTTATCCCAGATATTGGCGGGACATGCGAAAACCCGGCTGCAGAAGCGGGCGCAGCCGCAGGCGTCGCCACGGCAACGGCTCTGGTCCACATATACCCGCACCGCTGCCGAAGTCTTAGCGGCTATCAGGGCGCAGGCCCGTCGCATGATGATTACCTTCACTCCTGGGCCCTGCACTGCCTGGTAAACGGCCTGGATGGCCTCATCTACCTGGTAGGGGTCCACAGTGGTAACAGGGATATCCAGGCCGCTGACTACGGCTTCCAGGGGAATGGCTGTCAGCGGGTTGCCGTTGGGATCTATCCCGGTGCCGGGGTGGGGCTGGTGGCCGGTCATGGCCGTGGTCTGGTTATCGAGGATAATGCAGACGAAGTTGGCCTGGTTGTAGCGGGCGTTAATCAAGGCTGGGACAACGGCGTGGTAAAAAGTTGAATCCCCTACCACGGCCACCGCCGGCTGAGAAAAGCCAAAGCGCCAGAGCTGCCCCAGGCCGCTGGCTATACCTACCCCGGAGCCCATGGCGTGCATGGTTTGCAGGAGGTAATAGCCGGTGCGGCCCTTGCCCAGGGTATAGCAACCGATATCTCCCAGTACGATGCCCTGGCGCCCGTCGAGTTCCAGCGCCGCGCGGATAGCCCAGAAGGAGGCGCGGTGCGGGCACCCGGGACAGAAGGCCAGGTCCCGGCCCGCCAGTTCCGGCCACCCGGGTGGCGCGGGCCGTTCATGGGCGGGGTCCGGACCGCAGACGTTGGCTAGGGCCGCCATTATCTGAGACGGAGTCAGTTCTCCTAGCCCCACCCCGTTGATCCCGGCCACGTGGCCGGATTTCTTGCCGTAAAACGAGGTTCTCCCGATCTCATCCAGATGCTGAGCGGCCAGGGCCATTACGTTATCCTCAATGAAAGGCTCCACCTCTTCGACAAAGATCACCTTGAGGGCCGGCCGCAAATAACGCCGGAGCAGCTTCTCCGGCAGCGGCCAGGTCGTCCCCAACTTGAGGACGCCGACGCTCGTCTGCAGTCCCAACTGGGCCACCGCTTCCTCTGCGTAATAAGAGCCGGGTCCTGCAGCTATGACCAGCGTTTCCGGGCTCTCCGGGCCCGCATAGGTGTTGAAGGGGGATTTCTCGGCCCGGTGGGCCGCCCGGCGTAGCTTATCCTCTTGCTCCCGGTGACCTTCGATCCAGGTGATAAACTTGTCCTCCGGGCCAAGGCAGGCGTTAACCTCTCGCCGGGGAAACTCGCCCAGTACCGCATTGGTGCTGGCATGGCAGACTCTGGTGACCATGCGGATCATAACCGGCTGGCGGATGTCCTCGGAAAGGTCAAAGGCAGCCTTGACCATTTCCTTGGCCTCCCGGCTATCAGCCGGTTCCCAGACCGGGATATGCGCCACCCGGCCCAGGTAGCGGGAATCTTCTTCTTTGGCGCTGGAGTGGGCACTGGGGTCATCACCTACAATTATCACCATGCCCCCCCGGGTGCCGGCCATGGACAGACTGGTAAGAAAGTCCAAGGCCACGTTCAGGCCGTCGCACTTCATGACCGTAAGGGAGCGCAAACCGGCAAAGGAAGCCGCCGCCGCCCCTTCCATGGCCACCTTTTCGTTGACGGACCACTCCACATATACCCCCAGCATCTCGGCGCCGGCAGCGATACATTCCAGTACCTCGGCCGTGGGCGACCCGGGATACGCCGCCGCGTAGTTTACCCCTGCTTCCAGGGCTCCCCTGGCCACCGCTTCATTTCCGGTCAACAGGGCTACCTGCCCCGGGGCATCAAGAACTACGCGCATAGTATTCATCTCGCATGACCTCCTCCCCGGCAATGGCCAGTTGATAGTCCACGGGCAGCCGCAGGTAGGGTTCCGGCCGGCCGGCCAGGGCCTCCAGCACCCGCTTCTTTTTTCGCCAGGCGGCCTCACGCAGCAACGGCAGCCTTTCGGCCCCATATGGTTTTATCTCCAGCACCCGGGCGGTCCGCGCCTCCTGCACCAGCTCCTCACCCCTGGCCGAGCGCACGACCAGGGTATTCCATCCCGGTATTGCTTCGGTGGAACCGACAGCCACGTCGGCCAGTTCAGCGGTGGGGTCAAAGCAGGTGTGGCAGGCGGGCTTGATAAAGGGCCGAACTTCGTCCAGGGAAAGGGACAATGGCCCGCCCGTGGTATCTACTATTACCTCGGCCGGCGTAATATCCATCTTGGTGACCCGGGAGCGGGTGCGGCTGGTGAGGAAAGCCGAAAAAGCGGCCTCCAGAGCCCAGAAGCAGAAAAGACCAATGACCAGGTTGGGCGCCGGCCCGGGCGCGGCTTGGTGGTTGTTTTCCAGCCCTTGCAACCGGCGGACGGCCGTGACCTGGCACGGCCGCCCCACCACGGCCGGGCGCGTCAACCCGGTACGGCGGGCGGTCAACATGTTGGCTAGAGAAGGGACGGCCAGGTATTTGGAGCCGGCGCAGTTGTTTACTCCGGCCGGGGTGGTGGCCAGCCTGGGCAGAGGCTGTTCCAGGCTGCCGCCCACCAGCAGGGCGCCGTCAATCAGGCCCTGCTCAAAGGCGAAGTTTATCAGGGCCGTGGTCACCCCGCCGTATTGGGCGGCGGCCGGACGCACGGCCCGGGCGGCGCGGGCATAGTAAATGTCGCGGTGAGTTCCCAGCAGGTGATCTTCCCTGGGCGCGCCGAAAACCTGCACATCCAGGTCCTGCAGGTCGTGGGGCGTGCGCGGGCAACTGCGGTAGCAATTCCCGTCCTCGAGACCGCAGGAGTAAACTATCCTCACCCTGTCCCCGGCAAACCTGATGTAGGGGCAAAGGCCGGCGCACATGCCACAGGCGGTACATTGACCGGCAGCCATTACCTGGGCCTGCAATTCCTGCGGGCCGGGTTTCACCCTCATTGTTTCCATATACTCACCTCTTATCATCAGGCAATAACACCTGCTGCTATTTTATCCCTGAATGGCAGGATTATGCAAGAGGAAATTTCATGTGTAAACTATGGGGTGCATCCTCACCTGGCCGTGGTGGTAATGGCCGAAGCGGTTAAACCCGGCGGCCTCCAGGGTGGCCAGGCCGGTGGACAGGTCAGCTCCCACATCTTCCGGCCGGTGGGCGTCAGAACCGAGGGTGACTATTTCTCCGCCCAAATCCCGGTACCACCGGAGAATGGTCAATCCGGGCAGGGTATCGCCCAAGCCCTGGCGGATCCCGGAGGTATTTACCTCCAGCCCGATCCCCCGCGCGATCGTTTCCTGCAGGATGGCGGTTATTATTTCCCGGAAGCGTTCTGCTTCCAGGGGATAGGCGTGGTCCAGGTATCTTTTCAGGAGATCCAGGTGGGCCAGAACGTGAAAATTGCCGGCCCGCACGGCCAGCAGTACCTCGGTGAAGTAATCCTGGTAGGCCTCTTGCCCGGAACAATGCTGACCAAATTCCAGGTGCAGGGCCTCCTTTCCCACCCAGTGGACTGAGCCCAGCAGGAAATCAACTTCTTCGCCGGATTTGCCGGAAAGAAAGGTCTCGATAGCTTCTCGGTAGAGGTGTGGTTCTCCCAGTTCAAGCCCCAGGCCGATCTCCAGCCTCCCGGCAAACTCCCGGCGCGCGGCCTCCACTTCCTGGGCGTAGCGGGCAAAATCCAGGTGGTCGAACCCCTCGGCCGCGGGGTTGAGGTCATAGTGTTCGGTAAAGGTAATCCCTGTCAGCCCGGCCGCGAGGGCGGCCCGGCAGTAATCATGTACCTGTCGTCTCCCGTCTATGGAGTGGTGGGAATGCACGTGACAATCAGCAAGCCACAAAGAACGGTTTACCCCCTCCAAGCCCGTCCAGGATATTATAGCAGAAAAAAAGAAAGGGAGCCACCGGCTCCCGATTAAATTAGCCTCAGCTAAAGCTGGTTCCGCCTGTAGGGGCCGCTCCGCACCCGCCCGTAGAGAAGTTCAAGCCGCTGAACACCTGCTCCACCTTGTGGCTGCCACATTGCGGGCAAGAGGCTTTGTCGCGCTCTTGATACGACATCCTGGCCGTAAACTTACGGCCACATTCCTGACAGCGAAGCTCATAGGTTGGCAATACCCTCACCTCCGACTGGTGTTATGCTTATTATACTATACAAGGATTTCGCCCGCAATAGGTATGTCGTCCGGATATCCGCCTCTCCGCCACCGGCACCCTAATAACATACCTTCCCCTTCCCCGTTGCCGCCAGGCTCGCAGCCCAAAAAAAGAGGAGCTTTACGAAGCCCCTCTTTTTAACCTGCGTTCCTGTGCCGGCTTTTCAACGGTTATGCCGAGCCACTTCAGGTACTTGAGCCATTTTTCATGCTCCTGTTCTCTGCCTTTGCGAGATGATCCCTTGTTTACCAACGGCGTTTCTAGCGGCAGTTGCATCACCCCCTATTAATTCTATTCTAGCACAATGGTACCAAAACTGCAAATTTTTATTTTCACCAACCCGCTGGTTATTTTTGGCAAGAAAGGCTTACCAATAACCCCACTGACGGTACTGATAAACCTGATAGCATTTCCGGCACAGGGACTTGGGCCCCCAAAACTCCGAGACCAGGCGAAGACCGTCCTTGCGATACAGCTTGCCACAATTACCGCAGCGAGCAACTTCCGTCACCTTGGCCATAACTTGATCACCCTGTTTTTCCTTAGGATGCCCCGTTACCGGCCACCTTAATCCTATAGCTTGGTCTTTTCGGCAATACCGGTGACAGCCCGGACAGCCACTGCATCCTCCGGCAAGTAGAATATTGCCCGACCGTTCAGGTCAGCCTGCATCACCTGGCTATCCAGGGGGATAAATCCCGCCAGCGGCAGGCTGGTGGCCTCGATTTCCGGCTGCAGGGCTTCGGCCTGGCCGTCGAGGGTCTTGGTTACGACCAGGTATTTGGCGTTAATGGGGGTCTTGAGGGTATCGGTAATCTCCTTAACCCGGGCGGCCGCGCGCAGTCCCCTGGCCGAAGCGTCGCTGAGGACAAAGAGGACATCGGCTTTCGGCACCGTGCGGCGGCTCAAGTGTTCCAGGCCGGCCTCGCTATCCACCACCAGGTAATCGTAATTGACTGCCAGGCGCTCCAGGTAGCCGCGCAGCAAGTCATTGGCGTAGCAATAGCAACCCGGGCCCTGCGGGCCGCCCATCACGAGCAAGTCAATACGTGGCGTCTCGGTCATCACCTGCTGTAGCTTGTATTCGACAAACAAATCTTTGGTCATACCCGGCGGGACACTCCTGCCGTCCTTTACTTCGTCAAGAATGTCCGCAATATTTCCCTTCACCTCTACCCCCAGGGCCTCGTTCAGGTTGGCGTTGGGGTCCGCGTCCACGGCCAGGATTGTTCCCTTGCCTTTTTCAACCAGATAACGCAACACGAGGGAAGCGAAAGTTGTCTTCCCGGTACCTCCCTTGCCGGCGACAAAGATTATTTTGGCCAAAGGTCTACCTCCTGTTATTTCCCGGCCTTGCCGGCGGCCTTTTTGGCCGAAGCTGTCTCCGCCTCACCGGGCTTTTTGATGAAAGTCTCTCTTTCTCCACACTCCTGGCATTTTTTGGGCTGGCAGCGCGCCTCCCTGATACTGCCACATGCCGAGCATTCCCATAGGGCCATAGGCCTTAATCCCTCCTGAAAAGATTTTTCCAGCAGTAATTTTACCCCAGATCGGCCATGCTTTTATATGACGTAGATCACAACCAAGGGGAAGAATTTATGCCACAGGAATTTTACCGTGGCCTCCTAACCGGGGGGCTCCTGTCCGTCCTGGGTTTGTCATTGGCCGGCAGCAAAGTTATAGATAAACTGAGCGACATACTCCTGCAGCGAATTATGACCGAGCCATACTTTCGCAACCCCTGGGAACTGGTCTATGCCTTACACCGCACCAGCCCGCAGACTACTGTTGAAACCAACCTTCGCTCCCAGTACGGAAAGGTCATTGACCGTCCCCTCTCCGGTCCACGGAAATTCCCCAGCCTGGACGGTCTGGTGTTTAACCCGGCCCAACTGGCCCGGCCGGCCAGCCCCGCAGATACTGCGGTGAACTTAAAGGTTGTCATTGGCCCCCGAGCCGCCAGGCCCATGGTGATTGACATCCCCATCATGGTTTCGGCCATGGCCTACG
Organism: Clostridia bacterium; assembly: GCA_004347685.1. GTDB lineage: Bacteria > Bacillota > DSM-521 > Neomoorellales > SLTJ01 > SLTJ01. The sequence continues at coordinate 62,037 of SLTJ01000024.1, forward strand.
GCCTGGCCCTCAGCGCCCGGGCCAAGATCGCCATAGCTAAGGCTACCGCCAGAGCCGGCACGGCCACCAATACCGGAGAGGGCCCCTTCGTGCCTGCGGAAAGAACTTCCGCCCGCCACATCATCCTGCAGTGGAACCGGTACTGGTGGAACAAGGAGCCCGAGATCCTAAAGCAAGCTGACATGATCGAGATCCAGTTCGGCCAGGGAGCCCGGGGCGGCGCCGGCCATGTCACCGGATTTAAGGCCATTGACCCCCGGATACGAAAGGAACTTGGGCTGGCCCCGGGACAGGACGCCGTAGCCCACTCCCGGCCGCCGGGCGCAGAGAACCCGAGAAACCTGGCCCGGCTCGTGGCCCACCTGCGGGAGGTTACCGGCGGCGTGCCCATCGGCGTGAAACTCGCTGCCGGGCAGGATCTGGAAAAAGACCTGTGCCTGGCCGTAGACGCCGGAGTGGATGCCGTGGCCATTGACGGCGCCGAGGCCGGGACCAAGGGATCGCCGCCTGTTCTCCAGGACGAGTTTGGACTGCCCACATTCTATGCTGTTTCACGGGCTGGGAAATTCTGGAATAAAAACCACCTACACGGCCAGGTTAGCCTGATCGTCGGCGGCGGCTTAACCACCCCGGGAGACTTCCTCAAGGTCCTGGCCCTGGGGGCTGATACGGTATATATCGGCAGCATCGCCCTTTTTGCCCTGGCCCACACCCAGGTCCTGAAGGTTTTACCCTGGAAGCCGCCGGTAAGCATCGTCTTCCAGGATAGTCCCGAACACAAACGCCTGCGTGTCAATCAGGCGGCCACCAGCCTGGCCAATTTCCTTAATTCCTGCGCTCTGGAAATGGCCGAAGGAATCAAGGCGTTGGGCAAAAGTTCGGTGACCGAAGTAACGCGCCATGACCTCGTGGCGTTGGACCCCACCACCGCCGCGGCGGCCGGAGTGCCGCTGGCGTATAGGACTCCCTGACCAACCGGATTTTAGGTGCCCATGTTTGTTTCCGCGCGCGTTTCGGCCACGGCCTTACATTCGCGGCAGCGACCATAGAACTCCAGCCGATGGTAGCCTACCTCATATCCCTGCTGGACCAGGTTCCGGTCCAAATCGGCAACTACCGGCATATCCAAATCCAGGACCCGGCCGCAATCCGCGCAGACGAAATGGTAGTGGTTTGCGGGATTGCCGTCGTACCGGCTATAGGTGCTGCCGTAGGATAGCTCCATGATGTCCCCGGCTTCTTTCAGGATCCCCAGGTTACGGTAAACTGTCCCCAGGCTGATGTCCGGGCACTCCTTGCGTACCTGTTCGTAAACCCAGTCGGCCGTGGGATGAGACTTTGTTTGGCGCAGCGTATCCAGGATTATCTTCCGTTGCCTGGTCATCCTGCGCGTGCCCTTGGCCATAAAAGTTCCCCCTGCCCCTTAAGAATGATTATCTCTAATCTTTTTACCATCATATGCTTTACTATTTATGGTGTCAAGGCCCTATTCTCTTTTTCGGTCCGGCCGGGAATACAGAGGAAACAGGGCCTGGCCGAATTCCCGGAACAGAACGAGGTTGTGCCTTTTCATGTATACTTCAGCGGCTGCCAACACCAGGAAGATGATGGTGATCGGAATGTGGGTGGGTGGGTAAACAAATTGTACCAGAAACAAAACCAGCAAGACACTGGCCTGCCGCCAGCCAAAGCGGAGATCCAGCAAGGCGGCGATGCCGAAAAAGGTCTGGGCCGCCGTAAGCAGTATTTCTTCGACCTGCAGCGGGTTGAGGGGGATGGGCGCTAGGTGTCCGACGCTCAAGCTGTAGGCCACCGGTATGGTGGCAATGAGGAGGGTCCACTGGTTCAGCTTAGACGACACCAGATTGGCCAGGCCCATGGGGGCCTTGGCCACTGAATAGGCCCAGATAAATGCGGTCAGGCTTTCCGGAAATTCCGAGAGAAAGGGTGCCACCCACTGGACAAAGAGGTATTCGGATAAACCGAGGGACACGGCCACGTGCAGCAGGCTGTCAATAAAAGGTTCGGCGCCGAAAAGGATGACAAACGCGCCAAAGGCAAAGAGGGCGGAAACAATAGCCACCTTTCTCCCGCCGCGGGTTAAGGCGATTTTGGCGGCTATCCCCTCTGCCCTTTCTTCACTGTCTTCCGGCCGGGGTAACCTGAGGGCGGCGAAAACATAGGCCACGTAAATGGCCACCAACACCGCAGCATCCAGCAAGGTAAGGCTGGCCTTGGCCACAATGATCAAGGAATACAGGGCGGCCAGCAGCAGGAACACTATCTCCACTGCCTGGTGCCGGTCGAGTTCCACCACGGTAAAGGTCTTGTTGCGGCGGCGCGATCCCAAGAGAGCCATGAAGAAAATGGCCGGCCATCCCAGTCCCAGGAGCAACCTGTTGGCCCCGGTCATGGTGGCTGCGGCTAGTTCCAGGTGCCGCCCCCAGGCCAGCACTACTTCAAAGGAGTATTCCGGCAGAACCTGGATCAAGGCTAACACGGCCAAAGCCAGGGTCTGGGATACTACTGTTTCCAAGGACTCGGTGGCCCAGGAGAGGAAATAGGCGGCAGCCACGATGGCCAGCCCGGCGACCAGGGCCACCAGGGCCGGCTGGCCCCCACCCCACCGGACAAAGACGACCAGGATAAAGGGGATAATGGTTAGGGACAGCAGGAACACCTGGAGTTTCTCTCCTGCAGTGAGGCGAAACTCCGGAGGGTGAGAAGCCAAGCAGTACCACCTTCTCTATCCGCAAGTTGGAAATTGGCGCCGTTGTAGACGACGTAGACACCTGGGAGGGTGTTGAAAAAGTGTTCTCCCGGCTGCAGGGCTCCGGCCTCGCTCCAGGGCGGGCGTTCGGACCGGACTACGGCTCGGCTTCGGGCTCGGCCGGACTTCGCGGCCAATTCGGCGTCCATGCCTCAAATGGCCGCCCTCCGGCATCCATGCCTCCGGGTCCGGCCTCACTCCTCGCCTCGCCTAGTCCGGTTACCCTCCGCCACCAAGATCGCTCGGCCTGGAGTCCCTGCAGCCGGCTGGTTTTGCAACGCTCTCCTAGTACTCGTCCGGCAGGTTTTGCAACTGGGCCAGGGTGAACACCGGGCCGTCCAGACAGACATAGCTGCTGCCGATGTTACACCGGCCGCATTTGCCAATACCACATTTCATGCGCATTTCCAGGGTCGTGACGATATTCTCAGGCGCGTAACGCATTTTGTCCAGGGCCTGGAGGACGAATTTGATCATAATGGGTGGGCCGCAGGTGACGGTGACCTTCCCCGCCGGGTCTGGGTTTAGCTCCTCCAGATAGGCCGGGACAAAACCCACGTGGCCCTGCCAGTTATCATCTCCTACATCCACGGTTATATTTACTTCTGTATCCGGCTCATGAGGCCACCGGTCAAAGATTTCTTCCTTGAATACCAGGTCGGCTGGCGAGCGGGCACCGTAGATAATTTGAATATGGCCAAAGTCGGAGCGGTGAGCCAGGCAGTAGACGATCATGGAGCGCAGCGGGGCCAGGCCAATCCCGCCGCCGATAAAGAGCAAGTCCTTACCCCGGCACAAATCCAGAGGAAATCCGTTGCCGTACGGGCCGCGCACCCCCACCATCTGCCCGGTTTCGGCCTCGTGGAGGGCCGCCGTGAGCATCCCCGCCTTTTTTATACTGAACTCCAGGTGCTGCTCTCCCTGGGAGCTGATGGAGAACATCCCTTCGCCCACCGCCGGCAAGGAAACCATGGCCAGTTGTCCCGGCCGCGGGACAAAAGGCTTGCCCCCGGTAAAGGTCACGTGAAAGGTCTTCACGTCCGGGGTCTCGGTAATAATCCGTTCTATCTGTCCCGCCATGGGGAGCAGGGGATTTTCAGGCATTGGCGACCACCTCCGCGAGACGGTTAGCTACCTGGGTGATGTCCAGGTTGACCGGGCATTTGAGGACGCAGCGGCCACAGCCGACACACCCAAATTTGCCGTAGCGTTCCGGCATGAATTGCAGTTTATGCAGGAAGCGGTTGCGCACCCTCTCTTTCTTCGTCGGCCGTGGGTTGGCGCCACCGGCCATGAGGGTGTAGTCGCTGAACATACAGGAATCCCAGCACCGGTAGCGATACCCTTGCACGCCCCGATTGTGGCTCTGGATATCAAAACAGTGACAAACCGGGCACAGGTAGGTACAGGTGCCGCATCCCAGGCATTTCTGGTACATAATATCCCAGACCTGGTGACGGAACATGGGTCTTAGCCCGGAGGGCAGGTGGTCTACCTTGATCTCCAGGGGAAAATCACCGGCAAACTCAGGTGCCGCAGCCTGGCGTTCGACCGGCCCGGCCGGTTTCGCCAGCAAGTCCTGCCCGGCTGGGGAAACCGCCTCCAGCCCCCACTCCGCCCCCAGGTCGTACAGCATGAGGTCGGCATTGTCCGCCCGGGTGGGGTCCAGGCCGAAACTGGTGCAGAAGCAGGCCGGTCCCGGACGCCGGCACGCCAGCACGACCAGGAGGGTATTTTGCCGGCGCGAGCGGTAAAGGCTATCTTCATAACCCTTGGTAAGAAAGACATCATCCATGATGCCGGTGGCCGCAGCATCGCACGGCCGCAGCCCGAAGATCACCCGCGGGCTGTTTCCTTCGTCCCGGGACAGGATCTCCAGTTGCTGTCCCAGGGTCCGGTACCCGTATAGGACCTGGGTCTGAGGGAAGAACAATTCCTTGGGGGAGATGACCGGGTTCTCCTCCCAATAAAGCTGAATGCCGGCCTGCCAGGGCACGAACCTGGTCATACCGCCGGCCTCTGCCGGAACAAAAACGGTTCTCCCGGCAGCCATGGCCTCCAGGAAGGAGGGCAACTGGCTTTTATCTAAAACGTACACCTAGCCACCTCCTAGTTTCGATTTCCGAGTTTCGAGTTTGGAGTTTCGAGTTTGGGTAAGACGTTGGAGGTTGAAAATCGTCCTCCATATGGTCCGAGCGCCACCAGAGGCTGAGAATAGCAACGGCGGCGCGCCACTCCTCACCGCGACCCTAGGCGAAATTATCCGGGTCGTCAGGATTATACCGGCCCAGGGGCGGCTGCTCGCTTGTCTCCAGGCCGGCTTCGTAGTCGCCAAAGAGCTCGTTGATGTCCTTGATTATCTTGCGGTTTAAGGCCATAATCGGAATGCCCATGGGGCATACCCGCTCGCATTCCCCGCACTCGACGCACCGGCCGGCCACGTGAAAGGCCCGGGTCAGGGCGTAGAAGGCGTTTTGGGACGGGGCCACTTCCTTATCCAACCAGCGCGGTTCGTCCAGGTCGAAGCAACAATAAGTGCAGTTACAGGCCGGGCAAACATTGCGGCAGGCGAAGCAACGGATGCAGCGGGCGAATTGTTTTTCCCAAAAGGCATACCTATCTTCTATCCCCATTTTTTCTATTTCGTCCACGTGGGCGAACCGCTCACCGGAGGGCTCAACCTCGGGAACAGGCTGCCCCAAGAGGCGGTCGTAAAGCACTGGGTTGCGGTGCGTGCAGTGGCGACACTTGGACGCCACGGGCAGGTCAGAAGTATCCCCCGGCTTCTGTCCCAGGGCCGCAGCCGGGTCCTTCATCCCGGGGCAAGGTACGCCGATCAGGTAAACCCGTTGGCGCGAAAGTTGCTGGTCGCTCAGGAGGCGGACGATGCCCCGGGAATCGCAACCCTTGACAAAGATGGCTACCCGGTCCTGGCTATAGCGGTCATCCAACAGGTATGAACTCAGGTTGGGCAGGCAAAACTCGTCCCAGACCAGGCGGGAAGCTTCGTCCGGGGAGAAGATGAAAGCCGGCGCGGACTGGTACCAGAGGGTACCCTTTTCCCAGCCAAGGACGCATTTCACCTCTTGGGCGGTCAGCAATTCAGAAGCTATCTGCTGCATTTCCTCGGTTATCGGGTTCATCCGGCATCCCTCAACTTCCCGTTCGGCCCCAGAGGCAGCAGGCTTTCGGTGAAATCGGCAATGATCTGGGCAAATCTAGCTCCCTCGGAGCCGGATACCCAGCGAGCCTGAAAGCGCTGGGGGTCCACCCCCACGTATTCCAGCAGCCGCTGCATGATCAGGAAGCGGCGGCGGGTAAAATAATTGCCACTAACATAGTGGCAGTCACCCGGGTGTCAGCCGGCCACCAGCACCCCGTCGGCGCCCCTTTGAAACGCCCGCAGCACGAGCTGCGGGTTTACCCGGCTGGAACAGGGCACCCGTACCAGCCGTACGTTAGGCGGGTAATTCAGCCGGTTCAGCCCGGCCAAATCCGCCCCGGCATAGGCGCACCAGTGGCAGCAGAAAGCCACTATTCTGGGCTCCCAGTTGGCATCTACCGTAGCAGCATTCACAGACATACCACATCCACCTCCGCCAGCAACTGGTCGTCAGTAAATCCTTTCAAGGTAACAGCCCCGGTCCGGCAGGCTACATTGCAGGCGCCGCAGCCCTGGCACAGGCCGCTGTTGACACTGGCCACCTGGCGCTGCCGCTGCCCGCCCGGGATACGTTCCTGGATGGTTTTTAATTCGATGGCCTTGTAAGGACATACCGGTACGCACAGGCCGCAGCCCGAGCAAAGCCGTTCGTTGACCTCGGAAATCAGGGGCTCGGTAGTCATCTCATCCCGGCTGAAGAGAGAGCAAACCTTCGCCGCGGCGGCCCCGGCCTGGGCCACTGTATCCGGGATGTCCTTGGGCCCCTGGCAGGCTCCGGCCAGGTACACCCCGGCTGTGAAGGTTTCCACCGGCCGCAGTTTGGGATGGGCCTCCTGGAAAAAGCCGTCCTTGTCCGTGGCCACCCCTACGGTCCGGGCGATTTGTTCCCACCCCCGGCTGGGAATCATGGCCGTGGCCAGCACCACCAAGTCAGCCGCTACCTCCACCTGCCGGCCCAGCAGGGTATCCTCGCCGCAGACCATCAGCTTATCGCCCTGGGGATAGATGCGGGATACGCGGCCGCGCAGGTAAACCGCCCCTTCGTGTACCGATTTCTGGTAAAACTCATCGTAGGCCTTGCCCGGCGTACGCACGTCCATGTAAAAGACATAGGCCTGGCTGCCGGGTATCTTATCCAGCACCTGGTGGGCGTGCTTGGCGGTGTACATGCAGCAGGCCCTGGAGCAGTATGCCTTTCCCTTCACCTCGTCCCGGGAGCCGACGCACTTAATAAATGCTACCGTCTGCGGCACCTTTGCGTCTGAAGGCCGCACAATGCGGCCGCCGGTAGGCCCGGAGGCATTGTTCATCCGCTCGAACTGCAGCCCGGTGATGACATCGGGATACTTCCCATAACCGTACTCGCCGTAAGCTTCCTCCCAGGGGAACAAGTCGTACCCGGTAGCCATTACGATGGCGCCGAATTTTTCCTTTATTACCTGGTCCTGCTGTTCATAGTCCACCGCCTTGGCCGGGCAGACATTCTGGCAGACCCGGCACTTACCCTTTTCCCGGGTAAAATGGCGGCAGTTGGACCGGTCAATGACCGGCACGTTGGGCACAGCCTGCGGGAAGGGCGTGTAGATGGCCTTGCGCTGGGCCAATTCCTGGTCGAACTCGCTGGTGACCTTCTGCGGGCATTTTTCCCAGCAGGAGCCGCAGCCGGTACAGGCGTCCACGTCAACCGACCTGGCCTTCTGGCGGATGGTCACCTCAAAATTCCCTACGTAGCCTTCTACCTGCTCGACTTCAGCATAGGTCATTATCTTAATGTTAGGGTGCTGCGCCGCAGCCACCATCTTGGGGGTGCTGATTCAAGCCGAGCAGTCCAAAGTAGGGAAGGTCTTGTCCAGCATCACCATTTTTCCACCGATGGTGGGTTCCCGGTCCAGCAGCACCACTTCGTACCCGGCGTCAGCCACGTCCAGCGCCGTCTGCATACCGGCGATGCCGGCACCGATGACCAGCAGCCGGTGTCTTACCGGGATGGACGAAGGGGTCAGCGGGGCGTGCTTCTTTACCTTGGCTACGGCCATGCGCACCAGGTCAATGGCTTTGGCCGTAGCCCGCTCCTTATCCCCGGCATGCACCCAGGCGCACTGTTCGCGGATATTGGCCATCTCAAAAAGGTACGGGTTTAGCCCGCCGTCGGCCACCGCCTTGCGGAAGGTGGGCTCGTGTAGGCGCGGGGTGCACGAGGCTACCACCACGCGGTCCAGGTGATGCTCGGCAATGGCCGATTTGATCAAATCCTGGCCCGGCAGGGAACACATAAACTGGTAGTCAGTGGCGAAGGCTACCTCGGGATAGTCCTTGACAGCTTCCACCACCCGCTTGACATCCACGTTGGCGGCGATATTGGTTCCGCAGTGACAGATAAAAACCCCTACTCTTCTCACGTTTCTTCCCTCCTGGTAACGGGGTGGCGCAGGAGTTCCTTGCTTTCCAGCAGGGGAGCGACAGGGACAAAATGGCGGTTAATCCCCAAGTCTTTCGGCGCATAGGCAAAGGCCAGCCCCATCAACTCGGTAAAGTAAAATACAGGCAGGCTAAAGCTGGCGTTGTGCTCCCGGCCGACCTGCTCCTGGCGCATGTCCAGGTTCAGAAAGCAGAGAGGGCAGGCTGACACCAAGCAATCGGCACCGGCCGCGGCGGCCCCGCTGTAGATGCGGTAAAGCAGGCGGGAGGCGATATCCGGCCTGGTGGTGGTATGCCCGGCGCCGCAGCACTCGATCTTAAAGGGCCAGTCAACCGGGGTCCCGCCCAGGGATGCCACCAGCCGGTCCATGCTCTGAGGGTTCTCCGGGTCGTCAAAACCGGTTATCTCCGGCGGCCGGACCAGCAGGCAACCGTAATAGGCGGCCACCTTCAGGCCGGTCAACGGCTTGACTACTTTTTCCGCGATCGTTTCCAGCCCCACGCGGTTAACCATGATATCCAGCAAGGCACAGGTTTCGTTGCTGGCCCGGTAGTCCATGCCAATGATGTCGTTTATCGTCTGCCTCATGGCCTCGGAGTTGCGGGCAGCCGCCTGGGCGGCCCGCATGCGGTTAAAGCAAGCGGCGCAGGGAACGGCCACGTCCAGTCCCTCTTGTTCGGCAATGGCCAGGTTGCGAGCCGGCAGGGCCACCGCCAAGGTATGGTTGGTGTTATGCGCAGCCGAGGCCCCGCAGCAATTCCAGTCGGGAATCTCCCAGAGTTCTATCCCCAGGTGCTTGGCCACCTGCCGGGTGGACAGGTCGTACTCCAGGCCGGTGGCGTGTAGGGAGCAGCCGGGGTAGTAGGCGTACTTCATGGTTATTCCCCTTCCTGAGAGTGGGCGCGGGCAAAGATCCTAGCTACGGCCTCCCGCCCGGCTTTTTCGGCCCGAGGGGATATTTTCCCGTCCCGCCAGAGTTTGGGAGCAAAAGCGGCATCCTTAAACCACTTCCCGCTTTTTAGGTTAAAGCGCAGGATCAGGCCCATTTCGTGGACCCGGCCGTTTTGCTGCACAGACTGCAGGAAAAGATCGTCAAACAACCCCACCGCCTTTTCGGGCACCAGCCCCTGGTTCTTGGCTTCTATCCGCAGGGTTTCCATAACGCCGGCGATGTTGACTCCCTTTGGACAGCGGGTAGAACAAGTGATACAGCTAGCGCAGAGCCAGGGCGAGTGGGCCCCGACGGCTTCGTCGTAAAGGCCCAGTTGCAGCAGGCGCATTATCTGCCGGGGGGAATAGTCCATGGCAAAGGCTACCGGGCACCCGGCCGTGCACTTACCGCACTGGTAGCAATTCCGTACCTCGACCCCGGCAGCCTTTTCAAGCCTTTGCAGCTCTTTCGCCGCCCCGGCCTTCGTCGCAGTTAGTTCCACCCCAATCTTTTCCCTCCTTCTATCTCCCGCAGGTATTGCCGCTTTTAAGGCAACAAGAACTTGCAACTATTAGTACTTCAGTACTTCGCGATAAGCAGGTAATTTCCTGCCGGGCGCAAGAAAATTCCTGGTATAGCCCGGACTGCAGTTTCAGCAGGGCTGGCGGGGACGAGATTCATCCGGGCATAGTCTTGGTCTAACCCGGGAATGCTACCAACAGACCATGTTATAAGGGGGCACAAGATTCGTGGCTAATACTACCATAGCAGTGTTTAGCGACCAGGACCAGGCGGAAAGGGCTGTGGCCGCCCTGCGGGAAAACGGCTTTGACCGGGAAATCTCGGTGGTGGCCAAAGAAGGCCGGGAAATCAACGCCGGCGGCGACGTTGACGTGGATACGGTGAGCGATGGGGCTACCACCGGCGGCGTCCTGGGGGGGCTGGCCGGGCTGGCAGCCGGGGCCGGGGCCCTGGCCATTCCCGGGATCGGTCCCCTGGTGGCCATGGGACCGATCGCGGGTCTTCTTTCCGGAGCGATGACCGGGGGGCTGGCCGGCGGCTTGATTGACTGGGGCGTGCCCCAACAGGAAAGCCGGGAGTACGAACAGGATGTGAAGGAAGGCAAGATCCTGGTCTCGGTCCGTTCGGAACGGCCCAAGGTGGACAACGCGGCCTCCATCCTTCGGAGCTATGCCGCAGAAGACGTGAAGGTGCACTAAGACCGCACGGCCAGAAGCCAGCTAAGAACCCGCCCGCGCCTGGCGTTCGTCCCTGCCAGCGCGGGCACCTGAAGCAGGCTAGGGCCCGGTCATTGGCGAGGTGAGATTGAGGGGTTGGGAGCGGGACTTCAGGAGAAACTCATCGCTCCTCCATTCTCACCTCTCACCTCCAGATCAACCCGCTCTGGACAGGTATAAACAATAAATGTTGATTTCCGGTACCGGCCCAGTACGGTGACGCCCAGATCGGCGGCATATTCCAGGGCCAGAGCGGTGGGAGCCGAGCGGGAGGCTATCAGCGGTATACCCACCCTTGCTACCTTGGTGATAATCTCGGAAGAAATCCGCCCGGTGGTCAGCACAGCCTTATCGCCTGCTTCCAAATGATCCAAAAGACAACGCCCGATAATCTTGTCCACTGCGTTGTGGCGGCCGATGTCTTCACGAAAGACAAGCAGGCCTTCACTACCGGCCAGGGCGGCGCTGTGGACACCGTGGGTACGGGCGTATAGTTGCGACCCGTGGTTAAACTCAGACATCCACTGGCCAATACTCTCGGCCGCAAAAATGCACTGGCTGGAGACTGGCTGGCAGCGGGCGTCCGCCAGGGTGTAAAACCCCGCCCCGCCACCGCAGCCGGAAGGTAGGTAGCGTTTCAACCCCCCTTGCACGGACAGGCGCGAGTACGAACCGCTCTCCACCCAGGCCATACCCTTAGTGGAGTCGATATCCAGCCGGGAGATCTCGTCAGTTCCAGATAACACACCCATGGAAAATAGTAACCCCACCACCAGGTCTTCCAACCTGTCGGGAGTGCAGAGCACAGTCCCTATTTCCATGTCATTGAGAATAATGGTAAGTGGCAGCTCTGCCGCCACTTCCACTGCAGTTGGCGTGGGTATGCCGTCACGTACGGCTACTGCCGGTACCTGTTTGCTGGCCAAGAGAACCCCCCCAGTCTAGAGGCTGGAAGCTAGAGGCTGGAGGCTGGAAAAAGGTATTGAGAACGCCAATGCCAAAAATGGATCCAGCGTCAAGCTTCCGGCTTCCAGCTTCCAAGATTATAACATAATCTGGTCCAGAGCTGCAAATAATGTATCCGGCGGGCAGGCTCGAGGAGGTCTTTCCTTGGGTAAAGGCGCGGGTCTGATGTCGGACGCCCTTAAGTGGGAACTGGCTAAGGAGCTGGGAGTGGACCATATCGTAGCCACCGAAGGGTGGGGCGGGGTGCCATCCCGCCAGTGTGGTCTCCTGGTGCGCAAAGCCATTGAAGTGGCTGAAAGGAGCATGGCTGGCGAGTAACTAGCCAAGTAACTGCCCGCCTCCAATATTCACCTAATTTCGGGCGCTACCCCAGACGCTTAATTCTTTCTTCTGGCCGCACTATCCGTTTCACCTGCACCCCGAAGTTTTCGTTAACGACCACGACTTCGCCTTCGGCTATCAGGTAGCCGTTTACCAGTACCTCCACCGGTTCATTGGCCAGTTTATCCAGCTCGACCACCGAACCAGGTATCAGTGATAGCACTTCCTTGATGGGCCGGCGGGTGCGGCCGAGAATAACCGAGACGTTTAGCGGCACGTCGAGGATCAGTTCGATGTTGCGCGGCAACTTCCCGTATTCAGGCGCAGCCGGCGGTGCCGGGGGCTCGGTGACGTAAGGTAAAGGATAATCGGCGCCACCTTCCGGCTCGTCGGTGGCGTAAACGGAAGGAGGCCTGGGCTGCGCTTCCTCCGGTTGCGGCCCGCCTTCCAGGATTTCTTCCTCTGCTGGCTGGCCGCCCGCGTCGCCGAGCAGAAGCTTTACTTCTTCCTGGGCGACAGCCAGCGGCATCACCTGCATGATCTCGCTATCCACCAGTTCGCCGATAACCATGCGGAAAGAAACTATTACTATCTGGGCATCAGAGCCCCAGGGTATCTCCAGTTCTTCAGTATCAGTGCCCGCGCGGATCTGACTGACCAGTGGCGGAGAGATAACCACCCGGCGCTGGAACATGGAGGACATGGCCGTGGCGGCGGAGCCGATCATCTGGTTCATGGCCTCGCCCACAGCGCTTAAGGCCAGCTCACTGAGTTCGGCGCTAGGATTGGAGCCGTCGCCTCCCATCATCAGGTCAGCAATGACGGCCGCGTCACTGACCTTTATCACCAGCAAGTTGGCCCCGTCCAACCCTTCGGTATAGAGTACCTGCACCAGCGCATAAGGGACGGTAAAACTACTAAAGAGTTCACGAATAGTGCTTACCCTTACCCTGGGAGTAGTAATAGTTACCCTCTGGTTGATTATCTGGGACAGGGCCGTGGCCGCTGAACCCATGGAGATGTTCCCGATTTCCCCCAGGGCATCTTCGTCCATTTGTTCCAGGATCGGGGCAGGCTGCGCCTGTACCAGGGCCTGGTTCAAGAGGGCATCAATTTCACTCTGGGATAATAGCTCGTCCGCCACCGGGTTGCTCCTCCTCTCTAGCCCAGTCCACAATTTGCACTGCCAGGTGGTTTCCGATCAATCCGGGCTGGGCCAAGAACGTCAGCTTGTTTCCAACCAGCAGTTGCAGTTCGTCGTGGACGGTGGTATCCAGGCTGATAACGTCACCTGGTTCCAGATCAAGGAACTGCTGCACGCTCAATCGCGCCTCGCCGCATACGGCCACCATGTCCAGCTCCACGTCCTGCAATACTTCATTTACTACCGGACGCCACCTTTCCAAGCCCATGTCTTCCTGGGAGGCAAACCAGTACCTGGCCGTGAGCCTGGGAAGTATTTCCTCCAGAGTTAGAAACGGCAGGCACAGGTTGAGCATGCCCTGCTGTCCCTCTACCAAGGTGCTGAGGGTTATTAGAGCCACCGTTTCGTTGGGCGACATGATCTGATTAAACTGGGCGTTAGTCTCCATGGATTCGATTTGCGGTGAGAACTGGAATATGTCACTCCAGGCATATACCAGTTGCTCGAGCATCTTCCCCACCACCTTGCGGGCTACACTGAGCTCAATATCGGTCGGTTCCCGAATCCGCTCCGGCGGCCTTCCCGGCCCGCCGAACAGGAGATCCAGAATGGGGAAAATGAACGCCGGATTCGTTTCGAGAATGACCGTTCCCTTTAAGGGGTTCATGGAAAAAATGGCCATGATAGTTGGAACCGGTAGAGAAACGACGAAGTCCTCGTAGGTTAACTGATCTACCGAAGCTATCTTTATTTGCACGTTGGCCCTGACGTAGGCTGAGAGGAAGTTAGAAAGCAAGCGTGAAAAATTGTCGTGGATCATGTGCAAGGTGCGCAACTGGTCTTTAGAAAACTTGTTTGGCCGGCGAAAATCGTACGGCTTGGCCTCCATACCCGGCTGGCGCATATCTTCTGCGGACACCTCGCCGGTCGAGATGGCGCTCAACAGCATGTCTATTTCTTCCTGAGACAGGACTTCCCTCATGTTCCTCCCCCTAGGCCAGGGCTTTTTCCAGGGCCTGCAAGACCCGCTCCTGCTGAAAAGGTTTAACCACAAAATCCCGGGCTCCGGCCTGGATAGCCTCCATCACCATCATTTGCTGGCCCATGGCACTGCACATGACGATCCGGGCCTGCGGGTCCACCTTCTTTATTTCCTTTACTGCCGCGATCCCATCCATCTCGGGCATGGTAATATCCATGGTGACCACGTCAGGTTTGTGTTCCTGGTACAGTTCTAGTGCCCGCCGGCCATTCTCAGCTTCGGCCACCACCTCATATCCGTTCTTGCCGAGTATGTCTTTAATCATCATGCGCATAAAAGCAGCGTCGTCCACAATCAAAACTCGTTTTCCCATGCTGTTTCCCCTCCTAAGAGCTTAACCCAACTGCCTTAAGGATAGTCTTGAGTGCCCCTTCCTGGGGGACGAGGAAGAAGTGGCCGCTAATGGAGTCGTGTTCGTTAAACAAGGTGGTTTCTATCACCAGTACTTGCTCGGAGAAATACCCGCTGGAAATCAAGGCCGTGGTGAGGACGGCCCCGAGCATGTCCAGGGCCAAGGCCGGGACTTCCGGGATAAACTTGAGCTGGGTCATCTGAGCGAAGGCGGCCAGGAAAGAGCCGGTCAGGATGTTGCCTACTTCGGTTAACGTTGACCTCTCCATCTCCCCCATCTCCGTGGTCTCCCCGCTCTGGCGGCCAAGCAGCATATCCACCAGATAATAAGCGCTATCGCCCTGCAGGATAAAAAGGACGCACGCCGGCGCGGGTCCGGTTACCCGGGTATCAACGCAGGCCACTAGGTCTTCCTCATTGCCGACCAGATGCACGATTTCGTCAAAAGGGACCAGTCCAGCCCGGGGCACCGACATGTTGATCTTGCGATTTAACAGTTGCGCCAGCGAAGTGGCGGCATTGCCGGCCCCGATATTGCCGATTTCACGCAGGGCGTCAACTTCAATGCTATTGAGGGTGCTCCAATCGTCCAGGTTTCCTCACCCCTTCCGGTAAAACCAGGAAGCAATTTTCTCGTAACCAAACTGGCGATACTGCAGGATACTCTCGGTGGCGCCCACGAAAAGAACGCCTCCGGGCCGCAGAGCCTGGTGGAACTTACGGTAAAGGTTTTCTTGCGTCTCCCGGGTGAAGTAAATGGTTACGTTCCGGCAGACGATGAGGTCGTATCCCTGCCCGAAAGTGTCCAGCAGCAGGTCGTGGTGGCGAAAGACCAGGTTTTGCTTTAGAATCGGCTTCACCGCATAGAAGCCGTCACTGGGGATAAAGTATTTTTGCCGGTAAGCCTGGCTGAGGTTGCGGAGTAAAGTCTCGGGATACTTTCCGTCACGGGCTACGGCCAGTACCTGATCGTCAATGTCCGTGGCTTCCAGCAAGTACCCCCCCCGGGGGGCAAGCTCATACAGCAGAATGGCCAGAGAGTATGGTTCGACGCCGTTGGCGCAGCCTGCACTCCACACCTTAAGCCGCGTGCCGGTTCCGGCCAGCTCCGGCAAAATCTCCTTGGCCAGGTAAGCAAAGGCTTCAGGGTTGCGAAAGAACTCGGAGACATTGATGGTTATGCGGTCCAGGAATTTCTTTTTCTGCTCGGCATCGCTGGTAATGAGGCGATAATAAGTCTGATAGTCAGCCACCCCCAGGGAACGCATCAGCCCTTCAATGCGCCGTTTAAGTTGTGTTTCTTTGTAACCCT
The DNA here is from genome assembly GCA_004347685.1 of Clostridia bacterium. Classification (GTDB taxonomy): domain Bacteria; phylum Bacillota; class DSM-521; order Neomoorellales; family SLTJ01; genus SLTJ01. The sequence goes on from SLTJ01000024.1 coordinate 77,694, forward strand.
CCAGGTTAAGGCCAAAAGAGGCGGAAACTCGCTTGATGAATTCCTCGAACTCCATGGCTCCCCCATAAACTTTAGAGATAAATGAGCGGATGCCCCAGGGTACGAATGGTGACCTGTCCCGTGGCCACATCCAGAATCATAGTTCGGCCCAGGTTGCCCCCCGTGTGTTCGGCCAGCAACTTTATCTTTAGGCGTTCCAGGGCCTGTTTGGTAGCTTCCACATTCCGCTGGCCGATATTCAGCATGCCGTTCTTACCGGTAAAGTTAAACATCTGCGCCCCACCAGCAATTTTAGCTACTATCGCGCCGGCCCGGGCCCCTGTCTTGACCATTTCCTGGAACGTGAGCGGTATGGCCGTATCCGCGAACTTCCCTGGATTGTTCCTGTCCGGGAAGTTCGCGCTTTCGGGCAACATGATGTGGGCCAACCCACCTGTTCGCGTCCCAGCTTCCCACAGGGCAATCCCCACACATGATCCGAGCCCCAGGGTAACTATCCGGGTGTTGCCCCTGGCAACCCACCACTGAGCGATGCCGACCTTTATTTCAGTGCCTTCAAGGAGCGCTGCCATATTTGCCCCCTGTGGCTATCGCCAGATATTGTTGGCCAGACCCCACATTTCGTCGCTGATGCTTACAGATCTGGCGGCGATTTGATAAGCTCTGGACATGATAATTACTCTGGCCATCTCCATACCCAGGTCCACATTGCTCGCTTCCACGAACCCGGCTCGGATTATCCCGGCCCCTTCAGTACCGGGGTCCGCGGTCTTGGCCTGAATGACCCCGCCGGCCAGGCGGAAAAAATTGTGGCCTGCCGGCTGCAGGTAATCAGGATTAGTTACTTGATACAATTGGATCTGGCCGAGAACGGTTTCCTTCCCGTCGGGCATGATGGCTTTCACCTGCCCGGTCGGCGTTACCTTGACGCTGGCGGCGTCAGCCGGGATTTTTACGGCCGGGTACAGGGGATACCCGCTTACCGCATGTACAATTGTCCCGCCTGGCCCAGGCTGAAAACTGCCGTCCCGGGTAAGGATCAATTCCCCTGACGGTAATTCTAACGCAAAAAAGCCGCTGCCGGCAATAGCCAGATCCAGGTCTCTGCCGGTTAGAATCAGGTTTCCGGAGCCGAAATCTACGTAATCCATGGTGGCGGCCGTTCCCTGTCCGATTCGTGGCGGATCCTCCGGCCGCACCGGCAAATCCGCCTGGCGCAGTTCTTGGTTTACCAGTTCGGCAAACACCACCTGGCGGCCCTTGAACCCGTGGGTATTAACGTTGGCCACATTATTGGCCAGAACTCCAAGACCGTGGGCCGCAGCCGTCAGGCCGCTGGCCCCGGTTTGGATAGCTCTTAACATCTTTCTCCCCCCTATCTAGCGTAAGCGTCCGACCTGGTTCACGGCCCGGTCCAGCAACTGATTATGCGCCAGCAAGACTCTTTGCCCGGCTTCATATATCCGCAGGGCGGTCATGGCGTCAGCTACCTCAGTCGCCAGATCAATGTTGGATTGTTCCAGATATCCCTGCATAACCCGGGCATTGGTCACCGTTGTCCCTGATTCGCCCGGCGGCGGGAGGAAAAGGTTTTGCCCCACCTTGGTCATGGCGGCCGAGTTAGTAAAGCCGGTGAGGCGCAACCTGTCCACGATCTGCCCGCCGCTGATTACCCGGCCGTCACTGGTAATGGTTATCTCATTGGAATTCAGGGTGAGTGGCCCGGACTCGCCCAGGACCTGGTACCCCTGGGGGGATATCAGGTGGCCTTGCGCGTTTACCAGGAAGGAGCCGGATCGGGTATATTGAAGGCCCTCGGGAGTCTGCAATGTGAAGAAGCCGGGCCCGTCCAGGGCCAGATCAAGCTGCCTGCCAGTTTCCATCGGGGCTCCCTGGGAATAGTCCACCACCACCCCGCCTACCCGCTGGCCCCAGGAAGCGCCGCCCAGCGGGACAGGATTTCTTTCCAGGCGGGACAGCAAAACTTCGGGGAAGCTTTGAAAGGCGACGACATCCCGCTTATAACCGTCAGTAGTAAGGTTTGCCAGGTTATTGCTTATCGTTTCCTGGGCGATCTGCTGGGATACCATGCCTGTGGAAGTTATGTACAGGCCGGTAAACATTACATCATCACTTCCTTTCGTATCATAGGCTACCAGCTTGACCTACTGGCCAGGCTCCTGGCCGGACAGGATTCGTATCAGCTTCTCAGGGCTGACCGGCGCTTCCACCTGATACTCTCCGGCAATCAGCCGGCGACTGAGATCCTTCTCCTGGGCCAGCCTTTCAAAGGCGCCGGCGTCGGCAACCACACCCTGCGCCTGGAGCATCTGGGCGATCTGGTGCAGGTTGGCGCCCTGGGGCACTATCACTGTGGCCGCCCGGGGAGGAGAAGGCGGCCCTGGTCCCGGCCCCTCACCTGCACTCTTTGTGGCCTGGCCGGCAGAACCGGCGTCTGCACTTGCCCGGGCCTCGGTATCGGCAGGCGCCGTGGCCGTGGGCCCGCCTGCCCCCAGTTCTTCCTGGCCGGGCCGGACTTGGCCTGCCGGCGGCGTCTGGCTCGAGGTTGAAGGCGGCCCTTCCTGATTGCCGTAGATAACCACCTCGTCCCGGTACACCATTCCCCTTTCCCTGGCCAGTAGCTCAATTTCGGCCGGGGATGGCTGCCGGGGCGGAGCAAAAACCAGGAGTAACAGGCCGGCCAGGATGAGGCCTATCCCGGCCCCGGCGGTTACGGCGGCTAGCCACGGTTTTGCTTGAAGTGGCGCAGGTTGAGGATTAACTCTACTTCCCCCTTTCCCCGCTGGAATTCCCGGGCTATCTCGGTAATGGTTTTGCCGCTTTCAAAGGCTTGGCAGATAGCACTAAGTTGATCCTTCTCGGCTGTCATCAGCGCCTGGGCAAAGGAGATATGGACATCCGACTTTGCTTCGCCCTGAACCGGGCTGAGGGCCTCAAGCCTGTGCTCAAGCGAGGCGACCATGGCCTTTATTTCGTCCCGCAGCGCAGTGATTTCCTCCCCATCGCTAACCGTGGGCTGGGCCGGGGTGGTCCAGGCAAACCTGGCCATCCCCCTCAGGCCGGCCAACAGCAGAACGGCACCCATAACAATAAAGAGAAAGGCCACTTCAGTCCCCCCCCATCTCAGGCCCAGCCCCGGCTGGCCATGGCCGCCCGCAGGCGAATTACGGCCCGCCCGCGCAACTGGCATACCCTGGATTCGCTGACCCCCAAGATCTGGCCAATTTCCTTCAACGTAAGCTTTTCAAAGTAGTAAAGGGTGAGTACCAGCCGGTCCTGCTCCTCCATCGAGGCCAGGGCCCGGGCCAGGCTCCGGCGTAATTCCTGCTCTTCAAGGATCGTTACCGGATCAGGGCTTTCCGGGTCGGCGACATTCTCACCCAAGCGATGGACATCATCAGCGAGAAACTCCTCCAGGGACACCAGGGACACCTGGTGCGCCTGTTCATAGACGCGATTGAGTTCATCCGCGGATATGCCCAGGGCCGATGCCAGTTGCGCATCCGTGACCATCCCTCCCTGGCCCTGCTCCAGGCGCGCTTGAGCTGCGGCTACCTGGCGTAGACGCTGGACCAGACTGCGCGGGGCCCACCCGGCGGCGCGCAGGGCGTCCAGCATGGCCCCCCTGATCCGGGTGGAAGCAAAGGTTTCAAATTTTACTCCCCGCCGCCAGTCGTACCTGTCCACCGCCTCGATAAGCCCTAGAACCCCGGCCGCAACCAGGTCCTCAAAATCCATTACCGGGGGCAGCCGTGTGCCCATGCGGCCGGCTATGTATCTGACCAGGGGAAGGTTCTTGAGAATCAGTTCTTCCCTGGCGGCTAGATCCGGATTGCTGCTTGGCGATAAGGGCCGGCTCATGTCAATCCCTTCTGACGATCTTCCACCATTTTGCGGAAGACGAAATTGATGACGGCTTCCTGGTCGTGGACTGAGATATCTTCAAAGGCCATGCCGGTAAAATACCGGGGCGGCCCGGCCTCGGCCCTGGGAACAGAGCGCTTTACCCGGGCGGTGGCCCGGATGGCCTTTTTCGGCGGTAGCTCAAACTGCACCAGAAGCAAGGTGTCTATCGCTAGCTGCTCCTTCGTCAGCAACTGCATGCCGCCGCCGCTGAGGTCAATGGTAGGGGCTTTTTTATGTAGTTTCACCAGGTGGAGCACGTCCTTATCTTTATCCGTAATGACCTCATACCCCACGTCCACGGCCACCCGCCAGCGCACGTATTCCCGCAGGTTCAGGCGCTCGGCCTGTGAGGGGATAGCCAGGCGGTAAAGGGGGATGCCCTGGGGGTCAGTGGTTCTCCCGAGCACCGGCGCGGTAAAGTGGTAGCGCATGCCTTCGGCGTAGAGGTCGGTCTCAACTTCATCTCCCGGGTGCAGGCGCATCTCTATTCCCCGAATGGTGGGCACCTGGACGGTAAACCAGTTTTCGCCGACATCCTGTACCAGGCTGTGATAAACTTGGGGATCGCTCTGGTGCTTGAGGGCTACCCGCTGGTTCACAGTGATGACCCTGGGCCATGATGGCAATATCCTACCCCCCTATCCGGCGTTGAAAAACTTCGCCTGGCTTTGCCGGGTCAGCCATCCCAGAATTTAAACAACCGCTGTAAAAAGCTCCCCCCGCCACGCGACCTGGCTGTGGTCGTCCGTGTCTCGCCGACTAGCCGCAGGGCAATTTGCTGCAGGTTCCCGGCGGCATGGCAGGAAGGGTATTCCAGGACAAACGGTTTCTGGTTACAAACCGCCTGGTGAACCCGGGCGTCTTCCTGGACAAATCCAAGGAATTCAGGTTGCAGGGCCAGGAAGCGGCGCGCCACCAGGTTTATTTTTTCAGCCGTGCGCCTGGCTTCGGCTTCACCGGATACCCGGTTTACCACCAGACGTATGACCTTGCGGCTTTCTTGCTGTAAAAGCACCTTGATTAAACCATAAGCGTCGGTAATGGAGGTCGGTTCTGGCGTAAGGACGACAATGACTTCGTCTGCCGCCAGCAGGAAGCCCAGGACGTTGTTGGAGATACCGGCCCCGGTATCCACCAGCATGATGTCGGCCCGGAGGTCAGCCCCGGAAATATCGCTCACGAGGCGTTCCCGCTGAACACTGCTGAGATTGGCCAGTTCCTGGATGCCCGAACCGCCGGGGATGATGCGCAGTCCCAGCGGCCCGACCACGACGATTTCCTCCAGCGTCTTCTGGCCGGTAACCACCTCATACAGGGTGTAGCGCGGTACCAGGCCCAGGAGAACATCAACATTGGCCAGGCCCAGGTCGGCGTCAAAAACTATCACTTGTTTACCCATTCTGGTCAGGGCCAGGGCCAGGTTTAGTACCATGTTGGTCTTGCCTACCCCGCCCTTACCGCTGGCCACTGCCAAGGTACGCGGCCAGGGCCGGTTCTCTCTCTCACCTGGCCGGATATTCTTCTGTACCAGCTCCCGCAGACGAAAGGCCTGATCCTTCATGGCTGTCCTGCCTCCACTATCAGCCGGGCCAGTTCCCTGGGGCTGGCCACCAGAAGATCGTCAGGGACGTTCTGTCCGTTACTTAGATAGGCTACGGGCAGCCCGGTGGCCCGGACGACGTTTAAAATAGGGCCCAGAGAAGTGGTTTCGTCCAGTTTGGTAAAGATCAGCTTATTAACATTGAATTCCTGGTAGCTCTCAGCGATCCGCAGCAAATCGCGATTTTTTGTGGTACAGCTTAACACCAGAAAAGTTTCACCGGGTTGGGCCGAGGCCAGATAGCTCAAGAGTTCCTGGCGATAGATAGGGTTGCGCGGGGAGCGCCCTGCCGTATCTATCAACACAGCGTCCCGGTCACGGTGGCGATCCACAGCCTGGCGCAATTCCCTGGGGGTCATTACTACTTCCACCGGCACGCCGAGGATTTCGGCGTATGTTTTTAACTGCTCTGTCGCCCCGATGCGGTAGGTGTCAGTAGTAACCAGGGCCACCTTCTTCTTTTCCCCCAGCAGCATGTGCGCGGCTACCTTGGCCAGGGTGGTGGTCTTGCCAACGCCGGTTGGACCCAGGAAAGTGGCTACCTGGCTGCTTAACTGGCAGCCCCCCTCAGGAAAGCCCAGTATGTCCGCCAATTCATAAACTACGGCCTGCGGCGCGATTTCTTGTTCCAGGCCGGTATGGCTGGCCACCTTCTGCAGAACTTCGTCAATTATCTCCTGGTTCACTTCCAACTGCTCCAGGATATTCTTCCATTTGGCCACGGTGGCCGGCAGCCCTTGGTCGCTTTCGCCGAGGAGCTTGGTGCTGATAATATTCTTCAACTGGAGGAGTTCTTCCTGCAGCTTCTGGTATTCCCTGGACGGCTCGCCACCTGCGCTGGCCGGAAGCGGGGTATCCACAGCCGCAGTCACTTCAAGTTTCTTCGGCAACAGCCATCCCAAAGGAGAATTTTGGCGCACGCGACGGCTGGAGACTATCATCGCGTCCGGGCCCAGGTCACGCCGGATAGCCTCTATTGCTTCAGGCATGGCACTTACCAGATAGCGTTTGACCCTCAATCCAACACCACCGTCCCTACGGATTTGACCTCCAGCTCCGGGATAAGTTCCTGGTACGAAATTATGGCCACGTTCGGCAGGAGCCGATCGAGCAGCCGGCGCAGAGCCGCCCGGACCCGGCCGGAACAGAGGATAACCGGCGGCCTTCCCCGTTGCATAAGCTCCTGTACCAGGTTGCCGAGGCGGCTCACCAGCTTTTCGCTCACCTCAGGGGCCAGGATGGGCATGAGGCCTTGCGAGGTGGGCTGGGAAACGTCGGCCAGGACTTGTTCCAGCCTTGGGTGCAGGGTGATCACGAGTAACTGCCCGTCTTCGGCATAGAGCCGGGAGATGGTACGAGCCAGGGCCTGGCGCACGGACTCGGTCAGGGCGTCCAGGTCCCGGGTTTGCCTGGCTGTATCGGATAGGGTTTCCAGGATAGTCACTAGATCCCGGATGGGCACCTGTTCCCGCAACAGGTTTTGCAATACTCTCTGGACCTCGCCCAGAGAAAGGACCTCTGGAATGAGGTCTTCCACCACCGCCGGGTTACTCTGTTTGATCACCTCCAACAGCTCTTTTACTTCCTGCCGGCCCAGCAGCTCATGGGCATGCTGCTTGAAGAATTCACTGAGATGCGTGATGAGAACCGTACCGGCATCTACTACCGTGCAGCCCGCGGCTTCAGCTTCCTCCTTTTTGGCGGCCGGTATCCACCAGGCCGGTAGGCCGAAAGTCGGCTCACGTGTCTCTCTGCCACCTATGGCCACCTGCTCCCCGGCCGGGTGCATGGCCAGAAACTGCCCCGGGTAGATCTCACCCCGGGCCGCCTCTACGCCCCGCACCTTAAACACATACTCATTGGCCCCCAGCCGGAGGTTGTCACGTATTCTGATCGGGCGGACGTAGAGCCCGAGATCGGTAGCCGCCTGACGCCGGATGGCAGCCAGGCGGTCCAAAAGGTCGCCACCGCCAGCTTCGTCGGCCAGGGATACCAGGCCGTAGCCGAGTTCCACTTCCACCGGGTCAAACTGAAAAACGCTCAGGACATCCTCTGGCTGGCGTCGTCTGGCCACCACCTGTTCCTCCTCCTGTTTCTTCTTGCTCTTCTCCTCGGTCGTGAGCAGGTACGCGGTATAGGCCACCGCCAGCGCCAGGATAAAGAAAGGCAGTTTGGGCATGCCCGGAATCAGCCCTAGGGCCACCAGGATGGCGGCAACCAGGGCCACTACCCGCGGGTAAGAAAAGATCTGTTGTGACAACTGCTGGCCGAAATTGCTCTGGGCCCCGGAACGGGTAATGAGGATACCGGTGGCGGTGGATACGAGCAGGGCTGGAATCTGGCTGACCAGGCCGTCTCCCACGGTCAGGATGGTATAAGTTGTCAGGGCCTCCATCAGCGGCATGCCCATCTGCCAGGCACCAATGACCAGCCCGCCGACGATGTTCACCGCGGTGATAATCAGACCGGCAATCGCATCTCCCCGGACAAACTTGCTGGCGCCGTCCATGGCTCCGTAGAAATCGGCCTCCTGCGAGAGTCCGGCCCGCCGCTGCCTGGCCTCGGTCTCGTCAATCAATCCTGCGTTTAGGTCGGCGTCAATGCTCATCTGCTTTCCTGGCATGGCGTCCAGGGTAAAGCGGGCCGTCACTTCAGCCACCCGCCCGGCACCGTTGGTAATTACTACGAACTGGATAATAGTGATGATAGCGAAAATGATAATGCCAACCACGTAGTTACCCCGGACCACGAACTCGCCGAAGGTCTGGATGACCTGCCCGGCCGCGGCCTGGCTCAAGATCAGCCGGGTAGAAGATATATTAAGCGCCAGGCGGAACAAGGTTACCACCAGCAGCAGGGTGGGAAAGACCGAGAAATCCAGGGGCCGGGTAACAAAAAGAGTCGTGAGGAGAATCATCAGGCTGATGCTCAGGCTGAAGGTCAGCAAAATGTCCATCAGCCCAGGCGAAACCGGGACCACGATCAGGAGGACGATGGCCACCACCAGTGCCCCGGTAATCATATCCCGATAAGGTACCAGTTTTCGTGCTTGGTCGGCTAAAGGCGCAGCCAAAATATCCCCCTCCTAGGACATGGCCGCCCGGTTGAGGCGGTACACCATGGCCAGGATTTCAGCCATCGCCTGGTAGAGTTCGGCCGGAATCTCCTGGTCAATCTTGACGCTCCTGTACAGCGCTTGGGCCAGCGGCGGGTTCTCAACTACCGGGACGTTGCTGGCCCTGGCCTTTTCTATGATGCGCCGGGCCAGGAAGTCGGCTCCCTTGGCTACCACGGTCGGGGCATTGTCTTCCCCCATTTTGTATTTCAAAGCCACGGCCAGGTGGGTTGGGTTAGTAATGACCACCGTGGCCTGGGGCACCTTCTGCATCATCCGCTGCCGGGCCAGTTGCCGCTGCCTTTCCCGCAACCGCATGCGCACGTAGGGATCTCCCTCGGTTTGGCGCATTTCTTCTTTGAGCTCAAAGCGGCTCATCCGGAGGCGCTGCTGGAACTGGCGCCGCTGGAAAATGAAATCTATCAAGGCCAGGCCGAGGAATACCGCCATGACCATGACCGCCAGCCGCAGCACGACCTCGACAATGGTGGCCACTATCTGGGGTGCTCCTACGTAAGCCAGGCGCAGGAGGACGGGAAAATCGCTGCTCACTACCAGGTAGGTTACCAGCCCTACCAGGACTACCTTGGCTATGGACTTAGCCAGTTCCATCAGGGAACGCCGGGAAAAGATGCGTTTAAAGCCCTCTACCGGATTGATGTTTTCCAGCTTGGGACGCAGCGGTTCGGCGGAGAAAATGAAGCCCACCTGGAGGTAATTGGCAGCCACCCCGGCCGCCATGGCCAGGGCAAAGATCGGGAGCAGGAGGCTGAGGCCGGTCAGGGCCACCTGGGTCAGCCAGGCCATCAGGTTTTGCGCGGTCACTTCATGGCCGAGGGGTTCCCGCCAGAGCCATACCAGTTCGTTTCCGAGTTGGCGCAGGAAATCGTCCCAGGTCCACCACAGGAGCATGACCACCGCCGCCATCACTACGGCTGCGTTCAGGTCGGCACTGCGGGGAGCCTGGCCCTTGCGCCTTACCTCCTGCAAGCGGTGAGGGGTGGCTTGTTCCGTTTTTTCTTCCCCATCGGCAAACAACTGCAGGTCCAGCCGCAGGCGGGTAGTCACTGCCAGCCCGGGCGAAGACGTCGGATGGCCGCACCTTTGTAGCCAGCGCTTGCTCATGGCTGCATCGCCGCCAGCACCGTGGCCAGGTCTTTCTCCATTTGCCCCATCATGACCCCCACCAGCGCCGCCAGCACCGGCGTCAAAAGGGAAAGGAGCAGGATGGCCAGCCCGGCCTTGATAGGAAATCCCAGGATAAAAACATTAAGTTGGGGCACGGTGCGGGCGACCAGGGCCAGGGCGATATCACTTACCAGCAACACCGCTACCACTGGCGCGGCCAGGCGCAGTCCCAGGACAAAAACGCCGATAAAGATCGTGATCACCGAAGAAGTCAGCGGGCCGCCGAAACTACCCTTTCCCAGGGGGAGCAGGCTGAAACTGTCCGCCAGGGCGCGGATAAGCAGGTGGTGACCGTCTAACTCCAGAAAAACGAGTATACCGAGGGTAGAGAGGTACTGCCCCAGCAGACTGGTGCTGCTCCCGGTGACAGGGTCAAACAGGTTGGCCATGCCGAACCCGGTCTGCAGGTCAATGAGTTCGCCCGCCGTGCGCAAACTGTTATATACCATGGTGGAAACTATCCCCAGGGTGAGGCCGACAAAGATTTCCTTGGTCACCAGGAAGACATATTCCAGCCACGGCCCCGGCAGATCCGCCGGCAACGGCACGGCCGTAAAAAGGAGGAGAGCAACAAGCACTCCCAGGCCCGTACGGGCGAGGGCCGGAATGTCCCGCAGGGAAAAAAGCGGCGAACTCACCATAAAAGCAGTTACCCTGCTGGAAACCAGAAGAAACGCTTCCAGCCGCAGCGCCTCGGGCATATTACCACCCTCAATCAGAAGTAGGCGTCATGGCGCCCCTAGCGAATCATACCGGGCAGGTTGCCAAAGATGTTCTGGGTAAAGTTCAGTATGGTATTCAGCATCCAACCGCTGAACAGGAGCATGGCCAGCAGCACGGCAATGATCTTCGGCACAAAGGTCAGTGTCTGCTCCTGGATTTGGGTGGTAGCCTGGAAGATACTGATAGCCACGCCTACCACCATCCCAACTCCCAGCGCCGGGAGGGACAGGAGCAAGGCTACAATCAGCCCCTGACGGGCCAAGCTTAGAACCAATTCCTGCGACATGGGCTCACCCCGCTAAAAGCTTTCTAGCAACGACTTCACTATTAGATACCACCCGTCCACCAGCACGAACAACAAAATCTTGAAAGGAAGTGAAATCATGATCGGTGGCACCATAAACATACCCATGGACATCAAGGTGCTGGCCACCACCAGGTCTATTACCAGAAAAGGTATGTAGATAAGAAAGCCCATCTCAAAGGCAGTTTTCAGCTCGCTGATGGCAAAGGCTGGAATAAGTACGTACATGGGCACATCGTCAGGGGAAGCCGGCCTGTCCATTTTAGAAACATTGATAAATAGGGCCAGATCCTTTTCCCGCGTCTGCCGCAACATAAACTCCCGCAGGGGCTGCTCTCCCCTGGAAACAGCCTCCTCTTGCGCAATCTCCCCGGCCAGATAGGGTTGCAAGCTCTGGCTGTTGATTTGCTGCCAGGTGGGGTACATGGTAAAGATTGTCAAGAACAAAGCCAGTCCGATCAATACCTGGTTTGGCGGGATCTGCTGGGTGGCCAGCGCGTTGCGGACGAAGGCCAGCACCACCACGATCCTGGTAAAGGAAGTCAGCATGACCAGAAAGGCCGGGGCCAGGGCCAAGGCCGTAAGGAGCATCAAGATCTGCAGGGTGTCCACTACACCCTCAGGCTCGTTGCCGGGCCCAATCTGCACCTGCACCTCCGGCAATGGCTGGGCCAACGCAGGCCCTGCCGGAAGCATTGCCAGGGTGGTGGCCAGGAGCAGCATTAGCAGAACAACCGTTTTTGCCTTCACTGCTCCCGCCCATCCCTGAACCTGGCAATCCAGTCCAGCCACCGGTTAACCGGCCAGGGGATCCCCGCCCTGCCCGCGCCGTCGTCCTCTACTTCGCCGCCATATTCCTCCAGCTCGCGCAACAACCTGGTGCCGCCCTCTCCGGTAGCGATCAGGTAATAGTGTCCGACCACCTTTACTATGCTGAGATAGCTCTTCGGACCTATGGCTATCTGCTCAAGCAACCTCATTTGCCGGGAATGGGACATCCGGCCGTTCCGGTAGCCGAGGCCATAGCGGACGGCCCAGTAAGCCAGAAACATCACCACGGGCAGGAAGATGGCCAGCCGGATGATTGCCTTCCAGAGTTCCCAGTCCACGGCTACCCCACCCCTTCCAGGGCATTTATCCTGATGCTCAGCGATTCGTTAATGATGACAACTTCACCGCTGCCCACGAGCCTCTCGTTGACCAGCAGGTCTATCCGGTCGCCGGCCAGCTTATCAAGCTTGATCAGGGAGCCGGGTTCGATCTCCAGGATCTCCCGGACGGTCATCTTGGCCTCCCCCAGCACTGCGGTGAGGGTGACTTCCACCTCCTTGAGCAGGTCAATACCGGCTTTGGCCGGCGCAACACCCGTAACCGGCTGCAACGGCTGGAAACGCGCCTTTTTGATGGCTACCCCTTCTGGCATTACGGCCACGGTTAAACTCCCTCACTGGATGATGAATTCTTCAAAGTAAAGGCCAGTTATCTTCCCTTGCAAAACATTATTAATGGCGCCCATGAGTTCCTCACGCAGCTTGTCAGTGGCCGAGGCCGGCAAGTCGGCCACGTGTTTAGTCCGCAAAGTAGCGATAACGGCGTCCCTCACCCGATACTTCCGTTCGGCTAGTTCCTTTTCCAGGTTCGGATCCGTATACTCGAGAGTTATGGTTGCTCGCAGGTAATGTCCTTGATCAGCCAGGTTCACCACGAAGCTTTCAATTTGCATGACCTTGAGGTTTTTATCATTGACCACCGCTGGAGCTGTCTGGCCGCCGGGATTGCCGCCGCCACTACCAAAAATGTTACGGACGGCACCCACGACCCCACCGGACGAACCGCCCTGCGCACCCGAGGACCTTCCAGATAGGAAGTAGACCAGCCCGGCGCTGGCCACCAGGACGACCAGGAGAATGATCAGCAGGCGCCCTCTACCGCCGGACTTTTTGGTCTCGCTACTGGCCTGGGGGGCCGGATTTACCGTCTGGGGCAAACTGTTGCACCTCGCTTCCGTAGACATCACGGATATGGATTACCATAACCACCCGCCGGTTCAGGGCCATATTGGCCTCGCTGTCGTTGGGGGCTACCGGGCGAAACTCGCCGAAGCCAACGGCCGCAAACCTGCGGGGGTCGAGGTTGTGGCTGCTGCTCAGATACCTTACTACCTGGGCCGAACGGGCGCTGGAAAGTTCCCAGTTAGAGGGAAACTCCATGGTATTTATCGGCCGGCTGTCGGTATGCCCCTCTACCGAGATCTGGTAGGGAATACGCTGGAAAAACTGCGCTAGGCGGTCCAGGACCGGCAGGGCTTCGGGTTTGAGGTCGGCCCTGCCCGTATCGAAAAGGATGCGTTCCTTTATGTCCAGGGCCACCCCCCGGTCTTCCATACGCACCTCCACCACGTCGGCCAGCCCCGCTTCGGACAGGAAGCTCTGTAGCTGGTTAAATACCTGCATGATCTCGGCCCGGATGCGCTGTTCTTCTTGCAGCATGGCTTCCATATTCGGCGCTGGCGGCGGCAGGGGTTTTTGCTCTTGTCCTTGCTCAATACCCTGCCCCTCCAATGGTTGCGGTCCCATGTTCAAGATGCCGACCCCCTGGAAGGAGGCGATAAAGGCCTTGAACTTCTCCACATCCAGGATGGAGAAGGAATAGATGAGGACAAAAAAGACCAGCATCAGGGTAATCATGTCGGAAAAGGTGGTCATATAATAAGGAGCGCCCTTTTGCTCAGTTGATATCTTGCGGCGTTTAGGCACACCTATTCCCTCCTCTCCTGCTGAGCCGTGGCGGACGCGAGCCGGGCTGCCGGAGATTGGAAAGCCCTCAGCTTGTCTTCCAGTATCCTGGGGTTGATACCGGACTGGATAGAGGTAATGGCCTCGATCATCAGTTCCTTGGCCGCCATTTCTTCCTCGTGCCGCAGGGCCAGTTTATTGGCCATAGGGATAAGGATCAGGTTGGCCAAGATGGCTCCGTAAAAGGTAGTTATCAAGGCCACGGCCATCCCAGGCCCAAGTTTACTTGGATCCTCTAGCTGCGCCAGCATCTGGATCAGTCCGATCAGGGTTCCGATCATGCCAAAGGCCGGCGCCAGCTCGGCCCAGGTTCGCAGCAGGCGCTGGCCAAGTTCGTGCCTCTGGGTGGTGTAATCCATTTCCGCTTCCAGCACACTGCGAATGACCTCAGGCTCAATGGCGTCAACCATCATCCTGATACCCTTCTGGTAAAAAGGATCGTCCAGCCGGCCGATGTCGTCCTCCAGGGCCAGGAGTCCTTCGCGTCTGGCCTTGCGGGCCAGTTCGTAAAATATGGCTATCAGATTATCAATATCCCAATTCTTGGTAAGAAGCACCTGACGGGCCACCTGAAAGGCACCGCGCAGTTGGGCGATGTCAAAGCTTATCGTAACTCCAGCCAGCGAACCGCCAATGGTTATCAATACCGACGGTATGTTCCAGAACAACAGGATGTTACCGCCGAGCATCAAGGCCGTCACGATAACCGCCACTCCGGCCACAATACCTACCATGGTTGTCCGGTCAGATCGCTGCATCCAGTACCCTCCACCAGGCGGAAGATGTCTTTCCTGGCGTCACCGCCTGTTTCTCCACTCTGCCGTTTTTCCATGCCATGAGAGACAATCATGATGCCGGCTGCAGCGGGGATGGCCGCCGCCTAACCTTTAGCTCCCGGAGATCCGGGGCAGACCCCGGACTCTCCGGGGAACGGCAGCCACCCCTCGCCGCTATAACTATTATCTATGCCGGTAAAAACGATCTCCGCAGCGGCAATGCACCACTGCCCCGCTTATCGCCCGCCGGTGTTTATGCATGCGCCGCACCACTTCGTCCAGGGTTTCCCTTACCAGCACCTTCTTGCCGTTGGTCAGGGTAATGACCGTTTCCGGCATCCTCTCCACCCTTTCGATATGGTCTGGATTGAGCGCGATCTCGCGCCTATCCAGGGTAGTAAATTTCACCATGGATTATCCCCTTTCCTCCTGGTAGACCAGGAAAGGAGGAATAATTTTTATTGCCGCCTACCGCTTCAGGTTAACAACCTCTTGCAGCATCTCGTCGGAAACGGTGATAATGCGCGCGTTGGCCTGGAAACCCCGCTGGGTGGTGATCATGTCGGTGAACTCCTGGGCCAGGTCCACGTTGGACATTTCCAGGGAGCCTGGGACCAGGGTGCCGAGGCCGTCGTATCCAGGAACACCGCCCTCACCCAGCGTCAACGGCTGACCTGACGTCACTGTCTCCTTGAACATGGTCTCCCCTACCTTCTGCAGGCCTTCCGGGTTGGCAAACTTAGCCAGCTTGATGTTATCTACAGTGGTAGTAGTTTCGTTGAGATCGGTGACACTTACGGCTCCGTTCCGGTCAATGCTGAAGGAGGCTATGTCTTCTATGTTCCCCAGGACGATCTGGTTATCGTTAACGCCGGCCACATACAGCCCGTTGGCCTTATTGATAAGCCTTCCTTCGGTATCTATCCCAAAGACGCCAGACCTGGTATAGTACGTATTTCCGTCGGTATCGGTAAGGATGAAATAGCCGTCGCCGGAAATCATCGCGTCGGTCGGTGCCCCGGTATACATTACCGCTCCCTGGGTATGCAAGGTATCCGTGCTGCCGACTCCGACGCCGATACCGACGAACTGGCCATTAACTCCGCTTTGGGTCCCGGCCTCGGGCGGCGGCGCGGGTGCCACTAGCATCTGGTAAAAGACGTCCTGGAAATTAACCCGGTCTTTCTTAAAACCCACGGTATTTACATTGGCGATATTATTGCCGATCACGTCCATGCGGGTCTGGTGGTTGCGCAGGCCCGAGACCCCGCTGTACAGTGAACGCATCATATTCTATCCCCTCCTGTCATATCATACAGGCCTTATTGCACCGGGTCACTGCCGCAAGGCAGTTGCCGCCCACCCTGATACGGCTATAGTCCACGCCACGCTACTACTGGGCGGAGATAAATCTATCATGGCCGGTTTTCTCGGTTCCATCCTACAACTTCTAACCTCTAACCTCCAGACCGGGCCGCTTCGGTCAATCCGCGGCCCGGGGCCCCCTCGGCTGAGGTCCGGCCCCTGAACTGGGAGTTAGAGATTGAAAATCGCAGAAACTGGCGATGCCAGTTCGAGAGTACGCCTGCCCGCTTCCTCCTAACGATTCCACCTAATCTCTTTTTCACCGGCGGATTATCACCGCGCTGTCAATGTTGGTAAATACGCGCTCCTCCGCCTGGCCCAGGTCCACCGCTGTGATCACGGTGCGGCTGGGCACGCTGACCACCATGGCCGTATCGTCCATGATCACTAGGGATTCCCGGGCGCCCTTGCTGGCGGCCAGGTCCAGGGCAGACTGCAGGCGGCTCAGGTTTTCTGCCTCCAGCCCTATCCGCCGTGCCTGCAGGCGCGCTGCAGCGTGGCGGGAAAGGCGGATTTCCTGCTCCAGCACCCGGGCGAAGGCGGATCCCTTGCTCTCTCCCGTCTTTTGCCCGCCGGCGGGAGCTTCTGTTCGACCCGGCGGCGCCGGGGCTCCTACACGGGCAATCATGGTGTCCCCTCCGGCCCCAGGGTGTCGGAGACGTCTGCGTCCGGGCCGCTCTCGGGCAAGGCCGCCTGCCTTACTTCCAGCAACTGGCTGAGGCTGATCTCCTTGTCGCCGAGTAACAGCCGCAAGTTTCCGTCCACCATGCGCACCCCGGTGACCACTCCCTGGAGCAAGCCGCCGTCCTGGTTCTGTCCCGTGACCTCCATCCCCACCAGGTTCAGGGCTTGCTGCCACTTCAGGGTTTGCAGGTCTTCCTGCACCTTGGCCACCTTGTCGCTCAGGTTCACGATCTCCTGCACCATGGTAAATTGAGAAAGCTGCGTGAGAAGCTGCGTCGTGTCATTTGCCGGCTGCAGCGGGTCCTGGTACTGCAATTGAGCCACCATCAGCCGCAAGAAGTCGGTTGTCTGCAGTTGCCCCGGCATGGAAGTGGCCCCGCCAGGTACCGGCTGGCTGCCGGTCCCTGCGGCACCTATGGTGTTGCTCACGTCCATCACCATCCTCTCTGTCGCGATTGCCTGTTCCCATTTACACCAGATAGTCTATGGCCCCGGATGCCAGTGGCGCCACCGGGGGCTCCGCCAGTATGGCCCCGGAGAAATAACCTCCGAGAGAGGTTGTCGGGTACCAGCCGCGGTGCTCCCCGCCCTGGTGATTGCCGCCCCCTTGCTGGTGGCCCCAGTATCCGAAATTATTCTGGCCCGCGTCCACGTCTACTGAAATACGGTCAAAATGCAAGCCATGCGGTTGCAAGTTGTGGTTGAGTTGCATCAGATTGGCTTCCACCATTTGTTTTACCTGGTGGCTCTGCACCAGCAGGTGGGCCGTTAGTTTGCCCGCCTCGGCGGTAACCTGCACCTCTATCCGGCCCAGGGATTTGGGCTCCAGTTGGATTTCCAGCTTTGTCCGGCCCGGCGCCTGCCACAGGTGGCTTCTGGCAACCAGGGCTTCGGTAATCTGTCTGGCCACTAGCAGTCCGGGAGAAGTGGGGGGAACAGCGGCCTTTTCAGGCTGGTGCCAGATGCTGCTTTCGCCTGTGGCCATGTTGCTCTCCGGCCGCCTGGTGCGTTCCAGGGCTGCCATAGGCTCTGGATAGTCACCGGCCGGCAGCGGTACCGGTTGCAGTGTAGTGGTGCCTGGTTCCGGTCGGGCTGCCAAGGAGTTGCTCGGGACCGGCCTGCTGTCGGTAATCGTAGAGCCGTCAGCCGCACCCTGGCCACGGCCGGGCAGGTAATCCTGACCCTGTGCCCGGCCAGTCGCGGCCGGAGCCCGGATAGTAAGGGGAGACCGGCCGGAAGTATCCGACGGCAGAGCCGACTCGGGGCCGACAACAACTGCCTGGCCCGACTGGGCAGAACTGGCAGGTCTGGCCGGCAGTTCCTTCCCTTTTAGGCTAAAAGCTGACTCAGACGTCACTGCCGGGGCAACCTTGCCAGACTCCGCCTGCGCACCAGCCAAGGTGGTGGGTGAGGACTGCACCCTGGGCCCTGAACGGACCGGTCCCTCCCCGGGACTGGGGGCAATGTTCTCACTGGTGTCCTGAACCTGCCCGGCCACAGGAGAAGCAGCCCGGACGGGTTCGCCCCTCCCCGGCAACGGCTGCCAGGTGGCCAAAAGCACCGTCTCCTGTGGGCCGCCGGTCCGGACCGGGAAGCTGCTATCTACCCCGGCCGTGCCCGGTACGCCGGTTTGCCTGGCCAGCGGCAGTCTGGGAGAAGTCGTGGGCCCGGCGACCTTTTCAGGCTGCTGCCAGATGTTGCTGCTTTCGCCTGCGGCCATATTGATCCCTGGCCGCCTGGTGCGCTCCGGTGCTGCCACAGGCTCTGGATAGCTGCCGGCCGGCAGCGGTGCCGGTTGCAGCACAGTGGCACCTGGCGCCGGTCCAGGATTGCCCGGCCGGGGTTCGCCGGCAGTTCTGGCTGGCACATTCTTCTCTTCCGGGCCAGAAGTTGGAGCGGGCGTGGCTGCCGTAGCGGCAGTTTCGCCGGAACCAGCCTGCTGGCCGGGCAGGATTGCGGGTGAGGACAGTACCCTCGTTGCCGCATGGACCGGTTCCACGGAACTGGAGGTACCGGGTTCACGGGCGCCTGGGCCCTGCCCGGCCACAGGAGAAGCAGCCCCTCCGGGTTCGCCCCTCCCAGGCAACGGCTGCCAGGCGAGCAAATGTGCCGGCTCGTGCAGACCACCGGCCTGAAACTGAGGGGTGCTCTGTCCCCCAGCCGCCCCTGGCACGCTAGCCTGCTCCCGGCCAACGGGGAAACTGCCGTTATTTACGGCCAATGTGTGTGGCCCCTCGGCGGCTGGCCGGACCACCTGGGGGTCAGGCTGCGCCTGTGGCCCTCCGGCCTCTCCCCTGTCTCCAGGGCTCACGCCGGTCGGCGGGGCCTGCGCCGGCGAGGGCAGTCCCTGGATCAAGGCGGATATGCCATCTTCCAGTTCTCCCCGGGCCAGCGGGGTAGCCCTTACTTCAGGGGCAAGGGGCCCGTTTGCGTTGCCACTATCCTCGGTTCCCACGGCCCAGATCTGTACGGCAGGCGGCAGCACCGCCCTGTTGCCGGCGGCAAGGGCAGAGTAGAGTTGCCGGAGCAGAGTGGCGAAGTCACCCCTGGTTCCTGCTCCCGGCTGCCTGGTATCCCCGGCTGCGGCCGGGACGGCAACTTGCGGTTGGCCTTCAATTATGTTTGCTTGCCACATTCATATCTCACCCCCTTTCTTGACCATTTCCCCTCTGTGTCACTACCAGCTCGTCCATCTCCTTCTGATTCCTGTTTTCTTCCTCGCGGCGGAATTCGCTCCACTGCCTCTCCCTTAGTTTTTTCAATGTTAGGCAGTCCCGCCGCGCCGCCACCACCTCCTTTAAGCAGTTACCGGTCCTGTTTTCAGCTTGCCGCAGTTCTGTAGTTTGGAGCCCGACCCTTGTATACAGGCGCTCCAGGTATAGATCGTTGTACTGGCAGCCCTTCACGTCCATGCTGCCAGGCGGTACCGGCACCTGGTGGCTGGCCAGTTCATGGCTGGTCAGCTCGAGCTGCCGGCGCACAGCGTTTTCCTGCTGCCTGGCCCGGGCCAGCAAGGCCGCCTTATTTTCCTTGTCCGCTTCTTTATACCTCAAGACGCCTTCCAGGGTAAAATGAAAGTGCGCCAACCCTACTGTTGCCTCCTAATTAAACAGCTTCTGAAGTTCGCCTATGGTGCCGGCAAAGGAGCTGTATACTTCAACATCCTGTTTCAGGAAGGTCATGATCGGCTCATAGTATTTCAGGGCCGCGTCAACGCGCGGATTGTTTCCTGCCTGATAAGCTCCGATGTTGATAAGATCCTCTGCGCTCTGGTAGGCGGCCAGGCTGTCCCGCACCTGAGCCGCCAGATCCTGGTGTTCTTTTGAGGTGATATCCGGCATCAGCCGGCTCACGCTGGCCAGGATGTCTATGGCCGGGTAGTGGTTGCGGTCGCCCAGCTTGCGGGAAAGTACGATGTGCCCGTCCACGATGGCCCGGACAGCATCGGTAATGGGTTCGGTGAGGTCGTCGCCGTCCACCAGCACCGCATACAACCCGGTGATGGACCCGGTTCTGGTGTTGCCGGCCCGCTCCAGCAGCCTGGGCAGGAGGGCGAAGACCGAAGGGGTGTAGCCCCGGCTGGTAGGCGGCTCGCCGATGGCCAGGCCGACTTCCCGCTGGGCCATGGCAAACCGGGTGAGAGAGTCCATCATCAGCATTACGTGCCGGCCCTGATCCCGGAAGTACTCGGCAATAGCGGTGGCTACGAAGGCTCCCTTGATGCGCACCAGAGCCGGCTGGTCGGAAGTGGCCACCACCACCACCGACCGGGCCAGACCGGCCGGCCCCAGGTCCCGTTCCAGGAAATCGAGGACCTCCCGCCCCCTTTCCCCGATGAGACCGATAACGTTTATCTCAGCTTCGGAGTTGCGCGCAATCATGCCCATCAAGGTGCTCTTCCCCACTCCGCTCCCAGCGAAGATGCCGATTCTCTGCCCCCGGCCGAGGGTTAAGAAGGCGTCTATAGCGCGGACGCCAGTGGGCAAGATGGTGTTAATCCGCTGTCTGGCCAGCGGGTCCGGCGGATGGTTGTCCACCGGGTAATTGCCGCCACTCGTAACCAGTTCTCTGCCGTCCATCGGTTGCCCCAGGCCGTCAACTACCCGGCCCAGAAGTTCCAGCCCTACGGCCACGGTGTGGTACCTGCCGGTGGGCAGGACCGGGCACCCCGGGCCGATGCCCTCCAGTTCGCCTAGTGGCATGAGCAGACTCGTATGATCGCGGAAGCCCTTTATTTCCGCCTGGACAACCTGGCCCGAGCCCTTGTTTTCGATCAGGCAAAGCTCCCCCACCGGCACGTTCAGTCCGGCCACCTCGACCGTAAGCCCCACCACCTTGGTAACACGGCCCACGCACCTTAGCGGGTTAGTTTTAGCCACTAACCGCTGGTACGGCTCCAGGCTAATCACTCTCCGCTTCCTCCCGCTTGTCAGCCAGGTACCGTTGCCTCGCCTGCTCCTTGATCACCCGGCTGATTTCCGCCAACTGGGCGTCCAGCGTCGCATCCAGGAAACCGTTTTCGGTTTCCACCCGGCAACTACCCCGGGGCATCTCCGGGTCGGCGATTACCCGCAGTTCAGCCCTGGCGTCTGCTTCGCTCAGGACGGCGTCCCTGTGACTGTACAGCATCTCTACATCATCCGGGTGGGCAAAGATAAAGAAGGCCTGGCTGCGGCAGAGTTCGTGGACGGCGGCCCTGGCTATCCGCAGTACGGTTTCGCTGTCACGGGCCACCTCGCGGCGAAGAATCTTGGCGGCAATTTCCGCGGCCAGTTGCACCACCTCTGTCTCACAGGCCCGGATAATATCCTCACGCTCTTGCCGGGCCTGGCGCAAGACTTCTCGCGCTTCCTGGCGAATCCTGCCGGCCTCGTCCCTGGCTGCGGCTAGTCCGGCCGCGAATCCTTCCTCCCGGGCCTGACTTAAGGTCTGCTGCTTGAGTGCTTCTACCTGGGCCTTGGCCTGGTTCAGAATATCTCCGGCCTCCTGCCTGGCCGCGCGAATAATTTCCTCCCGCTCCAGCAGCCATTCCCGGGGCCATGAACTGTCTTCACTCATGCCAGGCTGGCCGGAGGCGAAAACACGGCTATCCCTGATGGCGATCTCCACCTCCTGGCTCTCCGGTACGAGCCGGCCGCCCCCCTTAATGAGCCTATATGACCAGGGCATCTTCGCCACCCCGGGAAATGATTATCTCGCCGGTTTCGTCCAGCCGCCTGATTACCTGCACTATTTTCTGCTGCGCCTGTTCAACTTCGCGCAGCCGTACCGGTCCCAGCATTTCCATATCCTCAAGGAGCATTTCTCCAGCCCGCTGCGAAATATTCTTGAGGACGCGGTTGCGCACATCCTCACTGGCCCCCTTCAGGGCAATGGCCAGATCCTTCATGTCAATTTCCCGCAGGATGCGCCTGATGGAATTGTCGTCCAGGGTGATCATATCCTCAAAGACGAACATGCGCTTGCGTATTTCATCGGCCAGTTGCGGGTCCTTTTCCTCCAGTTCCTCCAGGATAGTTTTCTCTGTACCTCTATCCACCCGGTTAAGGATGTCAACCACCGTCTTTATCCCGCCTACCGCCGCAAAATCTTGGCTTACCAGGGATGAAAGTTTCCGGTTGAGCACTGTTTCCACTTCCCGCACCATCTCCGGGGAGGCCCGCTCCATCATGGCCACCCGGTGGGCAATATCGCTTTGTTGTTCATCCGGGAGGGCACCCAGGACCATGGCCGCCTGCTCCGGTTCCAGGTAAGCCAGGATCAGGGCGATGGTCTGGGGGTGCTCGTTGCTGATAAAGTTTACCAGTTGTTTGGGATCAGTCTTCCGCAACAGGGAAAAGGGCCGGATCTTGGAACTCTCGGTGAGCTTGCGGATGATCTCCGTAGCCCTCTGGGGGCCGAGCGTCTTTTCCAGCAGTTCGCGCGCGTACTTAATCCCGCCATGCAGCAGAAACTGCTGGGCCTCGTTCAACTGCAAGAACTCTTCTATGACTTCCTTTTTTATTTCCGGGGAGACAGTGGTGGTATTGGCGATGGTGGAGCTGACCCGCTCAATATCGTCCTGTGGCAGGAGACGCAGGATATTGGCAGATAACTCCGGCCCCAGGGTTATTAGTAATATAGATGCCTTCTGCAGGCCCGTCAGAGGACCTTGCCTGGCCATTGTCTCACCCCGCTTGCTGGCGAAAATCAAGGATCAGAAGACACGGTGTCGCTGGGGCACCCTAAGGCATCACTCTTCTCCCAGCCACGTCTTTACCAACTGGGCCGCTTCTTCCGGATGCTGCTTGACGATGTCCCGGATTTGGTCCTGTTTTCTCTTTACTTCGTCGTCAATCCGCGCTGCTACAGGCATTGGAGACACAACCTCGGCCGGGACCATTTCTTCGATGCTGGGGGCCAGTTCCAAAAGCGGCTGCGGTTGCCTCCGGCGCAACAACATAAAAACTATCAGAAAAGCCATCAGGATGACCGCGGCGGTGACTCCCAGGGAAATATACTGCTGCAGGCGCTGTTGCCGTTCGCTTTCCTGGGCCAGGCGGGTCATCTCGGCCTGGGCATCCTGGATGTACGTCCGGTCAAAGGCCATGGGTACCACCGAGATTTGATCCCCGCGTTGCTGCTGGTAGCCCACCGCCGTCCGCACGATGTTTTCCACCTGCTGGACGGTGTTGGCCGCCAGAGGGCCGTTGACAGCCACCGAGGTAGAGATGGACCGCACTTCGCCCGGCGGGTAGGTGATTTTTTCCTGGGTCTCGTTAACTTCATAGTTACGTGTCTGCTGGTCCCGGCTGTAATTGGATTGGCCTGTCCCGGTTACGGCTCCGTAGACAGGGGGTTGCCGGTTAGGGTCCCCCACCTGAGGTGGTAGGGCCCCGCCGGTACCGCTGCCCTGCTCCTGCGTCGTCTGCTCGCTGCGAACAGTGCCGTTACCGTACTCGGTGCGGCTGACCTCGCGGCGGCTGAAGTCCAGATCAGCGGATACCATGACCACCACGTTGCCAGGCCCGAGGATTTGCTCCAGCTTTTGTTGGATGCGCTGTTCCAGTTGTCTTTCAAAGTCTCGTTTCTGCTCCTGTTGCTGAGCCGTAAGGGCCGAAGCCATCCCAGCCTCCGCGTTGGTCAGTACTCCTTCGCTGAGGACACGGCCCTCGGTGTCAATGACCCGGACGTTTTCGGGTTTCATCCCTTCTACGCTGCTGGCCACCAGGTACATGATGCTTTTTACCTGTTCCGGCGCGAGGGTGGCCAGGGGCCGGAGTTTGAGAACCACAGCGGCCTGGGCCGGGCTCTCGTTCTTGATGAAGACGCTGGGCTGGGGAATGACCAGGTGGACCCTGGCCTGCTCTATCTGGTCATACTGGGTGATGGTACGGCGCAGCTCTTCCTGCAGGGCCCGCTGGTAATTGAGGTACCATTGCGTATCGGTCATGCCGAGCTGGGTCTTGTCAAAGAGCTCGAAGCCCACTCCGCTGCCGTTGAGCAGACCACTCGCGGCTACCTGCAAGCGGAGGTCGTAAACTTGTTCCTGCGGGACCAGTATCGTGCCTTCGCCCTGTAACTGGTAGGGCACATTGTTTTCCTTGAGGTAGGCGACCACACCGGCGGCTTCTTCCATTTCTACATTGGTAAACAGGGGGGCGTATTGCGGGCGCCCCAGCCACTGGCTCAGGAAAATAAGGACGGCCAGTATCGTGGCCCCGCCCACGATTATCCCCGCCTGGGTGCCTGCTGAATGCCCCCGCCACCAATCGCCTATTTGTCTAAGCCATCCTGTGGGGTTCAACTATAACACACTTCCTGCGCCAGCTATATTTGCATGCGGAAGATCTCCTGGTAAGCCTCGATCAGCTTGTTGCGCACCTGTACGGTCAATTCCAGGGCCAGTTGGGCCCGCTCGGTCGCCAGTACCACCTCGTGCAGGTCTGTAACCTGGCCGGCGACAAAACCCTGTACCAGCGCGTCGGCCTGTTTTTGCATGTCGTTTACTTCGGCCAGCTTCTCCCGCAGCACATCCGCGAAGGGAATTGCCTTGTCGGCAGAGCGCCCGGATTGATCAGTTGCCGGGCTTCCCTTGGGGAGAAGAGGCCCGATGCCACTGACGGACATTTTTCCTACCTCCTAGGCTCTGGCCAGTTCCAGCGTGGTCAGAGCCAAGTTTTTGCTGGCGTTAAGTACAGTAGAATTCGCCTCATAAGCCCGGGTCGCGGTTATCAAGTCCACCATTTCGTTGACGATATTAATATTAGGGTAGCTGACATATCCCCGGGGGTCAGCGTCGGGGTGGGAGGGATCGTAGACCTGACGTGGAGCAGTTGGGTCTTGATAAATCCCGGAAACCATTACCCCCCTTCCGGCGGTAGGGGTTCCGGCGCCGGCCCGGATCACCATGGCGCTAAAAATCGGGACGCGCCGCCGGTACGGTCCGCCGTCCGGCGTCCGGGTAGTGTTCATGTTCGCAATATTGCCGGCTACCAGGTCTAGATGCAGGCGTTCGGCCGTTAACGCGGAAGCGCTCGCGGCCCATCCAGGCAAAAGGTCCATGTTATCTTCTCCCTTCGCTGATCACATGGCCCAGCATGGTAATGCGTTTGCTGAGTTGCTGGGACAAAAACTGGTAGTTAAAGGTGTTCATGGCCAGGTCCACCATTTCCTCTTCCAGGTTGACGTTGTTGCCGTCCGGCCGCATGGAAGTGGTGGTGTCATAAATAATCCGCGGCTCGACATTGGCCATGTCGGGTATATTCTTCATGTGCTGCGGGTTAGTGGTGACCAAAGCTAACGAAGACCGCTCCTGGGCCGCGCGGCGGTACTCCTCTTCAAAGCTAACCGCAGCCCTTTTAAAACCAGGGGTGTTGAGGTTGGCGACGTTATCGGCAATGACTTCCTGCCTGAGGCTGGAGGCCTGCATGCTTTTCTCCAGCGCCCGGATGGCCGGGGAACTTAACAGATCCAAAGCCTCACCTCCAGAAACCAATTAGTAACTGCTCAGCAACCTGTCGCCGGAAACGAGAGGCCGCGCCCAGGTTGCTCCTTGCGCCTTACTCCGTACAGCCGGAGCGGCCCCCCAGCGTACAGGCGTCAACGGGATAGGCGCTAGGCTGAGTAGTTATAATCATTATCACAGCAAACCTTATTCCATCTGGCGACAGAAAGCAATCGGTCGAAAGACCGAGAACCATGACCAAAGGGTCAAGGCTATCCTTAGATGTTATTCAACAAGGAACTACCAATTCCTCCATTTTTTCCGGGCCTGGAGGCAAAAATTCGTTTACTCCAAAATGAAAAAGCCCCTATAGGGCTTTTTGGGAACGCACCGTCAATTGATCTTCCCGCCTCACCACCAGGGTGGCTCTGTTGAAAATGGGCCACCGGCCTGGCGCCAGGCCGGGTGAGGATGCTCCGGGTGCCAGTGGCATGGCTAGTGGCTCTTAGTGGTTGCCTCCTCCCATGTGTCCCGTAACTCCTTTATCAACCTCTCTACCTGGCGCATCATGGCCGGGTCTTTCTTGACGTTGGCCTGGACCAGCCACCGGTACATAAAATCGTACAGGTTATACAGGTTCTCGGCTATTTCCCCGCCGGCCTCCCGGTCCAGAGTAACCATGAGTTCGGCGATAATGTCTTCGGCCCGGCCCAGGTAGTAATTAGCCTTTTCGAAATCATGGCGCTCTACCGCCGGCACGGCTTGGGAGATAAACCTGGCCGCCCCGTCATACAGCATGGTGACCAGCTTCTCCGGTGGCTGGGTTTGGATCTGATTCTGCTGGTAGAGCTGGATTTTGTCAATCATCGCGAACGCCCTCTTCCATATCTGCTTATACCTGCCTCTTGATATTGCTCAGACGGGTCTGCGGTGGCAAGACCGCAGCATGACCGCAACGGTACGCGGTGCCTCTGAGGTCATTGACCGGGGCACCTGCAAGAACAACTAGTTCCCCTGGCGTCAGGGACCGCCCGGCCAGAAGCGACAGGACCAGTCAACCAGTATCCCTGCGGGTGGAGTTCTTCCTGCCCGCGCGTTGCGGTGGGCCCCTGAGCTACACCAGTTCGTCCAAGAGCAGTCCTACCATTTCCTGCATTTGGGAGGCTGTCTTGAGGATGTTGTCCGGCGGGATGCGGCGGATTATCCGGCCTTCTTCCCGGTCAATGACCAAGACGTAAATTTCCCCCGTATCCTCGTCCAGTTTGAAGCGCAGGCGGATGTTGAAGATGTCGCTGGTCTGGTTCAACTGCCGCACCGACCGCTCCAGCTCCTGCCGGAAATCACCGGCCGGCCTCTGCCTTTGCCGCTCTCTCTGTTCCTCCGCTTCGATGCGGACGCGCTCCGTTTCCTGGACAACTGGTTTGGTAGTTTTCTCCTCTATCCTGTCCAAGACTACCCGGTCTACGCCTTCGACTTTCAAGCCGATCACCTCACCTTCTTTTGGATGCTACTAGATGTATCGGCAAATCCACCTGCGATTTTAACATTTATACGGTCAAGTGCGGGGCGGAGATGACGATAATATTAGGAAGGGGCGGGGGTACAGGCCGGGTTGGCCGGGGCCGGAGGCCAGTAGCCACTGGCGTCCTTTCGAAGGGCCAGTGCCCGCAGAAAAAAAATTTTTTTGTTTAGGGGGTCTCGTCACCGTGGGAAAGGGAAAAAGGATGAAGATAGTGCTTCTGGTTATTATCGCTGTGGTCAGCCTCCTTTGGCCGGCGGTAGCAATGGCTCAACAGGCTGACCTGGTCAACGACGGAAGTATTGAGGTGAAATACTTCCATGGCGGATCACCTGGGTTCGGGTCAAAACTCAACTGGATTTCCCGCAGCAATGCCGTGACTATCACCATGCAAGTATACAGCGACGCGTGGGGCCCGGATACCCTCTCGGATACCTTCAAGGTGGGGAGCGTAACCGAAGGGGTCTACCGATACGGGACCACCGGAGATTACGCCGACATCATAGTTACCCGCTATGACCTCCGTCCTGGCGTAAACCGGATCTCACTGCGGGCCAGCGGGTACCCGTCGGAGACATTGACCATCACTTATCAAGATCTGCCTGAAATCGACGGGCAGTACCTGGGTGAGATGAAGAACGGGAAACTGGAGGCTTTCCAGAAGGCCGTCTCGCTTAATTTCCCCAAGACAGTCTACTTATACGTCTACAACAATAACAGCCGTGAACCGGTAACCGATCAGAGCCTGCGGCTGGAGGTGGTGCGCACGCCCGAACAGTTGGACACCGTCGTTGCTCAGGGGTTGGAGCGTCCTGACGAAAGGCGGGCATTCGTTAGCCCGGTCTTCCACGTAGGGGGAGCGGATAATCAGGCCGCGTTTTCGGAGCCGGGCACCATCACCCTGGCCTTTGCTCCCCAGGTCAGCACCCTGGCGGCAGACACGATCAGCATCGGATACAAAGAGGATCTCAGCAGCCAGTGGACCTGGATAGGCGGGGTGACGGACGCCCGGAAGCATACCATCACCGCGCCCTTCAAAGGCATGGGCTATTACGCCGTATTCAACGCCACCCGGGGGTTTGCGGAGTTCGACATGCCAGATACGTTGTTCGCTGCGGATGATGGCACGCACCCGGTTGACCTGCGCTGGAGCCGGCAATACGTGGAAACGCTGTGGGCCAAGGGGATAATGACGGGAGGGTATGACACCCTGGATGATACCAAATACACCAAGTACGAGTTCGGCCTGGCTTATAAGAAAGGTGGCGAAAAGGTCAAGGAAGTGCCGGTCGCCAGGGGTGAGTTCGCGGCCATGATGGTCAAAGGCATCGGGTGGCCACTTGTCCCTGAGCCCGCGAACGGGAAACGGACGTTTGACGATACCTACGATTCTTCGAAGGGGTACCTGTCAGCAATTACGTACGACACTGACGGGGTAGTTGATAAGGTATACGCCGCTGATGATTACGCTCACGATCCTAATCATTACGCTGACAGTCTTACCCAGTATCTCGAAACCGCGGCCCGTAACGGGATGATCAACGGGTACCCGGTAGATAACAACGATGACGATATACCTGACGCCTATGCGTTCAGGCCCGAGGATACCCTGACCCGCCAGGAGGCGGCGACCATTATTGCCCGGACCATGAACCTGAAGCTGGAGACCGATCAGGCGAAGGTGGATGCTGCCTTGCAGAAGCAATTTAGTGACGCGAGCAGTATCGGCGAGTGGGCGCGGCCCTATGTGCTGGCGGCAGCCAAGACTGGCTACTTTGAAGGCTATGGGAGCGGTACCTTCGGCCCCAATGACAAACTCACCCGCAGCCAGGCGGCCAAGCTGGTGTACCTGGTGATGAAAGAGATGAAGAAGATCTAGCTAGCGCTGGACAGATAGGATCTCGACCGGATCTGCTGGGTTTCGTGGGCTGGAAAGGGAAGTGAACAAGCCGCCGATTTGCCTTGTTCTGCCCCGGCAGCGCGGGTATTTCTCTGGGAAGGCCCATGGGATGGAAATTCAGGCTATGGGCGGCTCGGATTGGAGCCGGGGGTCTGGAAAGATGAAGGAGTCAGGAGGGGAATGGCAGTTTACCTGTCGGGTGGTTCGTCGCCCGGGGGCAGCAAACCGGAAAGGTCGGGTACCGGTGCGCGGGCCGCCTGCCGCATCTCTTCGCGGATGGCCTGGTAGATTTCCTCACGGTGCACGGGCACGCCCTTAGGCGCCTCGACGGCCAGGCGCACCCGGCCGTGCTCGACGTCAATGGCCACAACGCTCACCCGGATTTCTTCGCCGATCACCACTGTTTCCCCGACCTTGCGGGTCAGAACCAGCATGGTATTCCTTACGCCCCGGATCCGGCTGCCCGGCGTGGCGGGCGGGCAAAAAGCCGGTGTCTGGGGGTATAGGGCTCGCCCAGCACTACCTGCAGGCCCAGGCTCTTTTCCACGTTGAAGACCAGGGGCCCGGCCAGGTTGGTAGTGATGTACTCTACCCGGTCGTCGGGAATAGTCACGGTGGTGTAGACCAGCACCTCCTGCGGGCGGCTGACGCCTAGTCTCTCCTCATCTTCCGGGGTCAATTCCACCGCGTAATCCGGAAAGAAGACGAAGGGGTCTACGAGCAGAAAGGCCACTTCCGGGGCATCCACGGCCTGCATCCAGGTGAACACCGGGTTACCCGGCACGGGGTGAAAAAAGTAGGTGTGCAACTCTTCAAAGCCCAGGAGGCCGTGAGGGAAGGTAATGAGTCTTTCTGCACTCACCTCCAACAGGCCAAAACGGGTTGTTTCCACCCGCAGTTGGGCACCGGGCACGACTGTCATCTCCTTGCTTAAAACGACAAAACCCCTAACCTCGCAAAGTCAGCACAGTATATCTTTCCAATGGCCCACGAAGCCTATGCTTCCGGCCCTACCGCAGGTAGTCCACCAGGCTTGGCTGCAGGACCTTGGCGCCGGTGGCCAGGCCGGCCTGGTAGACGTAGGACTGGATGGCGTAATCCATACTTATTTTGGCCATATCTACGTCTTCTAACCGGGAGAGGAGTTCGGTCTGCTTGGTGTTGGCCTCGGCTGCCCGGCCCTTGGCCATATTCAGCCGGTTGCTCTTGGCCCCCAGGGTAGCCCGGATGTTGAGTAGGTTGTCCATTTGGCCGTCGAGAGCGGTCAGCACCGCCTGGAGGTCAGAAGGGTTACCATCTTCCAGGGCCGTCTTTAGTTCAAGGAGGGCAGCAAACAATTGGCTTTCTTGGCTGCTGCTGTCTACATTAAACACGGCAGTTCCGGTGACATTGGGGGCGATCGTTACCCCAGGAGATACCTCCCACTGCAGCTCCTGATTGTTGCCGTCATAAGTTACGGCTGATCCAGTCCTGATGAAGGGCGGTGCCGTCGTCTGCTGGCCGGCAAAAATATACTGCCCCGCGTAGCTGGTATTGGCAATGGCCACCATCTCATCAATAAGCTGGTCCACTTCGGCAGCCAGGGCCTTCATGTCGGTCTCGGAAAGGGTGCCGTTGGCGCCGTAAATGGCCAGCTCCCGCGCCCGCTGCATGTTGGCGGTAGCGTTGTTCAGTGCGCCTTCCGAGGTGTCCAGCCAGCCGATGGCGTCTTCCATATTCTTGGTGTACTGCTCGTCCTGATTCAGGGTGCTCTTGAGCACCATGATGCGGGCCAGGGCGGTGGGGTCGTCCGAGGGGCGGCTCACTACCTTGCCGGTGGACATCTGCTCCTGCGCCTTGCTCATGCGCTCCAGGTTGCGGTTGATGTTGTTTACTACGGTGCGGCTGATCATGCTTTGGGTAACGCGCAACTAGGATCTCTCCTTTACCGGCGGGTTGAAAAGGGATTGTCTATAGTACAAGTAGCCGGATGAAATAGCTGCAGCGTAAAGGCGGCGGGTTGCCGGACTATACGGCCATGCGGTTGATAATGGTGTCCAGCAGGCTGTCCATGGTGGTTATCACCCGGGCCGCGGCCTCGTAGGCGCGCTGGAACTGGATCAGACCTGCCATCTCCTCGTCCAGGGAAACGCCGGAGAGGCTGTCCCGCCGCTGCCTGAGCTGGTCCACCAGCACCGTCTGGTTTTCCACCATGCGGCTTGCCTCGTGTGCGTTTATCCCTAACCGGGCCACCAGATTGCGGTAAAAATCGTCTATGGTCTGTGACGACCCGCCAAAATCTACGGACTGCTGGCGCAACTGGGCTATCTCCAGGGCCTTGGTACCATCGCCAGGAGCCACCGGAGTGCTCGCAGCGGCGGCCACCCGGGTGACGTCCTCCACCAGGTACTGGTTCACGTAAATATTGGCCGCGCCAGAGATTTCATAAGGAGTGGACGCGGCAAGAGGTCCTACCGCCTGGTCTGAAGCGACGAAGAAGGGTACGTTATGATCTTCCCTGAGCCCGTAACCGTCCTGGTGGATGCCATTAACCTCCCTAGCCAATGTTTTGGCCCACGCGTCCAGGTCGTCCTTGTACTCTCCCACCAGGTCCCACGCCTCGTGCAGGCCCAGCATGTTCCCCCCGTACTCCTCGGTTACATTCAAAATATCTAGCGACAATTCTGTGGCCTGGTCCCCGTCTACCAGGGTCACCCCCGCGCCCGTCACCGTCACGCTCCCGTCCTCATGCAGCTCTACCTGGATGTTCAGTACCTGCGAGAGCTCGTCCAGGAGTTTATCCCGCTGGTCCAGGAGGTCATTGGGCTGGTCCCCGGCCAGCTTGATGGCCTGAATCTGGCGGTTGAGGGCCGCTATCTGGGAGGTGAGGGTGTTTACCTGGTCCACCTGGATGGAAAGGCTGGTTTCCAGGTTGTCCTGGATGTCCTGCAACTGCTGGTAGGTGTGGCGCAGGGCCTCGGCCAGCGCGTTGGCCGTCTCCACCACGGTGGTGCGGACCGGCGCGCTTTCCGGGTACTTGGACAGCTCCTGCCAGCTATCCCAGAACTGGTTCAGCAGCGTGGCCAGGCCGGTCTCTCCCGGCTCCATAAAGACCGTCTCTACCTGGGCCAGGGCCTGGCTTTTTTCCTCCCACCGTCCCAGGGAACTCTGCTCGTAACGAATCTGGGCGTCCAGGAATGCGTCGCGGATACGGTCAATCATGGCCGCCTCCACCCCGGTTCCAAGTTGCCCCGGCCCCAGGGGGCGGTTCAGGGCTGGCACCGGAAAGGGGGTGGTAGCTTCCAGCACGGCCCGCTGGCGGGTGAACCCGGGAGTATTAGCGTTGGCCACATTATGGGAGGAGACCTCCAGGCCCTTTTGTTGCGCCTGCAGGCCCCGCAGGGCGATATTGATACCAAAAAAGGCCGACGTCATGAGCTTACCTCGCTTTGAGACCGCTGGCAGTTACGCCTGCGCGTCCAATCTCAGGTGGTCTTGAGGGCAAGATACTTCTCCACTGGCCTCGTAAACAACATCCGGCTGCGGCCATATGGTACTGCGCATGTACTTAATGTAGGCAAGACAATGCCGGATGAGAATCCTGTTAAGCAGGTTGAGTTCCTTAATGCGGCCGAAGTTGTGGCTGAGGCTGGCGGTCAGGCTTTGTAGTTGGGCGTGAGCTTCTTCCGGGGCATAGGGGAGCACTTCCATCAAGGTCACCTGGTTATCACCCAGCTTGAACAGCCGGGACAGCTCCTCCTGAACCTGCATCCGCTCCTCTTCCAACCTGGATAGCTCCCTGCTGGCCTGGGCCTGGGCCGAAGTTATCGCCTGCAGACCCTCAAGGTTATTGCCTTGCAGGGCCAACAACTCCTGTTCGGCCAGCGATACCAATTGGGAGACAAGCTGGTTTTGTTTATCAAGCAGCCTAGTTAAAGAAGCAAACAGACCTTCCACCTGAGCCACTTCTTTCTCTTACTGTAACTATACTGTAACTACTCCTGTAACTACTCAGGCCACCGCCTATCACAGCCTTTGAGCGCGGCCTCGCCGTCACTTTCGCGAAAGCTGATAACCCGCTGGTGCCTTCAGTCGTTCGCCGCCTGACCCCCGACCGGCCTGGAGGCTGAGTAGTTACCTCTTACTTTTGTTCCTTTAGGATGGCTTCGGCCACCTGGTCGGAGGAAACGGTGTAGGCACCGGAGGCAATCTTGGCCTGTAGCTCCCGTACCAGTTCCCCCCGAATTTCCGGGTGCGCCAGCACCTGCAGCACCAGGTACGATATGCTGCGACCGGCAGTAGAGATATCGGCCCTATCCATTTCGGGAGGCCGGCCAGGGGCCTCCGCCTTAGCCGGTAGCCTCGGCGGCAAGGGGGTTCTCATGCTGACCGGCAACTCTTCTGGTGAATACCTTTCTATTTTCATCCATGACACCGCCCGAAACTTTTCATCCTATGGCTCCAGTCATAATAGCCAAAATGGGCGCTATGAGCGTCTACTTAATATATCGTCGAGGAGTAATAGTTCTTTAGGGGCGGTAGGGGCTTTATCGGTAATTAACCAGCCGTGAGCTTCACCAGCTCGGAGGCCCACCGGTCCAGGGGCAAGATCAGGTCAACCAACCCGGCGGCAATGGCCGCTCGCGGCATACCGAAGACTACGCATGACGCCTCGTCCTGGGCGAGAATAAAACCACCCTTTTCCCTCACGGCTCGTAGCCCGGCTACACCGTCGTTCCCCATACCGGTCAGGACTCCGGCCACGACCTCACTGCCAAAGGCCTCAGCCAGAGAAAGGAACATCAGGTCGGCTGAAGGTTTGAAATGGGTGGGCAAGGGGCTTTCCTTGCTCAGGAGAACCGTGGCGTTGTCGCTTTCCCGCTCAATGCGCAGGTGGTAGCCCGCCGCGGCGACTATGGCTGTTCCCGGGGTGAGACGATCACCTTGCTGCCCTTCCTTCACCTGCAGGGCCGAAAGCTCGTTGAGGCGCCGGGCCAGGGGAGCGGTGAAGCCTGGGGGCATATGTTGTACGATTACGATGGGAGCCGGAAACGAGGCGGGCAGTTGGGTGAGGATAGTCTGCAGGGCGGCCGGTCCGCCGGTAGAAGCCGCCAGTCCTACTATTTTGACCCGGGACAAACTCTTGTCCCGAGGGGAGAGGGGTAGCCGCCCGGGCGCCGGCCCGCGGGGGGTAACCTTTACCTGGGCGGCAGTCTTTATCTTTTCACTGTCCATGACCAGAACCCTAACTGGCAAGCTCACGCCTGGCCTTAGCCTCTGCCTGATCGAGCAAGCTGCGCACGTCCAGTATTAGAGCCACCTGGCCGTTGCCCATGATAGTAGCCCCGGCCAGGCCGTGGATTTGTCCGATATAGTCCCCCAGAGA
Source organism: Clostridia bacterium (assembly GCA_004347685.1). Classification (GTDB taxonomy): domain Bacteria; phylum Bacillota; class DSM-521; order Neomoorellales; family SLTJ01; genus SLTJ01. Next base: position 111,881 of record SLTJ01000024.1, read on the forward strand.
CTTGATAACTATTTCCTGCTCGCCGATGAAGTCGTCAACAATGAAGCCCACCCGCTTTTCGGAGATGCCGGCCACGACTACGGGCAGGGTCTTTTTGCGTTCGGGGGGAGAGTCTATTCGCAGCACCTCGGCCAACTCAACCAAGGGCAATATCTGACCGCGCAGCAGCACGGCGTCTTGCTGGTGAATCCTTTGCACGGTGCCGGTCTCTACCTGCACAATTTCCACCACGTTGCTCAAGGGGAAGGCCATGATGCGGCCGGCAACGGTTACCAGGAGGGAACGGTTGATGGCCAGGGTCAAGGGCAGTTTGATGGTGAACTTCGCTCCCCGGCCGGGGGTGGTATGGGTTTCAATGAGGCCATTGATCCTCTCTAGGTGGCTGCGGACGATGTCCATGCCTACTCCGCGGCCGGAAACGTCGCTCACGGCGGCGGAGGTGGAAAAACCTGGCATGAAGATCAGGTTCAGAGCTTCCCTGTCGTCCAGCCGGCCAGCCGCTTCGGCGGACAGCAGGCCCTTTTCCACTACCTTTTGCCGCAGGAGTTGGGCCTCCATTCCCCGGCCGTCGTCGGCGATGGTAATGACGATTTGGTTTTCCTGGTGAAAAGCTTTGAGCTCAATGGTTCCGCGCGCCGGCTTGCCGGCCCTGGCCCTTTCCTCCGGTGTCTCTATCCCATGGTCAATGGCGTTGCGCAGGAGGTGGATGAGGGGATCGCCGATTTCCTCGATAACCGTGCGGTCTAGCTCTGTTTCCCGCCCCTCAATGACGAAGTTTACCTCTTTGCCCGCCTTGTGCGCCAAGTCGCGCACCATGCGCGGGAAACGGTTGAAGACTTGATCAATGGGAAACATCCGCGCCCGCATGATTTCTTCTTGCAGGTCACTGGTCACCCGGCCGATATGGGTAGAGATTTCTTCCAGGGCATCCAGCAAATCTTGAGCGTTGGCATTGGCCCGCAGGCCGTTTTCTGCTTCCGCCAGCCGGGTACGGTCAATAACCAGTTCCCCTACCAAGTTAAGCAAAACGTCCAGACGGCGCACATCCACCCTGACTGTCTGGTTCAGCCGTTTGGCCGCTTCGTCACTTTCGGCACTAGCACCTGGGCTTGCTCCTGGTTGCGCCTGGAGGGAAGCGGCCCCCAGTCGGCTTTCAGCTTCCTGGTCTAGGGTTACCGGGGCTATTTGGACTGAAGCTATTTCCGAGGTGCTTTTAATAATGTTGCCGACATGGTCGGCATCCTCTCTGCTGACCAACAGGAGCTCAAATGACAGTTCAAATTTTTCGGCTTCGATGTCTTCTACGCCAGGGACGGTCTTGATAACCTCGCCGACTTCTTCCAGGCTCTTAAAAACTATGTAGGCTCGCGGGCCTTTCATCAGGCAGTCCTTCTCGAGTTCCACGCGAATATGCCAGACGCGGTACCCTTTGATTTCCGCGGCCCGGACCAGGTTCTCCTCAATATCGTTTAGCTGCAAAATGGGTGACGTGGCTGCAGCCGCGGCTTTATCCGCCGCCTGTGGGCCGGCTTCTCCCCCTGCGGCTGGCTGTATCCGCTGCAGCCTGGCCACGGTGGCCGAAATGTCCGCGCTCTCGCTGCCGCTGTCCGCGACCTCGGCTATCAACTGCCGTAACAGGTCCAGGGCTTCCAGCAATACGTCCACCAGCTCCGTGGTTACGGTCAGGGCCTGTTGCCGCACGAGATCCAGCACGTTTTCCATGGCGTGGGTGAGGGTAGCTGTTTGCTTGAAGTCCATGGAAGCCGAAGACCCCTTCAGGGTGTGGGCCGCGCGAAAGATCTTGTTGATCAGCTCGGGGTCCTCCCGCCTATCTTCCAGTTTGACCAGGCTCTCATCCAGGATCTGCAATTGTTCTTCGGCCTCATCAAGGAATATGCTCATATATTGGGACATGTCCATGTCAGCGGTCATGAAGCGTGCCAGCCTCCTCTAAACAGCCTTTTCAAAGGAGCCCTGTTCTGCCATCAACTCCCGGTATTCACTTTCACGTAATACTTTAGCCACATCCAGCAGGATTACCAGACGATCGTTCCATTTGCCCACGCCTCTGAGGTAGGCGGTATCAACTCCGGAAACAATGGGAGGTGTTGGTTCAATGTTTTCCTGCGGCAGGCGCAACACCTCGGATACAGAATCAACAATCAGCCCCACCACCACGGCGCCCACCTCCACCACCATGATCCTGGAGCTCCCGGTGGCCTCCGCCAGGGGCAGGCCAAAGCGTTTGCGTAGGTCAATGACCGGGATAATCCGTCCCCTCAGGTTAATGACCCCTTCGACAAATTGCGGCGTGCGCGGTACCCTGGTAACAGGCTGCATGCGAATTATTTCCTGAACACAGCTTATGTCTATCCCGTATGTTTCCCCTGCCAGTTGCAAGACTACCAGTTGTTCCTCCACCATTATCACCCCCTATATTTAATTCCATATGGAGGGAAGAACTCCTTTTTGCTTTACAGCTTAAATTGAGATACGGCCTGTGCCAGTTGCGCGCCCAGTTCGCCCAGCCGTTCGGCCGCGGCGGCGATCTCGTTGACGCTGGCAGCCTGTTCCTCGGCGGTGGCACTCACTTCCTCCGTTCCCGAGGCTGCTTCCTCGGTTATGGAGGCAATATTTTGCATGGCCTCTCCGGCCCGGCCGGCATCCCGGGCTACTCCCTGGGCCACGGTAGCAATTTCGTTAACGGAGTTGACCAGGAAGGAGATGACTTCGCCTATCCGGCGGAAGGTCGTACCGGTTTCTCCGATAACTGCCGAACCGGACTCCACCTGGCGGGTTCCTTCCTGCATGGTAGCCACCACATGGCCCGTTTGGCTTTGAATTTCCCGGATAAGAGATGAAATCTGCTGGGCGGCCTGCGCCGACTGTTCGGCCAGCTTGCGTACCTCCTCGGCCACCACGGCAAAGCCCCGGCCCTGCTCCCCGGCCCGGGCGGCCTCAATAGCCGCGTTCAGGGCCAGGAGGTTGGTCTGATCCGCGATGCCGGTAATTACCTCGACGATACGCCCGATTTCGCGCGACCTCTCTCCCAGTTGGTTGATGGCCTGGGCCGATTCGTCAACCCTCGCCTTGATGGTGGCCATCTGGCTGATGGCGGCCGTAATGGCCTTTTCCCCTTCCGCGGCCGCCTGCAGTGCCGCTTTCGACCGGCTGGCCACTTCCGTCACGTGCTGGCTCACTTTCTGGATATCGTCCACTATCCTGTCAATGGTAGCCGCGGTATCCGCCACATGGCCGGTTTGCTCCTCGGAGCCCCGCGCCATTTCCTGGACCGTAACCGCCACCTGGCGGGCGGACTCTCCGACCTGCGCCGTACTGGCGGCCAGTTCCTGCGTGGCCTCGGTTACCCTTTGGGCCGTATCGGTAACGCGGGTGATGAGGCTACGGAGGTTATCCACCATGCGGTTGAAGGCGTTCACCAGTAACCCCACCTCGCCGCCCGAGGCCTCCTTCACGGACCTCACGGCCAGGTTGCCGTTGGCTACTGCCTGGCTGTAATCAATGACTGCGGCCAGGGGCCGGGTTATGGAGCGGGTAAGGAAGATAGTAAGGAGAATGGTGGCGATGATGGCCACCGCCAGGGCGATGAGCATATTGGTCACGGCGGCACCCTCTAAGGTCCGTACCCGCTGCATATCCGCGTTCTGCCTTTCGAGCAATATCTGGCGAAGTTCGTTGTTCTTCTCCGTAATTCGCTCGGCAGCTCCGGCCGTGACGTACTGGTAAGTGAAATCAGCCGTTATCTCCCAGCCGCTGCCCAGGGCCGGGATGATATCGCGCTCTACGGAATCGTTAAGAGTCTGATCTACTTGCTCTACCACATTGAGGATATCGGTTTCCTCCTGGCCGGTAATCTGGCCGCGCAAGAAGGAAAGCCTGTCAGCAAAGGCCTGGGAATCCGCCTTGAATTGTTCGATCCGGGAAGTATCCTTAGTGATCATAAGTTCCTGGATATCGGCATATTTGGTTACTGCCAGCCGGGATAATTCCTCTACGGCTGCCACCACAGTGCTATGATTTTCCACCTTCACCGTGGCCCGCTGGATTCCTTGCAGGCTATACCAGAGAAACAGCATGGATACCGCGAAGATAATCACGATGACGGCAATACCGGTGGCGATCCTAGTAGCGATGCGGCGGTCGCCAAAGAAAAAAAACGAAGATAAAATGCGGGTAAATCTCTTTACTATACCTGACACCCGTTACCTTCCCCCTGAAGTTAAAAGTAAGAGTCCTCATAGGAAAACAGGCCGCGAAACCAGTTCCCTGTCGAAACTAAGGGCCTCCTGCCTCACCGCCAATCCCTGCCGGTGACACGGCGCTCAACTTATCGCCCACATTGTGCGCTACCCGAAGCCCTCGCTGTTCAGCGGTCGTACTATGGGCGAGTGCCTTACAGACAGTGAGTTGAGTGCCGGGGCGCAGGCGGCATGACGTCTCTCAGGCTTCTCTCTACTCTCCGTGCAGCTCGGCATACCCTTCTGTGTTCACCCTTTCGAGCCTGGCCCCCGCTTTAAGCAGGACACCGGGGTAAGCCCTATCGGCCCGGATATACTTGCCCTTCGGCACCTGGACCGTGGTGGCGCTTTCGGCCGGGCTTCCCAGTTCCCTGGCCAGCACGTTGCCCTGGGCGACGATATGCCCGCCCCGGAACACCCCCGGGGAGCCGGCGATGACCACGTCGCCGCCGGCCATAATACTGCAGTTGTACGCCCCCTTACCACTGATGGTAACTTTACCGCTGGCCTGAAGGGTCGAGTTCTGGGCGTATACCACTGTTATGGAACTGGCCGTCTCGGAGTGAATCGCCACCTGGCCGGATAGCCCCTGAGCTTCCTGGTTCCAGCCCTCCACCATTTCCTGCAGGTCTTCCAAACGCTTGATTTGCAGTGGGTTCAGGCCGTCAAGTTGCCGGTACAGCCGCCCGGTGAGCTGGTACAGCTTTTCAACTTCTACCTCCACCTCCTCGCGCTGAAACTGCTTCAAGGCACCGCCCAGTTCGTGCAGGGCCTTGCCCAGATTGGGGTACCTGCTTTCCATGATGGCCTTTACCAGCACACCTTCACCCCGGATCTCCACCTGCACATTTTCCTTCAAGCCGGGGCTCTGCCGCGCCAGGTACAGGGTACGCAACAGGCCCTCCAGGTCGCGGGAAACTACGGAAATGGCGTTTACCAGCCCCTGGGCGGCGATGGCCGTGCCGCCAGCCTTCAGGATCGAGCCGAGCACGTTGTGGCCGACGAAGATATTACCTCCCGCGGTCAGCTCGGCGTTAGCCACAAAACCGGAAACCTGAATATGGCCCCCGGCCTTAATGGACATGCCGTCAAGGACGTCGCCCTGAATCATTACGTCCCCCCGGAAATCTATTTTGCCCGTGTGAGCATCTACCTGGCCAGTGAGGGTATATAACGGGAGCACGGTGACCAGGTTCCCTTCCCGGGTGGGGCGCCCGGTGGCGGTGGCCACGGCTGTGTAGCCTTCGTCCCGGAGCTCGACGCCCTTGCCGGCCCGCAGGACCATATCCCTGGGCGTGCCCGGGTTGATGACCTGGCCCAGGACGTTGGTCCCCGGCTTACCCTCCCGGGGCGGTATCTTGGTGGCCAACACCTCCCCCGGCTCCACACTGAGAACGAGGTGTTGCCCCAGGTAGTCGGTGCGCTCCTGAGAGGCCATTTCCTCCAGTTTCTTCTCAAAATGGTAAATGACCTGGGCGTCAACCGGTGGCTCGGGTAATGTCCCCTGGGCCACCTGGATTTCCCTTCCGTGGTCCAGGGAAATGGCCATTTTCACCGCCTCCTGGTCAATGCCATGGACCACGCCGTGCTCCCTGAGGATGTCCATGACCTGCTCAAAGGTCACGGCAAAGGACTGCCGCTCCACCAGCATCCCCTCCACCACCAGGTTGCTGGTGAAACCGGTATCCTTTATTTTGTACACTTCGCGGTCCTGGAACGTGACGCTTACGAAGGCCCGAAACTTGTCCGGGGACACGGTGACGTTGACCTCAGCCCGTCCGGGAGTCTCATCTGCCGCCAGGGCCCAGCCCTCGGCCGAGGTTATGGGTGTGGGCGTGACGATTTCCTCTCCCTGGTACCAAATGTGAACATGCGGCCCCGGGGCTATGGTTGCGGGCCGGCCTGAACCTGCGGGCGGGATGACAATTAGCCCGCCGTCAACTATACCTGCCTGGCCGTCGCTGCTTTCTATACTTTCCGCAGCTCCGGCTCCGGCATCTTGCGGCGCCGGCGGCGTGACCCGGATACTGGCCGGCTGTGAGCCCAGGCCGAATACGCCCTGTCTCCCCGGGTCCAGCACTTCAATTTCCAGGAGTTCCCGTGATACGCCGAGGGCCTTTTCCGCCAGGGTTATGGCCTCTTCCACCGACTTACCGGTAAAAATTAGTGGGTTACTGGCTGCCACCCTCGCCACCCCCTTAGAAAAAGAGCCTTCCCCACTTGCGGAGAGGCCTGTTGACCTCTGGCAGCCCGGCGGTCGTGGCATCAAGCTTTAGACCCGTGGCTTTGCGTCCTTGCCTTTCGACAAGTTTGCCTTTGGCAGGGGTGAAAGTGATCTTCAGTTATTCACTTCGACAAATTCCTTATAATTCCTGCTGCACAGGCATATTTTTCCGGCGGTATTGGCTGAAAAATACCAGCAGGCCGGCCGGGCCGCTCAGGGCCGCGAGAAGATACATCCGGTTAAAGCCGACCAACTGAGAAATAACTCCGAGGAGTATTGAACCGGCGCCGATTCCCAGGTCGAAGGCGGAGAAAAAAGTGGCATTGGCGGCCCCCCGGCGCGTAGGGGGGGCCAGGTTAATAGTGAGGGCCTGGAGGATGGGCTGGGTGGCGCCGAAGCCGAGACCATTAAGAACGGCCGCCAGGACGAACCACCAGATGTTTTGCGCCCCGGCCAGGACCAGCATGGCCAGGCTGATGAGGATCAGGCCGGGGACCACCACTGGGGCCGGGCCCTGGCGGTCCGCGATCACCCCGCTAACAGGACGCACTACCATCAGGACCAGGGCATAAATGGTGAAGTAGATGCCTATGTTGGCAATGCCCTTTTCCAAGGCGTACAGGGAAAGAAAGGATACCACTCCCCCCCAGGTGAAGGTAATGAAGAACATGATCAGCGCCGGGGGCAGGGCCCTGGTTTCGAAGAGGGCCGGCTTAGCATCACCTCCCCGGGGTGCGGGCGGCACGCGCATGGCTGCCGCCAGGAGCAGGGCCAGTAGGGCCAGCAGGGAACTGGTGGTAAATAATTCGCCAAAACCAAACCGGTTGATGAGGAAAAGGCCGAGGGCCGGGGCTAGGGCCATGGCCAGGTTGTTAAACAGCCCGTAATAGCCCATGCCCTCCCCACGCCTGGAGGCCGGGATGAGATCAGCGGCGATGGTACCGGCCGCGGTAGTGGAGCCGCCCCAGCCTATGCCGTGGATGACGCGCAGGAGCACCAGCCACAAAATGGCGCCAGCAAACTGATAGCTCGCGGCCACGGCCACAAAAACGGCCAGGCCGGTTAGAAAGATGCCCTTGCGTCCGCGCCGGTCCAGTTCCAGGCCCAGCCACGGACGTACGGCCACCGCGGCCACGGTGAAGATTCCAGTGATCATGCCGATCATGCTTTCCCGTCCCCCGAGTTTTCCCACATAAACAGGCAGGGTCGGCATAAGCATTTGAAATGCCATGAAGATAACGAAGTTAACGACACAGATAAGGACAAAATCCCGGGTCCACAGACGCTGCGGGCTCTCTAGTTCTGACATTGACAGGCCTCCCTGAAATTAGAGGTGAGAGGTTGGGGGTTAGAACTCGCGGTGAAACTAGCTGGTATTCATCATGCCGCGATGCGACTGTTTGTATAGCTTGATAAAGTTGAAAATGAACCGGAGTTCTTCCTCCGTGCAATTACACACCAGGCGGAGCACGCTCTGCACCTGGGGGTCTCCTAGCAATTCGCGCAGATCGGGTCCCATCATTTCCAGCATGCTGCCTGAATCCGCGTCATCAACGATAAGGTAACAAGGGGAGATGCCCATAACACCGGCCAGTTTTTCGATGGTCTGCAAAGACGGTTGTACCCGCCCGTGTTCTATTTGCCCTACCAGCCCTGGGGAAACGCCGGCACTCCGGGCCAGGGCCGCCTGTGACAGCCCCTGTTCCTCCCGCGCCCGGCGCAATTTCTGTCCCATGGCCCCGCCGGGACCCACCAGGGTTGACACCGAAACCTTCAAGGTGCCAGCTAAGGCCTTCAGGGTATGGACGGCCGGGTAGACGTTGTCCCGCTCGATCTCGCTCAGATATGAAGGAGAGATGCTTACCTTCTCGGCCAATTCCGAAAGGCTCAGGCCGCGTTCTTCCCGGATCACGCGCAATCTCTCTCCTAGAGATACGGTTACTCCGGTAGTGTCTTCCAAAAGCTGGCTTCTGGGAGTATTAAGGCCGCCGGCTATCTTCTCCAGGGTTTTAAGGGAAGGCGTCTTGGCCCCCCGCTCTATTTCACTTAGGTAAGACACCGAAAGCTGGGTTTGCTGCGCCAATTCCGCGAGCGACAGGCCGCGATCTTCCCGGAGCTGGCGAATGTACTGTCCCTTGACCTTCAAGCTACCCACCCCGTCTCTAAAATCAAACCTATCCTACTCCAACATGGCGGCTATTGTCAAGGAGTTGCTTCATCGCTTTCGTCGTACCCATTGGCCGTAACGGGGGCTCGATCGGAGGCGTGGTTGTGCTGGTTGTGGTTGTTGTGGTTGAGGAAGGCATTTGCGAGAAAAATGGCCAGGAGGCACCGCCGGGCCTCCTGGCCTGACTTCGCTGGTGTGGTTCAGGAAATATCGCACTTCCAGTTCCAGCCGTTGTTGTTGTCCCAGTTGTTGGCGCTGTCCTTGAAACAGAAATTGATTTCCCGATTGCCGCCGGCCACGATGGTGGCATGGAAGCTGCTGTCGAAATCCCGGGACATGGGCACGGTGGCCGTGGTATTCCAGCCGTCAAAACCGTAATGCAGCCACATGTTATCCGCGCCGGAGTTAGCCAGCAGGCCTTTATACGCGATGGTGACATTCTGCCCCTTGCGGGCTGGGGCCGGTTCAACGGCTATGCGGTTATCAAACATGCGTTCACCCCCTTTCGTCTTCAACTTCTAACGCTATTAAATTGTGCCGGGGACGGGCTCCGGTAGTCTAGAAAATCTCTCCACGGCTAGCAGGATATGAACAACACACGTAGAAATAGCTACGTTGGTTGATAAAAAACAGCAAAAAGGGGGATGCAGGATTGATTACCAAGGTGTATGGCGCTAATATTGCGGTCAAAGACCTGGACGCAGCCGTGAAAAAGTACGAGGACTTGCTGGGCATCAAGCCCTTCAAATTCATGGGGGAGGGGGATTTTGCATTTCCCGGTCTGAAAGGCGCGGCCTTTAATATTGACGGTTTCATCCTTCATCTTATCGCCTCTGACGACCCGGGCACGTCAATTTCCAAGTTCGTGGAAAGCCGGGGAGAAGGTGTGTTCCTGCTGTCGCTAAAATCGGATAACGTGGCGGAAGACATGAAGCGGATGGAGGCAGGCGGAGCCAAGTTTGCCCTTCCCGAGCCGGCCCGGGGTGACTTTGGCGAGGTCAACTTCGTCCATCCTAAATCGGCGCACGGAGTGCAGTTGGAGGTATACAACCCGAAGGAATAAACCTGCGCGGCTTCGTCCTGGCCCTGGGATGGCCTCTGCCGGCTATCTGCGGGGCCATGTTCTTTTGCTACCAGATGCGTCTGGCTACCCGGGCCAGTTGATTCAAATTGCGGCATTCGTATACCTGGTGGCAGCGCATAGCGTAAAGGGGCATCAGGCTGTCCTCGCGTCCCCAGGTGTCCCGGGGACATGGGTTGAGCCAGTACGTCCGGCGGCACCTGCCGGTGATCTGCTGCCAGTGCTCCTCCCCTGGGGGACGCCAGTTATTGCGGGCATCCCCCAGGACAATCAGCGTGGTGCGGGGGGAGAGGAGGTGGAGATAGTCCCGGGCAAAGGCCTGGAATACCCGCCCGAAGTCGGAGAACCCCGAACGGGAAAAGCAGGTTTCCTTTTCCACCAGTTCCAGGGCCCGTGGTAAAGGGTGACGCTGGAAGTAAGGCGTGACTTCAGCCAGATCATCTACAAAGACAAAGGAGCGAACCCGGCTGAACCGCCGTTGCAGGCTGTAGGTGAGCTGCAGCATGAATTTGCTGAACCGGGCCACCGAATTGGAAACGTCGCACAGCAACAGCAGTTCCGGACGCCCCGGCCGATGGTTCCGGTGAGCTAGGCGTAGAGGGATGCCCCCGGTACTCCCGGCCTGCGCGGCGGTGCGGCGCAGGTCAACCTGCCCGCGGGCCGAGGCCCGGTACCTCCGGCCACGGCGGGTCGCCAGTCTGCGGCAGAGGCGGTAAATCTGGCGCTCAACTGTTTTAACTTCGTGGGTGGAAAGAAGCTGGAAATCCTTGGCGGCCAGATTTTTGTTTTGTAATACGGCTAGGAGACCTGAACGTCCGAACCGACGGCTGATATTTCTCTCAATTTCATCTTCGATTACCAGGGAGAGGTGATCCAGCCGCTCCCGGTACCGCTGGAGTTCTGAGGGTGAAAGTTCCCCCTGTTGGTATTTGTGCTCCCATTCGTATTCTGTCATGAACCAGTTGAGGGCTATCTGCACCCTTCTCACCAGGCCGGGGATATCGGCTAAATCCTCGGTGCCCAGCGGCATGGCTGCTGTTGTCCGGGCCACGAAATCGTAACCGGCCGCCATGTCTCCCCTGGCCACGACGGCGGCGAAATCTTCGTCTCCAGGGCCGCCGGCGCCGCTGTGGCCGAGGCCGCGACCATCATGGGCTTCGGCCCGCTCCTTGGCGGCCGCCGGGCCGGCGGGCAGGCGGCCGGCAGGGGTGACGAGACCCGCCGGCCCGTTACTCCCCGGCTCCAGGAGATGGACCAGCAGGCTGCGCACCACCGTGTCCTGTTCCGGGCTCTTGGCCAGGGTCGCTTCTACCGCGGAGAAAAAGTCTTCTTTGCGGCTGAGGTCAATGAGCTCTAGGCTCCGCAGGCAGTCCAGCACTTCTGCCGGGCTCACCCCGACCCCGACCTGCCGCAAGATCCGCACTATTTGGACCATTGCCTGCTCCATGCCGTCCCTCCTGATCCGGGTAATTGCCCTCGCCCTGTATCAACGCGGGCCTAGCCGCAGTTCGGCAGGTTAGGTACCCACAGGTCCACCTTCCGGTAAGCCAGCTCCAGGTCCTCCTGGTACTTCAGCAGGACCGGCAGGGTATCGGCCACCACCGCGGCATCAAGATCCATTACCCCCAGGGCCGCGAGGCTCTGGGCCCAATCCAGGGTTTCGGCTATGCTGGGCGGCTTTTTCAGTTGCTGCCGCCTCACCTGACACACAAACTCCGCGATCTGGCCGGTCAGGCGCGCGCCTATGCCGGGGAGCTTGTTCCTGATGATTTCTGTCTCCAGCCGGGGCTCCGGGTAATCCAGGTAAAGATAAACGCACCGCCGTCTGAGGGCATCGCCGAGCTCGCGGGTGGCGTTGCTGGTGAGAATCACCTGCGGCCGCTGTCCGGCCTTGACAGTGCCCAATTCGGGAATGGAAACCTGGAATTCTGACAGGGCTTCCAGAAGAAAGGCCTCAAACTCCTCGTCCGCCTTATCCACCTCGTCAACCAGCAAAATGGTGGGGGATTCGGCCAGCAGGGCCGCGAGCAGCGGGCGAGGAAGCAGGAACTCCTGGGAATAAAGCTGGCCCTTGATTTCTGCCCATTCGCCGCCCTGTCCCTGGTGGGCCTGGAGGAAAAGAAGTTGTTTATGGTAGTTCCACTCATAAAGGGCTTTGGCCTCGTCCAGCCCCTCATAGCATTGGAGGCGGATGAGCTGGTGGCGGGTGACCCTGGCCAGGGCGCTGGCCAGCTCTGTCTTTCCTACCCCGGCCGGGCCTTCAACCAGCAGGGGTTTGCCCAGGGCCAGGGCCAGGTATACAGCTACCCCGCCCCGCCGCTCCAGCAGGTAACCGTCACTCGCCAGGGCCACCAAGGTTTCGTCTACACTGCCGAACAATAAGCCCACTCCTTCGGGCTGAGATTTGCCCGCATTTCGCGTTTACGGTTCTACCCAGTAGTTAGGGGCTTCCTTGGTGATAATAACGTCATGGGGATGGCTTTCCCGCAGGCCTGCGGCGCTGATACGGACAAAGCGGGATTCCTCCTGGAGGTGCCTGATGTTCTTGGCGCCGCAGTAACCCATCCCGGCCCGCAGCCCCCCCAGCAATTGGTAGATGATTTCGGCCAGAGGGCCTTTGTATGGCACGCGGCCCTCGATGCCTTCCGGCACGAATTTACCCGTACCTTCCTGGAAGTACCTGTCACCACTCCCCTCCCGCATGGCCGCCAGGGAGCCCATGCCACGATAGCTCTTAAAGCTCCGGCCCTGGTAAATCTCGATTTCACCCGGGCTCTCGTCGGTGCCGGCCAGCAAACTCCCGAGCATGACTGTGTCAGCCCCGGCGGCCAGGGCCTTGGAAATATCGCCGGAATATTTGATCCCGCCGTCGGCAATGATGGGCACGCCATATTCGCTGGCTACCCGGGAACAATCCCAGATGGCGGTGATCTGGGGTACGCCGATGCCGGCTACCACCCGGGTGGTGCAGATGGAGCCGGGGCCGACGCCCACCTTTACCGCGTCGGCCCCGGCTTTGATGAGGGCCAGGGTACCCTCGGCCGTAGCTACGTTTCCCGCTATCACCTGGACGGAGGAGAAGTCTGACTTTAACTCCTCGACCACCTTTATCACCCGGGTGGAATGGCCGTGGGCCGTATCTACCACCAGGGCGTCAACTCCAGCCCCTACCAGTTCTTTGGCCCGGCTCATGGTCTCCGGCCCCACGCCCAGGGCGGCGGCCACCAGCAACCGGCCCCTGGCATCCTTGGCCGCATTGGGGTACTGACGTATCTTCTCGATGTCTTTGATGGTAAAAAGGCCCTTGAGATTAAAGTTTTCGTCCACCAGGGGGAGCTTTTCGATTTTGTGGGCCTGGAGGATCTCTTTGGCTTCCTCCAAGGTCGTGCCTACCGGGGCCGTGATCAGATTGTCCCTGGTCATGACCTCGTGGATGGGCCGGGAAAAACTCTTTTCAAAGCGCAGGTCACGGTTGGTGAGGATCCCCACCAGTTTGCCTTCTACCGTGATGGGTACTCCGGAGATGTGGTACCGCTCCATGATGTCCAGGGCCTCGCGGATGGTGCGCTCGGGGGACAGGGATATGGGGTCGGTAATCACCCCGTGCTCGGAGCGCTTCACCCGGTCTACCTCGTTGGCCTGCTTGTCAATACTCATGTTTTTATGGATGACGCCGATGCCGCCCTCCCGGGCCATGGCGATGGCCAGGCGGGCTTCGGTGACGGTATCCATCCCAGCACTGACGATAGGGATATTGAGCCCAATCCCCCGGCTTAGCCTGGTGGCAACGTCAATTTCCCCAGGCAGAACCTTGGATTCTGCCGGAACCAAAAGCACATCGTCAAAGGTGATGCCTTCCTTGCCGAATTTTTCCTCCCAGTTCAAACCATGCACCTCCGACCGGGACGTGTTAGCCATATTGTAACTCTTTTACCGGCCGGAGACAAGAAGGTAGCGTAACTCAATCCTGCCCTTCGACGGAATGCAGGCCGTAGTGCTGAAAGTGCCGTCGTAGGTTGGCCACGGCCTCCGGGGGGATGTCCAGTTCGGCGGCCATTTCGGTGTCGGTGGCCTGGCGGGCCAGGCCGGCAATGAACCGGTCAAAGTCCACCCCGATTTCCCGCGCCTTATCCTGCAAACTCAACCCTCGGTCCCAGGGAACCCTGGCGCGATATTCCTGCACCTGTATCACCTCTGTAGTAGCCATAAGAAGCCTGGGCCGCCCGCGGCGGTGCCAGCCTCCAATTATAGCCCTTCCCCATCAGGCTCCGGTCCATGCGCGTGCTCCAGGTGGTGAGCGTCATTGAATAGGGTAAGAATGGGACGGCCGTCGTAGAAATCTATGATGTTTACCGCGGTGTTATCCTGGGCCAGGCCCCACAACCGGTCCAGGGACAGATCGAGGAGGCCGCAGAGGATAGTCCGGATAGTTCCACCGTGGGAAACTACCAGGAGGTTCTTGTCCGGGTGTCTGGCTACCAGGTCGGTGATTACGCGGCAGGCCCGCTCCTGGACTTCAGCGAACCTTTCTCCTTGGGGAATACCCACCTGGCCGGGATTTAGACGCCACTGGGTGGCTATCCCGGCGTACTTCTCGTTAATTTCCTGGAAAGTAAGACCTTCCCAGAGGCCGAAATTGACTTCCCGCAACTCCATCAGCGGTGTTACTGGCTGGCCATAGGCAGCGGCCACTATTTGAGCCGTCTCGAAGGCCCGGGAAAGGTCGCTGGCGTAAAAGAAATGCAAATCCTTGTCGGCCAGTCTTTTGGCCAGCAGTCTCGCTTGCTGGCGGCCTGCATCGCTGAGGGCCACATTGCTATGGCCTTGATACTGGCCATGTTTATTCCAACCGGTGCTGGCATGGCGGACCAGGTACAGTCGGGTCACCTCTCTACCCACCTCCGTTCACTGAGCAGGTCGGACAGCGCCTCTATGAGCCTGACGTTTTCCCAGTGGTTGCGTATGGCCAGACGAAAGAACCTCTCCCCCAGCCCGGGAAAATTGGCGCAATCCCGCACCAGGATACCCCGGCGGGCCAGGGATTCCCAGAGACCGGCTGAGGTGAGGCCAGGCGCCAGGATTTCGACCAGCAAGAAGTTGGCCCGGGAGGGATACGGTCTGAGGCCCGGCATCCCGGCCAGTGCTCGGCTAAGGAATTCCCGCTCCTGCTTAATCGCCCTTCTGGCCGCCTCTAGATAACCAGAAGCAGCCGTGGCGGCTATCCCGGCAATTTGGGCCAGGGAGTTAACACTCCACGGCGGCTGGAGCATACTTACCTCGCCCAGCAATTCGGGTCCGGCCAGGAGATAGCCTAGGCGCAGGCCGGGCAGGCAAAAGCTTTTGGTTAAGGAGCCGACAATGGTGAGGCGGGGAAAGTGCCCAATCCATTCCCGGTAACTGCTTGTCTCTTTATCCGTGACCAGGGCGATGAATGATTCATCAACCACCAGGTAAATCCCTTCCTCCTGGCAGAATTCCGCCAGCACCTCCAGGGTATGGCGCTCCAGTAGCTGCCCGGTGGGGTTGTTGGGATGCCCCAGAAAGATCATGTCTGCCTGATGGCATTGCGGCAGGAAGGTGGTGAGCGGCAGGGAAAAGGAGCTACCTTTATCTAGGGGGAAGAAGATAATATCCGCGCCGGTGGCGGCCGCGGCCCGGGCATATTCGCTGAAAGTAGGGGCCAAAGTTAACACCCTGGCTGGCCGCCGCGATAATGCCAGAAGGTAAATGGCCTCGCTGGCCCCGTTGGTGGGCAGGATGCAGGCAGGTGGCACCTGCAGGAACTCGGCCAGGGCCAGGCGCAACTGCCGGCTTTCCGGGTCCGGGTAGTACTGGATCAGATCCAGGTTTTCCCGCATGACCGCCAAGACCTCCGGCGGCGGTCCCAGGGGATTTAGATTGGCGCTGAAGTCGAGCACGTCCGCCGCCGTAACGCCGAACTTTTCGGCGGCGGTGCGGTTGCCACCGTGGGGAGGGGATAGGCTCACGTTCTCACCACCATTCTTTTAAGGCTAGCATGATTACCAGCAGGATGGTCTCCTGGACCTCGGCCAGGGCGCCGTAGGTATCGCCAGTACAGCCGCCAAGGCTTATTTTGAGCTGGCGGCTAAACCAAAACAGGAAAGCGGCGGCCAGGGCCTGGATTAGCAGGCCGCCAGGACCGGCCACCAGCCAGGCTATGGCGGCCGCTACGGTTGTGGCCAGCCAGAAGCGGCTCCGGCTGGCGTAGCGGGAAAAGCCGCGGCCCAGGCCTTCGGTTCGCACGTAGGGAAGGAACACGATGGCCCCGGCCATCGCCCAGCGAGCCAACACCGGTGGCAAGATAAGAATTTCCTGGGCGGCCTCTACGGGCAGAGAGGCCAGCACGCCGAATTTCACCAGCAGGAGAATAACGGCTCCGATTACGCCCATGGCTCCTACCCGGCTGTCGCGCATTATCTCCAGCTTCCTCTCGCGGGGCCGGCCGCTGCCCAGGCCGTCCAGTGTGTCCATCAGGCCATCCAGGTGCAGACCCCCGGTAAGCCAGGTGGAAACGGCCAGGAGGACCGCGCCCAGGACCAACGGGGGTAGGACAGGGCGCAAGAGCTGGAAAATGCCGTAGTCAATCAGGCCCAGCACCAGCCCGGCCAGGGGGAACCACGCGGTGGAGCGGCCCAGGGCTTCCTCCTGCCCTGGGGCACCGGACTTGACTGGCAGGCGGGTAAGGAAACCTATAGCCGTGACCAGGGCCGTGAATTCGCGGGCGAAAAATCGCACATGGAATGACTCCTTCCAGGGTTACGGTGATCCGTTTTGTTTTTCAACAGCCCCCTAGCTGGCGGCCTGGCACCTGCGCAAGAACGACCCAGCCCATTCTGGATTGGCTCCCCAGTGCAGGTGCAGGTAGGAGGCCAGGACATTGCCGGCCACGAATCCTTCCCGGCGGCCGCCGTCCGCTTCCCAGGCCCAGGGGAACTCGGGCGATTCCGGGTTGAGGCGTGAATAGTGGAAGGCGTGACCCCATACTTCCTGGCCCGCTTGGCAAATAGGGTTATCTGCCAGGCTGCGGGCCCGGGTATAGCCGAACCCCTGCAACCTCACGGTCATTTCTACCCGCGCCGGCACCACCCCTACCATGGGGTAGCCGTCAACTTCGCGGCAGAGATACATCAGCCCGCCGCACTCGGCGTAAACCGGCAGGCCCTGGGCCGCAGCTCTGGCCAGACTGCGACGCATAGAGGCATTGGCCGCCAGCTCCGGCAAAAACATCTCGGGGAAACCGCCGCCCAGGATAACCCCCCGGGTACCGGCAGGCAACTCTCTATCAGCCAAGGGGCTGAAGGGTACCAGCTCGGCGCCCAGGCTGGTCAAAAGCTCAAGGGCGTCCTGGTAGTAAAAATGAAAGGCCGCATCCCGGGCCAGCGCCACCTTGACCGGTGGGGAGCAAAGGGGTGGCACGACGGTTGCTTCAGTTTCAACAGCCGGAGCCGATTGGGCTGTGGCCAGGAGCCCGGTCCAGTCAACTGTTTCGGCCAGGATGGCCGCCAGCTTATCCCTCAAAGGTTTCAGGGGCGAGCCTTCGGGCCGGGCGACCAATCCCAGGTGCCGCTCCGGCACCTGCAGTTCGCGCTCCCACGGCAGGTAGCCGAGGACGGGGAGGCCAGTTGCAGCCTCGATGGCGTCTTTTACCAGCCGGTAATGTTTCTGGCCGCTGACGCGGTTACAGATAACGCCGGCCAGGCGCACCCGCGGGTCGTAACGCTGGTAGCCCAGCACCATGGCCGCGGCGCTGGCTCCCAGGCCGTGGCAGTCTACCAGCAAAATAACCGGAGCCGCCAGCAGTTCCGCCACTTCGGCGGTACTGCCGCGGCCGTCGCGGCCGTGCCCGTCGTACAGGCCCATCACCCCTTCGATCAAGGCTATGTCTGCCCCCCGGCAGGCCCGGGCGAAGATCTCCAGGACCCTGGCCTCGCCCAGCATCCAGGTATCCAGGTTATGGGAGGGACGGCCGGTGATCTCCGCGTGGTAGGCCGGGTCAAGGTAGTCCGGCCCCACCTTAAACCCCTGTACCGTACAGCCCTGCTGCCGTAGAGCGGCCATCAGCCCCATGGTTGTTGTGGTCTTGCCGGCGCTGCTATGGGTGGCTGCGATTACCAGCCGCGGGATGCACGTTTTTACCACTGCCATCGTATCCACCACCCGGCAGCCGCCGCCATCACCCAGAAGCAAAGGCTGGCGGCATACATGGCCTGCACTGCCTGTCCGATATGCTCGCAGCGAACGGGCTGGAATTCCGGCCCGATAGCCGGCCTTTCCTCGGGCCGGCCGTGGTAGAAGTTGGTTCCGCCGAGCCGCACTCCCAGGGCCCCGGCCATTACCGCCTCCGGGATGCCGGCGTTGGGGCTGGGGTGCCGGCCGGCATTTCTACGCCAGGCATACCAGGCCCGGCGCCAGTCATACCCCAGGATGGCGGCCGTTCCCAGCATGACTGCCCCGCCCACCCGGGCCGGGAGGTAATTGGCCGCATCGTCCAGCCGGGCTGCGGTCCGGCCAAAGTCGCGATATCGTTCGTTCCGGTAGCCGACCATGGCATCGAGGGTGTTGGCCGCCCGGTAGGCCATGGCCAGGGGGGCCCCGCCCAGGAGGGCGTAAAAAAGAGGGGCGATCACGGCATCTACAGTGTTTTCAGCCACCGTCTCCACAGTCGCCCGGGCTACTTCTCCCTCGGGCAGGTGCATCGTATCCCGGCTGACGATCAATTGTAGCTGCTGTCTGGCGGTCTGCAGATTTCCCTGCCGTAGCGGCACATACACCGCCGTGGCGGCCCGGCCCAAATCCCGGATCGCCATGCTGGCATAGATGAAATAGGCGGTCAGCAGGATTTCAAGCCCGGGGAAAAGGTGGCGGGCCAGCCAAAGCAAAGCCGTGGTGGCAGCAAAGGTGCCGGTTACCACCGTAGCCGCGAGAACCAGCCCCCGCCGCCTTTCCCGGCCGGGATGGCGCTCCCGGGGATAAAGGCGGCCTTCGAGCCAGGTTATCAGTTTTCCGATTCCCCGGACCGGGTGCGGCAGCCAGGCCGGGTCGCCCAAGGCCAGGTCCAGGGCCAGGGCGCCGGCCAGGGCTAGGAGAAAGGCGCGCGGAGTCAAATTAAAAACCTCCAACCCCCAACCTCCAGTTATATCCCCAGGAGGTGATAAATTCGTTCTATCTCCACGTTGTCCCGTACCCACCAGGCCCAGCGGTCAAAGGCCTGTTCCCGCCGCGCGGCCAGGCTCAGGGCCGGTCCAGCCTTCGGCGCCAGCCCCCGCCGCTGCCGCAACACGTTGAGGAAATGACGGCGGAAGGCGTCGTTATCAAACAGGCCGTGAAGATAGGTGCCCCAGCACCGGCCGTCTGCGGAGACAGCCCCTTCCCCGGCCCCTTCCAGCGAAAAGGCCGGATGACATCCGTCCAGGAGCCGGGTGTGGCCGTGGTGGATTTCGTATCCTTGCACTGGGCTCCCCTGTAGTCCAGCGAAGAATATCCCGCCGGCAGCCACCTTGGCGGTTACCTGGCGCGTGCTCTTAGCCGGGTGAAAGATGGTTTCCACCGGCAGCAGCCCCAATCCGCGAGCTTCTCCGGCCGGTGATTCCACCCCGGCCGGGTCCTTGAGGCTCTGGCCCAGCATCTGGTAGCCGCCGCAGATGCCCACTACCGGCGTCCCTTCCCGGTAGCGACTGGCAATGGCCGCCGCCATTCCTGTGGTCTGCAACCAGGCCAGGTCCTCCAGGGTATTCTTGCTTCCGGGGAGGATGATGGCGTCAGGAGTACCCAATTCGGCCGGGTGGCGGGCGTAATCCAGGGCGACATCTTCTTCTTCGGCCAGGGACTGAAAATCGCTGAAATTGGCGATGCGAGGCAAGTTGATTACAACTACGTGCACTTCACCGCTTCCTGGCGAATTCCGGTTCCTCGTCTCCTCCAGGCTGACGGAGTCCTCCTCCGGCAGGCCGAGAGCATCCAGATAAGGGATCACCCCGAGCACCGGACGGCCGGTCCTCTCTTCCAGGAAGGCCAGGGCTGGCTGCAGCAATTCCTTGTCACCGCGAAACTTGTTGAGGATGAAGCCGCAAACTCTGGCCGCGTCCTCCGGCGGCAGGAGTTCCAGGGTACCCACCAGGCTGGCCAGGGCACCACCCCGGTCAATATCAGCCACCAAGATTACCGGCGAGTTGGCCAGCCTGGCTGTGCGCATATTGGCTATATCCCGGTCGGCCAGGTTGACCTCGGCCGGACTGCCGGCCCCCTCGATGACGATGATTTCAAACTCCTGGCTCAGCCTCTGCCAGCAGTCTTCCACGGCTGGCCAGAAGGAAAGGTTGTGTTGGCGGTGATAGGCGCTGGCGCTTAAGGTCCCGATGGGGTGTCCCTTGACTATCACTTGGGAGGCGGACGACCCGCTCGGCTTAAGCAGGATGGGGTTCATCTCTACCCGCGGTTTGAGGCCGCAGGCCTGGGCCTGCATGGCCTGGGCCCACCCTATCTCTCCGCCGTCAGCGGTAACAAAAGCGTTTAGGGCCATATTCTGGGCCTTAAAGGGGGCTACCCGGTACCCGTCCCGGTGGAGGAGGCGGCCCAGGGCGGCCACCAGCACGCTCTTGCCGACGTGGGAACTGGTCCCCTGAAACATGATGGCCCTAGCCATCCCTGCTTCCCTCGCTTTCTCCCCCGGCATCGCCCGTGGCCAGGCGAAGCAGGGCGTTGATCACGCTCACGGCCACGGTGCTTCCGCCCCTGGGGCCAGCCACGGTGATATATGGCCAGGGTGAGGCTGCCAGCATTTCCTTTATTTCAGCCGCGCCGACGAACCCCACCGGCACCCCGACGATCATGCTCGGAACCTGGCCCCCTTCGGCCAAGCGCAGGACCTCCAGCAAGGCAGTGGGGGCGTTGCCGATGGCTACCACCGCTCCGGGAAGGCGGTCTGCCTGGCGGCGGATGGCGGCCATGGCCCGGGTGATCCCGGCGGCTGCAGCCAGGGAGGCGGTTTCCGGCTCTCCAATAGCGCAGTATGTCTTCACCCCCAGGCTGCCGGCCAGTTTCTTACTGATGCCCGCCCGCACCATCTCCACGTCGGTTATGACTGCTGCTCCCCGCTGCAGGGCCTCGATGCCCAGGGTCACGGCCCGGGGGTCAATGAGCAGCATGCCGGCCAGCCCCAGGTCGCCGCTGGCATGGACAGCCTGGTAAATGATCTCCTTTTCCGCCGCCGTCCCGGCAAGACTGCCTAGGCGGCCGGCGATGATTTCCCGGCTCCTGGTCGTAATGGCGGCCGGGTCAGTCAATAGTTCCACTATCAGCCCCCCTGATTCTCTCGGCCAGAATGGACGCCAGCCTGGGGTCGGGACCGATCTCGCCGGCGTACAGGATAGCCGCCTTTCCCTGCAGCCGCTGCTGCTCGGCGGCAATCAGGGCCGGAATATGCTCCCGTACATGCCTTCCAGCCACCAGGAACAACGGCGCGACGATAATCTTCTCCGTCCCCTGGTGCACCAGGCTGTCAACGGCCTCAGGCAGGGTGGGTGAGGCGAAGGAAAGGAAGGCCACCTGCAGGAAGTCCAGTTGCACCTGCGCCCGGACCATTTCCGCTACGGCCAGTACCACCTGATTGGCGGCGGCTTCACGGCTGCCGTGGCCCAGGATAATCCCCCCAGTTTTCAGCTTTGTTCACCTCCAGGGCTTTCGCCACGATTTCTTCAATACGTCCGGTGGCGGGACCCGGCAATGAGGCCGGTCTTTCTACTATGACCACCGGTAGGTGCAAATCTTGGGCCGCGGCGATCTTGGCCGCTACTCCTCCTTGCGGCCCGCTTTCCTTGGTAACCACTACCTCGGCCCGGTAAAAGCTGAACAGGGCCCGGTTGAGTTCCCGGGAAAAAGGCCCCTGCATGGCCACGATCTGGGAAGGCAGGAGGCCGCATTGGTGGCAGAAAGCCAGACTCTCGGCTACAGGCAGTATCCTGACTACCAGCCGGCGGCCGGGCTCGCGGGCGGCTTCGGCCGCAAAGGGCGCGAGGTGCCGGGTACCGACGGTAAGGAAAACTACTCTTCCCAGGGAAAAGGCCATGCGGGCCGATTCCTCCCAGCCAGCGGGGCGATATATACCAGGACAGGTTGGGTTCACCGGTGGCCGCTCCCACCTGAGGTAAGGAACGCCTTTCCTGAGAGCAGCCGCATGGGCCGCGGCGGAAGCGCCGGTGGCAAAAGGGTGGGTGGCGTCCACCAGCAGGCGAACCGGGTACCGGGCTAGTACCTCTTCCATTCCTACCGCATCCAGGGGGCCGGTAAGCACCTGCCCGGCCCCGGCCGCACGGGCGAGTTGGGTGCCGTAAGCGGTCAGAGAGCTGGCCAGTACCACCAGACCACGGGTCGCCAGCTCATTGATAATCTCACCAGCGTCAGAGGTGCCGGCAAGGACCAGGATCACCAGCGGTACCCCCTCGGTGTCACCAGGTATGACCCCCACTGCCGCGTCTCGTTATTGCCGATGATAACTACGGATTCCATGTCCAAGGGTAATTGCGGCAAAGCCTCCAGGGTGGTAAGGATTATGTTCTGTTCGGGTCGGTAGGCCCGTTGCACCACCCCTACTGGAGTCCCGGCCTCCCGGTAACGCCTGACCAGGGAGGTTACCTCCGGTAGCCGATTTCTCCGCCGGCTGGACGGATTGTAAAGGGCCACCACCAGGTCAGCCGCCAGGACGGCGGTAAGGCGCGCCATGATGGTTTCCCAGGGGGTGAGCAGGTCGCTCAGGCTGATGACGGCAAAATCGTTGGCCAGGGGTGCGCCCAGGAGGGCGGCCGCGGCAGTGGCAGCCGTCACCCCGGGGATAATCTCTATTGCTGGCGCCGGCGTAAATTCACCGCCGGCCAGGAGTTCCAGCACCAGACCGGCCATGCCGTAGACGCCGGAGTCGCCGCTCGAGACCAGGGCTACCTTGCGGCCCCGGCAGGCCCAGGTGGCGGCCTGGCGGCAGCGCTCCACTTCGTGGCGCATCCCGGAACTGATGACTTCTTTGTCCGTCAGGAGCCCGGAGACAAATTCCAGGTAGCGGCGGTAGCCCAGCACTACTTCGGCTTCCTCCAGGGCCGCCTGCGCCCGCAGGGTCATGTGGGTCACCCCTCCTGGGCCGATACCGACGACAAACAGGCGGCCAGGGCTGGGCGGCCCGCAAACTCCGCTCCCAGGGCTACCGTCACCCGGCCCACGATCATCTTTGGCACCAGGAGCTTGGCCCCCTGTGCTCCC
The DNA here is from genome assembly GCA_004347685.1 of Clostridia bacterium. GTDB lineage: Bacteria > Bacillota > DSM-521 > Neomoorellales > SLTJ01 > SLTJ01. The sequence continues at coordinate 134,878 of SLTJ01000024.1, forward strand.
AGCAAGCTGGCCGGTTCGCATACACCTTCCACCCCCATTCTTGCCTGTACCCGGGCCGAACGCGTGAGCTCCGGGTGCCGTTCCAGACAGGACTGCAGTTGGGCCGGACTGAAGCCACGTACGGGGACACCCAGAGCCCGGCCGGCCTCCACCAGCCCCGCTTCCGCCAGCTTTGCCTCCAGGGTATGCAGGGCGGCCAGGGAAAGGGGCGAATACTGCCCGGCCTCCAGGGCCGCCAGTACGGCTTCCCGGACTTCGGTGGCCGTTACTCCCCGGCGGCAGCCAACCCCGGCCGCCAGGCAGCGCGGGTGGAGGTAGAGGGTAGGAGCTGACCGCCGGGCCTGCAGGTGGGCGGCAGACCGGCGGCAAGTCAAAAGCATCAGGGGCTCCGGCGCGGGCGGCACAGTCCCTTCCCCGGTGACCACCTCAATTTGGGGGAAGTCCCTCGCCCAGCCCGTGTAAGCTTCCAGCCCTTCTTCGACCGCCAGCCAAAGGCGCCCACCGTCCAGGAGCCGGCCCATGAATCCGGCCAGTGCCCGGTGAGGTTCGGGGGTAATCCCTGACCTGGCCAGAACCACATCCAGGGGCTTGACCCGGTGCAGGTCGCTGGCGGTGGTGATCACCGCCTGGGCCCCCAGGGAAGCGGCTAGAAAGCCGGCCAGTTCGTTGGCCCCGCCCAGGTGCCCGCTTACCAGGCTCACGGCCTGCCGGCCCACTTCGTCTATGACTACCACCGCCGGATCGGTCGTTTTGCTGCGCAAGTGCGGGGCCACCAGCCGCACCGCGATACCCACGGCCATGACCATCACCAGGGCCTGGCGGTTGGTAAAGGCCTGGGCGATCAAGGCCGGCAAGTCCGCTGGCAGCGGTTCCAGCCGTACGGTGGCCGGAAGGTCCCCGGTAGCTTCCTCGTCCTTGTCCAGGGCGGCGGCTGGCACGCAGAGGCGTACTTCCTCCACCCTGCCCCGGCCGGCGCAGGCCCGGGCTGCTTCCCGGCCCACCGGGTAACCGCGGCGGCTCAAGGCGATAACCATTACTCGCATGGCTTTTGCCCCCGGAAGCTGTGGGCGAAATCCCCGGCATACAGGCGGGAGGGCTGGCCGTCCCGGGCGAGAAAATCGCCGACCAGGATGAGGGCGGTGCTCGTTAACCCGGCTTGTTTGGCTAGGCCGGCTATCCCGGCCAGCGGACCGGAGATGATCTTTTCTTCTGGCCACCCCACCTTATATACCACCGCGGCCGGCGTATCCGGCGGGTAGGCGGTCAGCAACTCGGCCGCCACTTGGTCAATCTGGGAGATGCTCAGGAAAAGGCAAAGGGTGGCCTGGTGGGCGGCCAGGCTGGCCAGGCTTTCGCGTTCCGGTACCGGGGTGCGGCCCGGGGCCCGGGTGAGGATCACCGTCTGGGACTCCGCCGGTACGGTAAGCTCCACCTTGAGGGCCGCGGCTGCGGCCAGGAAAGAGCTTACTCCCGGTATCACCTCGTAGGAGATCTGGTGGCGGTCCAAAGCCCGCATCTGCTCGGCAATGGCCCCGTAAAGGCTGGCATCCCCGCTGTGCAGCCTGGCCACAATGTGGTTTTTCCTTACCTCGGCGACCATTACCTCCACCATCTCTTCCAGCGTCATCCCGGAACTGTCATAGCGGGGTACGCCGGCCGGCACGAACTTCAGGCAGTCTGGGTGCACCAGGGAGCCGGCATAAATCACGGCCCCGGCCTGCTCCAGGACATTCCTGGCCTTCAGGGTCATGAGCTCCGGGTCCCCCGGGCCGGCCCCGATGAAATAGACTTTCATTGCCTTTTCGCCCCCCGCGCCAGGATCAGGGAGAAATACGACATTTCCCGGTCCACCCATTCGTCCAGATCCCGGCTGCATATTTCGTCCGGAAAGCCGCAGCGGCTGACCAGCACCGCCTCCTGTTCCAACCCTTTACGGCGCAGAAGTTCTACCCATTCGCGGTAGCGGCCGGCAGCCTTCAGGATCACCACGGTGGAGAAGCAGTCCAGGAGGGACGCCATCGCGGATACCGCAATGGATCCCGGTACTACGGCCAGGGTTTCGTCACCTTCCGCCAGGGGCCAGGCCGCGGCACTAGCCGCGGCGGCAAAACTGGTCACCCCAGGGACATTTTCCACCGCCAGCCCCGGCATGAGTTGCTGCAGGTGCTCGCGAAGGTAGGCATAGGTGCTATAGGTAAACAGGTCGCCCAGGGTGAGGAAGGCCACGTCTAGCCCCTGCTCCAGTCGGCGGGCTATTTCCCGGGCGCTCCCGGCCCACGCCTCCTGCCGCTGGTCCCGGTCCCTCGTCATAGGCAGGAGCAGTTCGAGTATTTCCTGGCCCGGGCGGAGATAAGGGGCAGCTACTTCTAGCGCTAAGCTGGGCCGGTCCGGCCCCCCCTTGGGTACGGCTACTACCGATACCCGGCCTAGGATACGGCTGGCCTTAACGGTCAGCAATTCGGGGTCCCCCGGCCCCAGACCCAGGCCGTAAAGCTTACCCGGCACATGCATCACCTTTCTTCCCACGGATAATGTAAACGCGAGTAAGATGGCGAAAGGCATGATTTTGTCCCCCCAGGCGCTGCATCTGCCCGACCTCGAGCTCCCAGGCCTCGGTTTCAGCCTGCAGGCGGTGGAATTCGGCCAGGGCCGTGGTCAGGGTTCCCAGGGTAACAGCATTAACCACGATTAGTCCCCCTGATAGCATTTTTTCCCAGCAGACGGCCAGAATGCCGGCCAGGTGCCCGCGGTTACCCCCTACCATCACCCGGTCCGGCCGCGGCAGCGAAGCCAGGACCTCTGGCGCCAGGCCGGTGACCACCTGGACGTTTTCCAGGCCGAAGGCCCGGGCGTTGGCCCGCACCAAGGCCGCCGCCTCCGGATTGGCCTCCACTGCGTATACCTGGCCGGGGAAGACGAAGCGGGCGGCCTCTACGCTCAAGGAGCCAGTCCCGGCGCCGATGTCATATACTGTCTGCCCGGATGCCAGGCCGGCCTTACTTATGGTTACTACCCGTACCTCCTCCCGGGTCATGGGCAGACCCTCCAGCCGGATAAATTCCGCGTCGGCGATACCCGGGGTGGCAAAGGGCCAGTGTCTCTCAGGCATCTAGCAGCACCACCAGGTTCAAGGCGCTGAAATTCTCGGCAATACCCTGGCCGGCGTCAATGCGGGTGATGCGTTCTTCCGGGTACCCCAGGTTCTCACATACGTACATGACCTTACGTACCCCCCGGTCCAGCAGGTAGCGGGCTATGGCTGTCGGTGAATGGTGCCGGTCGGTGAGGACGGCCACCCGGGGAAGGTCCAAGACGGCCTCCAGCTCGTCCCAGTCATGGCCGTGCAGGCTGATCACCCTGGCCTGACTCGTATCTTCTTTGAGGCGGGCAAAGGCCAGTTGCCACGGGCTGAGACCTGGGTGAACCTCCATTTCTTCCGGGGCAAACTCCTGCCGCAACCGGGGCAACAGGCTATGAAAACATGGGTCGCCAGAAAGGAGAACGGCTACCCTCTGAGTGCGCGCCCGGGCGCGTATATAGGCGATGGTATCTTCCAGGGGCAGGCTGATTTCCCTTTTTTCGGCCACAGATTCCGGGAAAAGCTCCAGGGCCCGGCGGCTGCCTACCAGGACCGTGGCCCGGGCTGCGGCCGCGGCGGCTGCCGGGAGAAGATATTCCCGGCTACCTGGTCCGATGCCTATCACCAGCACTCTGGCCGGCATCCAAGCGTACCTCCCAGTTCCCGGGCCGGCGGCGTACAGGCCAGCATCTGGCCATCAGGCCCGGTAATGATAACCCCTATCTCCCAGTCACGCTCCGGGCCGGGGGTAAAGCGGTGCAGGAAGCCCCTGACCTTCTCCCCGGCGGCGACAGCCACCCTTTCCAGAACCGGTGCCTTGAGACCGGCCTGGTCCAGGCAGTCCACGGCCTGGCCCACGGAAGCGGCGGCCATGATCCCGGCTACTACCGGGGCTGGGGCTCCCAGCAGGGCGGCATGAGCCGCTAGGGTTTCCCGGCGGGCGTCAGCCACCCGGTTGTGGGTGTTGAAAATACCGGCCGCCAGTTTCACCAGTTTGCCCGGCTCGCCCAAGAGGATAAACCGCTCCACGCCCCGGCCGGCTGCTTCCTCGAGCATAAAGCCGAAAAAGTTCCCGGCCTGGACCACGGCCGGGGCCGGAAAGCCGTACCGGCAGGTGGCGACCTGCTGGCTTTTCCTTCCCGGGGTGAGAACCAGAAGACTGTTACCCCCAGCCAGGGCCATATCAATCTGCGGCACCAGGGACTGACAGTAGGCTTCCTCGGACATGGGTTCGACAATCCCGGTCGTGCCGAGAATGGATAGACCGCCGGTGATGCCTAGTTGCGGGTTCATGGTTCTCCTGGCCAGATGCTTTCCTTCGGGAAGGGCCACGGTTACCATGACGCCCCCGGCAGGCACCACTTCCCGGACGGTCCGGGTGATCATCTCGCGCGGCACCGGGTTTATGGCTGCTTCCCCGACGGGCACGGGCAGCCCTGGCCGCGTCACCCGGCCTACCCCGGTCCCGCCGACAATGGTCACCTGCTCTCCAGCCGCTTCCTCGATAATGGCGATGATCTTTACTCCGTGGGTAACATCCGGGTCATCCCCGGCGTCTTTGACGACGTAGGCCCAGGCCCTGCCCCGCCTCGCCTTCCCAGCCGCCACCGGGATAACCAGGCGCTCCCCCTGCGGGTTGGCGACACTTACCTCATCAGGACAGGGCTGGCCGGTCCACAACATAGCGGCTGCCTTGGCCGCGGCCGCAGCCCCGGCCCCGGTGGTAAATCCCCGACGCCAATACCGGCCACGGTAGTAACGAAAACCAAAAGGGCTGTCAAAAGCGTCGCCCGGCCGCCTACCGGTTCGGAGCTCACCTGGGGGCTGGCCGCGTTGCCGGCCAGTAGTACGGTTTTGGTAGGTCAGTCCCGGCATTTTCAATATCTTTCTCCTCATAAGATAAACCCCCCAGCTTTACCTAAGCTGGGGGGTTAACTTGCTGCCAAAACCACCTTCCCCATCAACCGTAGGTAAAGCGGCAAGCGCTCCGGATCGGTATCCTGGCTCTGGTTCATCACTGCCTGCGCCTTCCCGTCCAGCACTCATATAAACAAAATCTTCCCGTTGCGGGAACCTGTCTCCGCACATACGGTACACGAGTGCAGGATAGTGGCCCTTGCAGGCAGCTCCCCCTTACAGTGGCGGGACCGCGCCGGATTCGCACCGGCTTCCCTCCCGGAGCCTCGCACTATGCAGTTTACATGCAGGTTAACCACCCTGAAATTAGAGGTGGTCCTACCCCACCGCCGTTTTCATACCTCTGATGGTGCCACCTGGGTGGCATGGGGGTCTACTCAGCCCCCAGGCCGCACCTTCTCAGCCAAAGACTTGAGCACCAGGCCAAATGCCGAAATGCTGCGACCGGTCTCCCTCACTCGCACTTCCCACTCCCCACGTCCCCTTCCGGCCGACCCTTGATCAGTACGGGTATCCCGGCCACCACCAGGTAAACCCTGGCGGCGGCTCTGGCCACTATCTGGTTGGCCAGTCCGAGGACATCCCGGTAGATTCTCCCGGCCTGGTACTCCGGCACCAGCGCCATGCCCACCTCGTTCGTTACTACGACCAGGCTGGCTTGGGCCCCTAGCCCGACCGCGGTCAAGCGTTCGACCTGGGTCAAAACCTCTTCCTGGCGTCCGGCCGGCAGATTCAGTTCCTTCTGGCCCGCATCCGGGAAAATCCCCCGCAAAAGCCGGTTCGCCACCCAGACGGACAGGCAATCGAGCAAAATCACCTGCCGCCGGCCTGCCTCCGCCTGTACCGCCGGCACCAGCTCCAGCGGGGCCTCTACGGTCCGCCAGGATGCCGGCCGCTGATCCCGGTGGTGCTGAATACGGGCCGCCATCTCGGGGTCTGTCACTTGGGCCGTGGCTATATATACTACTTCGAGACCGCTCGTACAGGCCAGGTTCTGGGCAAAACTGCTCTTGCCACTTCTGGCTCCGCCCAGCACCAGCACGACTTCCCCCGGCTCCACCGCTTCCCGCCAGCCTCCCGTAACCTGTCGGGGTCAATTATAGCCCATCGCGCCCCACCTGGCAACCCTTAGATTTGACCTACCCCGAGCCAATGTTCTAGGCAACCTTGGCCAGGAAGTGTTGAAGAAAGGTTTCGGCCCGGCGGCAGGGTTGGCGCCTCGGGTTCGCCCCATCGTCCCGGGCCCGGGCTTCTCACCCGGCCGCGGCCTGCTGCAGGGCCGCGACAATGACATCCGAAACGGCGCAGGTGCCCAGCGGGGCCCGGTCGTCACCCGGAAGTCCGTGGAAGTCGGAGCCACCAGTGGCGATCAGGCCTTGCCGCCGGCAGAGTTCGGCCAGTTCCCGGGTGGTTTCCTCGTCATGCCCGGGATAGTAAACCTCCAGGCCCTTGAGTTTACCGTCCTGCAGGAGTTGCTCCAGCAGGGCCGGGTCTTTGATCAGCCCAGGGTGAGCCAGGACCGGCACTCCCCCGGCCGCCAGCACCAGGTCAATAGCCTCCTGGGGGCTGAATTTGGTCCTAGGAACATAGGCCGGGGCCCCGGTGCCGAGAAAACGGACAAAAGCTTCATCCACGCTGGAGACATAGCCCTTATCAATCATCACCTCAGCAATGTGAGGCCGGCCGATGGAGGCCGCATCACCAGCCCTGGCCAGGACTTCTTCCCACTTCAAGGGCATGCCCAGGGCGGCGAGTTTCTCCAGAATGCGCCGGCCCCGCCGGCAGCGGCCTTCCTGGCGGGAAGAAAGAACCTCACGCAGCTCGGGGTTAAACGGGTCAATAAAATACCCGAGGATATGTACTTCATGTTCATCCCACAGGGTGCTGAGTTCGATGCCCGGCACCAGCCGCAGGTCGAGATGTCCGGCGGCTTCCTGCGCCGGCGGCAAACCGTCAGTGGTGTCGTGGTCGGTGATGGCGAGCGCGTGCAGGCCCGCCTCCCTGGCCAGGATCACCACCTGTTCCGGCGTGCGGCCCCCGTCGGAAGCCCGGGTGTGAACGTGGAGGTCAACCAATACTGTTTCCCTGCCTTGGCAAGATGCTTTGCATTACCCGGAGGAAATTTCCTCCCATTATTTTTTCAACTTCACCCGGGGGATATCCTCTTTCCAGCAGAACTCTCCTGATTTTACTTCGGGAATCGGCCCCTTCCAAGCCGGCCGGAGTGGAGCTGATGCCGTCGTAATCGCTGCCTAGGCCCACGTGCTCCAGTCCGGCCACCCGGACGGCATGGCTGATATGGGCCACTACCGCATCCAAACCCACCTGTCCGGTTCCCAGCAGGCTGGGAGCCAGGGTTATGCCCACCACCCCGCCGGCGGCGGCCAGAGCCTTGAGCTGCTCGTCAGAGAGATTGCGGGGGGTGTCGCACAGGGCGCGGCAGTTTGAGTGCGAAGCAATCACCGGTTGGGAGCTGGCCTCCAGCACGTCCCAGAAACTGCGTTCGGCTAGGTGGGAAACGTCAACCAGCATTCCCAGGCGGTTCATCTCCCCCACCACTTCTTCCCCCCGGCGGGTCAGGCCGCCGTTGGCTTTTGCCTCTCCGGCCCCTTCGGCCAGCAGGTTGCGCTGGTTCCAGGTGAGGCTGAGGCAGCGCACCCCCAGGCGGAAGAGAACACGCAGTACAGCGAGGTCCTCCACCGCTTCCGCCCCTTCCACGGCCAGTACTGCGCCCAGCCGCCCCGGCCGGGGAAAAGCCGTCAGGTCTTCGGCGGTGAGTATTACCTGGATCCGGTCGGGAAAAAGCTCTGTTTCCCGCCAGAAAGTGTCAATAAGGTGTAAGGTCCGCCGCCACGCCTGGTAGGGTTTGAACTCGGGTTCAACGTAGACAGCAAAAAACTGGATATCTACCCCGCCGGCGGCCAGACGTGGCAGGTCGAGGTGGCCCTCCGGTATATGGTCCAAATGTCTCGCCCCATCAACCAGCCGCAGAAGAGTATCACAATGGGTGTCAATGGCCACCGCCCGCGCGGGGGTTGCGGGTTCGGAGTGTGGTTGAACTGGCAAAGGCAGCACTCCCCCTGGATGACAATAAGAATACCGTAAGTAACTACCGCAAATCATTGACGGGATGGCCCTTGGTGTCGCCCGCCGTAATTAACCTACCGGGGCTCAACGATGAGCTTGATGGCCGTCCTTTCTTCCCCGTCTATCTGTATGTCGGTGAAACCGGGGACGCAAACCAGGTCCATGCCGCCGGGAGCAACAAACCCGCGGGCAATGGCGATTGCCTTAACGGCTTGGTTGAGTGCCCCGGCTCCTATCGTCTGAATCTCGGCCCCTCCCCTCTCCCGCAGCAGGCCAGCCAGAGCCCCGGCCACAGAGTTCGGGTTAGATTTTGATGATACTTTCAAAACTTCCATGGGCAACCCTCCTTGCCCCTATATTCTGCGTTAAGCTAAAGAAATCCTTTTTGTTAACTTTTAAAAATTAAGGAGGACAAGCAATGCCCCCCGCCGTTTTACCCGGGCATAACCAGATTCATACCGGCGATACTAGTTGCCTGCCCGTTGTCAGCAATATCAATAACCACGCCTTGCAGGACCACCGGTCCGGGAGCTACGTCAAATTTGGCCGGAAGCTGTGTGATGAACTTCCGGATGACCGGCTCCACAGCGATACCGAGCACTGAATCCCGGGGCCCGGTCATGCCGATGTCAGTCACGTAGGCCGTACCCTTGGGCAGCAGGCGGGCATCAGCCGTAGGAATGTGGGTATGGGTACCGTAAACCGCGCTTACCCGGCCGTCAAGATACCAGCCCAGGGCCATTTTTTCCGCGGTGGCCTCAGCATGGAAATCTACCACTATGGCCGTTGCCTGCTCCCGGAGCGCGGTCACCAGGGAATCCGCAGTGCGAAACGGACAGTCCAGGCTGGGCATAAAGGCCCTGCCGGCCAGGTTGATCACCGCCACTTTTACCCCTCGGACCAGCGGTACCAGACAGAAACCGTGGCCGGGAGTATCCGGCGGGTAGTTGGCTGGCCGCAGCAGCCGCTCCCTGTCGCCGATGAAATTATATATCTCCTTCTTATCCCAGATATGATTGCCTGAAGTCAGCACATCTATCCCGGCCTCAAAGAGTTCATCAGCGACTTCCCGGGTCAGCCCGTTGCCGCCGGCCGCGTTTTCGGCGTTGGCTATGACCAGGTCCGGCCGGTATTCGGTCCGTAGACCCGGCAGCAGGCTGCCGATTGCTTTCCGCCCGGGCCGACCTACTATATCTCCGATAGCTATTATTCTCAATTTCAACCTCTATCCATTACTTGTTGAACACCAGCACCCGGCCTGCTTCCCTAAAAGCTATCAGCCTCTTGTCAGGCACGGCTCCCTTAACGTTTTCCAGCATATGCCCGATTAGTTCTTCTTGCGCCAGCAAGTCTTCTTCCAGAAGGTGCTCGTCATCGCCTTCCGCCAGGATGTCCTGTCCAAAACTTTCCTTGAGTACGCCTGTTATCACCACCAGTTCGTCCTGCCTGAAGGTCGTCACATCGCGCTTGACCTCGATCATGGAGATACCTTCATAAGTAGAATAATCTATGCTTGCAACTTCCGCCTCTTGCTGCTCAAGGAAATTCATGGCCGCAATACAGCCCGTGACGGTTTCCCGGAAACTGAGCCATTCGTCAGGGGCGATGATGCGTCCAACCATGAAGGTGAACTTGAGCAAATGATCGGTGGGCTCATAGTTGATACTGCCGACTTCAGGGTAGCGGATAAGGATAGAAATAAGCAACCCTACACTGTCCCGGATGTCGTCACTGCTGGTGGAATGCTTACGGGCCACAACTACCACCTGCCCTGAAACTAGAGGTGAGAGGTGGGAAGTGGGAGGTGGGACACTTGTAGGAACCGGCTGCGCCGATTCCTGATCTTAACTCCCGTCTGTGCCACCGCCCCCGTTTTCATACCTCTGATGGTGACGCCAGCGGCGTCGTGGGCGTCTGCCCTGAAGTCGGAGGCTGGAGGTCGGACCTCGCTTCCGACCTCCAGCCCTGCCACCGCTTTCATCCACCTCGCGTTGCCGGGTGCAGCCCCGCTCTGGGAGCCTCACCAGGATAAAGGGATGTTCAACGCGGACATGGCCATTTCCTGCCTGTCCAGGACTAATTTTTTTACCAAAAAGAACAGCGGCCCTGCGGACCACCGGGATTGGCGGTCTGATTTACTTGGCGTACTCCACGGCCCTCACTTCTCTGATAACAATTACTTTAATGTAGCCGGGGTACTCCAGGTCGTTTTCGATTTTCTGCACGATACCTTTGGCCAGCAAGGTGACGTCGGCGTCGTCAAGCTGGTCGGGCTTGACCATAATCCTGATCTCCCGGCCGGCCTGAATGGCAAAGGACTTTTCCACCCCGGCAAAGGAGTTGGCGATTTCCTCCAGCTTTTCCAGGCGCTTTAGATAGGCTTCTAAGGTCTCCCGCCTGGCTCCCGGCCGGGCGGCGGAAATGGCATCCGCGGCCTGCACCAGTGCCGCCTCTACGGTTTGCGGTTCCACGTCCCCATGGTGGGCGCTGATGGCGTGTACCACTGCCGGGCTTTCCCGGTACCGTTTTACCAACTCCACGCCTATGGCCACGTGCGGGCCCTCGACCTCGTGGTTGGTGGCCTTGCCGACGTCGTGCAGGAGTCCAGCCCTTTTGGCTACCTGCACATCCACCCCCAGTTCGGCGGCCATGGTTCCAGCCAGGGTGGCCACTTCCAGCGAATGCGCCAGGACATTCTGCCCGTAGCTGGTGCGGTACTTGAGCCGGCCCAGCAGCTTGATAAGTTCAGAGTGGATGCCATGCAGTCCCAGCTCAAAAACGGCATGTTCGCCTTCCTCGAACATCTTCTGGTCCAATTCTTTCTGGGCCTTTTCCACCATTTCCTCGATTCGAGCCGGGTGGATACGGCCATCTACAATGAGCTTCTCCAGGGCCATGCGCGCCACTTCCCTCCGGATCGGATCAAACCCAGACAGGATTACGGCCTCTGGAGTATCATCAATGATAAGATCTACCCCGGTCAGGGTTTCTAGAGCCCGGATGTTCCGCCCTTCCCGGCCGATTATCCGCCCCTTCATTTCGTCGCTGGGCAGCGGCACCACGGAAACAGTGGTTTCAGCCACATAGTCGGCAGAGCAACGCTGAATGGCCTGGCTGATTATTTCCTTGGCCCGCTTGTCAGCTTCTTCCCGTAACCGGTTTTCGGCTTCTTTGAGCCTGATGGCTATTTCCCGTTTGTTTTCCTGCTCGACCCTGGCCAGGATAAACTCCCGGGCCATCTCGGATGAAAGGCCGGAAATCCGCTCCAGCTCAGTCAGTTCCTTTTCCTTCATTTTCTGCAGTTCCTCGTACTCACGCTGCAGCTCCTGTTCCTTATCCTGAAATCCGCTCTCGCGCCGTTCCAAGGATTCTGCTTTGCGGTCCAGCGCTTCCTCACGTTGCACCAGGCGTTTCTCCAGGCGCTGTATTTCATTGCGCCGTTCCCGTACCTCTTTTTCCCAGTCACTGCGCAGCCGGTGTACTTCTTCCTTGGCTTCCAGAAGCGCCTCCCGCTTCTGGGCCTCGGCCTCCTTCTGCGCCTCCTCGACTATTTTGGCAGCCTCTTGCTCGGCGGACGCTATCCGGGCCTCGGCCAGCAGTCTTCGCACTAGGTATCCAGCAGCAAATCCCGCTACTGCCAGTAGGACAGGCAACCAGACCGTAATCGAAATATGTTTCACCCCCCATCTTTATATAGGGGCGAACCAACCCATAAAAAGAAAAGCCGCGGTCCCGGCTTTTCCCCACTAGTACCATTTGCGTAACAGGCCACCACCGTCCCTGTTACCGGGTGAGTATCGAACCAGATACACATAGCTCCTTGCCACCAGCCGCATCACCCGTTCTGGTACGCGGTTCCCCCGGACGAAGGGCTGCTGGTCTACCAACACTCACCTCGCTCTATATCAACCGGATGGTAACTAGCTTCAGGCCAGTTCTTCCCTTCATTAATTGTATTCTGCTGCTCAGGCTTTGTCAAGAAATTACTCGGGTTCACCGGGAGCGGACGGCAGTAGCAACTGGGCCCGGACTTTTTTGATGACTTCGGAAGGAAACCCACGTCCCTGGAGAAACCTGGCCACCCGGGGCCACATCGTGGATTCGCGCCGCCCCAGGGCCGCCAAACGTTTCCGGGCCGCTTCGAGGGCGGCCGCCATTTCCGCTTCTGTATCCCAGCCTTCGGCCAGGCAGCGCTCAATCACCTCGGCGGTCAGTCCGCGGGCCTGGAGCTTGCCCATGGCGCGGTAAGAACCCCACCCGCGAGCCCGGGCCAGGCGCAAAAGATCACAGCCCAGTTGATAGTCGTCAAGATAACCATCCCGGCTAAGTTCTTTCAGGGTGTGCGCAATAGTGCCGCGGCTGAAGTTTTCCCGGGCCAGGTGCTCCCGCACCTCGGCCACACTCCTGGCCTGCCGCGACAGAAACCGCCAGGCCGATTCCAGAGCGGTATCTATGTCCGCGCCGCTGCAACTCACCTGCCTGCTCCTCGCTACTCTTCCTCCGGGAGTGAGGGCCGGACCAGGGCCAGGCGGCGGATCTCATCTTCGATAGTCTGGCACACTTCCGGGTGTTCCCGCAGGTATTCCCGGACATTTTCCCGGCCCTGTCCCAGGCGCTCATCCTGGAAGGAATACCAGGCGCCGCTTTTCTGGATTATGTTCAGCTCAGTCCCCAGGTCAATAATATTTCCTTCCCGGGAAATCCCCTGTCCATAAATAATATCGAATTCAGCCTGGCGGAAGGGCGGAGCCACCTTGTTCTTAACCACCTTCACCTTGGTTTTGGTGCCGATTATGTCATTGCCCTCTTTGAGGTTATCTGTCCGCCGCACTTCTAGGCGGACGCTGGCGTAGAACTTAAGGGCCCGACCTCCGGGAGTGGTCTCGGGGTTGCCGAAAAACACGCCTATCTTTTCGCGCAACTGGTTGATAAAAACAGCCACCGTTTGTGACTTGCTGATGGCTCCGGACAGTTTGCGTAGAGCCTGGGACATCAGGCGGGCCTGCAAGCCCACGTGGGCATCGCCCATCTCTCCCTCCAGTTCGGCTCGCGGGACCAGGGCGGCTACGGAGTCTATTACTATCACGTCTATGGCACCGCTGCGCACCAGGGCTTCGGTTATTTCCAGGGCCTGTTCCCCCGTATCCGGCTGGCTCAACAGGAGGTTATCAGTATCCACCCCCAGGTTGCGGGCATAGGTCGGGTCCAGGGCATGTTCTGCATCCACAAAGGCCGCGATACCTCCCGTTTTCTGGGCTTCGGCAATGATATGCAGGGCTACGGTTGTTTTTCCTGAGGATTCCGGACCGTATATTTCTACGATCCTCCCCCGGGGCACCCCGCCGACACCCAGGGCCAGGTCCAGGGCCAAGGAGCCGGTGGAAATAACCTCCACCTGCATCAGGGCTGAAGCCTCGCCCAGCTTCATAATGGAACCCTTACCAAACCTCCGCTCTATCTGGACCAAGGCCAGCTCCAGCGCCTTGTCCTTCTCGGACACCGTCATCTCTCCTTTCCATCAATCAATCAAGCAAGCAATAAAGATGAAGACAAGGTTTCTCAGGCACCTCCCAGGGGAAAGGCCTGAACCCGGGTATAGATGGCGCCGGCGGGAGTTAACCTACTTTCCATCAAGGCAATGGCTTCCACGTGCTGTTGTCCAAAGGCGCGCCCGGCGTAGCGTGGCAATGCCTCCAGGAGAGGAGCCAGGTTACGCGGCGAGCGCACTCGTCCCAGGGTCACATGGGGAGAAAAACTGCGATCGGGGACAAAGCCCAGCCGGGCCAGGTTCTCGGCCAGGCGCTGCTGCGTGAGCAAAACCTGCGGGGCCTGGCCTCCGGCCCAGATTACCTTGGGGCGTCGGCCGGCGGGAAAGGTGCCTATGCCGCTGACGGTGAGGGAAAAGGGCCTGGCAACGGCCGCACTGTCCCTGATGGCGCCGGATAACTGCGGCAGTATCCGCGGGGAAACCTCGCCCAGGAATTGCAGGGTAATATGAAAGGAGTCACGACCCACCCATTTTACATCCGCGGGTAGAGCTGATAGTTCCCGGCTGGCCGCCGCCAGGTTTCCCCGGATTTCTTCCTCCAATTCAACGGCCACAAAGGCCCGCACCTAAAACACCTGCCGCTCGAGGCTGAAGCCATTGTCTTTGTCTGATACCTTGATAATGTCTGCCATGCTAGGCTTTAATCTGCCTTCCCCATCCGGCTGGAAGTACAGCACCACCAGGGTATAAGGGACATCATGGGTTACGGCCAGGCCCCGAATCCCGGCCGCCCCGGTAGTTCCGGCATCCACCAGCCACGAGTCCCGGACCCGCTCTATGTTCAGGCGGTGATCGTGACCGTAGAGGATAACCTCCGCTTCCCCAGCCAGAGCCCTGGCCAGCCGATTATTATGCACTGCTATGACTGTAGGTTTGTTCGCGCTGCCGGCCAGGAATTCCTGCAACCCGGCAACAATTTCCTGTATTTTTTCCTCTCCCGGCGGGGTCAGGGCATTGCTGTAGGAAGACGGGTCGGCCTGGCCCAGGATGGTCAAGCCTTTAACCTGCACCATCTCTTGATCCAGCACCTTTACGTTCGGCAGCTTTTTCAGAGAGGCGACAACCTCAGGGGAATCATGATTACCAGGAACAAAGATATAGGGGATGGGGGTGGCCTTGATTTGCTCCGTCATTTTCGCTTCCAGCGGAGTACCCAGGTCGGTGATGTCCCCGGTGTCCACGATGAGGTCTACCTTGAATTTCTCGCTCACTGCCCGAATCAAAGGATAGGCCGCCGGGTTGTTGTGCAGGTCAGAAACATGCAGGAGTTTCACTGCGGCCGCCTCTGTTCCGGGTACCGGGCCGTTTTCCAGACGGGAAAAAAGGTCGGCGACATTTTCCGCCACCGCTTGCATCTGCTGGTTAAGGCTATCCATATTGGCCATAGCTTCCTGGGCCAGCCCGATAGCCCAGGGGGCCATTTGCAACATGCCTTCGTAGTTGGGATTGCCGAAGCGACTAACGTCATAGGTGGCGGCCACTCCGCCCAGGAGGCCGGCCACCAGGACTGCCGCGGCCGCCGTTGAGGCGAGGAAGTCCCGCAGACCGGTACACCTGAGGGCCGCTGCGGCCAGGCTGCCGCCCATGGCCGCCAGGAGCAAGACTTTCACCAACAACAGCCGCAGGCCCTGATACAGGGAAGGCTTCAAGTGATCGAGGAATTCCTTTTCGCTAGCGACGTGCCCGGCGAAATCACTCAAATTCTCCAAATTCACATTTTCCCAGGTAACAGTAACCTGCAGCGGTACCTTATGGGTAACCGCCGAGATCTGGCCGAAGGGCGGCAGGCTGACGGCGGTAGTACCGGTGAGGGCGGGGCGAAAACTCACCCCGACCTGTAAGGAGTCCAGTTGCAGGGAAAAACTGCCGGCCAGGCTGACCAGCATCAGTCCCGCCAGGGCCGCCAGCAGGATCCGTCCCAGTCTAACCAGCATGGGCCAGCTCCGCTTTCTTCTGATAGCCGCCAAGAATCTGCCGCAGGCGGTCACCGCCGAGGCTTTCTTGTTCCAACAACACGCCAGCCACCTCACGAATAAGGTCCCGGTAAGGGCTGAAGATTTTCGTGAGGCTCTCCTCCTGCGCGGACATGATTTGCCCGATCACCCTTTGCCTGGTGGCAGCCGTGAGGTCGGTCCAAGAAACCACCCCCAGGGAGGAAAGGCCGGATTCCACCATCTGACGGGCTATTTCCAGGGCTTGCTGGAAGTCGCTGCCGGCACCAGTGCTGGCCGCCTCCAGTATCATCTTCTCGCTCACGTATCCTCCCAGGCAGATCTTAATCTGGTCTTCCATGTAGCCCTGGGTATACAGGTACAGGTCTTCCCTTGGCGCTTGGCGCATATAGCCCAAGGCCTGGCCCCGGGAAGTAATGGTCAAGTGGGAAACAGACCCCGGCCGCAGCAGTTCGCTAGCCAGGGCGTGGCCCGTCTCGTGCACGGCGATGCGGTGTAACTCTTCCCGGCCGGGTTTCCGGCCCAGCTTCTCCCCCAGCATCACCTTGTCGGTAGCGTCCTGCAGGTGCTTTTGCGTGATGACCGGGCTCTTTTCCCGCAGGGCGAGAATGGCCGCTTCGTTGGCCAGACTCTCCAGGTGCGCCCCGGAGAACCCGAAGGTGTTGGCCGCCACTGCTTCCAGGTCCACATCGTCGGCCAGCGGCTTGTTGGCCACGTGCAGACGCAGGATCTGCAGCCGGCCCTCCCTGTCCGGCAATTCTACCCGTACCTGGCGATCAAACCGTCCCGGCCGCAGGAGAGCCTCGTCCAGCATATCATATCTATTCGTGGCTCCGATCAGCAGGATGCTGGTTTCCTGCTCTTTTTTCAGCCCGTCCATTTCCACCAGCAGTTGATTCAATGTCTGGTCGTATTCCTGATGGGCCGTATAGTTGCCCCGCCGGCCGCCCAGGCACTCGATTTCATCAATGAAGATAACCGCCCGCCGGTGCCGGTTCTGGGCCGCGAGTTTCTGCGCCCGGCGAAAGAGGTTGCGGATACGCTGGGCGCCGACGCCGGCGTACATCTCGATGAACTCGCTCCCGGAAACAGCAAGGAAAACAGCGTCCGTATAGGCGGCGGCAGCCCTGGCCAGCATGGTTTTACCAGTCCCGGGCGGGCCGGCCAGAAGGATGCCCCGTAGGGGCCTGATTCCCATCTGGCGAAGGTTTTCGGCTTCCAGGATAAAATCCAGGGCCTCCTGCAGTTCCTGGATGGCCGTGGGCTGGCCGCCGATATCCGCAAAAGTCGTTTTTTGTCTGGCCGGCACGGTGCCCAAAGGCGATGCCGCCAGGTCGCCCCGGTATTCCATCAGATAATAGAGAAGCAAGGCCAGGAAGGCAACCGCCACCACCGGCCAGAGGTTATAGCCCTGAACTAATAGAAAAATAACCACCGCGATGCCGGCGCCTATGCCCATTTCTTTAAGCACCAGCGGCACCCCCCTTCGCGTCCCGGCGCGGGACGATGCGGTACAGGTTATGGGCCGCGTGCCGGGCCTGGAAAAAGATGAAGCCGTCGTCCACCGCCAGGCGGTAATCCTTTACGCCCACGGCCGCCATTTCCTGCGCCACCCGGGCTGCCATTACGGTAAAGTCCCCCTGACTGGCAGCTTCGTAGATGGCGTACTGAACCCTGTCCCACGCGCCTTCCAGCAAGGGATCAGTGGTGGAGGTTATCTCTACCGGCAGGCCTTGCCGTGAAGCGATGGTTTGCAGTTGGGGATAGGTTCGGCCCAGGTCGCTTACCTGCCCCAGGGTTATAGTTACGTTATCGCCTGAAATTTCCACCTGTTTAACGCCGGCAATGCCCAGAAGTTGATCCTTTAGCGGCTCCTGCACATAATACCGCTGGTAAAGGAAGTTTCCGGCCAGCAGCGCAGCCAGAGTAACGGCCAGAAACACGACGATGAGATGTGTCCGTAGGCCAGCGAAGATCAAATCGCTACCCCCCTGTCCTGCCAGAATTATAGCACACACCGCGCGGCCAAACCTTAGGAGATGCCTGGTAAGGCCTGTTTGGGGACCCGGCCGTAAAGGTCGTAGCTATCGCTAGTCTCGATTCTCACCGGCACGATTTCCCCCGGGTGAAGGCCGGTACCGGCAAAACGAACCACTCCGTCCACCTCCGGGGCCTGATGCCGGGAGCGACCAATCCACTGCTCTTTCCTCCCGGCAGCACCTTCCACCAGAACCGGAATGGTCTGCCCTTCCCAGCGGCGGTTGCGGCTGGCTGAAATATGCTGCTGGCACGTCATGAGTTCATGGTAACGCCTTTCCGCCACTTCCGCGGGTACGGCCGGCTCCAGGCCGGCGGCAACTGTGCCTTCCTGGGGAGAAAACTTAAAGGCCCCCACCCAGTCCAGGCTAGCCGCTTGGAGGAACTGCAGGAGCTGGCGGAAGTCTGCTTCCGTTTCGCCGGGGAAACCGACGATGAAGGTGCTGCGCAGAGTTACGCCTGGCAGTGCGGTGCGGATACGGCGCACCAATTCCAGGAACTCGTCACCGCTGCCGGTACGGCCCATACGGCGCAAGACAGAAGGGCTGGCGTGCTGGAAGGGTAGGTCCAGATAATGACAGATACCAGGCTCGGCTGCCATTACTTCCAGGACTTCATGCCGCAGGTGCTGGGGATGGCCGTAAAGAAAACGCAGCCAGGTGAGGCCTTCCAGCCGGGCTAGCCGGCGCAGCAAGTCGGCAAACCGGCCGTAATCCGGCTGGTCGGTGCCGTAATAAGTCGTATCCTGGGCCACCAGGATGATCTCCCCGGCTCCACGGGCGATCAGGCTCCTGGCCTCGGCCAGGACAGATTCAGGCGGACGGCTGCGGTACGGCCCGCGCAACCTGGGAATGAGGCAGAAAGAACACTGGTGGTTGCACCCCTCGGCAATTTTCAGATACGCTGTGCCGGATCCGGTGCTCACCACCCGCGGCAGAGTACCGCCATTCATGCCCGACCCTGGACCCACGAATACGGCCGGGGGGCTGCCCTCCTGTTTCTCGAGTACCGTGGTTATCCGTTTCAGATGGCCAGGCCCGATAATGGCATCTACCTCTGGGATTTCCCGCGCCAGTTCGGCCCCATATTCTTCCGCCAGGCACCCGCATACAGCCAGAATACGGCATTCCCTCCCCTTGTACCTGGCTACCTCTAGGATGGCATTGACCGATTCTTGCTTGGCCTCGGTGACAAAGCTACACGTATTGACGATAATCGCCTCGGCCCGGGAAGGCTCCCCGACGATCTCGTGCCCTGCCTCCTGGAGCAAACCGAGCAGGGTTTCGCTGTCCACCAGGTTTTTGGCGCATCCCAGACTCACTACAGCTACTCGCAAAGGCCAGCATCCACTCCCTGAAGACCTATGCCCAGTCATTCTCCCTAGGGCGAGGTTCTGTTTACTCTCCGTGCCCCCTCCGGGGTGAAACTCCAGGTCACTACCTGGCCGCGTGCGCCCATGGGACCGGCCGGGCTGCCGTTTTGGCGTACTTCCACCGCTCCCGCATCGCCGAACTTGATATTGACTTCCTGCTCTCCAGCAAAGGTTTGTCCTTCGCCTGCCCGCAGGATACCGCTGAATTCCAGCCGCCCGTCTACCCGGACCTCCATCCAGCACTCCCTTTCCTTCACCAGGACTTCCACCCTTACCAGACTGGCCTGCGTAGGTCCGGCCGGAGGTTGCCCAGGCCCGGGAGACGTTTCCGGCGCCGGTGTTTGCTCCGGGGTGGCATTGCTGGCCGGCGGTTTCCCTGGTATTTCCACGGCCGGCGAAGGGGTTTCTCCCGGTAGAAAACCTACCAGGCGCATCCTCCAAACCAGCCCGAAGGCTATCGTGGCGACCACTACCAGGAGGAAAAGGAGCAGCCAAATTGGCCGGCGCCTTTTCCCCAAACTCGGCGGTGCGGCCGGCGACACGGTCAGCACTTCATCTTCCGGAAAGGGATAGACTTCGTTTAGAGTTTTTACCAGTTCGTCGCTGTTCAGACCTAGGTAGGAAGCATAGGCCCGGAGAAAGCCAACCGCATAGACGCGGCCGGGCAAAGCCGACAGATCCTCGTTTTCCAGCGCCTCCAGATACTTGACCCTGATCTTGGTGGCTTCTTCTACTTCTCTGAGCGTGATCCCCTTTTCTTTACGCGCAGCCTGCAGCTTGCTGCCGATGTCAGGCAAATAATTTCACCCGCCCGGGTTTTTTGCTTATCTTCGACACCGAACTCCAATTTCCTTGTTGCGATTAGAAATTGCCAAAAAGACGGTGGTAGTCGTCCCAGTCAATGAGAAGACTTCTAGCCTTGCTTCCTTCGTAAGCACCGACAATGCCCCGGCTCTCCATCAGATCCACCAGGCGGGCCGCCCGAGCATAACCGATGCGTAGCCGTCGCTGCAGCAAGGAAATGGAAGCCTGTCCGCTTTCCAAGAAGATCCGTACTGCCTCTGGCAGCAGTTCATCATCGCTACCTTCTTCCCGCGCCGGTATCTCGCCCTGGGTAATGCCGGCCACATACTCGGGTTGCTTTTGGGTTCGGAGGAACCCCACCACCTTTTCCACTTCACTGTCCGCAACATATACTCCTTGCAACCGGACGGGTTTAGGGGCCCCGACCGGCAGAAAAAGCATGTCACCACGGCCGAGGAGCTTCTCCGCCCCCGCCATATCCAGGATGGTGCGGGAATCAACCTGGGAGGAGACGGCAAAAGCAACGCGCGAAGGAATATTGGCCTTGATCAGCCCTGTAATCACGTCCACTGAGGGCCGCTGGGTGGCCACCACCAGGTGGATGCCAGCCGCGCGGGCCATCTGGGCCAGGCGGCAGATGGATTCTTCTATCTCCACCGGCGAGACCATCATCAGGTCGGCCAACTCGTCAATCACTATCACGTATAGCGGCAGCGAAGGGGTGGACTGTGACTGGTCGCGCAGCCTGGCCCGATTGTAGCTGGCTATGTCCCGCGCCCCGGCAGTGGCAAACAACTGGTAGCGGTTTTCCATTTCCGTCACCATCCACCGCAGACCCACGGCTGCCTTTTTCGGGTCGGTTATCACCGGCGTTAAGAGGTGGGGAATATGGTTGAAATGGGCCAGCTCGACCCGCTTGGGATCAATGAGCAAGAAGCGCAGCTCCCCGGGGGTGCCTTTAAACAACATACTGCAGATAAGGGCGTTGAGGCAGACACTCTTGCCCGAGCCGGTGGCGCCGGCGATCAGCAAGTGCGGCATTCGGCTCAGGTCAGCGATTACCGGTGTCCCGGCAATATCCTTGCCCAGGGCAATAGTGAGCTTAGAGCGCGAGCGCTGGAACTCGGGGCACTCCAGAACCTCACGAAAATGCACCGGGGCGATGTGGTGGTTGGGAACCTCGATCCCCAGGGCGGCCTTACCCGGTATGGGGGCCTCGATGCGAACCCCGGGCGCCGCCAGACTCAAGGCAATGTCGTCTGCCAGGGACACGATGCGGCTTACTTTTACGCCGGGAGCCGGGTGTACCTCATAACGGGTAACCGTGGGTCCATGACTTACATTGGTTACTTCGACCTTGACGCCAAAGCTGTCCAGGGTTTCCTCCAACAGCCTGGCCCGGTCATTATCCTCTCTAGGGGAATTGTTGTCCCGGCCGTGCGGCCGGGGCAGCAGGCTGATAGGAGGGAGAACAAATCCCCCTCCGTCTGCGGTAACCTCCGGTCTTTCTTCGGCCCCGTCTTCGGGAGTCACCGCTTCCAGAAAAGTCCTGTCCACAGCTTCTTCTGGTTCGTGCGTCCGGTGGCCGGGAGCAGGGGACGTTCGGATCTCAGCCCCGTGATCCCGGCTGGCCTTGGCCGCGCCCGTCCGGGCCCGGCCCTCTGGATCTTCTGCCTTGGGGTTACCTTCTCCGCTGGGTTCTGCTCCCCCTGCTTTCTCGTCCTCCTCTTCGATAAAAAGGAAGCTGATTAGGCCGGAGTGCACCGCCCTGAACAGACGGGACAACTGTACCGCGATGACCTGGCCCAGGTTCCGCAAAGGGATCTGGGTAACCAGGACAAAAGAAGCCAGAAATACGGTAACCAGGACTATATATGACCCTGGCAGGCCCAGGGCGGCATTAAGAAGCCACGCCAAGCCCGCCCCGATCAGCCCTCCGCCCTGGCCGGAGATACCCGTTTTCAGGGCCGCAACAAAACCCGAGCCGGCTACCAGGGAGAGATTAGCGGCGACTAGAAGCCCCAGGTACGCCAAGATAATTCCCCATCCCGCCCGGGACAATGGCCCCCGACAGCGGTCCCGTACCAGTTGCCAGCCGCGAAAAGCCAGCAGCAAGGGTATTCCATAGTCTACTCGCCCGGCTACGGCCTGGAGCAAGCTGACGGTAAAGCGTCCGGCAGCGCCAAAGGCCCGGCCTCCAGGGGGGGGGATGGCCAAGTCTGAACTCACCAGGCTGGCCAGGCAAAAAACAGCCAGCGCTATCAGCACCAGGCCCAGGATCTCATCCCGCAGACTGCCCGAGGGGGGCAGGTTTTTTTTGGTGGCAGGGATAGGCAAGGGATTCACCTCCAGGGAGATTATTCGCCAACCACCAAAAAGTTCCTGTCTGATCGGGCAACAATATCCGGCCGGGGGGATTAATTATGGCTTCTCTCCCCTGGCCCCGCGTATTTTCCCTCACTGGAAGCAATAATAACCTTAATGAGGTAAAAGGAGGATTAGCATGACCCATACAGGGTGGGAGGCGGTCCAGCCGCCCGGGACGGGGCCCGAGAAGGCAGAGCCACGGCGGGTGGTAGGGTCGTCTCGTGCGGCCAATATCAAGGAACTGGGGCAGCCCGAGGTACCTGAGTTCCAAAGCAATATTCATTGCCTGACCATAATCGGCCAGATTGAGGGGCACATGGTCATGCCGGCCCAAAACAAGACTACCAAGTACGAGCACATAATCCCGCAACTGGTAGCCGTGGAACAGAACCCGGAAATCGAGGGCCTACTGGTTATTCTCAACACTGTTGGCGGAGATGTCGAGGCCGGCCTGGCCATTGCTGAGATGATCGTCACCATGTCCAAGCCCACCGTGTCGCTGGTGCTAGGTGGCGGGCACAGTATCGGCGTGCCTATAGCCGTCGGCGCGCAGTATTCCTTCATTGCCGAGACGGCCACCATGACCATTCATCCTATCAGACTGACCGGACTGGTTATTGGGGTACCACAGACATGGGAATATTTGGAGAAGATGCAAGACCGGGTCATTGATTTCACCGCCAAGCACTCCCGGATCAGCGCCGAGCGGCTACGCGAGCTAATGTTCACCACCGGGGAGCTGGCCCGGGATATCGGCACGGTCCTGGTGGGCAAGGACGCCGTCCAAGAAGGGCTCATAGACGAGGTGGGAGGATTGGCTCAGGCGGTCAAAAAGGTACAGGAACTGACCGGACAGAAGTCGGGCGGGGGGTTAAAACAGTGATCCTTTACACTCCGGTACCGCAGGAATTGATCTGGGAAGGATGGGACAAGACGCCGGAGTATTTCTGGGCCAGGATTGACGGCCGGATCGTGCAACTGGAAAAGTCCGGCCACGCCACCGCCAGGATAATCCGCCTGTACAGCACCGATCCCCTGGACTACCTGGACCCGGCCTTCTCTCCCGGCCGGGAGGTGGACCTGGGGGCAGACCTAAAACCATAGCCGCCCCCTCCAGGGACCCTGAAAACAGAGGTGAGAGATGGGAAGTGAGAGGTAAGAGCTCGTAGGAACTTGCTGACGCAAGTTACGGATTGGAATTCCACCTCCACCCGCGCCACTGTTTCACCCTGCTGATGGTGACGCCGAAGGCGTCGTGGAGGTCTGCACTGAAAATGGATGGGGACTGTACCGCTCCTCAGCTTCCTTCCAGCACCGGCAATAGGTTTTCCTCCGCGGCGTTGGGTGCTGCCCCCGCCGCCTGCTCCTCCCGGCGGAACCCGGGGAACACCCCGCGGACCAATCCCACTACCTCTTCCACATCATGGCCGGCCCAGGACGGGCCGCCGATGGCGGCCACCAGTTCCGGCACGGCCCGGGCGGCCTCCTCTACCCCGTTCATGCACGACACCAGGATCCGCCGGTGCCGGGTAGCCTCCAATCTCTCCGCCTCGGTAAAGAGCTCCTCGTGCAGCTTTTCCCCCGGGCGCACACCGGTATAAATAATCTCGATATCCTCGCCCGGCTCAAAACCGGAAAGCCGGATCATGCTCCGGGCCAAATCCTCTATCCTCACCGGCTCTCCCATATCCAGGACGAAGATCTCCCCGCCTTTGGCCATAGCCCCGGCCTGGATGATAAGCTGTACCGCCTCGGGAATGGTCATGAAGTAGCGGGTCATTTCCGGGTGGGTGACCGTGACCGGACCCCCACGGGCAATCTGTTCCTGGAACAAGGGAACCACGCTGCCCCGGCTCCCCAGCACGTTGCCAAACCGCACTGCGGCAAACCTGGTGGTGCTCTCCCGGTTCATGTGCTGTACCACCATCTCGGCCAGCTTCTTGCTGGCCCCCATGATGCTGGTGGGGTTCACTGCCTTGTCTGTAGAAATCAGGATAAAGACCTCTGCCCTCTGGTCCTTTGCTGCCGCAGCCACGTTCCAGGTGCCCAGCACGTTATTTTTAAGGGCCTCGCCCGGATTCTCTTCCATTAACGGCACGTGCTTATGGGCCGCAGCGTGGAAAACCACCTGGGGCCGGTAGAGCCGCATCACCTCCGCTACCGCCGCCGCATCCCGCACGTCAACGATACTCTGCACCAGGTCGAGGTCGGTACTGGCATTTATCAGTTCCTGGTAAATATTATAGATGCTGTTTTCCCCGTGCCCCAAGAGGATCAAGCGGTGCGGCGCAAACTGGCTGATCTGGCGGCAGAGCTCCGAGCCGATGGACCCCCCGGCACCGGTGACCAGCACCACCCGGCCCTCCAGATAGCCGGCAATGGACTCCAGATCCACCTTCACCGGCTCCCGCCCCAGTATATCTTCCACCTTTACTTCCCGGATCTGGCTGATGCTTACCCGGCCGTCAATAAGCTCGTACATCCCGGGCACAATCTGCAGCCTGGCCGGCGTCCCCTGGCAGACCTCCACTATCTCCCTGATCACCCGCCCTGGCACCGACGGCATGGCGATGATGATATCCTGGACCGCGTAATCGTCCACCAGCCGGGGGATGTCATTACGGGTACCCAAAACCGGCACGCCCAACAGACGCTGCCGCTGTTTAGCCGCGTCGTCGTCCACAAATCCCACCGGTGTCAGTCGTGCTTCACTGTTATTCTTTAGCTCGCGCACCACCACCGCCCCGGCGTCGCCGGCCCCCACAATGAGTACCGGCCGCCCGCCCTTAGAAGCCCCGCCGTTTAGGCCGTAGTCCCGCAAAAGCCTCCAGGAAAGCCGCGAGCCGCCGATGAACAGCACGTTGAGCATCCACGCCAGGGGGAAAACGGTGCGCGGCAGGGGAAAAGTGGATCCCTCCATGAAGAAGTAGGCCAGGGCGACATTGACTACCGTGCCCAGGGTCACCCCCTGGAGGATGGCCAGCAGCTCTCCGGTGCTGGCGTACTGCCAGAGACGGCGGTAGAGGCCAAAGAAATAAAAGGAAACCAGGTAGCTGGCCGCAAAGGGCAGAGCCATCTCCCGGGAGGAAGTTATGTATTGCTCCGGTATGGCCCCGTCAAACCGCAGCCACAGCGCGGCCAGCAGGGCCACGCTGACCAGCAGGGCATCAACTATGGCCAGGGCAATAGTTCTGCGCAACCGGATCACTAGCCGTCACCAGAAGAAACACGAGGCGGCATTTTTCGCTCCTCTCCGTGCTCAAGACCAACTCATGGGCCAGAAAAACCTTTCCACCAAGCATATATCCAGATATCCAGTTCGACACGAATATGGAAATTCCTTGTCTCCTGCCGCACCGCAAGACATTTATCTTCCCAAGAGCCGTATCCGTGATTTGCTCTTTCATTTGGGAGCCCAGAAATAAAACGCTTGCGAAGCAGCCTTTACGAGACTACGCGGGCCTTCCGCCCGGCCCCTATGCCCGGACCCCCTTGCCCCGGCCGGCGTCCCGCAGGGTGAGCCAGAGGATCTTCAGGTCCAGCAGAAAGCCGCGCCGCCGCAGGTACTTGAATCGTACCATACAGAAACCTCGCCTTAGCGGGTGGCCGCCTCCAGCACTTTCTCCATGGCCCGGCAAGTATCCCGCATATCTCCCTCCGAGAGGGTGGGGTGCACCAGAAACATAAGGGAGGTCTCACCAAGCGCCCGGGCCACCGGCAGGCGCTCCGCCGGCCCCAGCCCGGCGTCCCTAAAAGCCTTCTCCAGGTAAATCTCGCTGCAGCACCCGGTAAAGCAGGGAATACCCTCGGCGTTGACGGCCCGCGACACCCTGTCCCGGTCCCAGCCCTCCTTTAGGGCCTCCGGGCGCAGGAAGGCGTAATACTTATAGTAGGAATGGCCGATCTCCGCCGGCGGGACAGTCACCCGCAGCGCCGGTATCTGCCGGAAACCCTCCGTCAGGATGGCAGCGTTGCGCCGCCGCGCCGCCACCCACCCGGGCAGCTTTTTCAAGGCCACCCGGCCGATGGCCGCCTGCATCTCCGTCATCCGCCAGTTGGTGCCGAAGGACTCGTGCAGCCAGCGGAAGCCCGGCGGGTGCTGCCGGTGGTAGACGGCCTCATAGCTCTTGCCGTGGTCCTTATAGCTCCATACCCTCTCCCAGATTTCCCGGCTGTTGGTGGTTACCATCCCGCCCTCCCCGCCGGTGGTCAGGATCTTGTCCTGGCAAAAGGAAAAGGCGGCCACGTCCCCCAGGGAGCCCACCGGCCGGCCTTTGTAGGTGGCCCCGTGGGCCTGGGCGCAGTCCTCCACCACAAAAAGTCCCCTCTCCCGCGCCAGCTCCAGGAGGGGGTCCATGTCGCACGGCCAGCCGGCCAGATGCACGGCGACGATGGCCTTGGTCCTGGGGGTGAGGGCCGCCCGCACCGTCTCGGCGGTGAGGTTCTGGCTCACCGGGTCCACGTCGGCCAGCACCGGCCTCGCCCCCCGCATCACCGCGCAACTAGCCGAGGCGATGAAGGTGCGGGAGGGCACCACTACCTCGTCCCCCGGCCCGATCCCCAAGGCGTAAAGGGCAGCCTCCAGGGCCACCGTGCCGTTGGCCAGGGCCACGGCGTAGCGGCATCCCGTAAAGGCGGCAAACTCCCGCTCAAAGAGCCGTCCCTCCTCGCCCGTCCAGTAGTTCACCCGCCCGGAGCGCAGCACCCGTTCCGCGGCCTCGATCTCGTCCTCCGCGAAGTAGGGCCAGGGGGGCAGGGGCAGCTCGCGCACCGGCCGGCCGCCGTCAATGGCTAAGGTACTCACCAAAACAACACTTCCCACACGTAAAGTTGAAAAAGGGGTGACGAAATCAAGCCGGCAGGGCAACTACCCGCCAGCTACTAGCCCGCGTGGAACTTGATGGGCCGGGCCGGTACCCCCACCGCCGTGCAGTGGGGCGGGATGTCCCGAATGACCACCGCCCCGGCGCCGATGGTGGACCAGACCCCCACCGTGACCCCCTGGATCACCGTGGCCTTGGTACCCAGCAGGCAACCCTCACCAATGGAAACGTGGCCCGCCAGGTCCACGTGCCAAAAAAGAGTAGCGTAGCGATTTATAAAAACATCGTGGCCCACCCCACATCCCGGGTTAAGGGCCACGTGTTCTCCCAGCCTTATGTCCACCGTGAGAATGCACCCGGCGCAGACGATCACACCTTCGCCCACTTCCACCCGGCCGGACATGGTTACCGAAGGGTGAATCAGGGAAGCGAACTGCAGGCCGGCCCGGCGGGCCTTTCCCACCAGCCGCCGCTTGGCCTTGGGATCACCGATGGCGCACACAGCCGCCACCCCGCGAGCCCTTTCCCGCTCCGCCCAGGATAAATCTCCCAACACCGGATAGCCATTAACCACCCGGCCGTGGAGTTCTTTCGTGTCATCCAAAAAGCCGAGCAGTTCCCAGGTGGCCCGCTCCCGGTTGATGTCCTCCACCAGCCAGGCCACCTCCCGGCCAAAACCGCCGGCACCGATAATCACCAGTGGCCGCAACTATCCCTCACCTCTCCCTCCGCGTGATTGCCAGTTTCCATCTTATGGCCGTTCTCCAGCCTGTGGGTATTGCCGCGGCGCAGAGAGGGGATTAACCGCCAGCAGGCCGTCGCTTCCGGCATGCCATGTAAGTGGTCGATAACTATACAGGTATCAACTACTACCTTCATAAAGATCCCGCAGCCTCTGACCGGCCCTTGGTCCCCCGGAACTCCGGCATGGTGGCGTGGCCGGCGGCGCTGATACCCTCCCGCTTCAGTACCTTGAGCAGAGTCAGCCACAGGATCTTGAGATCGAGCCCCAGGCTCCAATGGTCCACGTACCACACGTCCAGCCGGAACTTTTCCTCCCAGGTGATGGCGTTCCGCCCGTGCACCTGCGCCCAGCCGGTGATCCCCGGCTTCACCTCGTGCCGCCGCGCCTGCTCCGGCGTGTAGCGCTCCAGGTACTCCATCAACAGGGGCCTGGGCCCTACCAGGCTCATCTCGCCCCTGAGCACGTTGAATAGCTCTGCCAGCTCGTCCAGGCTGGTGACGCGCAAAAACCGGCCCAGGCGCGTCAGCCGCTCCGCGTCGGGCAACATGCGACCGTCAGCGTCCCGCCGTTCCCGCATGGTGCGGAACTTATAAATAACGAAGGGCTTCCCGTGCAGCCCAGGCCGCTCCTGGCGAAACAGCACCGGCGACCCCATGGTCAGCCGCACCACAACGGCCAGAACCAGCAGCACGGGGGAAGATAAGAGCAACCCCAGCGCGGCAGCCGTAAGGTCAAGCCATCTCTTTACCATGGGTAAACGGGCAAGAGATATCATGGTACCTCGCATGATGTGTCTCTGATGTGGCTCAGTGACAAAGGCTTCGGACAGGTGTTCCCAGTAATATATTCGCCGTGCCCGATCATTTTCCTGTCGCGCATGCTTGATTTCCTCCAGGATTGTGCAGTCATCAAAGGCGAGGAAGTCGTCAAGGTGATCCAGAGCGGGGAGAGCGTGAGGGTACATCACCGATAAAGACCAGCCGGGGGTTAGCTATCCGGGGCCGGCGATACCTTAACTTCACCATGGCTCCGCCGTGGGTAATGTTGGTGCGGATGGTGCGGCGGATGTCCAGTTGCCGGGCTTGGCGGCTCTGGCGGTAGCGCCTGGAGATGCGGCTGGCCAGCCGCCGGGCCAGGGCCCTTACCACGCGCGCGGCCTGGGCCACGTCGGCCTCATCCAGGTGCTGCAGGTCGGCCTGGAGCAAATCCATATACTGGGCCTGCAGTTCAGCCAGCAGGGCATCGGTTTCCGGGTCGCCAGTGCCTTCCACAGGCAGCCCGTCGACCAGGGGCACGCTGCGGTTTCGCCAGTAGGCCAGGTGGCTGCGTACCAGCGCCGGCAATATAACCGTGGTCTTCCAAGTCAACCCATAGTTCCTGGCGGGTCATTCGTCTCTCCCCATTTTTTGTTCCACATATACCATATATACCATTTATACCATTTATACCATTGTACCATTATTGTATCGTGATAGCATTATATCACATCCCGTTCTTCGCATGCCAATTACAGATTATAAGCACACGCGGGTAGCTGCACCAAACGGCCCTCAGGGCCACAGGGTGGCCACATCGATCCGCAGGTCGGGAAAAAGGGGGGAGGTCAGTTCCCCGCCGTCTTCATACTCAGCCACTTTGACCAACTGGTTGGCCTCATCCCTGCGATAGACTTCCAGTACCTGCAATTCGGGGTCGGCCAGCCAGTATTCGTGCACGTCGTGGGAAGCATATAGACTCTTTTTGAGCTTCTTGTCCTGGTAGCGGGAGCTTTCGGAAACGACTTCCACCACCAGGTCCGGGGCGCCCTTGACGTTTTCCCGGCCCAGGCGCCCCAGGCGCTCACTACTCAAGAAAAGCAGGTCGGGCTGTACCACGTCGCGGTTAGATAGAATTATGTCTACCGGCGCAAAGAAAATCTCCCCCCATTGGTGGGCTAGAACGTATTGCCTAAGAACACTATATAAATTGCCCAAAAAACGCTGGTGAACAGTGGTAGGCGCCGGTGTCACGTAATGCTCCCCCCCGATCAATTCATGCCGCCGGCCGTCCTCGGGAAACAGGAGATAGTCCTCGTAAGTAAAGGGGCCAAACCGCTCCTGGCTAACCGCGGCTTCCGCTTGGGCTGCGCTGGTGATCATGAGCCATACCTCCTTAGCGCCAGCTTTTGGTGGTATTATAACACAGCCGGCTCCCCAGGACTAGCCGCCTTTATAAGATTGGCGGCGGGTTATACGCCAAGAAATGACGCCCGCAATAAAATCAGGAGGTGGCGGGTTAACACCACCTGTGCTATGATGCAAGGGAATACTTTTATTATAATTGCCGTTTTCGCATCTGATGGTGACGCCGACAGCGTCGTGGGTGTCTCATAGAGCGCAGATCTCCCGGCCGGGGCGGGCCGTAGGCAGGCGGCGGCAGCTCCAACTTCCCTCCCTGCTGCCGCAGCACTTCCTCCAGGGCCTGCCGCAAGCCACTCTCCAGCTCGTTCACGTCCGTACCCCGGCCCGTGCCCACGTTGTAGGCGCGGAAGCCCTCCCACTCCCCGTAGACGTAATCCCGGATGTACTTGCCGATAAATGGGCTCACCCGCCCAACTGCCTTCCCCCGGGGGTGCCCTGGAACTCCGGTATGCTGGCGTGGCCGGCGGCGCTGATGCCCTCCCGCTATGGTGCGGAACTTGTAGCACCGCACAGTTCTTCTTTACAAAAGTCAACGTTTGCCTTACAATAGTATGAGAGTAGGGCATTACAAGGGGCGGGGTATTACCTGGTGCTAGCCAAGGTTTCAAAAAAGGGACAACTAACCCTGCCGGCCGAGGTTAGAAAACGGCTCAACATTAAGCAGGGAACCTACGTACGTTTCGTGATCGAGGAGGGGGACGTTCGCC
Organism: Clostridia bacterium; assembly: GCA_004347685.1. GTDB lineage: Bacteria > Bacillota > DSM-521 > Neomoorellales > SLTJ01 > SLTJ01. The sequence continues at coordinate 165,496 of SLTJ01000024.1, forward strand.
TCATCCCCGCTGGTAAAGGGGTGGAGACCCTCAGGGGAAGTGTCCAAGTCACGGACCAGCAGGACTTCGGTGCCGCGCGTCACCGCGTCATGGAGGAGGCCAGCCGTGCAAGGGCCACCCGTACTCGACGCTAACATCTTGCTCCGCTTCTTGACTAACGACGTTCCGGAGCAAGCCGACCGCTGTACAGAACTGCTCCGGCGGCTGGAAACCAGCGCAGAGCAGGTGCTCCTCCCCGACCTCGTCCTAGCCGACGTGGTGTGGACCCTTGAGAAATTTTACAAACAGCCCAAGGCGAAAATCCGCGAATTGTTGCTCCCCATCCTTGGCTTACGCGGGCTGCGTTTCTCCAGCAAGGAAAGCGCGCGCTTGGCCCTGCAGATGTACGTAGATAAAAACGTGGATTGGACTGACGCCTTCGTGGCGGCCCAGATGTTAGCGAAGGGGCGAACGCGAATTTATTCTTACGACCATGATTTCGACAGGCTATCCGGAATAGTTCGCCTGGAGCCTTAAAGACCTTCCCTCCTACCCTCGTAGGCCAGGCGATAGGCCGCCCGCCCTAATCCTAACTCGACCAACTCTTTCCAGGTGACGCTTAAACTGAGCAAAACTGACAACCTCCGCCCTCCTGTGCTACCTAAAACGAACCTCCTACTCTCCACGCTCTACTCGGGATTCCTGCCCGGGTGGGGTTAAGCTTCAGTACCCACCTCAGCCGCTCCCTTTCTTTGTTACTGGCTACCCCCAACTCCAGCACCCCCAACGTACATCTAACATGTACAACCATTTAGTTGTACCTTTACCCTGCATCCTCCTCCCGGCCGGCGAACCAGGCGGCGGTGCGTCTAAGCCCTTCCGCCAGGGTCACCCGCGAGCGCCAGCCCAGCTCGCGCGCCATCTTGCCGGCATCCAACAGGCTGGAGCGCAAATCTCCCGGCCGGGGCGGGCCGTAGGCAGCCGCCGGCAACTCCAACTTCTTTCCCTGCTGCCGCAGCACTTCCCCCAGGGCCTGCCGCAAGCCAGCCTCCAGTTCGTTCACGTCCGTACCCCGGCCGGTGCCCACGTTGTAGGCGCGAAAACCCTCCCCCTCCCCCGCCAGGACCGAGAGGTTCGCCCGGGCCACGTCCTCAACGAAGACGTAATCCCGGATGTACTTGCCGTCGCCGTTAATCACCGGCGCTTCACCGTGCAGCATCCGTTGCAGGAAGATGGCCACCACCCCGGCCTCACCGTGGGGGTCCTGCCGGGGGCCGTAGACATTGGCATAGCGCAGCGCGGTACAGCGCAGGCCGTATTCCCGGACGAAAAACTGCAGGTACATCTCCCCGGTGAGCTTGGCTATCCCGTAGGGCGAGACCGGCGCCGCCGGGTGCTCCTCGTCCGCCGGCTCATACACGTCACCATAGAGCACCCCGCCGGATGAAGCAAAAACAAACGAGCGCGTCCCGTACCGCACCGCTGCCTCCAATACGTTCAACAGCCCCAGCACATTGGTGCGCGCGTCAAAGGCCGGCTCCCGCACCGAACGGCTGACCGAGATCTGCGCCACCTGGTGCACCACCTGCTCCGGCCGCACGAGCTCAAAAACCTGCCGCACCGCATCTGCGTCCGCCACGTCCACCTGGTAGAGCGGCACCCCCGGCGGCAGGTTCTCCCGCTTGCCGCTGGACAAATCGTCTACCGCCACTACTTCATGCCCCGCCGCCAGGCACTCATCCACCACATGCGACCCGATAAACCCGGCCCCGCCAGTTACTAAAATCTGCAACACCATTCTCTCCTTTTGTCAATCTTCACGGATGTTATCCCCTCTTGTGGTTAATCTCATTTAGCTGCTTCGGTTACCTTAAGCTGTTCAATACCACACCATTCCCTCGCTAATCGTTGATATGCTGCCTCACTCTTTGCTTCAGGTAGCGGTCGTAGATAGTGGCCATCTCAGTCAGAACTTTTTCTAAGGAGTAGTCCTGAATCTTCGCCCGCCCGGCCACCCCCATGGCGACCCGCAGTTCAGGATCCGAAATAAGCCTTTCTAGGGCCTTAGCCAGCCCCGGCACATCGCCCAACTCCACCAGCAAACCCGTTTTTCCGTGTTCCACCAGGTCGCGATTACCACGCACGTTGCTGGCCACCACCGGCTTCCCAGCGGCCATGGCCTCCATGATGCATTTAGGTAGGCCTTCACGTTTGGGAACCAGCGTGGCAATATCCGTTTCCCAAAGAATCTGCGGCACGTCCCGGCGGTAGCCCAAGAAGCGCACCCGCGACATCCCCTCTTGCTCCACCCTTTGTTGCAGGGGAGCCATTTTTTCACCCGTACCCACCAACAATAGGTGACCACGATCGAACCGCCTTGTAAACTCTCGCCAAGCGTCAAGGAGAAAGTCATGGTTCTTATTTTCATTCAGCTCCGCCACGCAGGTGACCACCACATCACCGGGGTCTATGCTCAACGCGGTACGGACGCTGCTCCCATCCATCGGCGGGGCAAAGTATTGATCCAGATCTACCCCTACCCCGTGCACGAAAAATAGGTTTTCCCCGGGCTTGAAACCTAGCCGCTGGGCGTTTTCAAAATCCTCGCCGTTCATTACGATAAGCCCGTCAGTCCAACGAGCGGCAACGCGTTCCGCAGTATGGTAGATGAGCCAATTGCGCCTCGGCGCGCCCTGGTAAAAATGAAAGCCATGCGCCGTGTAAAGAACTATCCCCTGATGAGTGGCCTTGGCCAACAATCTCCCCATGAAGGCAGCCACTGGAGTATGGACGTGGATAAGGTCGAAGTGGTGCTCCTTTAGCAAAGCCCTCAACTGGCGGAAGGCCTGGACATTGGCAGGGCTATAAGGCGAACGGGCAAAGGGGGCCTCCCAGCATGTCACCCCCGCCCTCTCCACGTCCTCCCTGCGCCCCTCTGAAGAAGAAGCCGCTGCATGGACCTCATAGCCTTTCTCCTGCAGCAGTTTAATGAAAGGAATATGAAAGGCAGCCAGGTGAGTATATACCGAAGCGATAAAGAGCACTTGGCCGCTACTCTTACGGTGGGAGATATTATCTCTGGCCTTTTTACGTGATTTGTGATTCACTTCTTACCCCCAGTTCTTTCGACTATTAGGTCGAAAAATTTGCAGGTCGTCTGCTGTTAATTGAGTCCGCTTCACCGGCTTCCGGCCGATTAAGTCCCTTCTAATTGACAAGACAAGTTCTCCCAAAGCTTTTTTCCTTTCGTTCTCAGTAGATGGTGCATCAGTATGCACCATTTTAAGAAATTGATATCCATTTCGAATTACTTCATCAACAGTATAGCCTCTAGCTCAATTGCCAAAGCGCTAGCTGGTTGTTGTAAGATAAAAATACCGAATGTTGCAATTGGAAATTCCATAGTATTGCAAAAATCCATTGCAGGCATAATCGAAACCTCTATCCTTGTATCTAGCGAAAGAATGCACAGCACTTGCAAAGTGCAGTTTATAATTCTTCTTCTTCCTCTGGGTAAGGAACGGCTTCCGCGGGAACCCATCCTTCTCTTTCTGGTGCATTATGCCCAATGCGTATGCTGCGCCCTTCCGTGGTGATGACCTTGCCACCTCTGTGAATAAACGCACGGATAACCGCCTTTCTGGGATGATCTTCGTCAGCCTTCGCGGCGCTCACTATTGCGGTGAATCTTGAATCATCTCCTTCCGGCTGCGAGCTCAACCTTTGGCCCAACCATTGGTCTAAGATTTCTGTTGAGACATTATGTCTTGAGCCGTGATGCGGCACCTGAATGCAGTCCATTGCGGGAATGTCTAACCCTACATACGGTGCATATTCAGCTGCCTCTTCAAGGGCAACACGACCAGCGTCCCCAGTCAGAAGGATTTTTTTCCCACATAGGTTGGCATATTGGATGACACTCATGTTATTCTCCGCACTCGTATCTTCCTCCGGGAATGTTTCTTCACCCCATGCAGCCCGAACGAATGCAACAACTTTTTCAACAACTTGACCAACCATACGTTTAAATGATAGTAGTTCCGACTTCGTAGACTCGGGGGTCTTATCGGACTCAACGATGAGTTCAAGATAACGATTCTTTGTTGGGGCCAAGACGATAAAATCCCCAATATGCGCTCCTTGAAAGGGCTCACGGATGGGAACGCCATGCTCTTCTGCCAACTCTTCCAGAGCAGCAAGATTGGGATAGAGCTCTTTGAGTCGCTTGATCAGATTGTCCACAGAAGTGAATCGGCTAAATCTATCAATCAGTTCGTCCGCATATAGCCAGGGCCGAAGCATCCAGAGCTCGCCAATTTCATACTCATCGAAAAGCTTTCTGAGTCCCCCAGTATGATCTCCATCCGGATGAGTCACAACTACTGCATCGATATAAGACGGAGCATCGTAGTACTTATTAATGTGCTCAATAATTGTGTCACCTGTATCCTGAAATCCACCGTCAGTTACATGAATACGAGTTTCACCATTAAGTGAATAGCGAATAGTTATTGCATCACCGCTCTTCTTGGCCTCGACATCCAAAAAATCAATCTCGAAAAAGTCAGGCATATGTCAATCTCCTTTCTTGATGCCTTGGATACGTTTGGTTATGTATTGAGTTTGCTTACGATACGAGAAAAGGAAGAGTGTAAGCAAACCCAATATCAAGAACCCGGCTGCCAGTTGCCTTATAATTGGGGCAATAATTAAAAGACGCTCGTATATCTTCACGAATATAAGAATCACAAAGAGTGAGCAGAACGTTCGGTACATATTGTTGGCCTCAGAAAGTACTTCAAGTGATTTGTCCTCTTTTGATGCCGAGAGAAAATCAGCATAGGTGGCGAAATGAATAAACCTGCTCCATTTTAGAATAGGTTCGATGACCACGGAGCCTATCCTGCTGATAACCAGGCCGATAAAATAGTACATAAAGACCCCCAGGATGATATCTTGCTGCACAAAACGGAAAGTTGTAAATTCTTCTGCGAGAACAACAAAAACAATTCCTGGAAGTAGATAGTTGAATATGTTGTATGATGATAGCTTTTCAAGCAGTTCTTTCATATAGTCACCTTCTACAGGCTTTAATCCCCATTTCCTTCATCTTGTTGTCTATTTCTCATTTTACACCTCAATCCCCTTTCGTTTTAGCAGGTTTTCATATAGCTCGTCCCATCGGTCCACCACCCGGTCCAGGCTATAGTTGGCCTCGATGTGCGCCCGGCCGGCCTGGCCCATAACCTTTCGTTCGGCCTCGGGGATGGCCATCATTTTGCCCATCGCCGCTGCTAGGGCTTCGGCATTACGTGGGGGGACCATATAGCCGCTGACGCCCTCCTGAACAAGTTCCGGTACGCCCCCCACGCTGGTAGCTACAACAGGCTTGGCGGCAGCCATGGCCTCCATCACAACGTTTGGCAACCCTTCCCAGGCAGAGGAAAGGACAAACCCATCAGCGGCGTTCAAAAGCAAAGGGATATCCCGGCGCAGGCCCAAGAAAACAACACGGTCGGAAATACCAAGATCTGCGGCTTGCCGTTGCAGGTTTTCCAGCAGGGGGCCCTGTCCCGCCACCCGCAACTGGGCCTTTTGACCTTTGTGCCCAAGAATTTGCAATGCCTGTAATAGAGTGGGGTAATCCTTCTGCTCTTCCAGCCGCCCGACAGACAGCCACAGAAAGTCATCTTCCGCGATGCCTAGTTGCTGACGGAAGCTTGTTCGATCTGAGCCATTGGGCAAAAACTTGTCTAAGACAAGGCCATTTGGAATCACCCGAATCCTGGCGGCAGGCACCACCCCGCGCTTCACCAGGCTATCGGCCGCCAGCCTTGAGTTGGTAGTAGTGACATCTCCCATCCAGTCCGTCAATCGTAGCACCTGGTCACGGCGTGGTCCACCGAAGTTCTCGTTTCGGATGGACGACACAATTATCGGAACACCGCCGAGACGCCCAGCGATCCGCCCCAGCAGATTGGCATGGAACATAAAGGTTGTAAGGATACGAGGCCTCCACTGGCGGAAAATAGCCACTAACTTGAAAACTGCCCGCGGGTCCGGCACACCCCGGCGCATATTGAGAGTCGCCAGCGGGATGCCCGCCGCTTGTAATTCCTCAGTGAAAGCCTGAGGCGGTAGCATAGAAATAACCCGTACATCCCACCCGCGCTTTTTCAGCCTAGTAGCCAGGTTTACTAATTGCGTTTCGGCGCCGCCGTAGGCAAGGCCGGTGGTTAGGAAAATTGTCCTCATGCTGCTACCCTCTTGAAGCGTTTAACGTGCTCACCAAGCCGCTGCTGGGCAGAAGCCACCGCTGCTAAGGCTATAGTCAGCCAGCTTGCCTTGCGCCACTCGAAGTTGAGCGACAGGAAGGCTAAGAGGAGAACGCCAAGAAGGAAAGTCCAGACCACGCGATCCGAGTTTTTACGAAATAACATCGGGGCGAAAGCGGCCGCCAGCATCCCTAGCCAGAGCACTAGCCCGATAATCCCGCCCTCAACCGCCACGGCTAAAAACGCGTTATGGGGAGCTGTGTTGACACCGAGATACGGTTCGACCGCAAAGCGGAAAGAGCCTGCACCAGTACCCAACAATGGGTGATTGGAAAAAACCTGGAGACCCGCGCCCCATATCACGGTACGCTGGTTGAGGGTACCCGAAGCCAACTCCTCTGGAATGGTAAGCAGCCGTGCGAAACTATATTCCGGCACGATTGCAGTGAGGAGGTATCCACCAAGTCCAAGAAGCAGTGCCAGGCCCAAAACACGCCACTTCCAACTGAGGCTGTTGAGGGAAATAAGCACAAAAACGAGAGCCAGTATCATCCCCAAGGCTCCGGCACGCGAAGCGGTCAGTAAAACAGCAGCACTCGCAAAAGGTATTAAGCCCCAGGTAATGAGCTTCATAAAGCGCTTGTTGTGAAGACCTAAGTACCAGGCCATTACCATCGCAAGGTTCAAGTAGAAGCTTAGATCATTGGGATCAAACCCTTCTGCGGCGAAGCGGCGATAGGCCACCTCAGCACCTTGCGCATATACCCAAAATGTTCCCAGAACTGCAATCCAAGTACCCAGAATATATGCCCACATCAGGGTTTTAAGTCTGTCCTCCTGAACCGAAAAATGGTAAATGAGCCATGTAGCAAGAAGTAATTGGGTGTAGGTAAAAGCTCGCATCAGCGTGGCTTCGGGCTTTATGCTCCAGAAAAAGCTGGCCCAACTCCAAAGGACAAAAGCAAACGCCCAACCCAAGAGCGGATGCACACGTACCCGGCCTGAGACAAATACCGCGTTCAGTCCAACCAATGCAGCTAAAAACCCCACCATCCGAGCGGCTGTACCCAACCCTGAAAAGACCACAACATTTTCCCATGGTACTACGAATACAAACGCCCAGACAGACCAAAAAGCTATCTGACTCAGCTCTATCAGCCCTCCAGGAGCGCAAGGTATTGGGTGGTGGCATGCTCCAGTGTAAAAGGCTCAATCCTGCCGAAAGCGCCGTTAGATTCCTCAAGGGTTGCCAGAATGGCCCTGGCTAACTCCTCCGGATTGCCAGGTGTGACGAGCTTTCCCCATCTGCCCCCCTCCAAAATTTCCTGTGGCCCGCTGGGGCAGTCCGTGGATACCACACTGGTTCCCAGGGCTAGTGCCTCAATGAGCACTGTGGGAAGACCCTCCCACGCCGAGGAGAGCACGAAAACGGAAGCGCAGGTCATATAGGCGTAAGGGTTTTCCACAAAACCTGGCAGGGCCACGTATGCTTCCAAGTGCAGTTCCCGTACCAGGGATTCCAATCGCGGCCGCTCCTCGCCCTCGCCCAGGATTACAAGGCGGGCGGGGCGCTCCGCCCGTACTAGGGCAAAGGCCCGGATGAGGGTGGGATAGTCCTTAGCTGCCGTAAGCCGTCCAACTGAAAGAATAACGGGCGGCTGGCCGGGTGCAAACCAGGGGTGATCAAGGGGCTCCCTGGCTTTTTCCAGAAGTTCCGGGGTTACCACCGGGTTATAGATTACCTTGATGCTTTCCTGTAGTATCCCCGTGGTCCTAACCAAATCTTCGGCGACGCCTCGGGAAACAGCCACCACCGCGTCGGCCCAGGGGTAAAACTGGCGGACGAGGCGCGGCATTAACCGCCCCCGCGCGGTAGGGGTATTATCTGTTGCCCGGGAAAGGGTGCTGTGGACACTCACCACGGCGCGACACCGGACCCTGGCAAGCCTACGCGCCCAAATGGCTACGATGTTGGCATGATCAAGGGCGGATAGGATGGCTGCTGGCCGCTCCCGGCGGAGGTAGCGCACCAGGGCGGGCAGACTGGCCAGAACGCGGGGCGCGCGCAGGTCCACCACCCGCACCCCGGCGGGGACCTGGGTTATGTACGGCCCCTCGGCCTTAGCCAGAACCAGGTCCACTTCTAACCCCCGCTCAGCAAAACCCCAGGATAGGTTTACCATCACCCGCTCCGCCCCGCCGCCGTGCAGGGAAGGGAGGAAAAAGGCTATCACGTTTGTGCCTCCCTACAAAGTGCTGCTCTATCCCTCCAGTAAAGTGCAGTCCCGATCGGGAAAGCCGCCGTCCAAGCTAGTTTGGAAGGTATAGCACTTACCTGCTCTCGCCACCCAATCCGCTCGTGCAGGGAAAATCGCACATAGTTGGCGCAGTTTCGGAGAATAACACCAAGTGGCAGCCTTCTGTCCATAGAAACGTATTCTTGATAATAAAGACGTGCTGCCCGCGGACTCCTGGCCCGTATGGACAAGCTGCTGGCCGTCAAGCCCGTCGATTGGTACTGTTTATATGCAACTATCTCGTTAACGAAGCGGAGTTTATAGCGCTTGGCAATCCTATTCCAAACAAGGGCTTCTGTGACAAATTTCCCGAGATCCTCGGGAAAAGGAAACTGTTTCAAGATGTCGGTACGATTCATTCCAAAGTTATCACCCATGACGCGGTATCGAGTTCTTATCTCCACAGCATCAGAGTCCAAAGGACTATGCGGGAATATCGTACCAATCACCTTACCGGAGGGGTCCGCATACAACCCAACCACGCCTGCGAAATTCTCCTTGTTTTCTTCAGGAATTGTTTCCCAATGGTAAAGCAGCCTTTCCAAGGCTGAATGAGATAACCAATCGTCGGAATCCACCACAACAAAAAAATAACCGTTAGCTGACGAAACGCCCCGATTAATGGCAACATGCTTGCCGCTGTTGGCTTGCCACATGTACCGAATGGAAATGTACCCTTCTTCTTGCCATACTCTTACAAGTTCTTCAGTACCATCGTCGGATCCATCGTCTACGATTACCCATTCAAAATCGCGAAAGGTCTGGTCCTTAAGGCTTTCATAGACCCGTGGAAGTAAACTTGCTCTGTTATAAGTCGGTGTAAAAACTGTAAATGTGTATGTGTATTGTAACTACTCAGCCACCCTGTGCCAGCTTGAAAAATAGTACTGGACTCGGCT